>DAOUQF010000002.1 GCA_030625815.1 Eubacteriales bacterium
AAAGCGCCGATACAGCGTTTGGCGGACCGCGTGTCCGGAGTTTTTGTGCCGATCGTTATTGGGATTGCAATCGTCACGTTTTTCGCCCATCTAGGACTGGGATTTGAAATGGAAACAGCGATATTGCGAGCGGTTGCGGTGCTGGTCATTGCCTGTCCGTGTTCGTTGGGGTTGGCAACACCGACCGCCATTATGGTGGGAACGGGCCGGGGTGCAGAAAATGGCATTTTGATTCGAGGCGGTGAGCATTTGGAAGGTGCCCAAAAATTGGATACGCTGATCTTGGATAAAACAGGGACCCTGACGTATGGGAAACCGGTGGTTACCGATTTTGAGTCGGGCGAATGGAAAGAGGAACGGTTTTTTGGACTTGTCGGAACCATTGAGGATCAATCCGAGCATCCTTTGGCAAGAGCCGTAGTGGAAAAAGCCAAAACCTATGGCGGTCAGTTTCAGTCCGTTGAGGAATTTCAAGCGATTCCGGGGAAAGGCGTTTCGGCAAAAGTTTCTGGGAAAAAGATACAAATCGGGAAACCGAAATGGATGATGGAACTTGGTTTTGATCTTGTCCAAAGCGGTGAGGCGATCGCCTCCTTGGAAGGGCAAGGGAAGACCGTAATGGTGGTAGCAGACGAGGAGTCTGTCATTGGATGGATTGCCGTTGCCGATACCTTGAAGGAGAGTTCCTTTGAAGCGGTGCGACAATTGCAAGCGCAAGGGATTCGGGTTGTCATGTTGACAGGCGACAATGAAAGAACGGCGCATGCAATTGCGGCGCAAGCGGGGATCACGGAGGTGATTGCAGAAGTCTTGCCGGATCATAAAGCGGAAGCTGTTTCGAAATATCAAGCGCAAGGGAAAATTGTTGGAATGGTTGGCGATGGCATTAACGATGCGCCGGCATTGGCGCAGGCAGACATTGGATTTGCCATGGGGACAGGTACAGATATTGCCATGGAGGCATCGGACATCACTTTGATGCGGGGCGATCTGCGAAACATCAGCCTTGCTATCGGATTGAGCCGAACAACGATGAAAGTGATTAAGCAGAATTTGTTCTGGGCGTTTTTCTATAACACGGCAGGGATTCCGTTGGCAGCTCTCGGATTCTTGAATCCGATGTTGGCGGGCGCAGCCATGGCACTGTCCAGCGTATCTGTAGTCAGCAATTCGCTGCGATTAAAAGCGATGAAAATCAAATAAAAGGAGAATGATAAAATGAAGATGAATTTAAAGGTAGAGGGAATGAGTTGTCAGCATTGTGTAATGGCGGTATCGAATGCATTGTTTCAATTGGAGGGGGTCGAGAATGTACAGATTCTGATGGATTCCAAGGCCGTTGAGGTAATGGGGGCTGGCATGTCGGAAGAGGCAATCAGGGATGCGATTTATGATGCGGGATACGATGTTGTTGAAGTGGAAGTCGAATAATGGAACCCATTATTGAAATGAACGAGGAGAGAAAGCGTGCGATGCAGATGCTGAAGACGGCGCGAGGCCAGTTGGACGGGATCGTTCGAATGCTGGAGGACGGGCGGTATTGTGTGGACATATCCAATCAGATTTTGGCCGTGCAAGCCCTGTTGAAAAAAGCGGACCTTGAGATTCTGGATCAGCATATCCATCATTGTGTCAAGGATGCGATTCTAAACAACGATCAGGCTGAAGAGAAGATTGAAGAGGTTTTGCAATTGTTCAAAAGAGCAAGATAGAGCGCGGGACTTCCCGCGCTCTTTTGGTTTTTTTATTCGAAATCCTGCTGCTTGTCGAAAATCAATGTTTGAACCACTTTGCGAATGGTATCGGGTCGAAATCCTTTGGTGTACAGATGTTGCTGCAGGCTTCTCACCTGCGCGGGGAGTTCCTTTTGGGCTAAGCGTTGCATCTTTTTTTCGCCCCAATAGAGGGCGTGCCGCTGATCCCGGCGGGGATCGTCGTGATGGAGCAAAGTTTCATCAATCAGCTGGGCGGCAAACTTTTTTTTGAAGAGCGTTTGTTTGACGCGGATGGGGCCGTATTTTTTAAAGGTGAAGTATTCTTCGCAGAGGGCGTCGATCAATCGGGTGTCGTCGAGGTAGCGAAGCCGTTTTAAATCGCTGATGGTGGCGTCAATCGATTCTTGCGAGTAGTTTTTCTTTTGCAGCTTTTCGAGCATTTCCTTTTCGCTGCTCATTTTTCTGGTTAAAGACCGCAGGGCGGTCTGCATACATGCTTTTTTTTCTTCCATTCGTTTTGTCCTCCCCGTACTTAGTATATCAAAAACCTTGCAAAAATCCTTCAAATCCCATAACATAGAAGGGAACTGAGTAACTATTGAAAGGAGTGTCAGAAGTCCATGGACGAAGGACCGAGTTTAGCCCGGAAGAACAACTTAACAACCGCCCAATGATTGCTGTGGATGAACGACACGCTTCGCGAATTCCAGCTTAGGGTTGGAATTGAATAGCGAGGTGAGAACAATGGTAAACTTTTACAAAACTGTAGAAGGTCAATTGGTCGAATTGGAAACCTATGAGGAGAAGGTGTGGATTAATATTACGAATCCCACGATGAAAGAGCTCCAATTGGTTCACCAATTTACAGGCGTCGATTTTGATTTTCTTAGAGGACCACTGGATGATGAAGAGAGTTCTCGTATTGAGCTGGAAAACGAAGAGGCATTTATCCTCGTCGATGTTCCCTATGAAGATGAGGACGAAACAGGAATTGTTTATGATACGATTCCCCTTGGCATTATTCTAAAAGGAAAAGATGTAATCACAGTGTGTTTGCGTGAAACATCGGCCATTCAGATGTTTATTGAGGGTCGAGTGAAGAATTTCTTCACATTTAAGCGCAATCGGTTTATTTTGCAGATGCTGTATCGCGTATCGGCAAGGTATTTGTATTATTTGAAGAAGATCGACAAGAAATCCAGCGAGACGGAAAACAAGCTTCATCGTTCCATGAAGAACTCGGAATTGATTCATCTTTTGGATCTTGAAAAATCTTTGGTATATTTTTCCACATCATTGAAAGGCAATGAAGTCGTTTTGGAGAAGCTCTTGAAGATGAATGTGATTCGTTTTTATCCAGAAGACGAAGACCTTCTCGAGGACGTTATCATTGAGAACAAGCAGGCCATTGAGATGGCGACGATTTACAGCAATATCCTTTCTGGGATGATGGATGCCTTTGCATCGGTCATTTCCAATAATCTAAACATGGTAATGAAGACCTTGACTTCAATTACCGTCGTATTGTCAATACCAACCATGATTTACAGTTTTTTTGGGATGAATGTGCCCCTGCCTTGGATGAGAGACGTGAATGCATCCTGGATAATCTTGGTTATGTCCTTGTTTTTGGCTATTTTTGTTTATGTTTTATTGTCAAAACGGAAGATGTTTTGAGCTTTCCAATAGGAAAGCTCTTTAATTTACAAAAAATTTACACAAATTGCCCGAAAAACTGGCTTACAATTCCTTACGGCCATTTAAAAATTCGGAAAATTATGATATAATGTTTATATTCCGAGTGAGAGCAGGTGATGCAAATGGGAAAGTGTAACATCACAGATATTCGACAGCATTTGGAAGGACATGTAGGCAATAGGGTGCAAATAAGCGCCAACAAGGGTCGAAAACGAATCGTACTTCAAGAAGGCGTTCTCGAATCGACCTATCCATGTGTGTTTATGGTCCGTGTTAAAGAGGATCGAGGGAATTATGAGCACCAGGTAACTTACATGTACTCTGATGTACTGACAGAAGATGTAGTGATTGAATTCGTTTAATTGCTGCAAACAGATTTCACAATAAGCGCAGATTCTGCGCTTTTCTTTATGTCCAGACAATTGTCTGGTTTTTTTATGCGAAAAACAGGAAAATAAAAAGCGTGGCAAATTTCGCCACGCTTCAAAGTGTTTTATTGATTCGATTGAAATGGAAACTAGTTCTTTTCCAGATCCACTGATTTTCCGAAGAACTTTAAGATAAAGAATAAAGCGACAGTGCCCAATGCCAAGGAGATCCAAGGAGAGAAGCCAAATCCAGACGGAATAAAGCCGACAAGGATGGCAACGCTGCCAACGGTTAAGGCGTAAGGCAACTGTGTCTTTACGTGAGCCATGTGGTCACAGGCGCTAGCCATGGAGGACATAATCGTCGTATCGGATACCGGCGAGCAATGATCGCCTAATACGGCGCCCGTTAAAACCGAGCCTACTGCAGGAATCACAAGGGCTGCGCCGCCCATGGCAAAGCTAAGCGGGATGGCAATCGGCATAACAATGGAGTTCGTGCCCCAACTGGTGCCCGTTGAGAACGCCACGAGGGCGGAAACGATAAACAATAGGGTTGGAATGAATTGCGGTGCGATGACGCCGGTTGCTTTTTCAACCAAAAAGGTTTGCGTGCCCAATTCACTATTAATGCCGCCCAATGTCCAGGCAAGGGTAAGGATGATGCAGGCAACGGTCATGGATTTGAAGCCGTCAACAAAGGCGTCTGTGACTTCCTTCAAGGTCAGCAAACGCTGAGCAAGGCTCATCACGCCTGCAACGGCAATTCCGCTAAAGGATGCCCAAAGGAGAACAACACTGGCGTCGGCATCGCCAAAGGCTTCTTGAATTGTTTTTCCTTCAAGTCCGCCGCCATTGGCATAAAGACCAAACAGGGTGACGCCAATTACGACAACGATGGGAAGCACGGCGTTGATCCAGCGGCGTTTTTCAGCTGGACCTTCAAATTCGTTGATGTCGCTCATCAATGGGCGCGCGTCATCAGCATGTACCTTTCCGGTTAGATAAACGCGGCGCTCCGCTTTCCACATGGGACCAAAGTCTTTGGCCAAGAGGATCATAAAGAAGACAAACGCAAGGCTCAACAGGGAGTAGAAGCGGTATGGAATAGTCTGTAAAAACAATTCGTAAGCCCCCATCTCCAAGCCGATATCCGCAATGCCGTCTCGAATCAAGCCGATCTCCATGCCGACCCAGGTTGAAACCAGGGCGATGGAAGAAACGGGAGCGGCGGTTGCATCGACGATATAGGCCAGTTTCTCGCGGGAAACCTTCATGCGATCAGTTATTGGACGCATGGTGTTTCCGACGATCAGAGAGTTTGCATAATCATCAAAGAAGATCAAAACACCCATCATCATGGTTGAAAACAAAGAAGATTTTGCATTCTTTGCGCGAGCGGAAACGGCGTCTGCAATTCCGCTGGTGCCGCCATTCTTTGATAAAATGCCGATGAGTCCACCAATAGAGAGACAGAAAACGAGGATTGCCAGGTTCCATTCGCTGTATAGCGCACCCAGGATATGGGTATCGAATACAGAGGTGAAGGCTGTGATCGGGTGAAAGCCCGTCAAGATCAGTGTGCCTGTGAAGATTGCAATAAAGAGTGAAAGAATGACTTCATGCGTTAAAAACGCAAGAACGATTGCCACCACTGGTGGCAGGATGGATAACCAACCAAATTCCATTTTTGTTACCTCCTGTAAATTATTGTACCCATAACAAGGAGGGACAAAAAAACGCCCAACGAAACGTTGGACGCAAAAATGCATAAATATGTCCTCGGATCCGCTCCTTGAGATAGCCCTCCATCAACACGCGAGCTTGTGTTGATGACAGTTCTGCATTTTTTAAATGCAGCCCCAGCAAAAAACCGTGGACGTTTTTGCTTCGGCGATTCACCCTTTTTTCCTTCTTCGTTGGCTTCCGGCCTCCAAAGGAATACTGATGAGAAACGCGACCTCTACCTCAACTCCGCAGAGATGAGGTGTTGCTAATATGGATTTCTGGTATACGGTATCATGGTTTGATCCGTTCGTCAAGAAGAAAAGAAATCTTGGTTGCTTGATAGGGGATTTCCGATTACAATAGTACGTGGAGTAATAGGAGGGATAAAATGCGAATGATACAAATCGCAGCACCCGCGAAAATCAATCTGTCGCTCGATGTAGTGAAGCGATTGCCAAATGGCTATCATGAAATGGATATGATGATGCAAGAGATTGAACTTGCGGATCAAATTCGATTGGAATATCGAGAACAAGGGATACACTTGACCTGCAATATTCCGGAACTTCCGGTTAATGATGAAAATATCGCCGTTCGCGCGGCAAAAGCCTTATTGCCCTATGGCAAAAAGGAGAAGGGCGTCGCCATTCATTTGGAAAAAATGATTCCCCATGGGGCTGGCCTTGGAGGCGGCAGCGCGGATGCGGCGGCTGTCTTGAAGGGATTGAACGAGTTGTGGGAGTTGAACCTTACCCAGCAGCAATTGATTCGGATTGGTGCCGTCATCGGCGCCGATGTTCCTTTCTGTATTTTTGGAGGAACGGCAAGGGCGAAAGGAATTGGGGAAAGGCTCAGACGGATTTCGGATCAGCCGAGTCTGCCCATTCTTTTGATCAACCCGGGCATCCACGTATCGACCAAAGAGGTGTTTGAAGCCTTGGACGCGAATCGGGTGATTCCTCATCCGGAAACGGAACTGGCGATTCGGGCATGGAAAGAGCAGGATTTTGAAACCATGCGGAAGGCTGCAGGGAATCGTCTTCGCGAGGTTACGGTGCTCTGGCACCCGGAAATTCAAGAAATTGAAGAAAAGTTGATTCGAGGCGGGGCTGTTTTTGCGATGATGAGCGGGAGCGGACCTACGGTATTTGGCATTTATCGGACAGAAGAAGCGCGAGATCGCGCATTTGAACAAGTAAAGGAGCAATATCCAATTGTGATCCGATCGAAAACGGCGAGAAGGAGAGATTTTTATGTTGAAGATTGAACAATATCAGCCGTTGCGGGAAGTTGTATTTGAAAATATTCGATCGGCCATTCAGTCGGGCGAACTGCGCCCGGGAGAGCGGTTGATGGAGGTTCAGTTGGCGGAGTCGCTGGGTGTCAGTCGGACACCGGTTCGAGAAGCGATTCGAAAACTGGAGAAGGCGGGACTTGTGACCATCAGCCCTAGAAGAGGGGTTTATGTGGCGGAAATTTCTTTGGAAGATACAGAGAATATCTTGGAAATCCGTGGATGCCTAGAAGGGAAAGCGGCGGAATTGGCAGCGCTGAGAATCTCGAAAGAACAGCAACAAGCGCTTGAAACCTGCTTGCAAGCCTTTATCGTCCATATGGATAACAATCAGATGAAAGAAGCTTTGAAAGAGGATGTGCAGTTTCATCGCATTATTCGGCAGGCTTCAAGAAATCAGCAATTGATTCAGATTTTGGAAGACTTGTCGGAACAGGTGAATCGCTTTCGCATGGTGTATTTGAAGGAGGCGGCAGAAGCGCCGTCCTTGCCGGAAGAGCACACGAAGGTTCTTCGCGCTTTGATCAATGGAAATCCGGAAGAGACGAGGCAAGCCATGGTAGCCCATATGGATTCGGTGAAATCCTTGATTCTAGTGGGCGCAAGACAATATGAGAAAATGAGGAATGAGGAATGAACAACCAAGCGATTGGGATCTTTGATTCCGGATTTGGTGGATTGACGGTACTAAAAGAATTGAGAAAGGTGTTGCCCAAGGAAAATGTCATTTATTTTGGCGATACGGCTCGAATTCCCTATGGAACCAAGTCGAAGGAAACCATTATTAAATATTCCAAGCAAAATATTCGATTTTTAATGCGACATCATGTGAAGGCGATAGTTGTCGCCTGCAATACAGCCAGTGCGCTGGCGGTTCCAGAAGTTGCGAACTTGTTTGACATTCCTTTGGTTGGGGTTGTAGAGCCGGGGGCAAAGGGTGCCGTTCGGGAAAGCAAAAATGGGAAGATCGGTGTGATCGGAACCACGGGCACCGTGCGTTCCGGGGCTTATCAGAGTGCCATTCGGCGAATGCTGCCGGGAGCGGAAATCGAATCCATACCCTGTCCGCTTTTTGTGCAGATTGTGGAAGAAGGATGGCAGGATACGGAGATTGCACGATTAACGGCTGAGAAGTATTTGGCAGAAATGAAGGCTGCGAAAGTGGATGCCATGGTTATGGGATGCACCCATTATCCAATTCTTGAAGCAACTCTTCGGAAGGTGATGGGGACCCAAGTTCAATTGGTCAACCCAGCGAAGGAAACTGCCTTGGCAGTTAAGGCGCAGCTTGCGGAACAGGGACTGTTGTCGGACCGCGAGGGCTCGCCGGAATATCGATTCTTTGTGAGTGATGATCCAGAAAAATTCCGTGAAACGGGAAGCCGTATTGTTTCGCTTCCAATGAGTCATGTGAAAAAAGTCAGTATTGAGAATTACTAGGAGGACCCGATGAAAGAAGTTCGAATTCAAATAAATGCGCAGCAAGAAACCGATGGTGAAGTCGATGAGATGGAATTTATCACGGAAGCGGAAATGTTTCAGGACGGAGAATGGACCTGCTATCGATATGAAGAGACGGAATTGATGGGGATGGCGGGAACTCGAACAACGGTAAAGGTTAAAGAGGGCAAAATTCTGATGATTCGCGAGGGTGAATTGTTGACTCAGATGGAGTTTGAAGCAGGAAAAACCTATCGTTCGAACTATCAAACCCCCTTTGGCGAATTGAGTTTGCAAATCGACACGCTTTCTCTTTCGTACTCTCTCGATCCGGAGGGGCATGGAAAGGTAGAAATTGCATATAAATTATCCATTGACGGCACCTTGCAGAGCGTTAATCGATTAGACATGGCGATCCATTAGGGTCGCTTTTTGGCATTTTATGCTTTATTTGGAAGAATTTAAGTGATTTTATCAAAAAGACCAGGTATACTAGAGAGGGAGAGTTGTCAGAAAACTCCACTTCCATTAAGGAAGAAATGTATCAGCAAGGGGGAGCCATGCGGTGAAAAGAAAGTTGGGATTTACTTTAGTAGAATTATTGATCATTATTGGCCTGTTGGGTTCGATCATGGCGATCGCGGCGCCGAGTATTTTTAGCGCGGAGGGAAAGGCGAAGACGGAAGCCTGTCAGGCTCAGATGGATTTTATCGCAAACGGGTTTCAGGCCGAGCAATTCAGTTCCAACAGTCCATATGCCTTTGTTGCCTTGGCGGATGGGGAGATCAAATTGAATGCCTATATCGCAAAGGCGATACATTCCAGTGAATATATCAATATAGGGTTTTCGGACCAGGTGGTTTGTCCATCGGATTCACCGACAGCCTATCGGTCCGAGATCAAGGATGATAAATTATACGTTTATTGTCCGACGCATGATGTGTATTCCCATGGATTCTTAACGCCGCGGCCGACAAGGACAGATCCAACGGAATATACGGCGTTGGATGGTTGGACAAGTGTGGACAACAACTGGATTGTTGGTGATCATGAGAGCTTTTTTGTTTTGCCGATCGAGAGTCAGTATTACCATATGGAGATCGGGTTCCGATTGGTATTGTATGATGATGGGAATGATGATGGGAACGACCCGATCTATGAATATCAATATGACGATCCGGAGTGGTATTTGGAAATTCCGACCAATTATTATCCAGTTACTGAGCTCCCGAACGGCACCACATCACGGCCGGAAGGATATGATTTGGCAACCTATAATGCGACGAATCAGGATCTGGCATTTGCATTGGCCATTGATTTTCAAGAAACGGAGGGTGGTATCAATTTTAGTTCGAATGCCCTTGAGTTGAAGAACGTGAATTCCAATGCTTTGGATAAGGTGAATCTTGATATTATGAAGGAATCTGAATTTGATCCTGACCTGACGATAAATAAAGTGCATCAGCGTGATTTGTTCGATGGTGAAACAGATTGGCTGATCATCGACATTGTTCCGAAAACTGAAACGATGAAAACGATGGTGGTGCATATGCTGGATGCGGATAACAATTTCCAACAATTGTTTGAAACGGATGTTCCAGTAGCGGATGTTTCGATTGGAGATGTAAAATTCGCTTTTTTCATGGGGAAACGTTCAGAGTCTATCGATCCGAAATTGAAAAACGGGATCTATTATGCGGATGCGTTTCCAACACCGGTGCAGGTGAATATGCAACATTGGAATATCGACTATGATGCGGATCATGAAGCAAGCGGAAAGCCGTACTCCTATTGGTATGATAATCCGATAAATTATACGGGATTTGATTCGTATTTGCCGTAAGAGAGAGGAGCCGAGCAGAATTTTTGCTCGGTTCTTTGTGTTTATCCTTGTTTTTTTAATTTTTTCAAATAGTTAATAGTTGTTTGTAAAGAAATCAAGGGTATAAATAAATGAAGAATCGAAAAAGAAGGAGGAGGGGAGATGAAACTCCGGAAAAGTGTTGGATTCACCTTAATTGAAGTATTGCTGATTATTGGCTTGTTGGGATCGATTACTGCAATCGCCGCCCCGAATATGCTTGGCGTGAAGGATAATGCCGAAGAAGAGGCCTGCCAAGATCAAATGGACTTTCTTTTAAATGGCTTTCAGATGGAACAACTCTATTCAGATAGTCCATATGCCTATGCCGAGTTGTCGGGAGACGGGGATGTTAAGCTGGACGCGTATATAGATTTGGCCATCAACCCTGCAACTTCTGATCAGGTGGGATTCCCGGATCATGTCGCTTGTCCATCGGGAGACACGCAGTACGAAGCGCAGATACAAGGGGACCGATTGTATGTTTATTGCCCGGTGCATGATGTCTTATCCCATGCATCATTAGGTCCGCGTCCATTGAAGACGGATCCGACGGTTTATGATACCGGAGATGGCTGGACCAGCACAGACAACAATTGGATTATTGGCGACCATGAAAGCTTCTTTGTATTGCCATTGGAAGACGAGTATTATCATACGGAGATTGGCTTTAGATTTGTGTTGTACGATGACGGTGTGAACGTAGAGGGAAAGGATCCGGTGGACGGTAGGCCATATCCGGATGAGGATCCTTCATATGAGTATCAATATGATGATCCCGATTGGTTTTGGAAGATTCCAGTGAAGGAAGATGTTCCTGCAGGGTCGGACAGTTACTATAGTGTAACGGTGATTGAACGTGCCGGAGATCCAGACCGGCCAGCGGGGTATGACTTATCGACGTATAATCCAACCAATGAGGAGCTGACCTTCTCGGTAATCATTGATTACCAGGAAAGCGGTGAAGAATTGGCATTTACCTCCAATGCCTTGGAGATCAAGAATGTGAACTCCAACGCACAATTGGACATGGATCTGGATTTGGTGAAACAATCCGTTTTTAGTCCCGATGATACAACCCATGCGGATCACGAGCGGGATTTGTTTGACGATATATCAGATTGGATGATTGTCGATGTGGTACCGTATTCGGACACGCACAAACTCATGTACATTCATATGCTAGACAAGGATGGGGTTTTCCGGAATGTCTTTGGCGGAGCGGTAGAAGTGCCTGTTGCAAGCGAGGAGATGGGGGATGTTAAATTTGCATTCTTCGTCGGGAAACGAGCGATTGTCAAGGATAAGAAACTTATTAATGGCTTGTATTATCCGGATGCATATCCTACACCTGTTCAGGTTTATATTACGAATTGGTTTACGGATTCTCAGGCAGATTATGAATCCTGGTATTCAACTGAATATGCAGGCTATACAGATCATTTAAATTAAGTAAGATGAAAAACCGAACGCGAGCCGTTCGGTTTTTTTATGCAGTGATGAATTTTAAGATCTTTTTAAGGCGGAATTTCCAGACAGAGAAAAGCCCTTCCTTTATAATGCGGAGTACGGAGGGTACGATGAAAAAGACATTAGGATTTACACTAATTGAATTGATATTGATTTTGGGTTTGCTAACAACAATAGGTGCCATGGCGGCACCGCAATTTACGGCGGTTTTCGACCATAGCAAAGACGATGCGGATGTGGCGCAGATGGATTTGATCATGGCGGCCTTTCAGCTGCAGCAAGCATCTTTCTGCGAAGGCCATGAGGGAGACTATGACCTGATGAAGGCGGACAATCTTGTTGCAGTGAAAGATAAAAAGGGCACATTGATTGAAACCTATGTAGATCCGCAAAAGGCGAAGGAGACACTGCAAAGTTTCTTGAATGCCGTGGTGAATCCGGGAAGTGCAGCATATATGGAGGGCGCGCAGTGCGTGAATTCCGGGCAGACACAAAAGGAGGGAGAAACGGTATTCCTCGCTAAGGTGGATGAGAAGAAGCGGGTCTTATGGATTGTTTGCCGAGAGGATCAAAACCAGTCGAGCATTCGGTTGAAGATCCCGGGGACGGATACCATTTCTTATGTGTACTCTGACAAGGAGTTAGAAAATGGGACCTGGCTTATAGTGGGGGATGATGATCGCTTGCGGATCGATTACGTTGAAGATTATTTGAAAAAAGACAAATCTTTTTTTGATAAATTCAATGACAAGCTTAAGCAAAATACGCCATACCAATACAAGACAACCTTTCTGATTGAGACGGAGATGGTTGAGGAAACAAGTAAACCTACACTAGGGGAAAATATCGTATTTAATGAGGAGTGGATTGTTTGGGCGCCGCAAGACCTAAATGGGATTGCGCATACAGGCATGAAGAAAGGCACTGTGCCTCCTGGGATTGAAGTGGAGTATCGCTTTGACGGGGGAGAGAAAAAACGTTTGAATTTTGAAAGGATTTCTTTGAAGGTGTTGCCAAATGGGAAAAGCAAGCCAATTGAATTTTGGTTTAGCAAAGAAGGAGAAAAGACCCTTCACCGAAAATATGACTTGGATATCTCTAGGTGGTTTTTGGAAATGCAAACTGCAGAAGAAGGATATGTCAAATGCAAAGACAATAAGAACCCTCATATCTTCCATTATCTCCATTCTGGACCGGATGGATATATTGATGACGGGAGTTCTGGTTCATCGGGTGAAGGAGAAACGATTGACTATCCGAAAGAGGCATTTGTTGCGGGTTTCATTTTCAACTGCGTGAATGATAATAGTTATGATTTTCTCGCTTTTGAGCAAAATGACCAGCATGAAACTGAGCTTCGATATTATAAAATGCCAAGCGATGCGAATGCGCAAAAAGCGGGCCAACTCATAAGTGTTTTAAAAGATTTTTCGTACAACAAAGCATATACGATGGATCTGATTATCGAAAAAGGAGAAACGACAATTACCTTGTCGGATGGTTTGCTTAATCAGGTGCGCGTAGAGACGGGCAATGACTTGCATCCCGCAATCGGTTATTACATGTCGGAAGGAAAGTCGCTTCGTCATGGGGAAAAAGCTGTGGCGGAAGTTGGAGATTTGTTGCCCGTCATGAAAAGCAAATTAAAGTTGATGGGTAGGCCAATCTTTGGAACAAGTGATTCTGAGAATTCATCCGGAACGGAATTCGTGGAACTCAGGATTCAAGAAATCTCGCCGAGAGGACCGACGAATCTTGTGCATGTCGAAATCACTTCGAATCTTACGAATGGTGAGAGGGGGATTTTGAACTGGAAAATAGGGAATTCGACTGGCCATGGAACATATCCTGCAACAAGTATCGTTCCGGTGAATAAGAATGGAAAGTTGGCGCTCACTTTATTTGCAAACAATCAACTGGTGAAAGTGGAGACGGAAATTAGGAACTGGATCGCACCGATTGAGATTCAGGCCGCCTATGAGGTGCTGGACAATGGGAAATATCGATTTGCTATTGGAAATTTCGAAGAGATTGAAGCGGAAATCGCGAGTGCCAATCCAGAGGATGTGGATTATGTAATCGAATTGCTGTCTACAAACAGGAAAAAATTTGTAGATACAAAGAAGGGATTGAATCGTTCAAGCTTTTCAATTTTGCCGGGGAAAATCGATCCTGACAATATGGGTATTGTGATTAGGACGGCGGAAGGCGAAGAAATTGGGCGAAAGGCAATTCCGTTCAAAAGCACGATCCCGGAACCAACGGAACCGAGTATACCAAGTAAACCAATTGTGGAACAAACCTTGATGTTTAAAGGGGCACGCCTTGATATTCAGGTGGACGAAGGCACCTATATTCATATTGAAAGGAAATATATTTACAAGTATAAAGGGTGGAAAACTGCAATCGAAAGCTATGATATTGAAAAAAACAAATATCAATTCAAAGTATCGACACGAAACGCTACAAAGTCGGTGGAGATCTGGGCGTATCGCGAGGATGGAGACACTCGAATTTACAGCGAACCGATAGTATTCAAGTATTAGCAGGCAGAGAGGAAGGGGAGTCGATTGACTCCCTTTTTTCGTTAGGTTTGATTTTGGGATTGATTAAAATGATTTTAAGATAATTTTAAGAAACATTACGGTTGGAAGGATTGAAATTTGTTATGCTGAAGGATAAGAGAGAATAAATGGAAAACTCATTTATTTCCATCTGGCCATACATTTGTTTACTCATCAGAGGGGAGTGTTTAAATATGAGCAGGAGAATGCTAGAGAAGATTAAAGAGAGAATGGGATTTACCTTGATTGAGCTTATGGTGGTGTTGGCGTTATTGGGTTCTGCAACAGCTCTGGCAGCGCCGAATGTGATGGATGCGTTTGATGGAAGCAAAGACAAGGCAGATGCTGCTCAAATGGATTTTCTTTTAAATGCTTTTCAGATGAGGCAGGCTCCCTTTTATGATTCCCATACGAATGCTTATGACATGTTGAATCCCGCTTATGCCAATGCTGATGGCACGCAGGATGCAGAGCAAGCATTGAATCTTTTTCTGGCGGATGTACAGGATGCTTCCAGTGATGTATATATTGAAGGCGTACAATGTGTGACGAAGGAACAGGCGAAAATGAATGATGGAACGCCGGTTTTTCAAGCGGAATCCAGCGATGAGATGCTTTGGATCTCTTGCAAAATGGACGGAAATCGATCCAATGCAGAGATTCGAATTCCGGGCACCAATCAGATTGCATATGAATACTCGGCCGGCGAGGGGATTCGCTGGGGTGATTCTTTGCTCTATATTGGTGATTATGAAAATCTGGAATCGCGATTTGTAGCCGATACCTGTATGGATTATCAGTTGGAAGCAGGATTTCATTTAGACAACCAAGTTCACCAAAATGGCGATCATAAAAGCCATATGGGATTGATTTTCAATTATATAGATGATCAAAACTTTTGTTTGATTGATTTGCAACTGAAAAATGGAACGAAACAAATGAATGTGTATCAAGTTGTGAATGGGTCTTGGAGTGAATTGGATAAGAATATCGGCATTGGCCAAGATTATAATTTGCCGGGAAACAGGGATTATACGAATAACATAGAGTTTCATACAAGAATGACGGTATGGAATAGTGTGTCCGGGATCAGCAAGGTTAAAGTTGAGATGGCTCAAATAGGTGTAGACGGCGGGAATTACGATGAAGTATTTACGAGAAGTTACTCGATTGCCGACAGTGAAAAATCAAGCCAGTATGCTTTCTATATTGGGGAACCGGCAGGAAATCAGTTAAAAGAAGATGGTGTAATCATCGGGTATAAGGATCAAAATGAGTCTATAGATCCAGACGATCCCGCCACGTATGAATATGAAGATGTTCAGATTCAATTGTTGTCGTATCCAACTTTTCTCTGCGCGAATGAAGATGGATCCTACGATGAAGGCGGTTCGTCGGGGGATGAAACGAGTATAACGATAACAGAACCGGATTTTTATTCGAATTATGTGGCAGCGCATTCCACGCCGAGTGTGGATGTGAGTAATGAAGAGAAGTTTCA
Organism: Eubacteriales bacterium; assembly: GCA_030625815.1. Classification (GTDB taxonomy): domain Bacteria; phylum Bacillota; class Clostridia; order Tissierellales; family GPF-1; genus GPF-1. The sequence goes on from DAOUQF010000002.1 coordinate 15,640, forward strand.
ATATCAGTTTTATAAAAATGGAAGCTGGCAAAGCGATTGGGATGATTCTGGCGATTTTACTGCTGGCGTAGATAAGGATAAAGTTAGAATTCGGGTTTTGCGATCAACCAGTGTGGCGGCAGGCCCAGCAGAATTCGAAAAAGGGAGTGCCGGTGCTGATTTTGGAATTCCAAGTTTCACATACAATTACAATAACGATAATACTCCGATAACAATTATGGGTACAGAAAACTCGATTGAATATCTTTGGATTGATGGAATTTCAAATGATACGCAGCCTGGGGACGGCGAAAATGGCACAGAGTCTGGAATGAATCAAATTTCTCCGTCTGGATTAGGATCGAAAACCGGTTGGTTGTGGGCGCGGGAATATGACTCGGATGGTCATGGCAGTTGGGTTGAGACGCCTTGGGTTGGAAGTGATGAATTTGATGATCCGGGTTTGACTGGAATATTGACCGGTGAAGGCTATAAGGTTATTTGCAATATCAGTTTCTCGGGCATGATTCTCGAATACTTGGGTGGTTCGAATTCGGCTTGGGGTACAAATTCACCAATTATTCCATTGGGAACTGAAACAGTTCGCGCCCGTGTGAAGTACAATGGCACACAGGTGAGCTATGAAATTCAAAATAGTGATTTTAATGTGCCGGAAGAGCCAGAATCAGATCCGTTTAGCGTTGAAGTCATTGTGAGATACCAGAATAGCAATTTTTCAAAGGTGACCTTTACACCAACAGATAATTGCGTTATAGAATATCAAACGGATAAAAGTTTTTGGCAAACAGCGCGGCAAAAGTCGGAAATTACACTGATAAGGAAGTCGAGTTGGATAGAAGTCAAAGTAACTTATGACGGCATTGAAAAAACACTAATGATTAATAATTTGAATTCGAACACTTATACAATTGAGTAGAAGCCCTCTGGGCTTCTTTTTTTTGTAAGAAACCGAAAAATGGTTTAAGAACTTTTCAAGCCTCTTTTGGTAATTGCACGATAGGAGGAAGCTTGGTATGAAGATGAATAGAGGTGGATTCACGTTCGCTACTGTTACTACACTAGTAGTTCTGAATTTCACATCACCTAGGGCGATACCCTTTTGTATATTGGAGACCGTGGGAATATGGAATCTTATTTTTGAGGGGTGACCTGCAACAATTACGGGATGGAGACAGAGCTTTATTATGACAACCATGTACATTAAGAGCAAGATCATAAAAGTTTGATGCCTGTGAAGTGAATGACGGGAATTAGACAGAAGTTATAAAGGGTAAAAATCGCCAAATGATTTTAATCCATCGGGCAATGGTGATTTTGCAGAAAACATCGATTACGAAACAAAAATTTAAGTGGACAATGCGCTACCGGTGCAATTGGATGCCTATGAGACTAGTGGCAAGGTTATTGTAATTTAGCATGGAAAGAACGAATCAATTGTTTTGAGGGTGCACGATGAAGAAAATCAATTGAATGCGAATGTGCCGAATCCACTGGTCTTTTTGGAAGGCGAAGCCATATATTAGTGTGGAAAATCACAGAAAGGACTCAAAGGAGTGTTAGCTTCTTTGAATCCTTTCTGTGACGAAAGTTCATTATAGCGATTAATCGCGAGTTGGCTCAGATTGGTTATTTGCGTCGATTGATTGTTTTGCTTTTCTTAATCCAAAAACATTAATCATAGGAAAAGACAATGGAGGTGTGATTCCGGACATTAATGAAAAATTCATGATATGCGTTCGAGTTAATTGAGACAATGTAGCAACGCCGTTTACTGTTAGCATGTCGTTGAATTGTTCATATTCAAAGACTCCAGGGTTGCCGATGAATATTGCTTCGAGTGTGCAAGTTAAAAAAATACTCTTTGATTCATTTTTCAGGGTTGCTATCTGTACGGTAAAATCGACAACACCAAAATGGTTGGGGTTTTCATCGGTTTGATCTGCGGGTTTGCTGAAAACGATCTGATAATCAAAATCATAATCATATTCTGATAATTCGCTCACCTCATCCGGGAAACTGAAATCCATTTTGGTAACATGGTGATCGATAAATTGGAAATCAGCAAATACTTCCTTTAGATTGATCATGCGCTTGTTCCGATCTTTCGGTTAAACCCGAGCAAATTAATTTTCCCGCGCGTATTACTTTTTGACCAATGACTGGCTGCTGAAGAAATACGTTCAATAGCAGCGGAATTGGATTTTTCCTGAAAGGTAATTTTGAAGTCGAGATCTAATTTTTTCGCAATTTTCCAAAGCTGAGCAAGGCTTGGATTGTACTCGCCGCTTTCAAGCTTTGAAATCATGGCCTGGCTCACGTTGAGGATTTCGGCGAGTTGTTTTTGATTCATATTACGGTTATTTCGATAGTCGAATAGTGTAATGGAGAAATTGTATAAGAGGTCATCGAGTTCAAAAAGCTCTTGAGTATCCTTGCTGGTATCATTAATCCAGTCAAAGGGACTCTTTAAGATTGTATCGTTCATAATAGTTCCTCCTCAATTTCTTTGAATCTTTGTTTTGCTTCGGTTATTGCCGAAGCATAGTCGCTTGTTTTACGTTCGTGAAAACCACATAGGATAATTGCTGTTCGGTTATTGTGTAATTGGTAAAATTTAAAAATCAATCGAATGTTCAATTGTCCTTTTATTTTCATGGCATATAAATCTGGTTCGCTTTTCAAGCTTTCAAACCAATCGGTTTTGTCGGTGCATCGAAAAAGGCGTTCTTCAAGAAATCGCAGTCTTTGCCGATATTGTCGAATGAATCGACCCTTATAACCGCTTCTTTCAAGAAGTGATTCCAGGTCGGAACGGACTTGATAGTGTTCGTATATGATATTGCTGTGAAATTTTTCAGGATAAAGAATCTTGCAAATGGGGTTGCTCACAATATATATACCTTCTTTCGACATTATATAACCTATAAGTTATACAATCAAGGGATTTATGCTCATATATCCGAGTTGATCAATGATTGAATTGTGTCACCAAGGATTGCGATAGGAACACGGCCATATCGCCCCGGGTTGCATTGGAGCGCATGGGAATTTTTACTCCGCCATGGATATTCAAGTCGATGGCTTTTTGCACGTAATTATTCGGCCATGGAAGATTCGGATCAACCGTATCGCCATAACTAAGGGAGCGGACCAGCACGGTCATAATCTCTCCGTACGTGATGGGGGCATCCGGTTGGAAGCTTTTATCGGGATAGCCGGAAATCAATCCGGCGGTATATGCCTTTTCAATATTCTCTTTCGCCCAATGTTTCGAGATATCCGTAAGGGGAGTATTAGAACCCTCTTGTTCTGGAAGCATGCGAACCATAAGGGTGGCAAACTCAGCTCTCGTAATGGTTCGATCCAGTCCAAGATCTCCGCCGGGATAGCCGGTCAAAAGACCCATGGTGACCAAGGCGTTCGCAGCATCTTCCTGTGGAGTGGCGGCGAATGGGAATTGTATGGTTAAAAGAAACAAAACCAAGTAAATAATCGTCTTCTTTATTATGCGCATTTGATTACCCTCCTTTCCTTATTATAAAGGAAGAGAATTCAAGGAGGGGTGAAATTCAGAGAGTTAATAAAAATTTCATACGAAGAGATGCCACAAAGTAGGATATAATGAAAATATTGAGGAGGTAAGGATGATGAAAAGACAATTTGGGAAATGGACAACACTGGCAGTGATCCTCATTTTATTGGTGAATTTGATGAGCCCTGCATTTGCAACGGAGTCGCAGGTTGACGTGAATGCATATCGTTTAGGGAATGAATTGGATTACTTGATCAAATACATTCTGAACAATACGGTGAACGACGAGCTTACAAAAGAGGAACTGATTACTGCGGCGAAGAATGGAATCTTCGAGATGGTTGATCAGCACAGTCACTACTACGACGCGGAGGGATTCAAAGGATTGAATGCTTCGACCTCAGGGAACTTTGGCGGAATTGGCGCCATGGTAGAATTTACAGATGGCTTCTACCATGTGAAGGGATTTGTCGAAGAAAGTCCGGCAAAAGAAGCAGGGCTTCGGGTTGGCGACAAATTTATAGTCGTTAATGGAATTCCGCTTGAAGGCCTGCCAGCCAGCAAGGCGATCAGTCATATTCGCGGCGAGGTGGACTCGAATGCGCGTGTAGGCATTCTAAGGGGACAAAGCAATCAGGTTCAATATTACGAGATTGTTCGAAAACTGATTCATAGCAATCCGATCAGTTTGGTATTAGGGAAAGACAATGACAAGTTGGATGACGATATGGCTTACTTGCGAATCTCGCAATTCAATGCCAATACCTTATTAAACATGGAGACAACTTTCGCGCAGTTTAAAGAAGAAGGGATCGAAAAAGTCATCTTTGATCTTCGCGATAACCCAGGCGGGTATTTGGATCAGGTGTTGGAAGTGTTGAAGATGCTTGTCACCAATGACGATCTGCTTCATGTTCAATACAAAGATACCGCTAAAAACTTCCGTTCCGATTTGAAGACGGCGCCATTTGAAATTGCCGTGCTAGTCAACGAAAATAGCGCTTCAGCATCTGAGATCTTCGCGGGCGCGATTCAAGACACCAATACGGGTATTATTATAGGAGACAAAACCTATGGCAAGGGTAGTGTTCAGGGAATCTTCCCATTAACAAACAAGGAAGGCTTCAAGATGACCATTGCCGAATACTTTACTCCGGATTGGCATAAGGTGGATGGCGTTGGCATTATGCCGGATATTGTGATTCCGCAAACCCTGCCAATGGAAACGTTGTTAGCGGATTTCCCAATGGCGAACGAACAGTCTACCATTAAGTATCTGCAAAAGAACAAGGCGGTTCATACAATAAAGGCGCAGCTTGCGTATTTGGGGTATGAAGTGGAGCCAAGCGATGACTTGTATAATAAGGAACTTGCCTACGTGATTCCGCAATTCCAACGAGATTTCAGAATCAATGTCACATATAATTTGGATCCGGAGACACAGGCGACGCTGAATGCCTTAACAATAGGCAATCAATCATACTATCGATATTTGGCAAAGAATCTCTATGAGGATGTTGCCTTTGATCGTGCAATTGAAGAATTGAGAAAATAGAAATTGGCTATTGACGGTTTGTGCATCTTCCGATAAAATATGTAAGTTGTGGTTGATAGAAATAGGAGGAGATGAATCTTGAAAAAGAGAAAGTATATTTTTGTAACCGGCGGCGTAGTTTCGTCTCTCGGCAAAGGCATTACAGCGGCGTCTCTGGGACGCTTGTTGAAAGCTCGAGGCATGAAAGTGACGATCCAGAAATTTGATCCCTACATTAACATTGATCCAGGTACAATGAGTCCGTATCAGCATGGTGAAGTCTATGTAACGGAAGACGGCGCGGAAACAGATTTGGATTTGGGACATTATGAAAGATTCATTGACATCAATTTGAGTAAATACAGCAACATTACAACCGGCAAGGTGTATAATGCCGTCATTAAAAAAGAACGCCGAGGCGATTACTTGGGTGGAACGGTTCAGGTCATTCCGCATATTACCAATGAAATCAAATCGCGGATCGACAAGGTCGGTGCGGAATCCAATGCTGATGTTGTCATCACAGAAATTGGCGGTACGGTAGGAGATATCGAGAGCCAACCGTTCTTGGAGGCGATTCGACAATGGAGCTACGATGTCGGCCGCAAGAACGTCATGTACATTCATGTGACCTTGGTGCCGTATTTGGCAAAAGCCGGTGAGATGAAAACAAAGCCGACTCAACATAGCGTGAAGGAACTTCGCAATATCGGAATTCAGCCGGACATGATCGTATGCCGTACGCAATTCCCGTTATCTGAAGACATGAAGGACAAGATTGCCTTGTTTACCAATGTACCGAAGAAACGCGTCATGCAAAACATGGATGCGGAAACGCTCTATGAAGTGCCGTTGATGTTGGAAGATCAAGGATTGGCGAGAGAAGTCGTGGAGTACTTTGGTTTTGAAAAAGTGGAGCCTGAGCTTTCAGCATGGCGAACCATGGTTGAAAAATTTAAAAATCCGCAAGGCACCGTGAAGATTGCCTTGGTTGGCAAATATGTAGAACTCAGGGATGCGTATCTTTCCGTTGCAGAGGCTTTGCGCCATGCGGGGATTGACAATGATGTGGAAATCGACATCGATTGGATTCATTCCGAAGAAGTTACCTTCAATAATGTCAAAGAGATGCTGAAAGACGCGGATGGAATTTTGGTTCCAGGCGGATTTGGCGATCGAGGCGTTGAAGGAAAGATCTTGGCGATCCAGTATGCCCGCGAAAACAAGGTTCCGTTCTTGGGAATCTGTTTGGGGATGCAGATGGCCGTTGTGGAATTTGCAAGAAACGTCTTGAAGCTGGAAAAAGCGCATTCTTCCGAATTGGATCCACAGACGCCGTATCCGGTGATCGACTTGATGGAAGATCAAGTGGATATCGAGAATATGGGTGGAACGATGCGATTGGGCATCTATCCGTGTAAATTGGCTGAGGGGACAAGAGCCCATGATGCCTACGGGGAAGATTTGATTTATGAGCGTCATCGCCATCGCTGGGAGTTCTCCAATCAATACCGCGACGTGTTGGTAGAGGCAGGCATGGTGCTTTCAGGAATTTCACCGGATGAAGAGCTGGTTGAGATCATTGAGCTTGAAGATCATCCGTATTTTGTGGCTTCGCAATTCCATCCGGAATTCAAGTCGCGGCCAACAAGATCACACCCGTTGTTTCGAGAATTCATCAAGGCAAGCAAATAATTGAAGTAGGAAACCTTTAACAGCGGCTGAAAAGCCGCTGTTTTCATATTTCCAGACAATTCAACGGCGAATGTAACAGAGAGTACACCCCGCTGTAACTTGGTTGTAATATGCCATAGGTATAATGAATTTAGACACGGGGAAAGGGTTATTTTACAATCAGGTTACAAATGGTCCATATCCCTTGTGAACAAAATATGGAAACAGTATAATTAATCTTGGATAATTAAGTGGGATTCACTTGATTCAAACCAAAACTTTTAGGAGGAGATTATCAAATGAAGAAATTATTAGCACTTCTTCTTGTGGTTGCGATGGTATGTGGCGCATTCATTCCAGCATTTGCTGCGACTGATGCAGAGCTAGCTGCCGAAGCAAAACTACAAGAACTTGGAATTCTGAACGACAATCGAGCTGATGATAGCTTGACTCGTGCAGAAATGGTTGTTTTACTTGCTCGTATGTTGGGTGAGGAAGCAGCAGCAAAAGACTTCCCTGTGGCACCATCTTTCGCAGACGCGACTGATCACTGGGCGGCAAACTACATCGCATGGGCTGAGTCTATGGCGTATGTAAACGGCATGGAAAATGCTGATGGAACATTCTCGTTCCAACCTGACGCGGTTGTAACTCTACAACAATATCAGGCAGTTATTCTTCGTGCATTGGGTTACGAAGTAGCATGGGCTGACGTTCCTGCAAAAGCTGAAGAGTTGGGTCTTGTTGTTACAGCAGCCAACACAGAAGAGCTTAAGCGTGGCGAGACTTCAATCCTTACAGTTGCCGCTTTGGAAACTGAAATGGCTGACGGATCTCAAACTTTGGCAGCGAAACTTGGCATGATTGCAGAATTGGCAATCGCATCTGCTGAGCAAACTAACACTGACGAATTTGTTGTAACATTCAACCAAGCAGTAACTGAAGGAACTTTCTCAGTAGTGCGCGGTAAAGTGGCTACAGCTGTTGAAGAAGTTGAGTTTGACGGCGCGACTGCAACATTGACAATGGAAAGAGATATCCGCGACGGATTCGATTACACAATCGGATTTGGCGAATTGGAAGCTGTAGTTGCTGGACAAGATTCAGTAGTTACTTCAATCTCATTCCCTTACGACTATGCAAACATGGTTGCTTTCGATACACCGGAAGAGCTTGTTGTTTACTACAATGTTGAAGATCAATTCGGCAACGATGTGACTGAAGATAATTCTGTGACTTTCTATTCGATTGGTTTGTCCGGCGAAGGTCATACGGATGGTGAAGTTCACATTACAACAGAGAACGTATGGTTGCTAGGTACTCCGATCGTTGTTAACGGCGTATACAATGATGGCGCAGGCGTTGTTGTAACAGCTGTTAAAACTTTCGAAATCGCTGGTCCTATCAAGTTGGCTGAATTGGCATTGGGCGCACCTATGAACTTAGGTGAAGAAACTGCTGACATCATGAAAGGTCAAGATTTCGAGGACGACGACGAAGCTGATTTCTACTGGGTTCTTCCTTTGACAGCATTGAATCAATACGGCGATCAAGTGCCAGCAGGTTACTTTGCTGAGGACTATTTCACTGATGTTGGTGTAGTAGCTGCTGATGTTGTTGAATATGAAGATGCATTGTATGTTGTTCTTGCTGAAGATCTAGACGAAGAAGAAGACGAAAACACAACTGCTTTCGTTACTGTTATCGACTTGAACTCAGGCTTGAATGATTCTGTAACATTCGTAATTCCTAAATCTGGCGTTTCTGAATTCAAAGCAATCGGTCCTGTTGATGAAGTAATCGGTGGAGAGACTGCTGTTGTTGAATTCGAAGCATATGACTACTACGGAAACTTAGTAACTGACGCAGACGACATGGATGATGTAAATGTTGGAACTATGATAATTGCAGATGATGAAGATTGGTCATTCGAAACAGATCCATTCACTGACGAAGTGACTTTGGAGTATAAAGCGGATGATAACTTCACTTCATACGCGAAGCCGGTATTCTTCACATTCACTGTTGAAAACACTGCTTCTGTATCTCAATTGAACTTCAGCGTTTCTGAAAACCGACGTCCAATTGATATCCAAGGATTCGACGATACTGATCTTCTTTATGCTGAAACAGCAGAAGGCGTGATCACTGTTGAAGATCTTATTTTCATCGACCAATACGGTGAAGACATGGATTATGATGATGTAATGGCATGCGAAGACGACGACTACACTGTAGTAATCGATGACGAAGGTGCATCTTTCGCGGTTGTAACTACAACTGATGGCTCTGCTGATTACACTGCATACTTGCTTGATTCAGATGAAGACATCGAAGACGCAGTGGCTGAATTCGAATTCACTGTAGAAATTATCGACGTTGACGATATCGATGAGTACGTATTGAGTGAAATTCCAGCAATGTATGCTGATGAAGACTTAACTACTACAGCAACTGTTGCAACTAAGTACACTGTTGAGCTTGAAGTAACTGGTGATTACAACGGTAAATCAGTTGTTCTTCCAACTCCTGAGCTTGATGTAGAAACTTATCCTTCTACAAACTTAGGTGAAACTGTAGATGGTTCTGCAATTCTTGCAGCGTTCGGTATTGAAGATGATGAAGATGAAGATACTACAGCAGTAGTATTGGTATCTTACACAGTTACCGGAACTGGCGATGACGAAGCACGCGGCATCTTCGAGCGAACTGTTGAACTTTCTGGTGTTGCTCCTGCAGCTGAGACTCTTGAAGTTGTATTGAACGAAGAGGCAGAAGACGCTTCAATCTCTGGCAACGCTGTTGAGATTTTATCTACTAAGCTAGATACTATCGATGGCGATGTAATTGTTGCTGACGATGATCAAGACGAGCCAGATTTCTTCTACTTCGAAGCAACTGATCAATACGGCGTTGTAACTAATGAAGTTTACTCTTACTTCTACCTAGTAGAAACTGATGTAGAGACTTACAACACTTACAATGTACATGCTGACGGTACTTTGACTATTGATGGAACTATGGTTGATGGCGACACTTTCAAAGTAACTGCTGTAACTGAATCTGGTTTGACTCAAACAATCGAAGTTAAGGTTGTTGTTGAAGACTAGTTAGTAAATTGAAAGAAGACCTCTTAAGAGGTCTTCTTTTTTTTGCGAATTTTTATTTACGAATGAATGAAACTTTTATTGAGGGTTCTCCGTCTAATTCTTAAACCCGGCTTAAAAGTATGTCTTTTTTATGAAAAAAAAGGGAATCGCATTGATTAAGTTTTAGCTAGCAGGTACAATAATACTAGCTAAAAGGCAAGAACAAGAAGGAGGATTTAAGATGAAGAAGAAATTAGCCATCTTACTGACAGTATTGATGGTTTTGACAGCAGTTGCTCCGTCTTTTGCGGCAACAATCATTATTGACCAACCACCGGTTGGCCAGGATGCGGCACTGGACGAATTGATTATGTTAGGCGTATTGAAGGAACGACGAGGGGACGATTATTTGAAGCGTCAAGACACCGTGGTTCTTCTCAGCCGTTTGATGGGTCAAGAGGAACAGGCGAAAGCGTATCCAATCAATCATCCATTTAATGATGTAACGGATTCATTCTATAATGGATATTTGGGTTGGGCTTATGCGAACCAATATTTTATGGGCAAGAGCGGTACTGAATTTGGATTCGGTGAATTCATGACGGTACAGCAATTGCAGATCGTATTGCTTCGTTCGTTGGGTTATTATCTTGGTGAATTCCCAGGATGGGATGTGGTTGCATCAACTGCAGGCACATTGGGATTCGGCACGAATACCACGGGAACCGCAGTGGCGAGTCGTGGAAACATGGCTACGTTTACAGCGGCAACGATCCGTGCGAACTACAAGGGAACCAATGAATCATTGGCGGCGCGTTTGGGTCATGAAGTGAAGACCAAAGCGGACAATGCGCAATTGAATATTTTATCGTTTGTTCAAGTTGGACCAAAGACATTTGAACTTGAGTGTGATGAGAATATTGAAGCGTTAGAAAACGGCATTCAAATCAAGCGTGGCAATATCACGAACAGCATTAAGGAGATCACCTTCCCAACTTACGGGAAAGAGATGGCTCGCATTGAAATGACAAGCAATATCATGGATGTGAGTTACACTGCCATGATTACAGATACAAAAGGTCAAACCTTGAGTGCAATGGTTGCAGGTGCACGACCATACTTGGCGGATGTTTTAATCACGTCTTCCACGGCAAAGATTCTTGGATACACTGGTTCTGACATGAACAAGGTGATTATTAATTATGAAGCGGTTGATCAATTCGACAACGAAATCAATGCTTCCATTACTTGGTCTGGTTCAGGCAATGTGTCAGACAAGGGCGGCTATCTGGAAATTTATAACTCTACATCTTGGCAATTGGGTCAAGTGGTGATGATTACAGGGATTGCTCAGGTAACTGGCAAAGCGCCGGTTGTTGTGAATCGCACATTAAAGGTCAGCGAACCGCGCAAGGCTGTAAGCCTTCAATTGGGCGATATCGAGAACCTGGATGAAGATCCAGACGACGAATATATTGTTCAGGGAAGCAATGATATTTGGGGCATCCCGGTTACAGCGATTGATCAAGAAGGCGATGAAATTTCCGATATCGCTTACTTTGGATCGAAAAATTCTGCAACCAGCAATAACGTGATCCTTTCTCCATCTGACGGTACGCTCGTTTGGTACTATCCATCATCGTCACAAGTGGCGGACGGAAAAGAAGATCAAGTATATATCCGTATATATGCAAGCTCATTTGCAGAAAATACGGTACCGACTACAGTTTATGTGAACTTGGTTGACAAGAATTCGGGAGCGAACGATTCTACAGCGATTGAATTGTTGCCAAATGGCGTGAATCGAATTGTTGTTGACGAACCGGATATGATTGTAGCGGGCACGCCGGTTGAATTCCCATTCGAAGCATACAACTACGTTGGGGATCAAGTGCAAAAGTATGATTCTTTGAGAGATTCCATTTATGTGAATGGCATTAAATTGACCAAGGGCGAGAAGAGCGGATTCTACTGGAAGGAAGCTGCCGGTGGGGATGCGATGTTGATGTACAAAAACACCAACACGTCTTCAACTACACAATTCATGGAGTATGCGACTTTTATGGCTAATAACACCAGTCCATTCCAAGTAAACTTTATGGTTTATCCGAAGGCGAACCCATATGCGATTGCCGGCTTGGACGATGAGATTTACGAATATTACGCAGTTGATTCAAAAACAATCAATATCACTGATTCGGAATTGATATATGAAGACCAGTATGGTTACGATTATGAAGGATCCATGCCGTCTGGCTACTATATTCAATTCACAGGCGATGGTGATATTTCGGGTGACGAGGAAACCGTCTCTTTGGATTTGGACGATGCCGCAACTTACGATTTTGAAGTTGAATTGTATGACAATGATGATAAATTATTGGATATCGCGTCCTTTACGATTCGTGTGTTGGATGCTGATGATATCGACAGATTTGAAGTAACAAACATCGGCAAGATTTACGCGCCGGACTCTGCAAACAGCAGTGCCTATGGCAAAGAGGTAGAAGTTCTCGGATATGAGGGCAACGATCCGGTCAAATTACCAAATGGGGTCATTGAAAACATTCAAGCCATTACGCATTCGGAATATCTGAAAACAGATGTGCCGAGCAAGACTGTTTATGCAACAAGCAACGGCGGTGATTTGGAATCTGATATCAATGCGCAACTGATTGTGGAATATAAAATCGACGGTCAGGTAAATGTTGAGCAACAAACCGTAACGGTCAGCCCGAAAGAACCATATGCAGTCGATGTAGATATCTACGGCAAGGAAGACGCGAACCTTTCCGGTTCTTCACTATACGTGGATGCTTCCGATGTATTTGATGGACTTGACTTGGTCTTGACTGACGAATATGACAGTGACAACAGCTACAGCGGATACTTTGATGCATTCTTTGAGATCACGGATCAGTATGGTGTTGTTTCCAAAGAAGTTGTCAATTATATGTATGTTAAGGACAATACGGATTACGCCATTGACAACTCCAATTACACATTGGATGTGAAGAAATCATCGGCAGAATCTGGTGATGAATTTACCATTGTTTGTGTAACAGCAGATGGTACGACTCAATTGTATGTAACCGTTCAATAACAGAAATATCTAGAAGGCGACCCGAATAGGGTCGTTTTCTTTTGCGTAGAATGCGCAAGCGGGAAATTGGTTTGTCAATTTCACATAGTTCTGTCTAAGACGGCCAATCGGCCGTCTTTTTTTATGTTCGCCTAGAAATATCCAAAAAATTGACAAGATTTTTGTAAAATGGCAATTTCTTGTTTAAGATGCCCGAGTTTAGTATAATAAATTTATAGGAATGTCTAGGAGGATCGATATGAAGCGGATTTTAAGTTACGTATTAATTACATTGCTTCTTTTTAATTTAAGCCCTGCCTTTGCGGGAGGCGATACGGATGCATTGGTATCTGCTGGAGTTTTCTCCGGGAACCAGCCTGGTTCCCAACTCGTCCTGAAGCAAGATATGGCGGTCTATGTGACGCGATTATTGGGGAAAGAATTGGAAGCCAAGCGCGTTCAAGTCTTGCCTGCTTTTAATGATGTGCAGGATCCATCGTATCGGCCGTATATCGCATGGATGGTCATGAATGAGTACATATCCGGCGAGACTGATTTTATGTACGGTTACAATCAGATCACCACGGTGCAGGAGTTATGTGCGGTTTGGTTGCGCGTTTTGGATTATTGGCCAACTTGGGATGGCGTTATGATGATGGCGCGAGATATTGGATTGCTGGACGGGGTTGTCGCTTCCGCGTCGACGCAGGTCTCAGTGGACCTGTTCAGTGAACTCAGCTGCAATGCACTGTCAACACCGAAAAAGAATCATGATGTAAGCATCGGTTCGACCTGCAATTCTTCGGTATCGACGCAAAGCTTTACCTATGCGACAGCCAATTCGGCACGTCAAATCGGTGAGAAGAAAGTTCGAGTAGCTTTTACAAAGCCAACCTATACGGGATTTACCATTGAAGAGACAGAGAGGTTTTCGAAAAAGATTAAACTCATCACGTGGGACGAGAGCCATAGTGTCGCGACAATCGAGGTAACAACGGCGTTTGAAGATCAGGCGTATACGCTTCGAGCCGGAGACACATCATTAACCTTTACAGCGGAAGAAGCGCATGTGTCGGATATCTACTTGAATTCCACCACCTTCGCGAAGGTCAATGAGTTTATGGCGGAAACCTATTTTACGGTGTTGAATCAGTTTGGCGAGGTTGTACGCTTTCCAAATATGTATTGGGGAGTTTCCATTAACGCCAATGCGGGAACAACAATGAATAAGATTTTTCTAACGACTACGGAGCCGTTTACAGAAGAATCATTCATTCTCTACGGCGCCGATGCCGATTCGGGCGTGGAGATTCAGAAGCTGGTTCGCGTTCGCGATGCGGGCACTTCTGTGAACTATATGAAGTTTGGCGATTTGACCAATGCGTCAATCTCCGCAATGGATTACAAGATCAACTTCGGTGATGTAGGGGACAATTATGAATGGCGTGTTCCGGTTTATGTCTATGACGAGTTTGGTCATGTGATTCCTAAGAAAGATTTCTATAAGTACAAGGTGAAATTTTCCGTTACAACGGGAGAAGACTTGATTCAGTACGACCTATTGGAAGGCGATCCGAGTCCATACGTGCGAATCAAACCGACCGATACGGATGCGGAGACATCGGATATTCGATTGCAATTGACAGCGGGATCCTTCACAAAGAGTTATCTTTTCACCATAACAGGCAAGGCGCATTTGGATCGATTTGAATTTTCCGCGCCAGGTGAAATTTTGGTTGAAAATGAAGAGATCGAAATTCCTTATACAGCTTACGATGTTCGCGGCAATCGAATCGATCAATATGATGATTTGATCAATGCTGAGATTGTATTTGTCAATGAAGATGCCTTTATGTGGCGACGCGAACCGGTAACGGGTAGAGCGCAATTGTTCTATACGCCAAGCACGACGAAGTATGAAATGGCAAGATTCAATGGCCAGCTTGTCAGCACGCGCATGTTGGTCGATCCTGAACCGGAACCGGAAGGGGTTGCCGGGATCGACAAAGAGGTGCTGTTAGCCATGATTACGGGCGAAACCATTTCGATCGAAGATGGCGATTTCATCTACATTGATGAATATGGTCGCGATATTTCATCCACTTCCAAATATCTGAACGGATATCCAACGAGAGTGGAGTTGGACGGCGCGGATCAAGGAAATGTAAACCTGTCTGTCGGTGCTGATGAATACTTCTTTACTGGCGAAGACGAAGGGGAAGAAAATTTCCGTGCGTATCTCTATGAAATCAGCGAAGGCGATGAGCTGCCTGGCAGCGATTATGAATTCACTGTGGCGTCTTACGATTTGAGCAGCATTGAAGATTTTACCGTTATCTTGGATGGCTTGCTTTACGGCGGCAACGCTTCTCACATCGACATGGACGATTATAAGCGCACCCCGGAAGTAGAAGGAAGGATTGGTGGATATACCCTTGAGATTCCAGGTTCAGCAGTGATTGTACAGACGCCAAGTCCGCATATCACCAAGGTTGGATCGACGATTCAAGGAATTGTATCCGATGAGGATACCGTCACCTATGAGAATGAGATGGTGTTGGTGACCGTGAATAATGGGGATGACTTATATAATTTTGAATTGCCAATCAAGGTGTCTAATGAGGATCCGAAGGCAATTCGAATCGACACGGCGGAGAACCCAGAGAATGGACTTGCCTCTGATGAAAGCTCATTCGAGCCGAGCAAGAATTTGGTGATTGTTGAGAAAGGATCGGATGATTATGATGCCTTCTTCAGCATGAATCTGTTGGAGACGCCAATTCGATTCGAAGTAATCGATCAATACAATACCACCAATGGGATTGAGCCGCTGTATTACACCTTAACGGTGCAAAAGGCGGAGGGTTCGACAGCGACATATGCGATCAATAACACAAATGGAACCTTGAGCCATTCCGGTTCACCGGCGGATGGGGATCTTTTGACCATCAAGGCGATGGGGCTGAATGATGTGGAAGGAACCATGGTGATTGCGATTACAGATTAATGGAAACGAAATGAAGGTTAGCTGATTTTTTCAGCTAGCCTCTTTTTATGCTCATTGGAACGTATATATAATCAAGCTAATGGTTCGGTGAAGTGGCAAATCAATCGGCATAATGGGTATGGGAAGGGTAGGCTGAAAGGAATAATGAACGCTTGTTTATTAATGCTGATTTGCTATAATGGATACATAAGAGATTTGGAGGATGGATGAATGAAACGGATCATCAGTTTGCTTGTAATACTTGTGTTGATAGGTACCTCATCTGGCTTTGCGATGGAGTTGGAGGGAGGCAGTGAAATAGAGCGGCAGGCGGCGGAGCAGATGGTGAAATTGAGCATCTTTCGCGGTGATGGAGTCAGCCTGAAGTTAGACGAAAGTCTAAAGCGGGAAGAGTTGATGCTTTTGATCGCTCGGCTGCAGGGAAAAGAGCTGCAGGCATTAACTTATAATAAGCGTCCCGGTTTTGCGGACATTGCGGATCCATGGTGGGAACCCGTCATTGCATGGGCAACTGATACGGGGATTACGAAGGGAACTTCGGAAGAGACCTTTGGTTTTGGCGAACCCGTGGAGATGTTCCAGATGGAACTCTTCTTACTCCGGGTATTGGGGGAAGACGCGAGCGTAGAGGAAGCACCGCAACTGGCGATGGAACGAGGGCTGTTGAAGGACGTAGATTCAACAGAACTTGTTAGCCAAGGCGTAGGCGCAGTTATGATGAAAAACGCCTTAGAGGCGATACCAGCAGGCGAGAATGCGACCCTTGGCGAGCTGCTTGGATTGGATCTGGCGGTGAGCGAGGATGCGGACCTTTCGATTCTTTCCGTGATGCAAACCGGAGAGCGGGAGTTGACCATTGAGTTGAATCGTTCAGGATTGGAAGAGACCTTGACCATGACCAGGCGGAATATGGATGTTGTCCTTGAAAGCGTGGATATGGCTGGAAATGAAATCATTGTGACAACTACTTTACCATTGTTTGAAACGAAATATCTCATTCGGATTGCAGAGGCAACTGCCTCTTTTACGCCGGGCGATGTGGCCAAACCGGAGCGCTTGGAAATATTAACCGGGTCGTGGACGCAAGTGGCCTATCAAACGGATCAGGTTTGGGTGGAATACCGATTATTGGATCAGTATGGAAAAGAAATAACAGAAGAATCGGTCTTGTCGCAGATTTCCTGGCAAGCATCTCCCTTGGCTTCAGTTGAAGACAATGAAGACGGTCGCTTGGTGATTACCAATATGAGCGATCGAGAATGGGTGGCGGGGGAATCATTCCTCATCCTTCGGGGGATCCTGCAATTGGAAGAGAACATCTTGGTTGCAACCAAGCAGGGTGTCATTGAACCTGTACAAGGAATTGATACAATTGCAATCGGCGAGATTGAAAACCTCTTAGGAGAGGAAACCGCCTTTTTGCAAGACACAATAGAGGATGACGAGCATTATTACGCATTGCCGGTACGGGTTGGCGCGCAGGCGCAGCCTGTTCTTGCCGCCTATGTAGCGGGAGAGGATGGAATTTTGAATACACAGGATGACGGGCTGCTGCTCTCTGCTTCAACCAATGGAGATGCAGAGGTGGAATGGACTGTGCATCCGGATGACGAAGATATAGCGGTGATCCATGTCGTTCCTCACGGATACCCCGAAGAGGAGACCCTTTACGTAACGGTGGTGGATCGATTTACGGGCGGCTATGGGTACACAGAAATACAGATTGGCAAAGTCAGCACCTTGGAGACCTTTGTTTTCTTTGCACCGGACGAAATGGTTACAGAGGGCGACAGTATCGAATTGCCGTTTGAAGCCTATGATCAATATGGCATGCGGATGCTGGATTATGCGACCCTGATTTCGGAGGTTGTGTTGGAGCCGGGAATGCCGGTTCTGCGATTTGAAGAGGATGAAACAACCCAAGCGGTTCAACTGATTTATCGGCCAACGGAGGCGGGGGTTAAAACCCTTCGGGCGACGGCCAATGGAAAGACGCAGAGTTTGGAGATCCGAGTCTATGAAGAGAGTCGGCCGGTGCGAATCGGCGGGCTTGCAAACGGAGTTCGCACATGGATGACGGAGAACGCGGAAATCACCTTGGATCGAAATGATTTTCTGATCTATGATCAGTACAATCAATTGGTAGACTTGAGTAATGGGTTTATGATTCAGGTTGCAGAAGTTGATGGTGACGAGGATGCGGTAGCCGCTTCGACGGATGCCATATCCGGAACGGGAACCATAACCTTTATAAAAGACACCGGCTTTGGGGCCAAGATTTACGAGGCTCGGATTGGTGGAGAGGGATACAAGTCATTCTCCTTTGCCATGCATAGCGTGGATGCCGCCGGCTTGGATGGATTTGGCATGGAGACCATCGGAATTCTCTACGATTATTCGAGAAAGATTCCATTGACGGATGCGTATCCGCGAGTTGCCCAAGATTATCGGGAAGAGATTAAAGTCTATGGACTATATGAAGACAAAGAAGTGGAATTGTGGGCAGATGCGCAGGACAGCAACAGCGATCTTCGAGAGTTTTCGGTTCTAGGGCCGATTCAACTGGTAATCGCAGGAGAAAAAGCCTTTGTCCGAGCGACACAGCTTGGAGAAGAGGATATTCCGGATTCGGCAACGGTATATGCGACATTCAATTACGGGGCATATACGGAAGAGGCGGAAGAGGATTTGATGGTGTCTGACGCCAATAGCGAGCCTTTAACAATTTCCATTGAGAAAAATGAGGATGTTGCGCTTAAGCGGGGGGAACGCTTTGATTCAGCTGCCGGCGAGTTGGTGATCAACTTGAATCACTTTGCTGAATGGGACGGGCAGCGGGTCTATCGAAACGGGAACGACCGGATTGATGCGGCATACTTCCAGGTCAGTGATCAATACGGGGTCTTGAGTCAATTCGACCCTGCCCGATATACGATTCTCTATGATGATGTGGAGGATCGAGCGGGGATCGCCATCGGATCAGCAACAGGCGCATTGTCCATCGATGAGGCACGGATTCATCGAGGCGATCGCTTTCGAATCCGTGCCACTGCGGATAATGATCAAAGCGCAGATCTGACCATAGTATTGCGATAGGAGGAGTATGATGAAGAAGAGAATAATAACTTTCGCGCTCCTTTTATGCCTGGTGCAGACGGCCGGATTTGCGGGAGTGCAGCAAATGGAATTTATCATGAATGACGATGTGGTTGAAATCAACGAGCCGGTTGTATTGGATTTGCAGGTTTTTGATGAAACGGGTCAGGTAATCAACGACTATCAGACCTTGAAGGAAATTGTGGTGGGCGCGTTGGATGGGAGCTTTGTTTATTGGTCAAGGGACGAAGAAACCCTTTTGCCAAAATTAACATTCTTGCCGTCCAAAGCAGGAGATGTCTATCTCTACGCCATTACGCGAGATGGGGTAAAGGCGGAAGCAAAGGTGAGCGTTGAAATCCCGGGTGTGCCGACCTACGTGGAAGGGGTGAGGGGTTCCTTGCACTGGAAAACGGCAGAGGGCGCCGGGCTTCTTTTAACCCATGAGAATATGACGATTTTGGATCAGTATGGCCGCGGATACGAATTGGAGAATCCCTATTATGTGGAAGTCAAGGATTCCGATGGAGATGTGATCGGTCAGGTTGATGAGAATATGGATGTTTTTCTTTCCTCGCCCAAGGCTGGGAAGACCGAGAGTTATTCTTTGGTGATTCACGATCCGGATGGAGTTTTGGAGGATGCAACCACCGCCCTGTATGTCACGGGTGTTGAAACTGATGAGATAACAGCTTATCGATTGAATTTGGTGGGACGATTGTACGGCGGCAGCGGGAGCAGTGGATTAGGGGGCTTAACCGGTGTGGGGGCTGGGGTTGATACCCAAAGCCTGTTGCAGTCTTTCCTGGGAACGCAAGCGCCACAAACAGAAACCCTAGACGAAAATAGCGACTACGCCAAGGATTTGGTGCTTAGTGGATATCTTTCCGACGGCGAAGAGGTCGCCTTGGATCGCTTTATCACCTATGCGACCACAAGCGATTCTGGAATGGTTGGCTTTTCCGAGAATTATGATAAGATATTTGGACAGAGCGCGGGAACAACAACCATTGGTTTGTGGCATCAACTGACTCGTGCAGTCTATCTGGATGTTACGGTCAGTTCGGAAGCTCCGTCTTTCGAGAAATTTGTGTTTGAGGAAGATTTCGATTATGTGGTGCGAGTGGGCACATCCATTGATCTTGCGGAAACCCTTACGATCATCGATCAGTACGGGGTGGAGATTACCGAAGAGGTTGCGGGACAATGGTTTGTCGACGAGACGGAACTGGCCACCATCAATCGAGATACGGGCCGCGTGCGCGGGAAAAAGGCGGGCGCCCTGACAGTTGGATTTATTACGGAAGAGGGAAAATTGGCAACCCATACCCTTTTGGTTGTGGAATAGGGGGCAGTTATGGCAAGAGTAAAGTGGATAGCATGGCTTTTATGTGTCGGATTATTAACGGGATCTGTCGGCTTTGCCGACGGGGGCGTAACTCAATTCTCCGAGATCGAGAAAGCCATCAATGAGTATAATAGTCAGATCCTGCGGCAGATCGCCGATACGGAATTGTTGCGTTTGCAAAAGGAGAGCTTGGACGAACAAAAAGAGTCAATGGAACCCTTGCGTCCTTTGTTTGGGTCCGTCTCCTCGCTCCTTGGGGGTGAAACGGCGTTGCAATTGATCTCTTTGACGGAGTATGTGCCTGCGCAGCTGGACATGGGGATCAAACTTTCGGAATTGGGAGTGGAGATCGCAAGAAATTCGGTGGTTTTGGGCGCGCGCCAATTGGTGATGGGGATTATGCAAAGCCAACAGGCGATTCGCCGGGCATCGGAAAATGTTGAGAATCAACAGCGAAATTGGGATCGAATGCTGATTTCTTATGCGAATGGAATGGCAACGGAGACTGATCGATTGAAGGCTAAGGCGGATCTGGAAGATGCGAAGCTTAAAGCAGAGCGATTTGAAATGGATCGATTGGATTATACGCGAAGGCTGAATCAGTTAATGGGAAAACCCATTGAAACAGAGTTTCTTTTTCTGCGGGAAGAACCCATGGAAGCTCCGCTTTTGGAAGAGTCGACCTATTTGAAAGCAGCTTATAAGGAGCGATTTGAGATCGTACAATTGCAAGAAGTCCTTGCCTTGAAGGATCAGGAGATCGCGCTTTATGACACCTATGGATTGAGGGATGATTCGAGCTTGCGGAAGACTTATCGACGCTTGGAAGTGGAGCGGGAGCAATTGATTCTTCAATTGAATGAAGCGAAGGAAGAGATTGCCGTTGAAGTGAAGACCGCCTATCGCAAAGCTGTGATCATGAATCAACAGCGGATTGCAATCACGGCAAATCGGGATGCAAAGCGGATTTTATTGGCGAATTTGAAAATACAGAGACAGGAAGGGTTTGTCTCGGATGCGATTTTCGAGGAGACGGAGAATGGCCTGAAAGAGTTGGAAGAAGGGGTCGATCTCTTGATCCTGCAATATAACACGGCGAGGATGGCTTTGGATTTTGCTTCTCAGGTTGGGCCTGGAGCGGGAAGCGGGGTGACACCATGAAGAAACAAGGAGTGATATTTGTTGTCGCTTTACTGATTTTAATTAGCGCGGGATTTGCGGTTGTCAATGGGTGGGATCTTGCATCTATTCAGCAGAAGAGCGTGGAAGAGGATCAGCGAGTCGCCATCGCGAAGCTGGAGGAAACCATTCAGGGATTGAAATTGGATGAGGCTGAGGAAGATGCGGCCTTTGCTTCCAGCGCGGGAAACCGGGAAGCGGAACTCGCCGGCTACGATACAAAGGAATGGAAACCTTACGTTGCCGAAGCCCAAGTCGAAGCGGCGCGAAAAGAAACCAGGATTGCAAAATTAAACGCTGAAGCGGAAGGGCTCGAGAAAGCCGTGGCTCTCAGCGTAGCGAATGCAAAACTGCAGTGGAAACAGCAAATGGTAGAACTCGCAAAGCAGAAGCTCGAAATGGAAAAGGTTCGACTGGATGTGGGCATGAGCATTGAAGCGAATCTGCAGGACGCCATTGCGGTGCTGACTCAGGCAGAGGCGGATCGTGTTGCTGCTGAGCAAGAGGTGGAGATTGCGCGGATTGTACTGGCGCAGCAGATCAAGGTGGAGAACCCGGCCATTGCGCCAATGAAAGAGATTGAAGCGCGTTTTCCGACTCAGCCGGAACTGGAAACTTGGGTTGCAAGAGATCCCCAGGTGATTCGAACCAAAGCGGAATCGGAACGGGCAGAGGCTTTGAAGATGAAAGCGTCGGAAGGTTTTACCGTTGATGATCGATTGTGGAAGGAAAAGCATCAAGAGGCGCTAAAAGCCTTGTTGAATTACGAAGAAGCCAAGCAGAATGCGGAGATTGCCATTCAGAAGGATTGGCAACGGGCAGCCCTTGCATTCAAGGGACTGGAAACCACCCTGCGATATGACAACGTGGCTGAAATGACGTTGAAAAATGCGGAGTTGAAATTTAATGAGGGCTTGATTTCAGAGAGTGGATACTTGGACAGCCAAGGAAAACGTGCGGAAGTGCAGGTGAATCTGAAGGTTGCCGAAGCGGAGTATTTGTCCGCCAATATGCGGTATCAAATTTGGAGAAGCGAGTAGAAAAATCTCACCACAGAGGCAACTTGTAAGAATTACTTACAAGTTCAAAATGAAAGCGGAAGAACAGTAAAACGAAATAAATTACACTATAATCTTGAATAGAGAAATATTAAGCCATTCAAGATAAATATCTAAAAAAATGGCTGATGAATTAGCAAGTGAAGAATATGAAGAAGATGATTTTGATCGGTTTATTAAAGAAAAGAGACTGAAAAAGCAAGTGAAGAAATGAAAAAAATGCAAACAAATAGCCCGCTTTCGCGGGCTTGGTTTTATTCGAGGGTTTTTCCGTATGCGACGACTTCTTCCATGATTTCCGCTGCAGCGACGATCATATCGGAACAGCGTTTCTCTTCCGTTTTATAGACGTCTTTTAATGGGGCGCAATTGATATAGCCAAATCGCTTCCCAAAGCTTTCAATAAATCGTTTGGTAAGGATCTTGATTTTGTCTGATTCATGCGCTTTTTCTTTTGTGAAAATCACACCGAGGGCTGCTAGGCAGCCTGTGATGGCGCCGCACACATTGCCGATAGCCATGCCGCCTCCGAAGCTTGCCACGGTTTTCATGGCGTCTTTGGAAAGGTTCAATTCATAATACTCGTTCGCTGCATAGAGCATGGTTTCCGCACAATTGTAATCGAGCTCTTTTTCGTAATACTTTGCGACAACATCAGTAAACATCGAAATTCTCCTTGATTGTGTTTTTTTCATTGTACCATAACCGTTTAAATTTTTCATAAATGTCGTATAATATGAATATAGGGAGGGATGAACATGGCAAAATGGCTGGATGAGAGAATGGATATCGATAAGCTGGAAGACGAGACAGAAATATTGGAAGAATGTCCGCATTGTGGGAAAAAAGGCCTGATCATCATAACCGACGAGGATGAATATGGGGAGGCCTATCGTGAGTATCGCTGCTTGAGTTGCGGATTTCGCGGGCTGGTCGACCTCGACGAGGAAGACGTGGATTAAGGAGTTCGGATGACAGAAGATGAAAAGTGGATGGCCCTTGCGCTTGACTTGGCAAAAGAAGCCATGGAGGAAGAGGAAGTGCCCGTTGGTGCCGTGATTGTTCGGGACGGAAAAATCATTGGACGGGGACGGAATCAAAAAGAGATGGGAAAGAACCCCTTGTATCATGCGGAGATTATGGCGATTGACGAGGCATGCAAGGCATTGGGCGGCTGGCGGCTGATGGGCTGCACCATGTACGTGACCTTGGAGCCGTGCCCCATGTGTGCCGGAGCGATTATTTCCGCCAGGTTGCCGCATCTTGTAATCGGTGCTGATGACCCGAAGATGGGGGGATGCGGTTCTGTGGTGAATATCTGCCAGAATGAAGGCTTTAACCATGAAGTGGAAATTACGCGAGGAGTTCTCGCGGAAGAGTCAACGGAACTTATGCAGATCTTTTTTCAAGGTTTGCGGGTTCGGATGAAAGAAAAAGCGAAGAAAAGGAAAGAAGCTGCCCGATAGGGCGGCTTCTTTTGGGGTGTGAGGAAATATATATTGCTTAAAAGAGGTTTTGAATCTCTTGGTAAGCCTTTTTTACCAAATCAGTATTGGTTTTTCCAGTGTTTTTGTCGATGACCGAGCCGTAGATATGAGGAACGATTCGTTCGACGCCGGCATCGAGGCATACCTTGACGATTTCAGCGACATTTTCCGGAGTGATGCCGCCAGTCGGCTCAATCACAGGCATGCCGAGCTTGGCGCTCGCTTCAGCGACAACTTTCAGCTCCTCAAGATGGGTAAGTCCTTTCATGTGGAAAAACTTGACGGATGAAACGCCAACTTCTTTTAACATGGCAATGGCGGTTTCAACCGCAACCAAGGCTTTTTCCTGGTCTTGACTGTTGGGACCCGTTGAAATCTCGACAATGCCTGGGGTGCCGGTTGGACGAACCAAGGCGTTGACGAAGGTGGATTCGCATTTTCTGGCATCTAGCATGCCCTTTGTGTAACCGGCAGCAGGGAAGACCTGATTGGCGTGACCCGAGTCGAGGCTCGATGCAATCTCAGCGACGGCGTGCCATTGCTTGGGGTCTCCGTTACCGAGTCCGATGGAAAGGACGGGGATTTCTTTTAAATAGGCTTTGCCCATTTCAATGGCAGCCTCTGTTGTATCGAATTGACTGGAGAGGAGACCGATAATTGCGTTTCCATCCATGGCATCATAGACTTCTTTTGCGTTCTTCGGATCGCGGGCAAGAAAATTCACCGCAACACGGTTTTGATAAAAATGAAATTTATTCCAATTCATGACTAACCTCCGTTAGGGTTTTTGTAAGGGTTTGAATCAACCGTGGGATTTGATCCTCGCGGAAGGTGCGGGGATCAATGTGTAATTTATGATTTTGTTGCTGATATTTTCTCAAGTAAATGGCCGGGGAACCCGCTTCCAATCGATTCGCCAATTCGGGAACCGAAATGGAAAGAGCAGAAGGCTGGAAAGATAGCTCCAGTCGAATAATTTCGCGACCTGCTTCATCGCGGATTAGTTTGGTTTGTAAACCAGGGATAGAAGTAAGGGTGGCATTGATTGTCTCTAGCCGGGATTCTTGTTGAGCCAATGGAATCCGTGGCGGATTTGTCTCATATTGATTCAAAGCGGCCAAAAGACCGATGGTGGACTCTTTCGATACCTTCATGGCACGGCCAATCCCTTCATATTGCAGGGCACAAGCGGCAATCCAGTTTTTTTTGCCAGCGATAAAGCCGGAGGTGGGTCCCTCGATTGATTTTCCGCCGCTGTAGATGACAAGGTCAGCGCCTGCAGCAATAAATTTTGTCAAAGACTCCTCTGCTGCCGCATCGACGATGATTGGAATTTGTGCTTTCTTTGCGATTGCGATGGTTTCCTCCAGTGACAATTCGCCCTTGTGAACCGTGTGATGGGACTGGACGAATAGGATGCCTGCGGTATCTGGTGAGATATTGGCTTCAAGATCATGGGCCATAACATGGTTCGCTTCGCCAAATTCTTTGACTAGTCCGCCGCCCAGGTGAATCATCTGTGCGATGGAGGCGCCAAAATTAATGACATGGCCCTTTTGAATCAGGATTTCCTTATCAGAGCCTGAGAAAAATGGCAGGGATTTCATGGCAAGATAGTCCCCTTTGGTAATAACGGCGGCAACAGACAAGGCGATGCCTGCGGCTGCGCCGTGGGTGATGCAACCAGCTTCCGCTCCTGTCAAATCCGCAACGTGCGTACCGGCTGTTTCCAACAACTCTTTCATAACGACAAATCCTTGTCCCGCCTGTGTCATGGCGTCCATCACAAGGGGAGAGGGGGTGGAAACCCCGAGAATTGTCATTTTTCCACATGCATTGATGACCTCTCGGACACCATAGTTTTGATAAATACTCATGGTTACCTCCAAAAGAAAGGAATAGGGAGAAGCTCCCTATTCCTTGTGTTTATAAGATTCCCAGTAGGGAAGTGATGACGCTGAGCCCGATAATGAAAGAAAGGATGATATTGTAACGAGGTCCTTTTTTCTTTAAGAAGGCATAGATGCCAAAGACTGCGGCCAGTGGCAATAAACCAGGAGCCATCATATCCAAAATGCTCTGCATAGCGATTGGCGTAGAATTTGCCATTTGTATTGTAAATGGCGTTGAGATATTGACGAAGCTTGCGGATAGCGAGCCCATCATAAAGAGTCCCAACACACTGGCACCTTGAATCAAGTCTTTGATTTTTCCGTTTTGCAAAAGTCCAACAATGGATTTCTTGCCGACGGAATATCCGGTGTGATAGAAGTAGTAGCCCATTACCATGGTGATGCCGGGATAGAGAATCAAAGGCAAAATGCCGCCCATTGGATTCCCTTGCATGGCTAGTGGCAAGAACAACGCCATGATCAATGGCATAATTGCCGCCCAGATGATCGAATCGCCCATTCCGGCTAAAGGTCCCATCAAGCCGGTTTTAATACCTGTGATTGCAACTTCCGATGCCTCGCCGCCGTTTGCCATTTCTTCCTCCATGGCAATGGTAATGCCGTGGATGGGACAACCCATGATGCCTTCTGTGTTGAAGAAGTTCAAATGACGCTTCAAAGCGATGCTGAGTTCTTCTTTTTCAGGGTATAATTTTGTTAATACAGGAGTCATGGCTGCGCAGAATATCAAGCTCTGCAACCGTTCGTATGAGTTTGACAACTCAGCGCCAAAGTACCAGATCCACCATGATTTTGTGATATCTTTCTTTGTTAATGCACTTGATTTTGATTGTGTGTTCGTCATTGTCATTTCTGCCATTATGCTTCCGCTCCTTCCTTATTCGCCAAAGACATGTAGAGAAGTGCGAGACATGTACCGAAGATTGCAGCGGCCATGACATCGATTTGGAAATACTTCACTGTGAAGAATCCAAGGATAAAGAAAGGAATCAACTTTTTCTTTCCAATCACCATGATCGTAAGAGCAAAACCTAAGGCTGGAAGGATTCCACCCATAATTTCAAATGAGTGAGTCAACCAAAGTGGAATGCTGTCTAAGAACTTGGTTACAACGGCTTCCCCATAGTATGTCGCAATAAATACGGGTGGGAAGCGAATCAAGAATCCGGCAAGTGCAGGGAAAAGGAAGGCTGCACGCAGTATTCCTTTTGTATTGGCTTCTTCGGCATAGCGGTCTGCCATATGAACGAAGGTTGCGTTGATCGTACGGCGCAATTGATCTCCGAATACGCCCAATACTCCGAATGGAACTGCCAATGCAACGGCAATTGCCGGTTCCATGCCAGTTTGAAGCGCCACTGGGATTGCGATACAAGCAGCCAATGCCGGGTCAGAAGGCACATTGCCGCCTGGTGTCGAGGTAACGCCCAGATAAACCAATTGAATGCCGGCGCCGATAATCATAGCATTTGCCATATCTCCATAAAAAAGTCCAACAAAAACGGCAATCGTTACTGGTTGTAGAAGCTGTGCCGACAGGGTGTAACCGAAGCGCAAGCGAACAAACCAATAAAGCAGGCCCATCAGTATTGCAATTGTAAAAGTGCTCATGTAAATCCTCCTTAGTATTTTTTCAAAATTTCTTGGAAGCTTTGCGGTCGATCCTCTGGGATGGTTTGAAAGATAATATCCACGCCCTTTGATGACAAGTCTTTTAGAATTTCTACGTCTGGATCATCCAGGGTAATGTTTTGGAAGACAACTTTTCTTTCAGGACCGCCGCCGAGACCGCCGACTTGCACCTTTTCAGGTGCCAAACCAGCATGCCATGCTTTATGCAGATCTGTAAGGTTGCCGAAAAGCAACAATACTTTTCCTGATTCGAATTGGTTGTCATTCCAGGCGGCAATCGCCTCGTCCAGTCCAAATGCTTTGACTGTAATTCCCGGAGGGGCGGCCATTAAGTAGATGCTTTTCATAAATGGATCGCTGACTAGCATATCGCTGACAACAACAATCTTATTTGCGTCGGATTGGTTGACCCATTTGGTGACAACCTGTCCGTGAATGAGTCTGCTGTCAATTCGTGTTAATACAATTGAAGCCATTTTCTCACTCCTTTCCCATATTTGCTTTGATTTTGTTGACGACGTTGAGACAGCTTGTAGAACCCGTTTCAACGATGCGAGCCGAACGGTCGGCATCGTCAATGGCAAGAGTGCGGGTCATCATCGCTTCCATCAACATGGGTGCATTAAGACCGGCGATTACTTGGATCGGAAAATCTTGGCTCAGTCTTGCTGCCACATTTGACGGGGTGCCGCCAAAGAGATCGGTAAAGACTAATGCACGAGGGGTGACGTCAAGTTCTTCTCGTACCTTTTGATAAAAGTCGTTTAGGGTTTCTTCCGGCATAAGCGGAATGGCAACGACTCCGTCGGTTTCACCCATGATCATGCGTACGCTATTAATGAGTGATTGCCCCCACTCACCGTGTGTTAGTAAAAGAATTCTATTCATTTCCATAGATCTACGAAACCTCCTTTGTCCTTCTCTATTGCAAGTGGCGTGCCAAAATTCTGTCATAAAAAAGAGCGCTAGAGTGCTCTTCCGGTTAAAAGCTCAAGAATACAGGCAATTTCGCTATCGGACAAATCGAGATGATACTTTTTCTCTATTAAGGAGAAAGCTGATTTTATGACAGAAAATTCGCGGTTGTATTTCTGTAACGTCTCTGGGGATATTGTGTACGAATAGGATGACTTATTCACAACAATCCGTTCCACCATGCAGGAACTGTGGATAAGAAAGCGCAATCGAATCTGATTGGCGATCTCCCAGTGCAGTTCTTCGCAAATTTGATCCAGACAAAGCTCCGTTTCCTCCAGGATTAATTGCGGATTCAACACAGTCAGGTATTCAATAACGCTCTGCAGGGAAAGATTGGAGACAAATCGGGATTTCATACCCGTGGTTTCCTGTTGTGGATCCTTGATCTCCAAGAGAGTCATCAATAGCTCGATACCGTGGTCGGAGAAGAGTTCTTCCAGAGAAATAAAGGGAACTGTCAGGGTGTTGATTTGGAAGGTTCCGACGATCCCAACCAGGCTTTCATGGTCCTGCAGGCTGGCGAGAATCTTTTCTTCCGTTTGAATGGCATGATACTCCATGGCCTTTACAATCAGATCTTCGGGCCAGAGTTCTTGGAAGGTCGACTCGATCAATTGCTTGATTTTTTCCGCCGTTCCAATCCCTGTGATGCAGGAGGTGTACAAGACACGCTGGGTATTGCCGTTTTTGATCTCTGTCGCCTGCAGGGTGCTGCTCAGCCCTTGAAAGTTTTTCATCGTTTCATCAAGCTCTGAAAGAGTTAAGGAATCATAGGACTCATGTTGAACCAGGGTCAAAAGTGCTGCTGTGGTGATGTACTGAAAGGTCAGTACGGGAACCTGAAATTTATTGTAGATCACCTGGCCGAAATGGGCGAGGGAGCCCATATCGACACACAGAATCAGTTCGTCAATGGTTTGTTCTGCTACAAGAGCAGTGGTCTGTCTCAAGGTTTCGCTTACGGTTTGATTGATGGGCATGTCGATCGCAAGGATGAGATTGGTTTCGAATAAGGCGTTAGCAAATTCAGCCATGCTGGTTGCCGTTGAATTGCCGTGGGAAACGAGGACGATTTTCCGTTTCTTCAGGGGCGATTGCTGCGGCTTCTTTTCAAGGATGGAGTTCATAAACAGGGAAAGAAAAACCAGTTCACCCTTGGGGATGGCAACGCTCAGTTCCTGGCTCATAAATTCGCCGATATGAATGGTTGATTGGGTTAACTCTTGGCTAGCAAATGAGATATTGTTATAAACTGGCGGTGTAATGCCCCGCTTGGTGTAGGATAAAAAGGAATAAATATGAAGGTAGAAATTATCCTTAAGGGTAGGGGGAACCTCCGTATCCAATTCTTCTTCAATTCGTGCAAGAATTCGATTGACCTTTTTTGAGATTGCCAATTCATTGGATCGTGAAATGGCTGGGGCGGGCAAATCGGCATGAATCGAATACTTGAAGAGGGTGTGGATTTTGTTCTCCAAAAGAATTCGGGTCTCGGTAAAAGATAAGCCCTGGGATTTCAATCCCTCGTATTCCTTCATTAGCAATTCATAAAAGTTGGATAAATGGGACTCTGCCATAGTGGAAGGAGTTTGTCCAATGGCTTGAAGGACCGATTCGTTGATCTCGATTTTCATGGTTTGCTGATATAGTTTTTCGAGGAATTGTTTTGCCTTGCTGGAGAGGGGCGCGTCAAGTCCGGTTTGAAACCGATCGTCTAGAAGCACGGTATCCCGATTGCCAGTGAGGGCGTTCATAAAGGCCTGCGCGCAGATAAATTGGATGTCGCTTTTTAGTTCGCCGATATTCCCTTCAAGAGGCCGAGACATAAAATCCTGCATCAGGGATTTTGTGACCCATACGGGTTTCTTGATCTTGATGCTTTCCTGCAGGAGAAAATGACAGATGATTTCAAGGCGCTCCTTGGCTGGGCGGTCTGCCAAGGCGGGGAGGGGAAGAACAACTTGAATTCTTCTTAGAAAGGTTCGCAAGAATTCATGATTCAGATCTTCCGTCGTTGCGCCGATAAAGCGAATGGATGCGGTTTCATATTCATGGCTGCTGCCAAGTTTTTGAAAGACTCCTTTGTCGAGGAGGGTGAAGAGTTTCTCTTGGCCCTCGGCGGTCAACCGATGAATTTCATCAAGAAAAAGAAAACCGCCGTCTGCTTTCTTGATCAATCCATCACGATCTGTGACGGCACCTGTAAAAGCCCCCTTTTTGTATCCGAATAACTGAGATGTTAAAAGTTCCGGATTGTTATAGTATTCCGCGCAATTAAAGTACACAAAAGGCACCTCGGTTCGATCGGTGAGGTTTTGTGAGGCGAAGGCATGCATAAACTCTGCAAACTTTGTTTTTCCCACACCGGATGGGCCGGTCATTAAAACATGCAGTCCATTGGGCGGATATAAAACGGCGGCCTTTGCCTTGGAGATGCTTTCTCGCAGGCTTCCGGTGGCGCCGATCATTTCATTGAAAGGATCATCATTCGGAATCGAAGCTCTCGTGGGATTGACGATGGAATGGTGGAATTCCTCGTAGGAAGTGAAGAATAGGCTGGGTGGAGCGAAGCCGTATTGCTCCTTAAGGGTGGTGAAATCAAGAAACAAGACGGGTCTCGTTTTGATTTTTATGAGGCTTCCATCTCGATGCAAGGCGTTGAGGTCTTGGCTGACGGCATTTCGTTTGATCTCTAATGTTTCTGACAAAACTTCAGCGGTCATTCCGAGTTCTTGGGTGGAATCCATCAGCTGGTGGCTGATAGTTTTTGTATACTGGATGACAGAAGCATGGATCTTTTCCAATCGTTTCATAATGCACCTCCTGATTCTGTCTTTTATTTTATGGGTCGGGATGACAGAAATCAAATCTTTTCTATGGGGAATTCACAAGAATTTCACCAACATCGGAATCACCTGGGATATAATAAGGGTAATAGTGGAAAGGGAGGCGAAGAATGGATAAGAAGAGAAAGATTATGATCGTTGATGACGATCCCAATATTGTTGAGTTGATTGATATCTATTTGAAAAAAGAAGGCTATGAGACCGATAAGCATCTATCCGGCGTAACCGCCTTGGATCGTTTTGATGCAGCGGAACCGGATTTGATCCTGTTGGATATTATGCTGCCGGAGATCGACGGCTATGACGTCTGTACAGAGATTCGAAAGAAAAGCGATGTGCCGATCATTATGATTACTGCAAAAGGCGAGACATTCGACAAGGTGCTGGGGCTGGAATTGGGCGCCGATGATTATCTTGTAAAACCCTTTGAGGCGGCGGAGCTTCTTGCAAGGGTAAAAGCGGTTCTCAGGCGATACGGCAATGAGATGCCGCAGAAAAAGGTCTTGGAGATTCCCAATCTGAAGATTGATTTGAATGATTATTCACTGACTTATCATGACAAGAAGCTGGAGATGCCGAAGAAGGAATTGGAGCTTTTGCATTTCTTGATTGCAAATCCCAACCATGTTTTTACCCGGGAGCAATTGCTCGATAAGATTTGGGGATACGAGTATGTGGGAGAAAGCCGAACGGTAGACGTGCATATCAAACGAGTCCGCGAGAAGTTGAGTCATGAGGATCCGTGGGAGATTAAAACAGTCTGGTCCGTGGGCTATAAGTTCCAGAATAAGGAGTAGAGGCTATGCGCACCCTCTTTGGAAAGATGGTGGCAACCCATGCGGTGGCGATTTTTGTCGGCATTCTGATTATGATTTTTGGGTTGAATGCAATCTTTCAATATTATTTCGTTGAAAAACAAGAGAATCAAATGCTGGAGCAGGCGGAGCAGATTGCCGGTGCCTACGCGTTTTTTGCGGAGTCGCAGCAAGCGGATTTCTCCGGCGTATATTCGGAACAATTCCGGGAATATATGACGCAGATTATCGAAAACGCGGATATCGACAGTGAATTTGACATCGATCGATTGATTGGCGCGTCCAATATTGTCAATGTGCTGGAGGGAGATTTTCGGGAAGCCCTCTTCCAATTTGAATTGGCAAGCTTGAGCAACTATATGAATGCGTCGATCTTTATCGTCAACGAACAAGCGCAATTGATGTCTCAAAACGAAGTGAAGGTGAAAGAAACCATTCCTCGCGCTTCTGTTGAATCGGTCTTCGAGGGTAGTGTTGTGCAGGAAGCCGTCGGGATCCAAAAGATCTACGAGAATCCTGTCATTACCGTCGGTTATCCCATCTACTTGGATGGAGAGGTGGCCTATGCCTTGTTTTTGCAGGCGGATGTGCCAGTTGTGACGGAAACGGTTTCGGATATTCTTTCCATCACAATTATTTCGCTCTTGATTACGGGGATTATCGCCGTGATCGCGATTTTTCTGGTGATGAGCAATGTGACCAAAGAGATCTCGCGGGTGAATATGCGGATGCAAGAGATTGCCCAGGGAAACTTTGATCGTCGATTGAAGGTGACGAGAAACGATGAACTCGGTGAATTGATGGGGACCTTTAATCTAATGGTGGATGAATTGTCCCGGGTGGAAAAGAAAAGGGAAGAGTTTGTATCGAATCTTTCCCATGACTTCCGGTCGCCGTTGACTTCCATCAATGGATACATCCAGGCGATTTTGGATGGCACCATTCCGCCGGAAAATCAGGAACGATACTTGCGGATTGTGGCCGATGAAAGCAATCGCTTGACGAAGATGGCCAATGATATTTTGGATCTTTCCAGGATGCAGACGGGAGCGGCCAAACTGGAACTGGAAGAAATCAAGATTCACGATTTTTTGGTGAATGAACTGATCAAGTTCGAGCATCGAATTGATGAGAAGGAAGTGGATGTGCAAATTCACTTTATCAATAAGATTCCGATTATCGCGGCGGACCGTGCCCTCCTGCAACGGGTTGTGTATAATTTGTTGGATAATGCCATGAAGTTTATCAATCAGAAGGGTACTCTGGAGTTGAAAACCCAGGTGCAAAATCAAAAGATTGTAGTCACGATTCGAAACACGGGAGCCGTGATCCGAAAAGACGAGCAAGTGAAGATTTGGGAACGGTTCAGCAAGCTGGATACATCCAGAGGCGAGGTGAAAAAATCCTCTGGCTTGGGATTGTCCATTGTGAAGGAAATTATCCGCGCTCACGAAGAGGATATCTGGATTGAGTCGAGCCGGGAGTCTGGCGTGTCCTTTATCTTCACCCTTCCAATCAATGCTTGGGAAAGAAAACCGAAGCGAAATGAGAAATAAGAGAATCCAAAAGAACCCCGGCTATTTGCGTGGAATGCGCAAAACGGCCGGGGTTTTGTACTGTTTATAAAGTTTTTATGAATTCGTGTGGGACTTGTTAGATCTATTGGATATCCTATAATTAAGTAAAGTGAAAGGATGGGTCTGATGAGTAAGAAAAAATGGAGTTTAATTTTGGTGGTATTGATTGTAGCTGCTGGTGCATATGGCATAAATAAAATGCAATCGAAAGATGCGGTTAGCGAAGAGGAAACCATGGAAACCATGATACTGGAGGCGAGAACCGTTGAAGAGCGGTTGTTGATGACGGGGGTTGTTACGGCTGAGTCGGAAATCTTGAAGGCGGAATTGAAAGGCGAGATCGCTGAGATCCTGGTAGCCAATGGTGATATGGTTCAAGAAGGCGATTTGCTGTTTGTGATTGAACCGGAGGACTTGTCGGTTTCCATCGCGGAAGCGCAGTCGAATGTGGATACGGCGAAGCGGAATCTGGATCAGGCGCAAGTGGACGGCGGACAATCCGTTCGTAATCAGTTTTTGCGGGCAGAATCCAGCTATCTGCAATCAAAATTGGATTATGAGTTGCAACAACAGTTGTTTGATTTGGGAACGGCAAGTGAAACGGCCGTTACATCAGCGAAGCAAGCCATGCTGAATGCACAGAGCAGTTATATTTCTGCAAAAGCGGATTGGGGAACCTATAGCGCGAAAGAAGAGATTGCTTCTTTGACAGCAAAGGTTCTACGGGCGGAAGAAACATTGGAAGCCTTGTTGGAACAACAAGATGGCGCGGAAGTAACAGCGACCTTAACGGGAGTCGTTAGCGGGTTGGATTTGTCGATCGGCGATGATGTGGGAATGGGTACCATGCTTGTAGAAATTACGGATACGGAAAACTTAATGGTCGAAGCATCCGTCAGCGAATATGAGATTGGAAAATTATCGGTCGGACAAAAATTGGAAGTGGCTCCGATTGCTGACGATGAAGCAATCAGCATTGCGACGATCACCTATATCGCACCAAAGGGAACCATCAGCAATGCGGATACCACCTTTGAAATCGAAGCGGTTGTGGAGGAGAAATCGGAAGGCCTCTTGGTGAACGCAACCGTGAATCTTGATATCTTGGTGGCGCAGGCACAGGATGTATTGGCGGTTCCGTACGAAGCGTTGATTACAAATGGTGTCAAGGCCATGGTGATGGTGCAAAAGGGAGAGGAATTTATGCCGATTCCAGTTGAGCAGGGAGTCAAGGGTGATCTCTATGTCGAGATCAGTTCGCCGGAATTGACGGCAGGATCCGTGATTCAGATTCCAAGTACATCGATAGCGAATTTTGAAAGAGGATTTATGCCGCCAGGAACTGGCGGAGGTACGGGTGCTGGTCGTAACGGCGGCAGCAAGTAGCGGAAAGGAGAAATCATGTTACAGATTCAATCTTTAGTAAAAGATTATGGAGAAGGTGAAATTCTCGTCCGCGCATTGGATCATGTTGATTTGACGATCAAAGAAGGAGAGATGGTTGCGATTATCGGTCCGTCCGGATCGGGCAAGTCAACTCTGATGAATATTTTGGGTTGCTTGGATCAAGCGACGGAAGGGACGTATGAGCTCGATGGTGTCATGGTCGGTTCCCTTTCCGAGGACGAACTTTCCGGGGTTCGGAATAAGAAGATCGGATTTGTCTTTCAATCCTTTAACCTCTTGGCAAAATTGACGGCGCTTCAAAATGTGGAGCTGCCTATGATCTATGCGGGGGCGGGGAAGAAAGAACGAAAAGAACTGGCGATGAAGGCATTGGAGAAGGTGAAACTTGGGGATCGATCCCATCACCGACCCAATCAGCTTTCCGGCGGGCAGAAGCAGAGGGCTGCCGTTGCGCGCGCATTGGTGAATACGCCGGCGATCTTGCTGGCGGACGAACCAACGGGAAACTTGGATTCTAAATCGACGCAAGACATTTTGCGCCTGTTTCAGGAACTGCATCGAGAGGGAAAAACCATTTTGATCGTCACCCATGAAACGGAAGTGGCGAAGCATTGTCAACGAGTCATTGAGATCCGTGACGGGAAAATTTCCAAGGATTACTACAACAAGGAGGTGGCGCAGAAATGATGGAATCATTTAGAATTGCGATGCAAGCCATTGCATCCAATAAGATGCGCTCCCTTTTGACCATGTTGGGGATTATTATCGGGATTGCCTCGGTAGTGGCCATTGTTTCCATTGGAGCGGGCACTCAAACCGAGCTGGAAGAAAGCTTTGCGGAACTTGGAACTGATTCGATCTCTCTGCAGATCGCGAGGAACGCGGAGCTCTCTCCATCGGAAGAGTTTACCATGGCGGATGTGGATGCATTGGCGAATCGATTCGAAGACGAAGTTCGTTATGTGCTGCCGAATATATCGGGGCAAGCGACGATTCAGGCGGACATTGACGATACGGGTGTAAGTATCAGCGGTACCATTGCCGAGGGCGATGTGATCAATAACTTGGAGCTGGTATCTGGACGATTTTTGATGGATCATGAGATTGACGAATACCGAAACAGTATCGTCATTGGAGACGATCTTGCCGGAAAAGTATTCGGCGATGAGCATGCGGTTGGTGAAACCGTTCATCTGAAACGCGGCAATTCAACCACAGGTTATTTGGTTGTTGGAGTCTATGAAGCGCAGGAAAGCGTGATGGGCTTTACGGGTTATACGATTTATGCACCCTATACCACCGTTGATAAAGTGTTGAGTCTAAACGGTGAGGTGCCGAGCATTACGGTGAAACTGCAACAGGATGTCGATGTGAATGACTTTGGAGCGCGCATGATTGCCTTTATGGAAGCGAGAAAAGGGAATGTTGGCGAGGGCAAGTACGACACCTTCAGCGCGGAATCCATTATGGAAATGGCCTCCGAGATGTTGGGGCTGTTGACGACAGTGATTTCAGCGATCGCAGCTATTTCACTTTTGGTTGGCGGGATCGGCGTCATGAACATCATGCTGGTATCTGTCACCGAACGGATTCGAGAGATTGGCATTCGAAAAGCCTTGGGTGCGAAACGTTCGGCGATCTTGCAGCAATTTTTGATTGAAGCCGTGGTCATTACCCTGATTGGCGGTGTGATCGGGATTGTTTTGGGAGCCGTTATGGGTAACGTTGTCGGGAATCTCTTGGATATGAAAGCGACGATTTCTTTGGACGCGGTGGTGATCGCGACGGGCTTCTCGATGTTGATCGGGATTTTCTTCGGTCTGTATCCGGCAAACCGTGCGGCGAAACTGGATCCGATTGAAGCTTTGCGCCATGAGTGAGAAACGAAAGCTTCGAACAGCGAAAGCTTCGAATGGCGAAAGCCTCGAAGTGCAGCTGCTTTAAACGAGCGTTATCCAAACAGGTGAGTGATTGAAAGACAATTGTCTGACGGATCGTGGAGCTATGATATAATAAAAGGAGATTTTTGGAAATGAGAAAGGGGCAGATTGCGTGAAAAAAGTAAAATTGAACCGACGGTTGATTCAAATTTATTTCCTCGCCGTAATTATGCCTTTTCTCGTTTTTTTTGGCATGATGGCGATGTTTTCCCAGTCCCCCATGGGGCAATTGGAAAAAGAAGTGATCCGGTTTTATGAAAATGCCGAGGAGACCAGTCAATCCTTTCAGGAAATGATTATTGTTGAATTGGATGATTTGGAAGCGGGACGAACCAAGGTGTTTGAAGAGGAGGCAAAGGGTTTGGTCGCTCTTCCGTTGAATGATATGATGCTGACGGTGGGCGACACAAAATACTTCTATCAGTTTTCCAAGGTCCCGTTCAAGGTGCACAGCCTGGGTTTGACGGGTTCTTTTGCCTTGCCGGACGGAACGCCGGTGAAGTATTCCCTCAACTTTGCGTCCGTGATTCAGCGGAAGATGCTTGAAAAAGCTCGGGCGGTCACCCTGCGGAACGGAATGACAATTTTATTGGCCTACTTTGCACTGAACTTATTTTTCTTCTATAAAATTGCCAAGATGATGAGAGGTTCTTTCAATGAAATGAAAGGCGCCACTAAAAAGATTCAGGAAGGGAATTTTGATTTTGATTTTCCGGAATCAAGCATTGATGAAGTGGCAGAGATGTATGCGTCATTTGACGAGATGCGGCTGCAATTAAAGGAATCGCAGGAACTGCAGAAGCAATACGAGCAGAACCGCAAAGAGTTGATCGCGAATATCTCTCACGATTTGAAGACGCCATTGACCTCGATCAATGGATATGTGCAGGGAATTCTGGACGGGGTTGCCGATACGGAAGAGAAACAAGACCGCTACCTGCGGGTGATTGCAGGCAATGCAGAAGAAATGGAGCATTTGATTGAGGACTTGTTCTTGATTTCAAAATTGGATATTGATCAACTGCCGATGCGGACGGACCCCATTGATCTGGTGCCGTATCTGCAGGACTGCGTTCTGGACTGGCAATTTATTTTGCAGCGGGAGGAGATGTCTATCTCTTTGGAAACGGAACGGGAGCATGCGCATATTGTTGGCGACCGGGAACAGTTGAAGCGGGTTATGAACAATATTGTGAATAACAGCATCAAACATCTGCAGCCGAATGGAAGCATTTCGATTCAATTGCAAAAAGAAGACGGCGGTTTTGTCATTGCCATTCGAGACACGGGGGTGGGAATTGCAAAGGATAAATTGGGTCATATCTTTGATAAATTCTATCGCACCGATGCGGAACGCAATCGAAGAATCGCAGGCAGTGGATTGGGTTTGGCGATATCAAAAGAGATCGTCCAGCGTATGGGCGGAATTATATGGGCGGATAGCGAGCTGGGAGAGGGAACGACCATTTCCTTCTATTTGCCGCAAGTGGAGGATGCGAAATGAAACGAATACTCATCATAGAAGACGATCAAAGCATTGCGGAATTGGAGCGGGATTATCTGGAGATCAATGGATTTGCCGTTGAGATTGCCTCGGACGGGACCAGGGGTCTCGACAAGGTGACGCGCAAGGAGTATGACTTGGTTCTTTTGGATCTGATGCTTCCAGGCATTGATGGGTATACCTTATGCAAGAAGATCCGCGAGACCAAGGAGATCCCGGTGATTATGGTAACGGCAAAAACCGCCGATATCGACAAGATTCGCGGACTGGGCCTTGGCGCG
Organism: Eubacteriales bacterium; assembly: GCA_030625815.1. Taxonomy (GTDB): domain Bacteria; phylum Bacillota; class Clostridia; order Tissierellales; family GPF-1; genus GPF-1. The sequence goes on from DAOUQF010000002.1 coordinate 54,619, forward strand.
GATGATTATATAACGAAGCCCTTCAGCCCTCAGGAATTGGTGGCGCGGGTGAAGTCTCATATCGCGCGGTACGAGCGCCTGACCAAGGTGAAGCCCTTGGAAGACGGCGGCATAAAGATCGGAGAGCTTTTCATCAATGATCGTTCGCGCGAAGTTTTGTTGGGGGATCAATCGATTGCCTTGACGGCGAAAGAGTTTGATTTGCTCTTTTTCCTGGCATCGAATCCGGGTATCGTATTCTCCAAGGATCGTCTCTTTGAACGGTTATGGGACGCGGCAGCCCTGGGGGAAATCGCAACGGTTGCGGTACATATCGGCCGAATTCGGGAGAAGATTGAAAAGGATCCGTCCAAACCGCAGTTTATCGAGACCGTTTGGGGTGTTGGATATCGATTCCGAAAAAAATAGAAAATGAAAAGAAGTTCATAATTCGTTAAAACTCCCTTAAGAGCTTCTTTATAATTGGAAGATATAATGCAAGAATAGAGCGTAAGAAAAGCGAAGCGATACAATAACGAGGAGGAAAACATGAAACGATTGGTATTCTTTTTATCCGCGGTAGTCGTTGTTGCGGGTACGGCAACGGCACAAGGCGTCGGATATGGATTAGAGATGGAAATTACGATGGATCAGGCGATCACAACTGCTGTAGAAAAAGATCATCGGCCGCAGATTTGGGCGCTTAGGATTGAAGACTCGTTGGAAGACTATGAGGATGCGCTGGAGGATTCTGAAGACGCAATTGGACGGACCTATGCCAATGAAGAAAGATGGAGCATGAAGTCCATTCAAAACAAGCAGGAGATCTACCTGATTCCTTTGATGAATTGGTTTGGATTGACTGGTTTCGAAACCTCTGCCGGGGTTCAGGAAGAGGCGACGAAAGCAGATGCTTCGGATGCGTGGATGAATCTCTATGTGGCACAAAAGAATCAGGAGCAGGCAAGCCGGGAATTTGAATTAGCAAAGCTGCAACTGGAAGCCTTGCAAGTCCGGGAAAAGGCCGGTGCCGTGATCACGTCCCAAGTAAACGCGCAAGCCTTGGTGGTTCTTCAACAGGAGTTGAGCGTGCAGCAGGCGGCGCAACACATGGAATTGACGGCGAAAAAGCTGGCGTATTGGACGGGACTGGAAGTGGATGCTGACGCTGAAATGGGTGTGCCTAAAATGGCGCGAAGCATTTTCTTTATTCCGGAAACGGAAAGCTACGTAGAAAAGAACTTGCTGGTATCGGATGCGGTATGGCGATCTTTATACAGTTATGAAACGACGGTTTTAAATATTCAAGCCATTGAAGACGGATTCCGAGGTCCAAATTTTGAGGAGAATCAACCGGATTCTTATCAGACCTATGTGATCGATCAAATGGAAGGCGCCTTTGCCTTGGAAGAAGCCTTGGTAAACGGAGAGTCTGCTTTATTGGCTGAGTTGAATGATTTGGAAAACAAATCGTTGAACGCGATCAATCAGAAGACGAATCGCGAAAATCGCGAGAAAGAATGGGCGGCAGCCGAGATTCGATATCGGGCGGGGGCCATCAGCACGCTGGAGTATGATACCGCGCGGTTGAACCTGGATAAGGCGGAGCTTGCGGAAGTGGAAGCGGTTTATGCGTGGAACCAGGCGGTTTCAAGCAGCAAACGTCAACAGGCAATCTATGAGAAACGCGCAGCAAGAATGGATGAAGAGTGGATGAGCGATATGAAAATGCAGGTCGCCGCTTGGGCCTATGATCCGGACGCTGTATACGCGGAAAGCGATGAAGCGTATATCGATTGGATCCTAATCAAGAATGGCATTTCACCATCAATCCTGGATAAGGATTAATTCACAAATCGTTTAAACATTTGTTTCAATTTCTTCATAAAGGTGCAGTATAATACGAGTATCATCTGTTGAAGGAGGTCTGTATGGACGGAAAAAAAGAACGAGGAAATGATGGGAATATTCCGGAAGACAGGGAAAATGATAATAAAATAAGGAGGTTTTTTGGCGTCGAAACAGAGGTCATGCAAGAATTTGAGGAACCGGTTGACGCAGACCCTGAACAATCGGATGAAACAATTGACGAGTGGAAGGGTATGGCGGAGGAACCAGAACCGGAAAAACCGAGGCGAAAGGGCCTTAGGGGAATCGCATTGTTCCTGGTCTTTGTTTTGATCTTTTCAACCGGGTATGGTCTTGGTTCCGGCATTGCGGGACTTCGCGCTTCGCGGAAGCAGATCCCGTACGAGGTGCCGCGAAGCGAGCCTAAAACAGCTACTCCGGTTGTTGTCAATCGGGAACCCAATCTGATCGTCGATATTGTGGACCGTGTCGGTCTGTCAATCGTTGCGATTCAGACGGAAGTCGTGGGAACCGATGTCTTTGGCAATGCACAGCTGGGGCAGAGCGCCGGCTCGGGTGTCGTCTTCGATCGACGAGACAATGAGTTGCTGCTTTTGACCAATCAACATGTAATAGACGGGGCACGCGCCATTCAAGTGACATTTGAAGACGGGGTGACCGTACCGGCGGAGTTGCTTGGAGCCGATTCGGAAACGGATTTGGCCGTATTGAAATTGAGCCGAGATGATTTTGAAAATCCGGCGGACTTTGAGCGAGTTCAATCCGTGCCTTTTGGAGATTCCTCCGAGGTGCGCACGGGTGAAACTGCGATTGCAATTGGAAATCCATTGGGACTTGGCAATTCTGTCACTCGAGGGATTATCAGTTCTGAGCAGCGAGAGATATCCACCAATGGACGTCAATCCGTATCCTTGATTCAGACGGACGCGGCGATTAACCCGGGGAACAGCGGCGGTGCTTTGCTCAATGACCGTGGTGAACTGATCGGCATCAACACCATTAAGATTGCCGATGAGAAGGTTGAGGGAATTGGTTTTGCGATTCCAATCAATCATGCCATTCCAATTCTGGAACAATTGGTGGAAAATGGCAAGGTTGCCAGACCGTATATCGGAATCATTGGCGAAACCTTGGGTGCCGAACGTGCGAGTGCATGGGGCGTGCCGGAAGGGGTATTGCTGGTTCGAGTTTTGATGGGAACCCCGGCGAGAGACGCTGGATTAAAAGCCGGCGACATCATCACGGAATTTGATGGAAATCGGATTACAACGATGGAAGCTTTGCTCGGTCAATTGTATTTTAAAAAGGTCGGCGAATCGATTGTTGTCAAAGGATTCCGTGACGATGCAGAATTTAGCGTCACATTAGAATTAGCCCAACGGGCAGATGAATAATCATCTGTTTTATGATAAATCTCCCTTAGAGTAGGACCGCGGCAATCCGCGGTCTTCTCGTGTTTTAAAAGGGAGTATGATATAATAAATCGAATTCAAGAACGGGGTGAAAACATGACGGAAAACGTGACTGAAAACATAATAGAAAACGTGAAAAAAGAGCATACAATATCCTTGGAATGGGAAGGGAAAGAGATCATTCTGATTGGAACGGCCCATGTGTCCAAGGAGAGTGCTGAGGAAGTCGCGGAAATTATTGCGCGGGAGCAACCGGATACGGTATGTATTGAGCTGGATGAAGGCAGATACAAGGCGATTCGGGATCCGGAGCGGTATCAAAATACAGATGTGATACAAATTATACGAAACAAAAAAGTCTTGTCCATGATGGCAAACTTGGTTTTGGCTTCTTTTCAAAAGAAGATGGCCGATCAGCTGGGGATTCAACCGGGAGCAGAGATGATGCAGGGGATTCAATCGGCTCAGGAAATTGGCGCGGAGCTTGTCTTGGCGGATCGTGACATTCAAATAACCTTGAATCGTGTTTGGCGAAATGTCGGATTTTCCGGAAAGATCAAGTTGATGACGCAATTGGTGATGAGCGTTTTTGACGATGAGGAAATCACGGAAGAAGAGTTGTCCGAGTTGAAAGAATTAGATGCCCTGGATAAGATGATGGATGAATTGGCGGAAATGTTTCCGGCATTGAAACGAACCTTGATCGATGAACGGGACATGTATTTGGCCGAGAAGATTCGAAAAGCCCCAGGCCAGAAAGTGATTGCGGTTCTGGGAGCGGGACACCTTCCCGGGGTGAGCCGGGAGATTGAAAAAGAGCATGATTTGAAAGCCCTTGAAGTGATTCCGGAAAAAACAGCGGGATCGAAAATCTTGCCATGGCTGATTCCTGTCGGCATTTTGGGATTGATTCTCTATGGATTTACGCGAGGCCAGGCAACGGGCTGGGAACAGGTTCGCACTTGGATCCTGTGGAACGGAACCTTCGCTGCATTGGGAACCTTGCTTGCTTTTGGACATCCGCTTGCCGTTGTAACGGCTTTTGTGGTGGCGCCCATCAGCTCCCTGAATCCATTTTTGGCAGCCGGCTGGTTTGCGGGATTGGTGGAAGCCAAAATGAGGCGGCCCAGCGTGTCGGATTTTCATCGCTTGGCGGAAGACGCTACATCAGTTCGCGGTTTCTGGCGCAACAAGGTGACGCGGGTCCTGTTGGTTGTAATCTTTGCCAATATCGGCAGCACGATTGGAACCTTGGTTGGCGGCATGGATATCTTTCAAAACTTATTTTAGAATGAATAAACCTCCATGGGGTATGAATGATCATACCGAAGGGGGTTTTTTAATGGAGAAAAAATATGTGATTATCGGAACGGGCGCGGCAGGGTATGCAGCGGCAAACGCGATCCGGGAGAAGGATGCGGAAGGAACCGTTCTATTGATTGGTAAAGAGCCCTATGCACCGTACCACCGGCCTCGACTCTCTCATTTTATTGGAGAGGAAGTGGGAATCGAGAAATTGTTGATTGAACCGATGGCGCAATATGAAGCAAAGGGAATTGAGTTGAAGCTGGGATGCGAGGTCAAGGCAATCGATCGGCAGAACCGCAAGATTTTTTTGGAAGAGGGAGCGGAGATTTCCTATGAGCGTTTGTTGATCGCAACAGGAGCTACTCCGTTTATTCCGCCTTTTGAGGGGGAATGGTCCAAGAGAATGGCGTCGATTCGCAGCTTTCAAAATCTGACGGACTTGAATCAAGGCCTAGAGCCGGAGGAAGAGATCGTGGTGATCGGAGGCGGACTGCTGGGACTCGAGGCGGCATGGTCTCTTAGAAAGACGGGCCATCGTGTTCGCGTCGTTGAGTTTTTCGATTCTCTGTTGCCGCGGCAATTGGATCCGGAGATGGGAAGGTTTTATCAAGAGATCCTGGAGTCTAAGGGATTGGAATTTTCCTTGTCAAACTCCTTGGTCAAGGTGGATAAGCAGGATGGGAAATTGCAGCTGTCCATGAAGCGGGGAGAGAGCCTGGTCGTTGATCGCCTTGTGTTTTCGGTAGGCGTGCGCGCGGATACGGCTCTGGCAAAAACCGCCGGCCTGGAAGTGAACCGAGGCATTGTGGTGAATGATCGGCTGGAGACCAGCGACTCGGCGATTTTTGCCGCCGGGGATGCGGTGGAACTGAAGGGGCAAGGATTTGGCCTATGGACGCAAGCGACCGTTCAGGGGAGAATTGCCGGCTTGAATATGGCTGGCGCCAAGGAGCGCTATGAATCGGAAGCCGCCTTTACCCTTTTGAACATTGCGGGGATCCGGGTGTTTTCTGTGGGCGATGTGCAGGATTATGACAAGACGCTGGATGCCTTCTATGAGGACAAGGGAAGGTGGAAGCGCCTGTATATCAAGGGCGAATGTGTTGTGGGCGGAATTTTGATCGGGGATGTTTCGCAGATGCAGCGATTGAAAAAGCTCGTTCGAAAGAGTTCCTTTGTGGATATGACGCGAGGATTCGAAGAGCTTTTGGTGTAGGAGTGCGTCATGGACAAGACATTGATTCGTCTGTTGGACAAGGTGGAAAAAAAATACGAGCGTGGGGTGCAGGGGGGATGGAGACCCGATGATGTGCATGATTATCGGGTGGCAATTCGAAAAGCGCGCGCCTACTTGAAATTCTGGCGGTCTGATTCGAATGGTTCCTATAAACAAATGAAAAACAGGTTGCGTTTTCTGCAAAGACAGACCGCGCTGGTCCGGGAGTGGGATGTGTTCTTTCAACGCTTTGGCGAGGCGATCGACGAGAGAGCGGCTGAAAAAGGGAAGTTTGCACGATTTCTTCTGGTGGAGGAGTTTCAATATGCGGAGGCGCTCTGGAAAGAGGTTCATAAGGTTGGCCTGAAAATGAAGGGGGAGCCTTTGAGTCAAACGGAAGAGAAATTGCGAGAGAGAATTTTCCGTATGAGCGAAGCTGACTATGTGGATTGGCATCGATTGCGGATCCTGATCAAGGGATATCGCTATACCCTGGAACGAAAATCGGAAGTCGATCAAGAACTCGTTGCGCTGTTGGTGGAATGGCAGGACCTGTTGGGATTGATTCAGGATGGATACACCAACACAAAATGGTTTGATTGGTTGGGTGAACGGGAAGCGATGGTGCGTCATGCGAATGATGAGCTGCTGGAAACGAACCTGCGGGGAGCGGAGAACAAGCTTCCTGACTTAATCGAAATTTTGCAAAGACAGCACCCGTAAAAGGGTGCTGTTTTTATGCGGATATGTTTTTTTTAAGGGAATTCGGGAGGGTGGAATCCGAAAGAAAAGCGAGAAATTGATCGGCCAAAACCGGATTGAAGGTGCTGCCGGATTCATCTCGAATGATTCGCAGGGCTTCTTGATGAGTGAGCGCCTTTCGATAGGGGCGATTGGTTGTCAGAGCGTCATAGACATCGGCCAAGGTCAGGATCTGAGCGCCCATGGGAATTGCATTTCCGGAAAGGTGATCGGGGTATCCGCTGCCGTCCCAGTGTTCGTGGTGATGGCGAACCAGGGGAACGGCATTCTTGAAGAATTCGCTGCGGCATAAAATTTCAGCTCCCTTGGAAGGATGATCCTTGATCGTTGCAAATTCGTCTTTATCGAGCTTTCCCGGTTTATTCAATATATCGGTCGGGATGCCCAGCTTGCCGATATCGTGAAGGCGCGCCGCGACTGCCAGGGTGTCTTGATCAAAATATCCGATTGTTTTCCCGAAATTGACGGCGATTGTCTCTACGCGCTGGGAATGACCATTGGTGTAGGCGTCATTGGTGCCAATGGCGGCATTGAGCAATTGAATCATCTCCAAATGAGATTGCTTGACTTGGATGTCCTTTTCCTGAAGCTGGCGGAAGAGGGAGTGAACGGAACCATAGAGGAGATTGGCTTCCTCCACCTCGGAATCCGGCAGGACCGGCGGTTGACCCATTCCGATGTCTTCCAGGGCGATGCGGGTATTTTCGAGAAAGGGATTGATTCTTCTAATTTCTCCCTTGAACATCAGATAGAGCACGATTGATCCAACGAGAAAGAAACTCGCTGGGAAGGCGGCGCTTTGCAGGACATATGCCTTGATATCCAATTGTGTGGTGATGGTCAAGGTTGCATCAATGCCCGGCAATGGAAATTCAAACCCTTTTTGATTCCAAGCCATTGCCTTGTTATGATCAATGCTGATGTTTTCAACGGAGATCGGCAAAAAATGGATGAGGGTTGTCATAAAGGCGTCATCGATTTTTTCTCCGACAGCGATTGATGTTCCCTGCGCGGAATAGGTTGAAAACAGGTAATACTGTTCACCGATCTTTCGAACGGCGCCTTGTTTGATTTTGAAAATTTGCGATTCGAAATCAGCTCGGGAAATTGCATTGCCGTAAAAACTGGTTTCTTCCCCATTGCTTAAATAAAAAAGATCAACGGCAGCTTCGCCGTCTTCAATTACATGCTGAGCAAATTTTTTTGTATCGCGGTCTAGAGGATATGCGCTCAGCAATTGATCGTTTTCAAAGAATTGATAGATGAGAAGCTGATTAAGCTCGGCTTTCTGTGTGAAATAGGCATCGACCGATTCACTGATCATGATTTCTGTCTGTTCTTGATACAGATGAACTTGATAGGTAATATTGGCAATTGCGGTGCAGAGGAACAATAGCGCCAAAGCGATAGCATATTTGCTAAAGGCTTTTCGAAAATGCTGAAAAAGCGAGGACTCTTCCATAATTAGCTCCTTAAATGGATTTTCATGTCATTTTATCAAAAAATGGCAGGAAAAAACATAGACAGATTCTGAACTTTTTATAAAAAAGCTGAAATCCCCTGCACAAAGGCTTGTGCAGGGGATTCTTTTAAAACGCATTTAAATCTAATTGTTGGTAATTGCTTAAGAATTCGACCAAGGCATCTGCGGTTTGACGAACACCGCCGGATTCGTTGGATTCGATATTCACGGGCATGACCGGATCATGGAGGGACAAACGAACCAAGAACCAGCCGGTTTTCCCGTTTTCCGTAAAGGCGATGCGTACGCCTTCGTAATTATCGGGAACCAATGACCAGGTTTTTTTTCCGCGGGCAAAGCCCTCTAAATCTTCAATCACACCTTGTCCGTAGGTTTTAAAGTCTTCCGCGTTGATTTTGATGCGGAATTCTTTGGATTCTGTTGGCAGCTTCAAGGTTTCAATGGCTTCTGCCAAGCCCTTGTTTTCTTTGGCAAGCTGTGCCATTTCAATCAAAAGCTTTACAATCAAGTAGGCGCCGTCATCGAGAAAATAGTTTTCTTTCAAAGCGGCATGTCCGCTTGTTTCAATGGCCAAGGGACAATCTTGCCCAATGGCATTCAATCGAATGGCTTCGTTGATGACGTTTTTATAGCCGCGTTTGAAGCGGTGGTGATGGCCGCCGTTTTTATAGATGAATTCAGCGAGACCATCGGATGTAACTGAATCTGTGACGATGGTTGCTCCAGGCGTTTCCTTTAAGCAAATGGTACTGATCAAAGCGATCAGGCGATTGCGGTTGATGCTTTTTCCATCCTTGGAAACAACAGCGGCGCGATCTACGTCGGTATCAAAAATGATGCCAAGATCGGCTTGGTTTTCCTTGACGCAATCTTCAATGGCTTTCATCGCGGTCGCATCTTCGGGATTGGGCACGTGGTTCGGGAACATGCCGTCAGGATCCAAGAATTGGCTTCCGCTTGTATCGGCACCCAGCGGAGCTAATACCTTTTCTGCAAAAAAACCGCCTGCGCCATTGCCGGCATCCAATACGATTCGCATTCCGGCCAAGGGTTGAGTTTCGCCGGTGCGCTCTTGAATAATGGAAACCAAGGAAGCGGAATAAAGAGCCATTAAGGGACTTGTTTCTTCGCTGCCCGCTTGCGATTCTGGATTCATGGTTTCGGCAGTCTCCAATATCCATTGGATATCGGCTTTTTCCAATCCGCCTTTCGGGGAGAAAAACTTAAGACCATTTCGATTATAGGGGAGATGGGAAGCCGTTACCATAATGGCGCCATCTGCTTGAATTTGTGGATACACAGTCGACATAAACATAGCTGGCGTGCTTGCTAATCCACAATTGAGTACGTGACATCCTTCCGACCGCAGGCCTTTCGTGGTGCCTGAAACAAGATCAGGACCTGAAATACGGCTGTCTCTTCCAATGGCAATCGTGAGTGATTTTTCTTCGTTGGCATTTTGTTTCAGCCATCGCGCGAATGCAGCGCCGATTCGTTGTCCATGGGCAGGCGTAATGGTAATGGGTTCACCTGCTACACCGGCAATCGCAACACCTCGAATATCCGTTCCATTTTGTAAATGCATAAATTCGCTCATATGCACACCTCCTTAACAGGAATATTATATCACTCAAATGTAAATAAGCAATGAATTTGGTAGGAATGGAAAGGGGAGGGAATTTAAGGAAAATTGATAAAAAAATAACGCGACCGGGTTTCCTTGCAAATGTTTTCTTTTCCGATATATTTTTTCGAACTCTGAAAAAGAGAGAAAGCGGGAGGAATTTGGAGAAAAACCGAGAATAGGTAGGGTAATCTTTCTCTATTTAAAAAACAGGAAGAGCAATTGCAGAATAAACCACAGAACAAAAGGATTCGTAGTTGATAGGAGGCCCTGCAAACTCATATCCTATATAAAGTTAGTTAAGTGGGGTGGAATAGATGAATGTTTTTCTTCGATTAGGTCTTTTATTGGTTATTGGTTTTTTTGGCGGGAAGGCAATGAAACTGATTAAGTTGCCGACAGTTACGGGATATATAATGATTGGGTTATTTTTAGGGCGGTCCGGTGTCGATCTATTAACGCCCGATTTTATTGAGCAAGTCAGCTTTATCAGTTCGGTTGCCCTTGTTTTTATTGCCTTTAGCATCGGAAGTGAATTCCGAATACAGGAGATTCGAGAATTGGGCAAATCAATTGTTGTGATCGCCTTTAGTGAAGCGATCGTTACCTTTGTTTTGGTTACAGGAGTTATGCGATTGTTTGTAAACTGGCCGACAGCGCTTATCTTAGGTGCCGTATCATCGGCAACTGCACCGGCGGCCACGATGATGGTCTTGCGAGAATATCGAGCACGGGGACCGTTGACCTCTACGCTTTTGGGGGTTGTCGCGGTAGATGATGCCATTTGTTTGATGATCTTTGCCATTGCTTCTTCGGTAGCCAAGGTATTTGTTGCGCATGATGTGCTGACCTTCAACCGATTGGTGGTATTGCCATTGGTTGAAATCATCAGCTCGGTTGGCCTGGGCGTCGTTTTGGGCGGCGGGTTGATCTTGGTAGCTCGGCGAGTGAGCAATGATGCGGAGCTCTTAACGATTGTTGTGGCTGCCGCGCTTTTGATTACGGGAGCGGCGGAACAATTGGGCTTATCGGAATTGCTTTGCGCCATGGCGGCGGGAGTGACGGTTACCAATGGAATGGGCGTTGTGCCGGCTAGGCGGTTATTTACTGTAACCGAGCAATTTACGCCACCGATTATCACTGCGTTTTTCGTGATTGCCGGATCGCGGTTGGATATAGCGATGATTCCACAAATCGGTTGGATCGGTTTGGCTTACCTCGTTGTGAGAATGATCGGGAAAATTGGTGGAGCCTCTTTGGGCGGTGCCTTGTCAAAATCGCCTTTGGTTGTTCGAAAGTACTTGGGATATGGTCTTTTGTCTCAAGTTGGTGTTGCAGTGGGATTGGCGATTATTGTGAGCGAAATGTTTGCGGGCACGCAGATTGGTTCTTTGGTGTTAACCATTCTATTGGCTACGACCATCGTAACAGAGGTTGTTGGACCTATGATGACAAGATATGCGATTTATAGCGCTGGTGAAGCGAAAAAGGAGAAAGTTCATGGAAACTTGCAAAGAGAAGCGCATGCTTCTTCTCATTCTTAGAGCCCCAATAGTTTTTCAAACCATTGCTGAAATTTTAACGGATCTTCATATTGAATCGATTGCATTATCGGGATATCAAGTGGCAGGCCCGGAGGAAGAGCAAATGTTGGCAGTGCCAATGGTCGGCGGATTTTTGCGATTGCTGGAAAAAGACGCGCCAGACAGCAAGGCGGTTTTGGCGGTCATGGAAGATGATGTGATGATAGAGTTTGAAAAACGCTGTGAGGGAATTTATGGAAACCTCGCGGAAAGCAAAGAATTTATGGCGTTGGTTCTTCCCGTTATACGAACGCTGGGAAGTCGATTTGAGTTTGCAGTTTAGTCTGCCTGCAGGGATCGATAATCAAGAGGAATTGTCAATGGTTGGCGGGTTCTTGAAGGTGATGGAAGAAGAGGTCTTGGACTTTGATTGATGGAACCGCCGAAAGGTGGTTTTTTCGTTGTTTGACTTCTTTTCAGCAAGGTGATAGCATGAAAACAAAGCCATCCCATTCCGTGTGGATCCATGCGGAGAATCCCAAACCGAGGTGAAGAATGAATCGAACAATATTGGAACGAAAGAGTTTAAAAGACTTAAAAGAGATCGCGAAGTCTTTGGAATTGAAGGGATATTCGCGTGCAGATAAAGCCTCCGTCATCGATTTGATCATGGGTGATGTTGCGGATCAGGAGAAAATGGAAACCAAAGAGCGGCATTACTCAGCCTTGCCGGAACGCTTGAAGGATGAAGTGGGCGACGAGCCTGCGGATTTGATCGAAGGCGTATTGGAAGTCTTGGCGGAGGGATATGGATTTTTACGAACCCGAAACTATCTGCCGAGCGATGGCGATGTGTATATCGCGCCCCCGCAAATTCGCCGCTTTCGATTGAAGACCGGCGATAAGGTAAAGGGGATTGTTCGTCCGCCGAAAGCGGGAGAAAAATTCAACGCCCTTCTATTTATACGGGAAGTGAATGGAATGAATCCGGAGCGAGCGGTTCGTCGTCCTCAATTTGAGAATTTGACGCCGGTGTTCCCGGATGAACGCATGCATTTGGAGGACGATTCGAAAGAAATATCAATGAGGGTAATCGATTTGTTTGCTCCCATCGGAAAGGGGCAGCGCGGATTGATTGTCGCCTCGCCGAAAACGGGAAAAACGGTCTTATTGAAGCAGATTGCCAACAGCATTGAAAAGCATCATCCAGAATCGGAGATTATCATGCTTTTGATTGATGAGCGGCCGGAAGAGGTAACAGATATGAAACGGTCCGTTGGCGCGGATGTGGTTTCTTCCACCTTTGATGAATTGCCGAGCCACCATACCAAGGTGGCGGAGATCGTTCTGGAGCGTTGCAAGCGGCTGGTGGAGCAGGGAAAAGACGTGGTGGTGCTATTGGACAGCATTACTCGATTGGCAAGGGCCTACAACCTGACGATCCCGTCATCGGGACGCACCCTGTCGGGGGGGTTGGATCCGGCGGCACTCCATTTGCCTAAGCGTTTCTTTGGAGCGGCACGGAATATTGAAGACGGCGGAAGCTTGACCATTCTGGCGACAGCCTTGATTGATACGGGAAGCCGTATGGACGATGTCATCTTTGAAGAGTTCAAGGGAACGGGAAATATGGAAATCCACTTGAACCGCAACCTGTCGGAACGAAGAATTTTTCCTTCCTTTGATATCTATAAATCCGGTACGCGGAGAGAGGATCTTCTGCTGGACAAGGAAGAATTGGCTTGTATGTGGCGGATTCATCGCGCCTTCCAAACCTCGCAAACCATGGAGGTTACCGAGATGATTCTAGAGGGAATGCGTGTTACAAAGAATAACTGTGAATTTATTGATCTGATGAATCAGAAATTTTCAAAAAAATGATTGAAAGCGTGATTCTTCTATGATATACTGTAGCAGTTGAAAAGTGAGTTTTTTCTGGACAGCTTTTTTAGAAAGAGGTGAAGAATTATGAAAAATGGAATCCATCCAGATTACCATAAAGTAACCGTTCATTGCGCATGCGGGAACGAGTTTGAAACGGGATCTACCAAAGAGAAGCTTCGCGTTGAAGTTTGTTCTGCTTGCCATCCATTCTATACAGGCACTCAAAAACGTGCGGAAAAAGGTGGACGTGTGGAGAAATTCAAGAAGCGTTACGGCATGGAATCAAAATAGGCCAAAAGCTGAAGGGGTCAGGATGGGCGAAGCGCGTCATGCCCCTTTTTTGTTTGCCAATTTTTAACAGGTAGGTGAATGTTGATGAAGATTCAAAACGCTCTCATTTGGGGAGCAGAACAATTGCAGCAGTCTTTGTCGCCGCGTTTGGACGCGGAGATTTTACTTGCCTTCTTATTACGAATATCGAGGGTCTATTTGATGACCCATCATGAACGAGAATTGTCTGACGTGGAATGGGATAAATTCCAGGAAGTGATTGCCAAGCGGAAAACCGGTTACCCCATCAGTTATATCACCGGGGTGAAAGAATTCTATGGCCGTGATTTTTCCGTGCAGGAGGAGATCTTGATTCCCCGCCCGGAAACGGAGCACTTGATTGAATTTATTGTGGAATGGGCGAAGACCCATCCCGTGGAGACGATTATCGATATTGGCGCGGGAAGCGGCGCCATTGGTATCACCCTGGGGTTAGAGCTTCCGCATACCCGGGTACTTGCAACCGATATTAGCAAAATGGCTGTATACATGGCCACAGAAAATGCAGAAAATCACCATTTGATGCGATATTTGGTCTTGTTGGGGAATCTTGACGAGCCATTGCAATCATTGGAATTGCAAGAGAAAGTTGATGTCTTGGTTTCAAATCCTCCGTATATTCCAAAGCGGGAGATCGATGAGTTGATGTCGGATGTCCGAGATTTTGAACCGCATCTTGCCTTGGACGGCGGAGAAGATGGGTTGGATTTTTATCGAGAATTGGTTAAGATTTCGAAGGGGTATTTGAGGCCGGGTGGTCTTTTGGCCTTTGAAATTGGTGCGGATCAGGGAGAAGCAGTAGCGGAATTGATGGAGAATGCTGGCTATCAATCGATTGCGATCCATCCTGATTTGGCTGGACTTGACCGTGTTGTCTCGGGGGAAAAGGCGCAAGAGCCTTAACGGGATTTTTGCCGCCCTATTTAAATGAAATCGAAAGGATTGAGGATATGATAGAAAAATTAGATTTTCTTGTGCAAAAACATCAGGACTTAGTAAAGAAAATTGCCGATCCAGCTGTGATCGCGAACAATAAAGAATGGCAAAAACTGATGCGCGAGCATTCAGAGTTGGAGCCGATTGTAGAAAAATATCAAGAATATAAATCTCTGAAAGAGTCATTGGAAGAGAATAAGGAAATGCTGGCAGATAAAAGTCTGGAAGAGGATTTTCGCGATATGGTCAAAGAGGAAATCAAGGAGATTGAGGAGCAACTGCCGGAACTGGAGCAGGTGATTCGCACGATGCTGATTCCAAAGGACCCCAATGATGACAAGAATGTTATTGTCGAGGTTCGTGCGGGTGCGGGCGGAGACGAAGCGGGACTCTTTGCCGGAGACTTGTTTCGCATGTATACCCGATACGCGGAACGAAATCGATGGAAGATTGAATTGATGAGCGTCAGCGATAATGGGGTTGGCGGCTATAAAGAAGTGATTTTCCTGATCAAGGGAAAGGGCGTTTATTCGCGCATGAAGTATGAGTCGGGCACCCATCGGGTGCAGCGGGTACCTGCAACGGAGAGTGCGGGACGAATTCACACCTCGATCGCAACGGTAGCCGTATTGCCTGAAGTGGACGATGTGGAAGTAAATATTCAGGCCAATGATGTGCGATGTGATGTATACCGTTCCAGCGGGAACGGGGGCCAGTCGGTCAACACAACCGATTCCGCCGTGCGATTGACCCATATTCCTACGGGAATTGTGGTTGCGATGCAGGATGAAAAATCACAATTGAAAAACAAAGATAAAGCGATGCGGATTTTGAAGGCGCGGATTTACGAGAAGCAATTGGAAGAGCAGAACAAAGAGATTGCGGAACAACGTCGCTTGCAAGTGGGTACCGGAGATCGAAGTGCGAAAATTAGGACCTATAATTTCCCGCAGGGTCGTGTCAGCGATCATCGAATTACGATGACTATTCATAAGCTTGAGGCTTTCTTGGATGGCGACATCAATGAAATTCTAGATGCATTGATCACCTCCGACAACGCTGAGAAATTGAAACAAATTAACAGATGATGACAGTTGACCGGGTTGCCGAATAACGACAACTAGCCGATTGCCGATTGCAGCCTAGCTGGTAACACTCAGATAAGGAGATGACGGGATTGGAAAAGTATCAATTTCTTATGGATTTGGTGATCATTATTTTGGTTGCCGATATTGGCGGATATCTAGCGAATCGCTTGAATCAGCCTGCTGTTTTGGGACAAATTGTAGGCGGTTTGATCGCGGGACCCACCTTTTTAGGGTTGGTTCACGACTCCACCTTTATTACGAACATGTCAGAGATTGGCGTTATTCTGCTGATGTTTATCGCAGGATTGGAAACCGATGTTGACGAATTGAAATCCTCAGGAAAGGCATCGTCATTGATCGCTCTTGGGGGAGTAACGGTACCCTTTGCCTTGGGTGGGGCTGCCTTGTATTTCTTGAGACCGGGACTCGATACCTTGGAATATGTGTACTATGGGATTATCTTGACTGCGACTTCTGTCAGTATCACGGTGCAAACCCTTCGGGATATGCGCTGTTTGAAGTGTCGTGCGGGCGTCAGCATTCTAGGCGCCGCGATTATCGATGATGTGGTTGGCATTATTTTGGTGACGATTGTTACGGGAATGGTCAATCCTTCCGGCAGTGCCGGTTTGCTTTGGGTGATTATGAAGATCATTGGTTTCTTTTTGATTGCCATTGGAATTGGTGTTGTCTTTTACAAGATTTTAAATAAGAGAGCCGAATTTTTCAATCGTCAACGGCGATTGTTGCAAGCGGCTTTGATCTATAGTTTTGTATCGGCTATTTTTGCGGAGGAAATGGGAGTCGCAGCCATTATTGGCGCGTATTTCACCGGTGTTGTTTTTTCGACAACGCATTTTCGCAATCAGGTTTCCCATGAGGTGCAGCGGGTAGCCTATGCCTTGTTTACTCCGATCTTTTTTGTGCATATCGGGATCGCGGTGAATATGCCGCCCTTTACCTGGAGTCTTGTGATCTTGAGCCTGACCCTAACGGCTGTTGCATTGGCCGGCAAGGTGATCGGCGCCGGTTTTGGCGCAAAGCTTTCGAAGTTCACCAATCAGGAGGCCATTCAGATTGGCCTTGGGATGATGCCTCGTGCTGAGGTTGCATTGATTGTCGCCAATCTCGGTTTGGAGATGGGTATTATCGGCCAGGAAATTTTCACGAGCGTAATCGTGATGGTTCTCTTGTCGACCATTGTAACGCCGATTGCGTTGAAAGGGGCTTTCCACACAGGAAAGATAAAAGGAGTCGTGGAGAGTTGAAAACGAAATTATTTATGATTGAAGAAAATCAGCAAGAATATAATTGGATGGACGAGGCGGCAATGATGATCAGGAATGGATCGCTTGTCGCCTTTCCTACAGAAACGGTCTATGGATTGGGTGCGAATGCCCTGGATCCGGAAGCCATTGCGAAGATTTATCAAGCGAAAGGGCGTCCTTCGGACAATCCCTTGATTGTGCATGTGGCGAACCTTTCCATGGTGGAGGAGCTGGTGACGGAAATTTCGTCCCAGGCCAGAAAGGCGATGAAGCGATTTTGGCCGGGTCCTTTGACCCTGGTGATGCCTCGCTCTATGAGGGTTCCGGATTGCGTAACGGCGGGGCTTGATACGGTGGCGATCCGCATGCCGTCCCATCCCGTTGCCATCGCGCTGATCGATGCGGCGGGATTGCCCATTGCAGCGCCGTCCGCCAATCGTTCCGGGCGCCCGAGCCCCACAAAAGGCGAGCACGTGGTGGAGGATTTGGATGGATTGATTGCGGGAATTATCATTGGGCCCGAGTCGCAATTTGGTGTGGAGTCGACGGTTTTGGATGTGACCGGAGCAGTGCCTGAAATTTTGCGGCCTGGTGGTGTAACCCGGGAGATGCTCTTGGAGATCTATTCGGAAGTGCGGGTGGATCCGGCGTTGGAAAGCGTCCGTGAGGACAGAAAACCAAAATCCCCAGGGCAAAAATATCGCCATTATGCGCCGAAGGCAAAGATGGCGGTGGTGCAGGGAAGCCTTGCCTTTAAAAGAGAAGTTGCGCTTCGGCGCTTGAATGATAGCCAGGGCCGGGGCGTGGTATTGGCTTCCGATGAACTGGCCCAAGAATTGCCAGATTTGGATGTGTGGAATCTGGGGGCCTGGGCGCACCCGGAGATTGCCGCCAATCGATTGTTTGATCTGCTTAGGATGTGTGATGCCCGCAAAATCGAATGGATTCTTGCGGAGGGATATAGGGAAGAGGGTTTAGGCGCAGCATTGATGAATCGGATGCGAAAAGCAGCCGGAGGTCATGTGATCAAGGAGGAAAAAGAGATGAAATTGGCAATTGGCAGTGATCATGGTGGATATGAATTAAAGGAATTCATCAAGAGCAAACTTGTGGAAACTGGGCATGAGGTTGTGGACTACGGCACTTTCAATGGAGAATCTGTGGATTATCCAGACGTCGGGCGAGAAGTTGCCTTGGCCATAAAAGCGGAGAAGGCACGATATGGTATTATTTTCTGCGGAACGGGTATCGGGATTTCTCTTGCTGCCAACAAGGTGGAGGGCATTCGATGCGCTTTGGTCAGTGAAGAGTTTTCTGCGCGCATGAGCCGCGCCCATAACAATGCGAACATGTTGGCCATGGGCGGGCGAACTGTGGGGCCTGAATTGGCCTGGTCAATTATGCAAGCCTTTCTGGCAACGGAGTTTGAAGGGGGACGCCACGCGCGTCGTGTAGCAAAAATCGAGGGATAGAAAAAGGAATCACCGCTTAAGCGGTGATTCCTTTTTTATAAGGACGTTGAATAAACACTACGCTTATCCAGCTATTTGATTATATCATAAACGTAAGAGTTTTTACAGAAATGAAATAATTGATTTGAGTTGTAAAGACAAATGTTTTTTCAGGGGGAGAAGGTCCGTTCTTCTTGTCTGAAAGATTTGAATCAGGTACAATAAGTACGAATCATAGGAGGGCAGAAATGAGAAAAGACTGGGATACATACTTTATGGATATCGCCTTTATGGCAAGAGAGCGAAGCACGTGTCCGCGCCTTCATGTCGGCGCGGTTATCGTGAAAAATAAACAGATCAAATCAACGGGATACAATGGATCGCCCAAGGGACTGCCTCATTGCGACGACGACGGCTGCTTTATGGCGGATGGACATTGCCGGAGAACCATTCATGCCGAGATCAATGCCATCATCAATGCATCGCCGGAGGAGCGGGAGGGCGCAACCCTGTATGTGACGCATCAGCCCTGTGTCGAATGCCAGAAGGTGATTATATCGTCGGGAATCACTCGTGTGGTTTTTGCAAAGGGATATATGCCGGAGTGGGATTGGCTCAAGTTCGCTGGTCATATTGAAACGGAACATATGGAGGCGTACAGAAGGCCGTCATTTTTATCGGCGGCAGATAAGGAGTCGGAATGAATCCGTATGGATTAGGATTTTGTATCGCTGCAATCGTCGCCTTTTTGATGACGCCGGTTGCCAAGCGAGTTGCGAAAAAGATCGGCGCCATCGATGTGCCGAAGGATGCGAGACGGGTTCACACCAAACCCATTCCGAGACTCGGTGGATTGGCCATTTTTATGGGCTATTTGGTTTCTCGGCTTGTGTTGGGTTACTTGGAAATCCTCCCGTACGGGAGTAATTTTCTTCCTGTCATGGCGGGCGCCAGTGTCATCATCGTGATGGGCATGGTGGATGACTCCAAGGGATTGTCGGCAAAAACCAAGTTTATGATCGAAATGATGATTGCCATCTTCCTGATTGGCGCCGGGGTTCGAATCGATTTTCTCTCCCTTGGGAATTTAGCGGGGGATACAGCGCCGTACTTCTATTACGATTATTTGCTGTTTCCCTTAACTGCGATCTGGATTGTGGGAATTACGAATACGGTGAATTTAATTGATGGATTGGATGGATTGTCCTGCGGTGTGTCCGCGATTGCCAGCATTGCACTTTTTGCCGTGGCCTCTCTCTTTATGGGAGGAGATCCGATCTATCCGCAGGTAATGGCAACCACGGCTGTATTGGCGGGTGCCGCCCTGGGATTTTTACCCTATAATTTCAATCCGGCCAAGATTTTTATGGGAGATACGGGCGCATTGTTCTTGGGATATATGTTGGCTGTCGTTTCCCTTCAAGGGGTGATGAAATCGATCACCGCCCTCTGGATTATTTTGCCGATTCTGATCTTGGGACTCCCGATTTTCGATACCTTTTTCGCCATCGTTCGACGAATGGTGAATAAACGGCCGATTATGGAAGCTGACAAGGGGCACCTGCATCATCGCTTGTTGGATCTTGGATTGAATCAAAAGCAGACGGTTTTGATTCTTTACGGGATCACTGGCAGCTTGGGATTTTTGGCTTATGTGTTGACGAGAAAGAATGTTCAGCTTTCCGCTTGGGGGCTGATTGGAATTGTTGCCGTTGCCTTTGCGCTGGCGGGATTTTTCCTTTGGTGCGACAACAAACGGCGATTTGAACAACGAAAGGAGCAGACAGATGAAACAATTGAAAGTGATGACGATCTTCGGGACGAGACCCGAAGCGATCAAGATGGCACCGATTGTGAAAGCCCTGGAAATGGAACCGAAAATTAATCATGTTTTATGCGTAACGGCGCAGCATCGTGAAATGCTGGATCAGGTACTGGGAATTTTCGACCTGGAGCCGGCCTATGATTTGAATATTTTTTCTCCGGGACAAAGTCTTTCGCAGATTACTTCCCGCGCTTTAATGGGATTGGAGTCGGTGATTGAGAAAGAAAAGCCGGATATCGTTTTGGTGCAAGGGGATACGAGCACGGTTTTTGCCGGCGCCCTAGCCGCCTTTTACCATAAAGTCAAAATTGGCCATGTGGAAGCGGGGCTTCGAAGCCATGATATGCATTCTCCTTATCCGGAAGAAGCCAATCGAAAGCTGACGGGCATCTTAACCGATTTTCATTTTGCTCCGACAGAGGTCAGCCAGCAGAATCTGCTGGCGGAAGGCACGGCGGAGTCGAAAATTTTTGTTACGGGGAATACCGTCATTGATGCATTGCTGTCTGTAATTGAAGACGGATTTGTATTCGACAATCCGCTGTTGAACGAAATTGATTACGACAACCGACAAGTGATTCTGATGACAGCCCATCGAAGCGAGAATATTGGCGAGCCAATGGATCGGATTTTTTCGGGCATTCGCCAAGTTGTGGAAGCACAACCGAAGACGGAAGTGATTTTTCCCATGCACTTGAACCCCAAGGTGAGGGAGATTGCAACTCGGCATTTATCTGACCACGATCGGATTCATTTGATCGAGCCGTTGGATTATTTGACATTGGCCAATTTGCTGGCGAAGGTACGCATGGTCGTGACGGATTCGGGCGGCATTCAGGAAGAGGCGCCGGCATTGGGGAAACCGGTGTTGGTGGTGAGGGAAGAAACCGAACGGCCGGAAGGCATTGACGCGGGAACGGCAAAACTGATCGGAACGGATCGAGAATTGCTGATTCAGGAATTAACGGCGCTGATCACGCAGCCTGCCGCCTATGAAGCCATGGCAAATGCCGTCAATCCTTATGGAGACGGGAAAGCCGCGGATCGGATCGTTAGTATTCTGCTTAAACAGAGCTAAATCGTTGAAATGCACCCTAAAGGCTGGACAGAAAATCGAGCATTTGGCGGTGCATTTTTTTCAGCAGTTGCAAGTGTGTTCGTGGAAGCAAATAAAGGGTTTTGAGAGAGGAAACAATTGACACATCGAAACCGGAATGATATTCTTGACAATAGCTAAAGTATTTTGTATACAAAGATCCTTGGCACAAGGAAAACGATCGCCTAACGGGAGTGAAAATTGATGCAAGATTTCAAACTGGGAAAAACAGGATTTGGAATCCTGGTGGAATTCAAGGATCAGCGAAGGCTGCGCGGGAAAAAGGAAAATATTTCATTTGACAAGGACTGGATGAATCGCGTACACTGTGTTAAAAGAAGCGTTATTAATTTAACAAATCATATAAATCCTCTTGGAGATAATTGAGAAGATAGAGTAGACATGGTTGGGACACATGTCTACTTTTTGTATTTGAAGACTTTATGAAATTTTTAACAAAGGCAAACGTTTCTTATTTGAAATCATGCGATAATTGCTGAAAAGCAATGATTTGCGGCGTTTAAGCAGGTATTTCTTTTTAGAGATGCTGAAACGTGATAAAATACATGTTGTTGCAAGAACTTGCATTTTATTCTTGAATGATTCCGTCATATAATGAAGGAATGGGGGACGGAGTATGAAGCGAAAAGAAAAAGTCTCGATTATGAAAAATGTCGCTCTGATCACACAGGTCGGGATCACGATTATTTCGACGATTTTGATCGCGCTGTTGTTAGGAAAGAAGTTGGACGAATGGTTGGGCACCGGAGTTTTATTTACTTTGGTTCTGCTTGTTTTGGGGATTGCCTCCAGCTTTATGACCATTCTGCGCTTAGGGCTCAGGGAAAAGAACAAACCCATAGAGGACTGGGGAGAGGAGGACGAGGATGAAGACGATCACCCCGATTTCTGAAGATCCTGTCAAACGAATTACCAGTCGAGGACTCTTGGTCGCCGGTGTGATCAGCGTGATTCTCAGTTTGGCATTATCCAATCCAACTCCAATTGTGAAGGGTTTTTTAATTGGAGCAATTATCAATTTGTTGAATTTTCGATTGATGACCTTAAGTTTGATTCGAACTGCAACAATGCCGCAAAACCGAGTTCAGGGATATGCCATGGGGCAGTACATGATTCGGTACACGATTTACGGCGTTGTCTTATATTTTGCGTTTCGCTCGCCTTCGACGAATGGAATCGCAACAGCTTGTGGTTATTTTCTAGTGAAGAGCATGATTCTTGCGGATGTATTCATTCAGTATTTGCAAGGGAAACCCAAGAAGAAAGGAGGGAGATAAGTGGAAGAAACAGGTAAGATGGGGTTGCAATTTGCCCTCGGAAACCAACAAGTTTTTATTCATGACACCCTTGTCAACAGTGTCATCATTGTATTGGTTTTGTGTATTTTCTTTATTGTCGTTAGCCGGAAGATCAAGGCTGCCGATCCAACAAAAGCACCGAAAGGTGTTGTGCATATCATGGAGATACTTGTAACGGGAATTAATTCCTATGTTGCATCCACCATGGGGAAAAAAGGGAAAGGGTTTGAACCTTACATTGGCACGCTGGCAGTCTACCTGGCAATAGCAAACCTTTTGGGATTGATTGGCTTTACACCACCGACATCGGACTACAATGTCACCTTGGCCTTGGCTATTATGACATTCTTCTTAACACAGTTCTTTGGATTTAAAACACAAAAATTGGGCTATTTCAAAAGCTTTACAGAGCCCTATGCGTTTCTTTTGCCGATCAATCTGCTCGGTGAAATCGCGAATCCGGTTTCATTGTCATTCCGTCTATTCGGAAATATCGTTTCAGGCGCGTTGATTATGGGATTGCTCTATGGAGCCATGGGTTGGATCACGCCGATCTTTGCACCGGCACTGCATGCGTATTTTGATGTCTTTGCAGGATTGATTCAAACCTTTATCTTTACAATTCTTACCATGATCTTTATTTCAGGGGCTATGGAAGACTAAGGCAGTATTGAAAATCTATGATTAATCATGTATAGGAGGAAACAAACATGTTAGAAGGAATTACTAGTGAAGCGTTTGTAATGGGTTGTTCAGCAATTGGCGCGGGTCTTGCAGCCATCGCCGGCATCGGTCCTGGTATCGGCCAGGGATATGCAGCAGGTAAGGGTTGTGAAGCGGTTGGTCGCCAACCGGAAGCGCAAGGAGATATTATTCGTACCATGGTCATGGGCCAGGCGATTGCCGAGACAACCGGTATTTATGGGTTGGTTATCGCAATGATTCTTCTTTTCTTGAATCCTTTCGTTTAAATCGACGCGAAGTAATAGTGGAAAAGGAGGGCAAGTAGCATGACCATTAATTTATTGCCCGATCTTCATAATTTTAGCTTGCAGATTGTTTCAACCATTATTCTTTTCTTGGTCATTAAAAAGTACTTATGGGCTCCGATGACGGAGTTCCTGGCGAAGCGCCAAGCGGCGATCGAAAAGGAAATTTCAGAGGCGGAAAAAACGAATGTGGCGGCGAATGAATTGAAATCGGAATATGAATCTCATATTGCGAAGTCAAAGGATGAAGGCCGACAGATCATTGATCAAGCGAGAAAACGAGGCGAAGAAATGTCGGATCGTTTGGTGAATGAAGCGAAACAAGAAGCGGGAGATTTGATTCAACGGGCACAAAAAGAGATTGTCTTGGAAAAAGCGCAATCCCGAGATGAAATAAAACAAGCGATCGTGGATGTGGCAGTGCTTGCGGCTGCAAAAGTTGTCGAGCGAGATCTATCGGATGCGGATCACGCGGCCATGATCGAACAATTTATTGATGAAGTGGGCGAATCGACATGGCAGAATTAGTTGCCAAGCGATATGCAGAGGCTTTGTTTGAAGTCGGAGTAGAAGAGAACCTGCTTGACGCTTTCAAGGAAGAGTTGACCATGATTGCGGATTTGTTTGAAGCGGAAACGGATTATCAGGTGATCCTGCAGCATCCAAAGGTTTCTCAATCCGAAAAGAAAGCCATGTTTCAAGAACTTTTTACCGGTAAAATAACACAAGAGATGCTGAATTTCCTTTTTATCTTGGTCGACAAGCATCGATTGGGTGAAATCAGGGAAATCCAACTTGCCTTTATCTCGCGTTATTATGAAGCGCGTGGAATTGTAGAAGCCGTTGCGACAACCGCGATTGCCATGAAGCCTGAGGCAATTGAGCGAATGGCAGCTTCTCTTTCGAAAAAAATGGGCAAAGAGGTTCGGCTGCAAAATGCAGTCGATCAAAGTCTTATTGGTGGCGTGTTGTTGCGAATGAAGGATCAGGTCATTGATCGATCGGTTCAAGGAAAACTCAACAGCCTACAGGAAGAATTAAAGCAGGTAACACTGTAAATCAAGCGATAGGGGTGAAACAGAATCTATGAATCTGAGACCAGAAGAGATCAGTTCAATTATTAAAGAACAGATCAAACGATATGAAAGCAAGCTTGATGTGGTTGATGTTGGAACCGTAATTGCGGTTGGTGACGGAATCGCGCGTGTCCATGGCCTGGAAAAGGCGATGGCGGGCGAGTT
Source organism: Eubacteriales bacterium (assembly GCA_030625815.1). GTDB lineage: Bacteria > Bacillota > Clostridia > Tissierellales > GPF-1 > GPF-1. Next base: position 79,222 of record DAOUQF010000002.1, read on the forward strand.
GTTGGAATTTGAGGGCGGCGTATTTGGAATGGCGCTTAACTTGGAGGAAGACAACGTCGGGGTCGTTTTGCTTGGTTCTGATGAACATATCAAAGAAGGGGACGTTGTAAAACGTACCGAACGGATTGTGGAGGTTCCCGTAGGGGATGCCATGATCGGACGCGTTGTCAATGCCTTGGGGCAACCAATTGACGGCAAGGGTCCAATTGTTACAGATAAATTCCGACCGGTAGAGAAGGTGGCGCCCGGGGTTATTACCCGTAAGAGTGTCGACGTTCCTTTGCAAACCGGAATTAAAACCATTGACTCCATGATCCCCATTGGCCGTGGCCAGCGGGAATTGATCATCGGCGACCGTCAGACTGGAAAGACTGCGGTAGCGGTGGATACGATTTTGAATCAAAAGGGTCAAGATGTGATCTGTATTTACGTTGCCATCGGCCAAAAGCGATCGACAGTGGCGCAATTAATGGAAGTGCTTGAGAAAAACGGAGCGATGGATTACTCTTTGATTGTTTCAGCCACTGCATCTGAATTGGCGCCGCTGCAATATTTAGCGCCATATGCGGGCTGTTCCATCGGGGAAGAGTTTATGGATCAAGGGAAAGACGTACTTATTATTTATGATGACCTTTCCAAACATGCCGTGGCGTATCGCGCCATGTCCCTGTTATTGAAAAGACCGCCAGGACGTGAAGCGTATCCAGGGGATGTTTTCTATCTTCACTCTCGTTTGCTCGAGCGTGCCGCACGTTTGGCGCCGGAATTCGGCGGCGGATCGATTACGGCATTACCGATTATTGAAACCCAAGCGGGCGATATTGCCGCGTATATTCCAACCAATGTAATCTCCATCACCGATGGACAGATTTTCTTGGAGACGGAACTCTTCAACTCCGGTCAACGCCCTGCGTTGAATGCTGGTTTGTCTGTATCCCGTGTAGGGGGTGCTGCACAGATTAAGGCGATGAAGAAGGTGTCGGGCTCTTTGAAGTTGGAATTGGCGCAATTCCGCGAGCTTCAAGCCTTTGCGCAATTTGGTTCGGATTTGGATGACGCGACCCAAGCTACTTTGGCTCATGGCGCGCGTGTAATGGAGATCCTGAAGCAAGCGCAATATGCACCAGTCTCTGTGGCTAACCAGGTCTTGATCTTGTATGCGGTTCAAAAGCGATACCTGTCCGAGATTCCTGTCGAAAGAGTCAAAGAATTTGAGACGGAATTATTGGCGGATATTGAAGCCAACCATCCGAAATTGTTGACAGAGATTATTGAAGATTCCAGCTTCTCTGATGAATTGACGCAAAAGATGGATACGGCAATCCTCGAATTCCAGAAAAAATATCTAGAAACCCTATAGAAAAAGCCGAAAGAAAGGAGGGGATTGAATGGCAGTTAATTCAAGGGACATTAAAAGCAGGATCAAATCGGTCAACTCGACGATGAAGATCACCAAGGCGATGGAATTGGTTGCAACCGCGAAGTTGAGAAAAGCGCGGTCGCAATTGGACCGGACCCGCCCGTATTCCCTTGCGGTTATTGAAAGCATTCAAGAAATCCTCGCAAATTCCGGCAAAATCAACCATCCGTATCTTGATGTGCGAGAGGTGAAAAAACGCCTCTTTATCGTATTGACGGCGGATCGTGGATTATGCGGAGGCTATAACACCAATGTCAATAAATTGGTTGAGTCTCAAGTCTCGGATCTCTCTTCGGTGAAACTATTGATCGTTGGCGGTAAAGCAAGAAATTATTTCACCCGAAGGAATTATGATATTGTGGATTCCTTTATTGGAATTTCGGAGGAGCCGATCTTTTCGGATGCCAAACACATTGGCGAGGTGGCCCTGGATTTATTCAAACGGGGCGAAGTTGACGAAGTGAATGTGGTGTACACCCACTTCAAGTCAACCATTTCCTATGAGCCGAGAGTCTTGAAATTATTGCCGGCGGAAAGTCTGAAAGAGGATCCGCAAAAGGACAAGAGACAAGCGTTGATTGAATATGAACCATCACCGGAAGTCGTGTTGGGATACCTTGTGCCAAAGTATGTGTTTGGTGCGGTTTACGGGGCTTTGATTGAAGCCTCCGCCAGCGAGCAAGGGGCTAGGCGGGTAGCGATGGAGAGTGCGACAGATAACGCGGAAGATATTATCAAAGACCTGGATCTTTTGAAAAACAGGGCGCGACAGGCGGCAATCACTCAGGAAATCACGGAGATTGTCAGCGGCGCGAATGCATTGAAATAAAGGAGTGAGCAACCATGGCTGAAAATAAAGCAGGTAAGATTGTACAGATTATCGGAGCGGTACTCGATATTCGGTTTGATGCCGGCAATCTTCCAGAATTGAACGCGGCCATTGAGATTGACGGTCCGAATGGAACAGTCATTGCGGAAGTGGCGCAACATATTGGCGACGATATGGTGCGATGTATCTCGATGGATTCAACAGATGGATTTGTTCGTGGAATGGAAGCGGTCAATACGGGCGCACCAATCTCTGTACCAGTGGGGAAAAAGACCCTCGGTCGGATGTTTAGTGTAATCGGAAAAGCAATTGACGGCGGCGAGGAGGTGCTGGATGCACCTCGTTTACCGATTCATCGGGCAGCCCCTTCTTTTGAAGAGCAAGCAACTTCAACGGAAATTTTTGAAACGGGAATCAAGGTTGTCGATTTGATTTGTCCTTATTCAAAGGGCGGCAAGATCGGTCTATTTGGCGGCGCGGGCGTCGGCAAAACCGTCTTGATTCAGGAATTGATCAATAATATCGCGACAGAGCATGGCGGATTATCCGTTTTTGCCGGAGTCGGGGAACGTACGCGTGAAGGGAATGACCTTTACTACGAGATGAAAGAATCTGGCGTATTGGCTAAGACCTCTTTGGTCTTCGGTCAGATGAACGAGCCGCCTGGAGCCCGTATGCGTGTAGCCTTGACAGGCCTCACCATTGCGGAGAACTTCCGGGATCAAGAGGGACAGGACGTATTGTTGTTTATCGACAATATTTTCCGATTTACGCAAGCGGGTTCCGAGGTATCGGCACTCTTGGGTCGAATGCCTTCTGCCGTTGGATATCAGCCAACCTTGGCAACTGAGATGGGCGCGCTCCAAGAGCGAATCACATCAACGAAAAAAGGATCGATCACTTCGGTTCAGGCCGTTTACGTGCCTGCCGATGACTTGACTGACCCGGCACCGGCAACGACCTTCGCCCATTTGGATGCGACAACGGTATTGGATCGCGGGATCGCGGCCTTGGGTATCTACCCTGCCGTTGACCCCTTGGATTCCTCTTCACGAATCCTGGATCCAAATGTAGTGGGTGTGGATCACTATGATACAGCCCGTAATGTTCAGGAAATTCTACAACGATACAAAGAGTTGCAAGATATTATCGCGATCTTGGGTATGGACGAGTTGTCAGAGGATGACAGATTAACCGTTTCCCGCGCGAGAAAGATTCAGCGATTCCTGTCTCAGCCGTTCACGGTCGCAGAACAGTTTACAGGAATGAATGGCGTCTATGTTCCACTGAAAGAAACCGTTCGCGGTTTCCAAGAAATCTTGGATGGCAAGTATGATGATTTGCCGGAGCAAGCATTCCTTTATGTGGGAACGATCGAGGAAGCCGTCGAAAAAGCAAAATCATTAAAGGTGTAGAGGAGGGATCGGATGTCAACATTCCGACTCGATGTGGTAACACCCAATCGTCATTTCTTTTCTGAAGAGGTGGAGATGGTCATTATTCGGGGAACTGAAGGAGATCTTGGGATCTTAAAAGGTCATTATCCGATGGTGACGCAATTGGGAATTGCCCGATTGAAAATCAAACAGGCAGGTGAATGGAAGGAAGCGGCCATTTCTTCCGGCTATGCCGAGATAAAAGAGAATTATACGATGATTGTAACGGATTCTGCCGAGTGGCCGGACGAGATCGATATTGATCGCGCGGAAGAGGCTATGAAGCGGGCAAAGGATCGACTGAAGCATGGACCGACGGATTTGGATTTGGTTCGCGCGGAAGCAGCTTTGCATCGAGCCATTACAAGAATTGATGTAGCAAAACGAGACCACTAGCCCTTTGGCTGGTGGTTTTTTCCTATTAATTTTTTGTGAATCTTACGGAGATTTAGTGATTTCATGTTGGAATGAAAAGTCTCTATGGTATAATGAAATGGAATGTAAAATGTGAATTTGCGGAAAGAGCAGGGGGCAAAAATGGGATTTTTTAGAGAAAATATTGGAATTGATTTGGGGACCACCTCCATCCTTGTTTATGTGGAAAAAAAAGGAATCGTTTTAAGTGAACCTTCGGTGGTTGCATTGGACAGAAATACGAACAAAATTTTAGCAGTCGGCGAAGAAGCGCGCCAGATGCTGGGTCGTACGCCAGGGAATATTGTAGCGATTAAACCATTGAAAGACGGCGTAATTTCAGATTATGATGTGACAGAAAAAATGCTGAAGTATTTCATCAAGAAAGCAATTGGGACTTCTCTGTTCAAGCCGAAGATAATCGTCTGCGTGCCGAGTGGCGTAACGGAAGTGGAAAAACGCGCCGTTGTTTCTGCGTCGAACCAGGCGGGGGCGTCGAAAACCTATCTGATTGAGGAACCGGTGGCTGCTGCCATTGGCGCGGGACTTGACATTACACAACCGGACGGTCATTTGATTATTGATATGGGCGGCGGAACCACGGATATTGCAGTGATCTCTTTGGGCGGCATTGTAGTCAGCCGTTCCATCAAGGTGGCGGGCAATAAATTTGACGAAGCGATTATGCGATATATGCGCAAGAAACACAATATGATGATCGGTGAGCGTACGGCGGAAGACTTGAAGGTTAATATCGGTTCCGCTTATCCTTTGGATCAAGAGAAGTATATGGATGCGCGAGGCCGAAACCTCGTTTCCGGATTGCCGAAAACCATTAAGGTTTCTTCTTCTGAAATTCGAGAAGCCATTGAAGAACCGGTTGCTCAGATTGCCGATGCAGTCCATTCTGTTTTGGAGAAAACGCCGCCGGAATTGGCTGCGGACATCTCTGACAAGGGAATTGTCATGGCGGGAGGCGCTTCGCTGTTGGGTGGCTTGGACAAGCTGTTGCAAAAGCGAACGGGAATTCCGGTTTATATAGCGGAAGATTCCATCTCATGCGTGGCCGTGGGTACGGGAAAAGCCTTGGAACATTTTGACGTATTGGCAAGCAGTGTGTTGAAAAAGGACACCATGTATTATTAAGAGTTATAGAATGAGTCAGCTCCTGTGGAGTTGGCTTTTTTTTACAGTAAAACTGGGAATTAATGGACGATTTGTGTATGGTCTTGTACAATAAGAGTATTAGGCTATGGGGAGATGACGAAGAGATGCAGGCAAAGCAAATCGTAGTGCCAGAAAAGCTAGATCGAATTTTTCAACAGGTGCAAGAGCCCCTGTTTTTGATTGATGAAAACGGACGCTGTTTTTATGGCAATCAGACTGTTCTGGATTTTTTAGGCTATACGAAATTGGAATTCGAAAGCCTTTCAGTCTGGGAGTTTAGCGAGACCCTTCGCAAGGAAGATTGGAAAGAGCACTGGGACAAGATTCGTGAAAGCGGGTTTGGAGAGATGCCGGGCATTCATCGGAAGAAGAACGGAGAAACGGTGGATGTTGTGATAACCGCAACCGCGTTGGAAGACGACGAGAATCAATGGCTCTATATTCTCTTGCGGGAAACAGGCGAGTTGAAGTCGATGCTGGGATGCAGTGAGAACAGCATAAATCCGGACTACAATGTATTTAGGCATTTGGAAGAAGGGGTTGCCTTGCATCAGATTATTTTGGATGAAGAGGGAAATCCAGTGGATTATCGCTTTCTGGAAGTCAATCAGGCATTTTGTGCCTTGCTGGGCTTTCAACGGGAAAAGGTGATTGGGAAAACCGTAAGGGAGCTTTTGCCGGAAACACCCCTCTCTTTGATTCGCGAATATGGTCAGGTCGCGCTGGAGCGACAGACAAAGAATTTCAATTACTATAGCGAGGACTTGGGCAGGCACTGGAAGGTTCATGCGTATTCACCGACAGCCATGCAATTTATTACCGTTTTCTCGGATATTACGGATATGGTAAACAAGCAAAGAGATTTGGAGTTGGAGCGGGAGCGGCTTCAGATGGCGATTGATACCGCTGATCTCGCCTTTTTGGATATTGAGATGGAAGGGGACCGCGTCCATGTGCAGGGCGAAATTTTCAATAAATACACGATTGAGAAGATCGCGGATCTCGACTCGTTTTTCACAAAGATTCATCCAATCGATCAGCAGTCTGTCGCCGAGCAGCAGAAGGAATTGCTGGATGGAAAGCGAGAGTCTTTTTCCATTGAAATGCGATTCGATCGCGGGGGAAATATGAAGTGGATTGAGATGAACCTTAAGATTGTCACCTACCAAGCGGACGGCAGTGCGAATCGAATCATTGGTGTCATCAAAGACATTCATGAGAAGAAGCGAGAGCGGCAGCGATTCGAGTTCCTTGCCAATCATGATATCTTAACGGGCACCTTTAACCGCAATGCCTTTGAGCGGTATATTCAGCGCAATCTTCCGGCGGAGCAATATCCCGTTGGCATGCTGTTGTTTGATGTGGACGGCTTAAAATTATTGAATGATGGGTTTGGCCATGGAGAAGGAGATCTGTTATTGACCTGCTTTGCCGCGACCCTGAAATCTGAGTTTGAATCTCCAACTCGAATCTTTCGAATTGGCGGGGATGAATTTGCTGTGATTATGCCGAAGGTGCAAGCCGAGGAGATTCCTGAGTTGCAAAAGCAGATTAAGGAAAAGGTGGAAGCTTTTGATCTTCCCATTCAGGCGAGCATTTCCAGTGGATTCGGACTGATTGAGTCCAAGGGCGAGCTCTTGGAAGACACCTTCCGGGAGGCGGAGGATCGGATGTACCGCAACAAATTGTGGGAGAAACGAAGAGAGCGCAGCAGCATGTCGGAGACCTTGATCAAATCCTTGCAGTCGCGCACCCATGAAGATTATGAGCATTTCACGCGAATCGAAGAGATGGCGATGAAGATGGCGGACGCCTTGTCCTTGGATGATCACAATAAAATGGTTTTGAGGAAATTGGCGTACGCCCATGATATTGGGAAATTGGCAACGCCGAAAGAGATCCTCTATAAACCGGCCGAGTTGTCCGAGGAAGAATGGGAAGTTATGCGGAAACATTCGGAAGTCGGGTATCGGATCGCCTTGGGCCTAAATGATCTCGCCCTCGCGGCCAGCGATATCTTGCTTCACCACGAGCATTGGGACGGCGGCGGATATCCCCACGGTTTGAAGGGAGAGGATATTCCCCTCACAGCACGGGTGATCAGTATTTTGGATGCTTATGACGCCATGACGCACCATCGAGCCTATCGCGATCGATTCAGCCAGGCGGAAGCCATAGCAATTTTACATCAAGAGTCGGGAACCAAGTTTGATCCCGAATTAATTGAAATTTTTCTAAATATTTTATAAACAGGGAGATTTTCCCTGTTTTTTATTGTATTTAAGGCGATAGAAGATTAAACTGAACATAAGGGTAGGAGGTGGAGCGATGAAGGAGTTTCTAAAAGCGACAAACTTGGCTTCGTATGTTTGGCATATTCCAGAGAATCACTTGGAGTTATCGGAGGCGTGGTTTTCTCTGTTCGGGATGAATGGAGACGAGTATCATGTCGAAAATCAGGAGTGGGAAAGGCGAATCCATCCAGAGGATCGAGAAAGAGTTTTGGAGAGGCTCCACGGGCATTTTCGCGAGGAAACACCGTATTTTCAAGTTGCCTATCGATATTGGTCAGATTTGAAGGAATGGATTTGGATTGAAGACTGCGGCCAGGTAGTGGATCGGGGTGAGCAGGGAGAACCCCTTCGAATGATGGGGTTTAATCGAGATGTTACGGTTGCAATGAGAGAAAAGAAGCAGATGAAGGAAAGCAACGAGCTTTTGCAATTGGCCGCTGACGTTGCAAATCTAGGGGTCTATTGCATCCATTTGAATGAAAAAATCATATGCGTTCACAGCGGTGTCACGGGGAAAAACAGGTTGATTGACGAAAAGGAAATGACCTTGAAGCAATTTTTGTCCCATGTGCGGCCGAGTGAGAAGGAGCTGGTGGAAAGGACGTTTTGGCAACTTCAAACAAGGGAAAAGCAAGAGGTGAAACTGCGGTTTTGTCTTCTGGATCAGAACCTGCATGCTCGATGGGTGGAGGCTAGCGGTCGATGGTCAACGGACGAATTGATTATCGGAGTGATCCGGGATGTGGATGAGGAAGCGCGCCGACTAATCGAATTGGATCGTCTTGCGAATCGGGATTTATTGACGGGATTGTTCAATCGGAATGTCTTTGAGCGAAAGTTGAATGGCTTCTCTCGCACCATTGAGGAGCAGGTGATTGCCGTCTGTGACATTGACGGATTGAAGATCCTGAATGATGCCTTCGGACATATGATGGGAGATCGCATGCTGCGCCTGTTTGCCGATGCCTTGGATGAGGTGTTTGATGAAGTGGATTTAATCGCAAGAATGGGGGGTGATGAATTCGCCGTCATTGATGCGAAGCTTTCTTCTTCTGAGATGGAGAAGAAATTTGAGTTGTTGGAGCAAAAAATCATGAAATTTGATCTTCCGGCACAGATTGGAATTTCCTATGGGATCGCTGAGATCGAGGCGACAGAGGATCCGGCTTTGGCCTATAAAATCGCGGAGGATCGGATGTATCGGCAAAAGCATTTGGAGAATTTCACGAAACGAAACTTGATGGTGCAAAAATTGCTGATCAAGATGCAGGCGAAAGATCCGCTGGCGAGTCGGCATGCTGCCAGAATGAAAGCCACAATGAAGCGATATGTAAAAGACTTGCCCATTGAATCCAATGAAAAGGAAGAATTGATTTTGTTGGCGCAATTTCATGATATCGGAAAGTTGAACGTGCCCAATCAGGTATTGGAAAAAACGAAAGGGCTGAACCATCGAGAAAGAATTGAAGTGAAGCGGCATCCTGAAATTGGATATCGAATTGCGCGGAGCTTGCCGGAATTGGCTGGGATTGCCCACGAGGTGTTGACTCACCATGAACGCTGGGATGGCAAGGGATATCCCTTGCATTTGAAGGGGGAAGAGATTCCTTACAAGGTGCGGGTGCTGTCTTTGTTGGATTATTATGATTCCATTACCCATGACCGTCCCTATCGCCCCGCGGTGGAAAGAGAAGTGGCATTGAAACGGATTCGGCAGAATTCCGGCAGGCGATTTGATCCGAATTTGACAAAAGCATTTATTGATTTTATGCAAAAGTAGTAGCGGTCTTATGCGAGAGGAGCCATTTGTTTGATATTTCCATTTTTCAGATAATTCTTGAGATTACCCCCGGATCGATGATATAATAGTTTTACGTCTGTGAGCAGATGGGAAAAGGGGTAAGCTATTGAGGGAACAAGGCAAGAATAATCAAAAAAAGTCAAAAAAAATATTTGCCCAACTGAGACAAGTTGTAAGAGATTTGGGCGCTGATATGAATCGGGGAAAAGGCCAAGCGAAGAATTGGTTTTCCAAGGAGAAGGAAATTCTTCTGCAGCACAGCACGGAGATCCGCATTCATCATTTGAAGGATCAGGAGCAGAAGGTGTATTATGTGCGTCATTTTCGGCGGAAACTGAAATTGGGCCTAGGCGTTGCGGTGGCGGGAATGGTGGCTTTTGCGGTGATGATGACAGTGGAGGTAGGCGACCTGCGCAATCAGGTGGCAACCTTGGAAGCACAAGCCATTGCCAAGGATGAGATGATTGAAACGCAACAGAAGACGTTGGCGATGAAGACAGATGATATTACAGAAGATCTGGCAATGATTGAAGACTATCGGGAAACAACCAGCGATATGACCGATCAATTGGAAATCTTGGTGGAAAAAACGGAAGTGTTGGCGCAGAGCTATATGCTGTCGGCGAATGTTCAATTGCAGGATCGATCGGGAGTCCGGGAAGAGATTGAGCCGTTGATGGATTCGGCGGATGAGATCGACGATATGATTGTCAATGTTGCGGAGATCGCCGATTGGTTGAAGATGGAAGAGGGCGTGACGGAAACGGATCGCATCTTTGAAATTGAAGAGGAATTGACATCGTTTCTGGAGGATGTGCCGCGAATTTGGCCGGTGGAAGCCCGTCGGATCAGTTCTGATTTTGGCACCAGGTTGCATCCGATTTTGAATGGACGCTCGAATCATACGGGGGTGGATATTCCCGATGATTATGGATCGCCGATTGTTGCGACTGCTGAAGGGATTGTCAGTTTTGCCGGATATCAGTATGGATACGGATATATGGTCAAGATTGAACATGCCAATGGACTGGAAACCGTCTATGGACATGCCTCGAAATTGCTGGTGGAAAAGGGCGACGACGTGATTCAAGGCCAGATCATTGCCAAAGTGGGGAGCACCGGACTCAGCACGGGACCGCATATTCACTATGAAATCAAGATTAATGGCGCGTATATCGATCCTGAATTGTTTCTTGAACAATAGCATTTTCAACCGATCCGAAGGGGTCGGTTTTTTCTTGCAAGAAAACCCTTGCAGAGAAAAAAAACCTGTGCTATACTCAAAGTACAAAATATTGTATTCTGTATTTTGAGGAGTGAAATGATGGCAACAGGAACAAAACAATTAATGTCAAAAAATGGACGCGCAATTATGTTGCTGTCCCAAGAGATGTTTTCCTATGAAGTGGGCGACCGCATCCGAACCATCTCGGAATATGTTGAGCTGTTTCAAACCTCGCGGGGGACGGTACAGTCCGCCATGAAGTTTTTACAGGAGGGACAATGCATATATTTGGAGTCTCGTGGTCATTTGGGGACCTTTTTAATTGAGATGGATCATAAGCAACTTTGGGAGTACTCGGATTTTGGCGTGATTATGGGCGCCATGCCATTGCCGTATTCCAAGCGATACGAGGGATTGGCGACGGGGCTTTATAAAGCCTTTGAGGAAAAAGAAATTCCTTTTAGCCTGGCTTTTATGCGAGGCGCCAACAAGCGAATTGAAGCCCTGAATTTTGGGAAATACAGTTTCTCAATTATTTCAAAATTGGCTGCAGACACCCGAAACGAGACGCATCATGATCTGCATATCGTTCATGAGTTTCAGCCGGGCAGCTATGTAGGCAATCATGTGGTGATTTTTCGGAATGCCGAATATCAGCAAATTCAAGACGGCATGCGAGTCGGATTTGATTCTGCTTCCATTGATCAGTCCATGTTGACGGAGGTGGAATGCGAGGGATTGGATGTAGCATATGTTGCGACACCCTACAATCAAATTTTGCAGAAGCTTGAAATGAATGAGATTGATGCGGCAATCTGGAATGTGGATGAGATCAAGGAAAAGAATTTGGACTTCCATATTCAACCGTTGCGCAAGCAATTGGCGCAGGAATTGGATCGAAAGGGAACCATCGCAACCATTGTTGTCAGTCAAGATTCCATGGTGATCGGCCGTATTATGCAGCGATTGTTGGAGCTGGATGCCGTAGAGGAAATTCAAAAACAGGTGATTGAAGATAAGATTATGCCAGTTTATTAAAGATTTGCCATGAATATACAAAAAAATGTACATTGCGGGAGGAATTTATGGAAAGCACAATCCGACAGCGGCTTGACATACTGAAACAAGCCAATCAGATTAACGAGAAAATGGAAACCGTGATTATCACCTTTGTTGAAAAGATGGAGGACGCATATCAGTTGCAGGTGACGGAAGAAAATGGCGCGATGCTGGTTATGCATATGGCCATCGCATTGGCTCGTATTGATCGAGGCGAAACCGTCGCCCGCATGGATGAAATGCTGGTCGAGCAGATTCGCGGCGCAAAAGGATTTGATGAGTTGCCTGATTTTTTGGGGGACTTGGAAGTAGAAATGGGATGGAAAATCCCAGTTGAAGAATTTGAATATATTGCTTTGCATTTCTGTACCATGATTGAAAAAGGAGGAAGAGCATGATTCGTATTGTTGTAGGCGGAGCAATCCGCAAAGATGATATTGCAAAAATGGTTCAAGAGATCGGGGGTGAAAAAGTAGAAGTCAAAGTGATGACCGATTTGCAAGCTGCGCTGGCTATTCAAACCAACCAAGCGGACTATTATATTGGGGCGTGTCATACAGGGGGAGGCGGTGCATTGAGCATGGCAATCGCATTGTTAACGATTGTAAAATGTGCGACTGTTTCCATGCCTGGAAGACCGCCAAAGGAAGAAGAAATCATTCAAGCGGTAGCAGCAGGCAAGGTTGCCTTTGGTTTCACAGGAGATCATATGGAAGCGGCACTACCCGTTATCATGCGGGAAATTCTAGCGAAATAGCAAACTCAGGAGGAAAAAGATGAATATCATGTTAATGGCTGTGATTGGCGCGTTGGCGGCGATTATGGCGAATAAGGGAATTGCGGTATTTAACGATGGGCTTCGACCGATTATGCCGGAGCACATTGAGGGAAGAATGTCACGAAAAGAGTTGGCGGCAACAGCGTTTGCCATGAGTTTTGGACTTGTTATCGGTTTTGGTATTCCATTCTCTTTAGCGGCAAGCATTATTTTGATTCATTGTATCCTATTGGGTACTGACATTATTGGCGCTTCTTCACCAGATGGAAAAAAAGGAATGGTGATTGCAGGGGTGATCGGTGCCCTGTACGGCATCGGAATCCTTTTGGGCTTGGAGAGTGTTGTCAAGGCATTCGAATTGCTTCCAGTGAACTTTATGGGCAGCTTGGGACAAGTTGGTGCGCCAATTGTCATTGCGTTCGCTGCATTCCCGGCATTGGCGACAGGGTATCAGTATGGAGCGAAAAAAGGGGCTCTCAACTTAGGCGTATCGGTCATCGCGCGACAAATCGCGATTGTTGCCGGATCGTTTCAAATGGGATCTGCAACGATTAAACTGAACCCGGAAGGTACAGCTTTGATCGTTGGTATGGCGATTCTTCTGATCTATGCGATGCGAGAAAAAGTAGAAGGTGAAACCGTTGACTTGGTTTCTATATTCGAAGAGCGTGTGAAACGAATTAAGAAGAATATCCCATATTTGATGGTAATGGGTGGATTGGTTGCAGCGGCAACTGCATCAGGTCTGATGGCGGGCGATCCGATTTCCTTGAACTTGATGAAGGAAGGTCAATTGATGGACGCTGGCTTTGCAGCCTTGGCGCGTGGTATTGGATTTATTCCTTTGGTTGCTTCTACGGCGATCGCAACAGGTGTTTACGGTCCTGTTGGCATGACTTTCGTATTCGCGGTTGGCTTGTTTGTACACAACCCATTGTTGGCGGGTCTTTTGGGTGCCGCGACGATTGGACTTGAAGTTTTGTTATTGGGTCAGATTGCACATTTCTTGGACAAGTTCCCTGGAATCAGAAAATCTGGCGACAATATCCGAATGGCGATGTCTCAATTATTGGAAGTTGCTTTGTTGGTTGGCGGTATGAATGCTGCAAATGCAATCGCTCCAGGAATCGGATTCTTCGTGGTTGTTGGTTTATATATCTTGAATGATATTGCTGGAAAACCAGTGGTTCGTATGGCAGTTGGACCGATCGCGGCGATTTTGGTTGGCGTATTGGTAAACGTACTGGCAGTTGTAGGCTTATTTACAGTATAAGGTTGACCCTCAAAGGAAGCTGCAGGCAGCTTCCTTTGGGAGGTTTATAAGGAGAAAACATATGCATGCAGACTCAGTCAAACGCGTCATGAAAGCCATGATTCGCGCAAAGGAAGAGGAGGGAAAGAGCGTTGTCTCTTTTCAAAAATCCATGATAGAAGAAGCGGTGAGCGTTCTTGAGAGAAATGAGTCCCTGACGTTATTTGGCGTAAAGGATACCAATCAGATCTCCCGAGACCTTGTCAATCGGTTGCGACGGCAGCCGGGATTTGTTTTTCACACCACGGATGCCATGTCCGAACGGGGACGAGCGGTGGATGTGGAGAGGATCAATCCCTTGACGGGTCGAGCGATGACCGGTTCTTCTAGCGGGAGCTGCATCAACATTTTGAAGGGAATCAATGATTTAGCCATCGGAACAGACGGGGGCGGCTCCGTATTGGCGCCAGCCCTAAGTACGCAGCTTTTTTCCATTATGGGAAAAGGAATGGGACTGACGGGAATGACAAAGAAAAAATCAACAGACGAACTGGCCTTTATTCCGGGAGTCGGAGTAATCAGCCATGAGTATCGCCGTTGTGTACAGGCCGTCCGCGCACTCTGCGAGGTTACACCGGAAGAATGGAAAAGGACACAATCTGAATTTCAGCTTGCGGTTCCGGAAGCGGGAGGCGTTCAGCTGCCTGACGGGCGAGATATGCGGGAGGCGTTGCAGCCATACATCAAAGATTTGCCGGAGAATATCCAGGTGAGAACAGTGCAGGTTCCGAACCTGCAGGATCGAAGAGAGAGCATCGCCTTTCTTGAAGATATCTTTGCGCAAGGATTCGATGCCGTGCTGACTATGGAGGGGCCCATCGATTTGTATGGCTACGGGGATTCTGTCATGGGTGTTTGGGGCAAGACGGGGGAAACCGGGCAACAGGCTTCGGGCAAATATTTGGTCAAGTCAGCCAATTTGGTGGATGCGACAGCGATCACCATACCGGTGCAAGACTTGGCGACGGGCTTGGTGTTAATCGGAAAGTCCGGCAGAGAAGCAGGCGTTCGTCTGATGAAGGTCGCGGAAGTTTTTGTTGAGAAGGTCGATCGACCTGCCTTGTATCAGCGTTACTTTATGGATGGGTATCAAAATCGAAATTTGGGATTTGGATCGGAGGAATAGAATGGCTATTTATGGAATTGGGGGCGTGATTCGCCCGGACCAATTGGGAAAAACATATATGCACGAACATCTCTATTTGGATTTATCGAGGGTGAAAGGGGATCCGGACACGCACTACGATGCGACGGATCTTGTGATTGATGAAATGAAGCAGCTGAAGGCGAAGGGGATTTCCACCATCGTGGAAGTAACGAATCACGGCATGGGCCGTGATCTGGAGCGCATGCAACGAATCGTGAAAGAGTCGGGCATTCAGGTTGTCATCAGCACCGGGTTTTATAAGGATCCGTTTTTGCCGGCGTCAGTACTATCGCAGCCGGTCGATAAACTGGTCAAGATGATGATCCGAGAATTGAATGAAGGAATCGGAGATTCCGGGATTCGAGCACAATTGATCGCTGAGATCGGCACCAGCAAAGATCAAATGACAGAGATGGAAGCCAAGGTTTTTGAAGCTGCGGCTCGCGCCCATCGGGAAACCGGAGCGGCCATCAGCACCCATACGACATTGGGAACTTATGCCTTGGAGCAATTGGAATTCTTCAAAGGATTTGGGGTCGATCTCGAAAAGGTGGTCATTGGACATGTGGATTTGCGCTGCGATATGGAGACCCATCTGCGCATTGCACAGACCGGAGCGACGTTGGCTTTTGATACCATTGGAAAGATAAATTACGCGTCCGATGAGGCGCGGGTTAAGCATATTAAAGGATTGATTGAGCGAGGACATGCCGGTCAGATCGTTCTTTCCCAAGATTTGACGCGCAAGAGTCATTTGAAAGAATTTGGCGGAATTGGCTACTGCTATATGCTGGATGAATTTTTGCCGAAACTGCGGGAAGCGGGCGTTGGGGAAGAACAAATTATGCAAATGCTAGTGAAAAACCCGGTACGGGTTTTAGATCGAAAGGAGTAAAAGGATGAAAACTTATCCCATTCATACCATGTCAATCAATGAAGCAAAGGAGATGCAATTTCGATTGGTCGATTGTATTCATCAGGTGATCCCGGGCGGAGAGTTTCTTCAGCTGGGAGATTTGGGGGTTACCCGTGCCATGGGGGCGCCGACAACCACACGAAAGGTAGAAGCGGTGTTGGCAAAGTTTTTCAATGCGGAAGCGGCCATGCTGGTTCGGGGGTCCGGTACGGGAGCCATCCGGAATGTGATGAATGTTTCCAATCAACCGATGGGTGCCATTGTATTGCATGATGCGCCGATCTACCCGACCACAGAGGTAATTGTGGATAGCATGGGTCTTCAACCCGTTTGGGTGGATTTCAATGATGAAAGCGATCCGCGCTGGGCCAATTGCGTCAAGGCGCCGTTTGCCTTGGTGCAGCATTCGAGACAGGGAATCGAAGATTCCTATGAACTGGAAACCGTGATTGCGAAGATCAAGGCTGTGAATCCGGCAATTGAAATTTTGGTGGACGACAATTACACGGCCATGAAGGCGCCGAAAATCGGGGCGCAATTGGGGGCGGATGGCAGCGCATTTTCACTCTTTAAATTGTTGGGACCCGAGGGTGTTGGATGCATCGTGGGCACCGCATCCATTATTGAAAAAGTGAGAAAGATCAATTACTCCGGCGGCAGCCAGGTGCAGGGATATGAGGCGATGGAAGCCTTGCGAGCGATGGTGTATACACCGGTGGCGCTTGCCATTCAGGCGGAACAAGGAACAGAAATCGTGGAACGCTTGAAGAATCAAGAAGTTGACGGTGTGAAAAATGCATTTATAGCGAATGCGCAATCGCGCGTGATTCTCGTTGAATTCGAGGAACCGATTGCAAAACAGGTCTTGCTGGAAGCGGAAAAATTAGGCGCTGCGCCGTATCCGATTGGAGCGGAATCGAAATACGAAATTGCGGCTATGTTTTATCGCGTTTCAGGAACCTTTTTAGCGGTGAATCCTGATTTTGAATCAACCATGATTCGAATCAATCCCATGAGAGCGGGAGCGGATACGGTAGTGCGCGTATTGAAAGAAGCGATGGAAGCGGCAAAGAATTAGGGGGACACCATGTTTTTAGAAAAGACAATAACAAGAAATCCTGCGTTGGTGGAAGCGGCGATTGCATTGCATCAGCAGTGCGTGATTCAGCCGGACACCTATGTGATGGATTTGGATCAGATTGAGAACAACACGCGGCTATTGGCCGAAGAGGCAAAAAAACAGGGCATTTCCCTATATATGATGACCAAGCAGATTGGCAGAAATCCGGAACTGGCAAAACGAATCGCTTTGGCGGGAATCGAACAAGCGGTTGCGGTGGATCCATGGGAGGCATTGGTGCTGGCGAAAGCGGGCGTTTCTCTTGGACATGTGGGACATTTGGTTCAAATTCCGGATGGAATGATCGCGGAAATTTTGTCTTACCGCCCAGAAGTGGTGACGGTATTCTCCATAGAAAAAGCCAAGGCGATTTCAGAGGAAGCCCAAAAACAGGGATTTATACAAAAAATTCTGATTCGCGTTGTCGGGGAGCGGGATCGCCTGTATCCTGGACAAGAGGGCGGATTTTTGGAAGAAGATTGGATTTCCACAGCAAAAAGTGTGATGGCGATGCCGGGTCTTGCTTTGGCGGGCGTAACCGCCTTTCCATGTTTCTTGTACGAAGAGGGAAGCGTGAAGCCAACGGAGAATTGTAAAACGGTTCAGCGGGCAGCCAAGCGAATTCAAAGCGAATTGAAACTTAAATTGGAGCAGGTGAATATGCCGAGCGCCAATTCCGTCGAGACCATCAGGCAGATTGCAGAACTCGGTGGAACACATGGGGAGCCGGGACACGCCTTGACGGGCACGACGCCCCTGCATGCGGTGCGGGATTTGCCTGAGCTACCAGCCATGGTTTATATATCGGAGATTTCTCATTGCATGGGAGAGAAAGCCTACACCTACGGCGGCGGGTTTTATCGACGGTCCAATGTTGAGAAAGCCTTGGTGGCGAATGCGAAAGACCCAGCGCAAAGAGTGGTTGTTGATGCGGATGAGCCGATCGCCGAGATGATCGATTACTATGGAATGATTGATGCGAGTGACAAAAATCTTCATGTCGGAGATACGGTTTTGTATGCCTTTAGAACCCAGATCTTTATGACGAGAAGCAGCGTGGCTTTAGTGGCGGGGATTCAATCGGGCAAACCGGAGTTGGTTGGCATTTACGACGGGCTTGGCAGAAAGAAGGATTAGGGCAGGATGAAAAAACGGGCAATCGTATTGATTATTGATAGTTTAGGGGTAGGTGCCATGAATGATGTCGCGCGTGTTCGCCCGCAAGATTTGGAAGCGAATACCTTCGGACATCTTTTGGACATCCATCCTGATTTGGGAATTCCATATCTGAAACAATTGGGGATTGGATCCATTCTCTCTCACCCTGCTTTGGAATTGCAAGATCCGGAGGCGAGCTTTGGCGCATGCGCGCTGTTGCACGAGGGGGCCGACAGCTACCTGGGACATCAAGAAATTATGGGAACCAAACCGCTTCCTGCAACCATTGTTCCCTTTGTGGATATAATGGCAGCTGTGAAAAAGGGATTGGAAGCGAGCGGGTATCGCGTAAGTATTCCGGATGACAACAAGCCATATCTTTTGATTAATGAAGTGGTTGTGGTTGCCGACAATATTGAAACGGATTACGGTCAAATCTATAATGTGACGGGAGCGATTGATGAAATTTCCTTTGATGAAATCCTAAAGATCGGTCAGTTGGTTCGTTCAATGGTAAAGGTGAATCGAGTGATTGCATTGGGGGGAGAAGGGGTTTCCACGGAATGGATTCTCTCATGCATCGAGAAGCGTGAAGATGGATTGGTTGGTGTAAATTCACCGAAATCCAATGTTTATCAAAAGGGATATCAGGCGCGCCACCTTGGGCTGGGAGTTGATCCCACCAAGCAAGTGAGCGGTATTGCCTTTCAAGCCGGTCATGAAGTGGTCTTGATTGGAAAAATGCAGGACGTGATTGCTTGCACGGGGGCGACAAAAATGCCCGCTGTGGATACGGGATTGGTTCTTTCGAGCATTGAAGGCGCGATGGATCAAGTGGAATCGGGATTGATTGCAGCAACCATCCAAGAAACCGATCTTGCGGGACATGCTCAGGATGCCGACCGCTATGCTTCTTTGGTGGAGATGGCAGATCGAGGAATTGGAAGAATTTTAGAAAAAATGAGGGCTGACGATCTTTTGATCATTAGCGCCGATCATGGCAATGATCCTTGTGTGGGACATAGCCAGCATACCCGGGAGAAGACCTTCCTTTTAGTTTATCAAAAGGGGAAAGAAGCAGTTGCGTTGGGGGAAAGGGAAACCCTTTCGGATATCGCGGCGTCGGTCGCGGCCTTTTTGGGCGTGAATGCGCCTGAAAATGGAACGAGTTTTATTGAGGAGTAGGGAATATGCGAGTACTGGTTGTAGAAAATTATGAAGAGATGAGTCGAGAAGCGGCGAGTCTATTTCAAATAAGAATTGAAGAAAAGCCTGGTTTGGTGCTGGGATTGGCAACGGGCAGCACGCCGATCGGCACCTACAAGGAATTGATTAACCGATATCAGGTCGGGAAAATTCGATTTCAGCAGGCAAGCGTCTTTAATTTGGATGAATACTGTGGGTTGGACAAAAACCATGAACAAAGCTATGCGCGGTTTATGGAGGAGAATTTCTTTCGATCAATTGACGTTGACAGAAAGAATACATTTATTCCCAATGGAAACGCAAAAGACAGGCAAGCAGAATGTGAGCGATACGACACCTTGATTCGGGAACGAGGCGGAATTGATTTGCAATTGTTGGGGATCGGGGAAAATGGACATATTGGATTTAATGAACCGAACGATTTGTTGTCGGCGGGAACCCATCAGGTGGAATTGGAGCAGGGAACCATAGAGGCGAACAGTCGGTTCTTTGTTACTCGGGAAGAGGTGCCGAAGTCGGCTTTGACTATGGGAATGGGAACGATTCTTAAAGCGAAAGAAATTGTTTTGTTGGCTTCTGGAGCAAAGAAAGCGGATGCGATTCAAGGCTTGCTGAGTGGGAAGATTTCGACGAAGAATCCGGCGAGCTTTTTGCAGCTTCATCCACGGGTTACCGTAATTATTGATCGGGAGATCGCGGATGCGATCAAATTGAAGCAGGATGTTGCATAAAAAGACGATGGGCAACCCATCGTCTTTTATTTTGAAAATTGTTGAAGCAATTGATTGACTTCAATGGAGAAAGTAATAGGACCCATCGACGAGACACGTATAGTTCGTGCCCAGTCGACGGGTCTGTTTTTGTGCTGCATCGGTTTTAATTCGTTGAAAATTGCTGAAGCAATTGATTGGCTTCAATGGAGAAATACACGACTAATTGATCGTTGACAAAGTCAAAAGAATCGATCGTGAAAATCTCCAGATTTCTTGAGAAGCGATATTCGACTGTGTTGAATAAGCGATTGGAGATGGATTCCGGAAGGGTGAGTGCACCCAATTGAATATCTTCGAATCGAATGACGACTTCATCTCCCTCAACAGTCACTTTGGCAATCGCATCGATTCCGATCGGAATACGATAATAATCCAAGGATCCGCCAACATGCAAGGTTTCTTGCTGAATATAAAGCCGGGATCCGTTGAAGGCAATGCCGTCTCTCGGATTCTCTTCCAATTCGTTATAAATGCCATAGGAGAAGAGTTGGTTGACAAGGGTTTCTGAAAAACTCAAGCGCAAGCCATCCATGATGCCGAGGTCTGCTCCTGAAATGAGTTCCTGCAGTTGCGGTTGTTCTCTAACTAGGGTGTATTGATTGGGGTTATCGGGACGCACGGTGAAGATCAGTCCGACACCAATCAAAGCAAGGATGAGGATCAAAAGGAAAAGCCCTTTGAAAAAACGTTTCATATGTTCACCTCCTTATTGGTTTATTGTATCCCAATTTTTGTGAAATGTGTATGAATTCGTGATGAAGTGGTGTAGAATTTTCTAGAATTTGATACAATAAGACGTGTAAAGAAGAGAAGGAGGATTCACATGGGAAAGATTTGTGTGGTAGGAAGTTTAAATATGGATTTGGTTGCAACGGGGGAACGAATTCCTGTTGTTGGCGAAACTGTTTTAGGGGAAACGTTTAAACAGGTTCCTGGAGGCAAGGGAGCGAATCAAGCGGCGTCAATGGGTCGTTTGCAAGGAGATGTCGCGATGATCGGCAAGGTGGGCGAAGATGCCTTTGGCGAAGCCTTGATTCAAGCCTTGGCGGAAGCGCGGGTTGAAACAAAGGCGATAACAAAAGCGCCGACTTCTACAGGGATTGCGTTGATTACCGTGCAAGCGGATGGAGACAATGCGATTGTCGTCGTACCGGGCGCCAATGCGGAATTGAGACCGGCGGACATCGATGCGGCGAAAGCGGTCATCGTGGAGTCTGAGATTGTGATCACGCAATTGGAGACCCCGGTGGATACCGTGACCTATGCCTTGAAACTGGCTAAGGAGCAGGGGAAACTGACGATTTTGAATCCGGCGCCGGCTATGCCTTTGGCGGATGAATTGATTCAGAATGTGGATTATTTGACACCGAATGAAACGGAACTTGCGATCCTTTCCGGCATGCCAACCGAGACAGATGAAGAGTTGGAGGCGGCGGCGAAAGCCATGATGAACAAAGGGGTGAAAGTGTTGATCGTAACCCTGGGATCGAAAGGCTGCCTGGTAATCGATAAGAATGGCACCCGTCAATTCCCGGCATTCAAGGTGAAAGCGGTGGATACAACGGCGGCTGGAGACAGCTTCAACGGCGGTGTCGCGGTTGCATTGGCGGAAGGGAAATCCCTGGAAGAGGCGATTGGATTTGCGACGAAGGTCGGCGCGCTTACGGTGCAAAAGGCTGGCGCTCAGAGTTCATTGCCAACGCGGGAAGAAGTGGATGGATTCCGTGGCTAAGAAGTTTTATGCAGTGAAGGTTGGAACGAAACCGGGCGTCTATGAGACATGGGATGCGTGCAAGGCACAGGTGAAGGGAGTCTCTGGTGCTGTTTACAAGAGTTTTCCCACAAAATCGCAAGCCCTTGATTTTCTTGGGGGAGAGCCGGAACGCAAAGCGGGAACGGAAAAGGGAACGGGATTGCCGGATTGGCCGGACGCGCCCGATACGGTCTACGCCTATGTGGACGGCAGCTTTGATGTGAAAACCATGCGATACGGATCGGGAGTTGTGCTTCTGTATTCGGATCAAACTACCAAAACCCTCAGTGTGATGGGCGAGGATCCGGAACTTGTTGAAATGCGCAATGTTTCAGGCGAGATTTACGCGGCGGAATTAGCTATGAGGCAGGTCGTTGAAGAAGGCTATCACCGGGTGGTGATCTTTCATGATTACGCGGGAATACGACATTGGCCGCTTCGGGAATGGAAGGCGAACAAGTCGGGCACGCAGGCGTACCGCGCCTATTATGAATCGATTAAGGATCAACTTCAGGTGCTGTTTGTGAAGGTAGCCGCCCATACTGGGGATACCTACAATGAAATGGCGGATCAATTGGCCAAAAAAGCACTCGGATTATAAGAAGCACTCGTGATTCATAGAATCACGAGTGCTTTATTGAACGAGATTTATTCGGAGGATCCGAAGTGGAATGAGAGAGGCTGATGATAAAGGATAGAATTGCACATATTATTTTTATAATTGATTGGATGCCCTGAGAGAATAAAAGGGGGTAATAAGAAAAAGTGCGTGAAAATCGAGAAGAGATCTCGAGATCCACGCGCTTTTTGATTTGCTGGGTTGATTTGTATTCGATTAAAGTAAGGCTTCGACGGAGCTGGCAATCTCGTCCGGCGTAATGGGTGGTTCGAAGCGAGAAACAACATTTCCGTTGCGATCGATCAAGAACTTGGTGAAGTTCCATTTGACTGAATCGCCGTCGAAAAGCTTCGGGAACTTTCCCTTCAGTTTTGTGAAGAAACCCTCTGCCGCGGGTTTGGAAGGATCGGCGCCGGTGAATGGCGCTTCCTGAATCAAGAATTGATAGAGAGGATCCGCGTCTTTTCCTCGAACCTTAATTTTCTTTGATAAGGGAAAACTGACTCCGTAATTGAGGGAACAGAAAATTGCCAATGAATCACCCTCCAAGGGTTCTTGATTGGCGAACTGATCGCAAGGGAATCCAAGGATCACAAAGCCCTGATCCCGGTAGGTTTCGTAGAGCAGTTCGAGCCCTTCATATTGAGGCGTGAATCCGCATTTGCTGGCCGTGTTGACAATGAGAAGAACCTTTCCTTGATAGTCGGCAAGACTCTTTTCTTTTCCTTCAAGAGAGGTGTAAGGATATGAATAAATAGACATAAGCAACCTCCTGTTTTGTTATGAGTGCAATCTACACTTAGATACCCGCCAGCAAGCAGGCCATGCAGATTTCCTGCAAACAGGAGGTCGTTTTTTTATTTGATGAAATTTTTCAGGAGCCTGTGCTTCTCCAAAATGCGAAGGATTCTGTGCTTTTCTTTTGTGTAAGGCGGATAAGCCAATGAGATGCCGTACCGTCTGTGTTTTCTCAAAATCGACTTATGATGGCTAAAGGTTTCGAAGCTTTTGGCGCCATGGTAGCTGCCCATGCCGCTTCTGCCCCTGCCGCCGAAGGCCAAATAGGAAGTGGCCAAATGGGAGACCGTGTCATTGATGGCTCCGCCGCCAAATGGAACCCGGCTGATAATGCGATCAATGACAACTTGATCTTCTGAAAACAGATAGAGCGCCAGTGGATCGGGGCGGTCACATATCCATTGTATCGCTTCGTCGATTGTCTGATAGGGTATAATCGGAAGGATGGGACCAAAGATTTCATCCTCCATAACCTTTGCGCCTTCTGGAATTCCATCCATCAAAGTAGGTGCGATAAAGAGGGTTTCTTTATCGGTTTCTCCTCCGAAAAGAATATTTCCTTCCTCCAAATAGCCGCTGAGGCGGTCGAAATGTTTTTGATTGATAATATGAGCGTAATCCTTGTGCTCAGGCGTCATTTCTCCGTAAAACTCATGCAGCACTTCGATCAAAGCCTTGATCAAAGGCTCTTTCAGCTCTTCTTTCACCAAGATATAGTCCGGGGCGACGCAGGTTTGACCCGCGTTGATAAATTTCCCCCATGCAATGCGTTGAGCGGTCACCTTGGGATCATGAAGCGCATCGACGATGGTCGGGCTTTTTCCGCCGAGCTCCAAGGTGACGGGAATGAGGTTTTCGGCAGCGGTTTGCATCACAATTTTTCCGACTTGAGTGCTTCCGGTAAAGAAAACATGATCCAAAGGTTCGTGCAGGAAGGCTTGAGTAATGCTTGCGCCACCCGTTATGGCAAGGATATAATCAGGTTCAAAGGTTGTCTCGATCATTTCTATGATAACGCCGGACGTATGGGGAACTTCTGTGGCAGACTTCAAAATGACGGTATTGCCGGCAGCGATAGCGCCGATCAAAGGCAAGATGACGAGATTAAAGGGATAGTTCCAAGGCGCGATGATGAAAACGATTCCCTGCGGTTCGGGATAGACGTAACTTCGGGAAGGAAACTGTGTGATTGGTGTATGTTTGCGCTCCGGTTTCATCCATTCTTTAAGATGTTTGAGCGCAAAACTGATCTCTTCATAAGCCTGTCCGACCTCTGTTACATAAGATTCAAAAGCAGGTTTGTGGAAGTCTTTTTCCAGAGCGTGGATCAATGGTTTTTCATAGGCTTTGATGGCAGTTTTTAACCGGATCAACTGTCGTTTGCGAAAATCATAGGAAAGGGTTTTGCCGCTTTGAAAGAGGTGCTTTTGTTTTGCAACGGCGAGTTTTGCTAATTCCTCGTTGGTTAGTTTCATGGCGATTCTCCTTTCATCCCTTACTTACTATATACCGCATGTCAATTTCCGGTAAACGTTGAAATCTGGTATACTATAAAAAATGAGGTGGTTGCATGATTACAAATGATGAAATTATTGTTCGATTATTATTGGCTTTGGCATTTGGCGGCGTGATCGGGTTTGAACGGGAAATCAATCGCCGGCCTGCCGGGTTTCGTACCCATGTCCTGGTAAGCGTTGGTTCGTCCTTGATCATGATGATCTCAGCGTATGCATTTGTAAATACGGATCCGACGCGGATGGCGGCTCAGGTTGTCAGCGGCATTGGGTTTTTGGGCGCGGGCACGATTATCTTTAGCGGAGACAAGATTAAAGGACTGACGACGGCTGCGAGCATCTGGCTTTGCGCTGCCATTGGACTGGCGTCTGGCGCGGGATTTTATTTTGCCGCGGGAGCCGCGAGCATATTGGCATTGACAATTCTTTTGGTTGCAGGCGCGATTGAACGGTTTAGCGAGAAGAAAAAGTACAAGCATATTCGCTTGACCTTCCATGAGCGGACGGGATTGATCGGGGATATCGGACATATCGCAAAGATGTTGAATGTATTGATCAAGGACATCCATATGAGTCAGGGAGATGCAACGATTTGTATGGTGGACTTGGTGGTGGATGTACCGCCGAACACGTCATACAGCATGTTGGTGTTGGAGTTGTCAAAAATTGATGGCGTTATCGAAGTCGTATAGGAGAAAATTATGTTGTACGTAGAGCGAAGAAAACAATTCGAGATTAAATTATTCAGCACGGTTCGGTAAGGGTTGCCGAACTGGCCGACTGCTTTCAAGTTGGCGAGGCGGATGATCTTCTTGGCTCCTTCGGTTTTCAAAAAGAAAAAGTCTATGAATTGGTAAAATGGAGATGTTTTCTTCAACTGACAAAAGCGCAGGCAAACGTTGAAATGACGAGAGCCTGCGCTTTTTGTCGTCAGGGGAAACTGTGCTGAAAAACTAGTTGCAGTCTTGCCGATTGTTTTTTTATCCCGTAGAATGGGGGTAATTCGTTGACGGTAATACGGAAAGATGGCAGTTGTGGATTTGGAGGGGTTTGAATGTTGAAAATTGTATTGATTCGACATGGATATTCCATGGGGAACAAGGCGCATACTTTGAGCGGCTGGCATGATGTGCCGCTGACGGAAGAAGGGATCGAAGCCTTGCAGGCATTGCAGAAGAACTATCCCTATCCGAAGACGGACGGATATTGTTCGAGCGATTTGAGCCGCGCTTACGATACGGCGAGAATTCTTTTTCCCGAGCAGGAGATTGTCAAGATTTCGGGTTTTCGCGAAATTCATTTTGGCATTTATGAAGGCATGGGCGTCGATCAGATTAATCACGATCAATTCTTTGATGCGTGGTTGGCCGGGGCTGAAGTGGAAGAGGGAGAAAACTATGATCGCTTTCAAGAGCGAGTGATGAGCGGCTTGAAATATTTGAGCCTTCAAATGATGGAATCCGGCAAGGAGAGTCTAACCCTTGTTTGCCATTCCGGTGTGATTCGCTTGATTTATACCTTGTGCCATCAAAAGGAAGTGGCCGATCTTTTTGATCTGCCTGTTCCGAACGGGCTGGGCTTTGAGTTGAGTCTTGAGAATAAAAACGGTGCGGTAGAATTGCTAAAAATGAAACGTCTTAAGCGGTTGCAAGAGATCAAGGGGTAAAGCATTCGCTTCTAGGCGTGTGCGGGGGATAAATCAAGGAGGTTTTTGTTGACGAAAGTGGAAAGTTCAGATAAAATGACAATGTAATCGATTACACGAAAAAGTAAGTTGGTTCGTTTTTTTGCACAACGATGTAATCGATTACATAAAATTGAAGGGAGAGAAGGATGAAAAAACGTTTTGCATTATTGTTGGTTGTATTGCTCGTATTGCCGCTTTTCGCAGGCTGTGCGCAGCAGGAAGAAGGATCTGTAACGATTACGTATTATGGCCGTCCAGATGAAAAGGGAATTGAAACCACGATGATTGAGGCATTCGAAAAAGAAAACCCAAACATCAAGGTGAATTACGTAGAACTTCCTGAAAGTACGGATCAGAAATTGCAGACAATCAATACCATGCTGCAAGCGAAGGATCCAGCAATGGATTTGTTCGTGGGAGACGTTGTATGGACGCCGATCTTTGCATCCGCCGATTGGGTATTGCCTCTAGACGATTACTTGACGCAAGAAGAAATCGACGAGCATGTTCCGGGCGCGATGAAAGCGTATACCTATCGTGATCATGTGTACGGAATTCCATTCTTTACAGATGGCGGCATGTTGTATTATCGGACAGATCTTCTAGAAAAGTACAATAAGTCAGTTCCAACGACTTGGGATGAGTTGATTGAAACCGCTTCATATATTATGGCGCAAGAGAAGGATCCGAATTTGTATGGCTATGCGGGATCATGGAAGCAGTATGAAGGCGTAACCTGTTCATTGACTGAATTGGTTTGGTCTCATGGCGGCGACTTCTTGGATAAGGAAGGCAATGTCATCTTTGATTCGCCGGAATCCGTAGCAGCCATGACTGTCATGGAAAAAATGGTGCATGAAGCGAAGATTACGCCGCCGGGCGTTGGCGGCTTCGGCTCCGGGGACATGCGTGCATTGGCGTTGAACGGCCAGATGATCTTTACGCGCGACTGGCCAAGCTTCTACAGCAACTCCATGGATCCTGAAAAATCCAGCGTTGTTGGCAAGATTAAATATACAGTACTTCCGCACGCGCCGGGTCAAGATTCGTATTCAACTCTGGGCGGCTGGGGCATCATGGTATCAAACTTCACGGATAATCCGGAAGAAGCTGTAAAATTCGCAAAATTCCGCTCCAGCTACGAATCGCAAAAACAAGAAGCCTTGTTGATTGCGCATTTGCCAACAAGAAAAGCCTTGTACGAGGATGCGGAGATCGTGGAAAATGAGCCGTGGATGGTGGACATGCTGCCAGTTATGATGTCAACCAATCCTCGTCCGCAATCCGCATACTATGCGGAACTTTCCGCGCATTTGCAACAAGCCTCACAGGATGTGATTGCCGGAAATAAGACACCGGAAGAAGCTGTAAAATACGCGGCAGAGAAAATGAAAGAGACCTTGGGTCAATAGATGGATGTGGAAGCTTGGTTTTTCAAGCTTCCCTCCTTTTTAAGGAGTGAAGGGGTATGAAAAGACGGGAAAAAATCGGCTATTTATGTTTATTGCCGGCCGCCTTGTTGGTCTTGGTTTTTGTGTTCTATCCAGTGGCGAAGACGATTTGGTTGAGCTTTCATGAACTGCGGGTACAAACCATGGTGGATGGAGCAAAGTTTATTGGATTTGGCAATTATGAAAAAATCTTGAGAGATGAAACCTTTTGGAAAACCTTCCGCTGGACGTTTATGTTTACGGTGATATCCGTTTCCATTGAGCTTGTCATCGGAATGGGACTTGCCCTTATAATGAATCGAAAGATTCCGGGGCAGGGGATTATTCGAACGACCATTTTAATTCCTTGGGCAATCCCGACCATTGTTGCCGGGATGATGTGGTCTTATCTATTCGGGCAATACGGCATGATCAATGAAATTCTTTTAAAAGCCCATATAATTACAGCGTATCTTCCGTGGATGACGGAAGAATTCTATGCAAAAACCGCGATTATTATCGCTGATGTTTGGAAAACGACCCCGTATATGTCGCTTTTACTTTTAGCGGGACTTCAGAATGTGCCAAAGAACTTGTATGAGGCGGCTGCCATCGATGGAGCGGGTAAAATACAGCAATTTTTTCGAATTACAATTCCCATGATTAAACCGGCTTTGATGGTTGCGGTTTTGTTCCGCGTGGTTGCTGCGCTTCGGATTTATGACTTAATCGCGGCGATGACCTCCGGCGGACCGGCGGGTACCACCGAGAGTCTGTCCATTTACGCGGTCAGTACCTATTTCCGTTACGGCAACTGGGGATATGGCGCAGCGCTTTCTGTTGTGATGCTGGTCTTGGCGCTGATCATCAGTTTGTTCTTTGTGGATGCGATGAAATCAAAGGTCGGTGAATAGGATGAAAAATATCAGTAAAAAAGTAATCTACCTCTTATTCTTTGTGATTTTTGTGGGATTTATGTTGTTTCCTTTTCTGTTTATTTTGTTCAGTTCCTTTAAGCTGCCGAAAGACATTATGGCGATTCCGCCAAAGTTGTTGCCGACGCAATGGATTTTTTCCAACTACGTGGACGCCTTTCAGATTCAACCCTTGGTGATTTATTTGCGCAATAGCTTGATTATGTCCTTATTGGTTGTGTTGATGACGATTTTGATCGGCTCGTTGGCAGCCTATGCCTTGTCTCGAACCGAGATCAAGGGAAAGAAAATTTTTCTTGTTTTTCTTTTATTGATCTCCCTATTGCCGCCGGTTACCATTATCAATCCAATCTATCAATTGTTGAGCAAGGTGCATTTATTGAACACTTATTTTGGCTTGGCATTGGTCATAACAGTTTTGGAATTGCCGCTGGCGGTCTGGTTTTTAACGGCGTTTTTCAATACCATTCCAAAATCACTGGAAGAGAGCGCGGAGATCGATGGCGCCAATATTGTTCAAGTATTCCGGTCGATTCTTTTTCCGCTTGTGAAATCGGGAATCTTCATCGTCAGTATTCTGGTCTTTATTGGGGCGTGGAATCAATTCCTCTTTGCTTTGGTCTTGAATCAATTTGAAGCGCGTCGAATGGTTACCGTTGGAGTCACCTTGTATATTACCGATTATCTGGTGCCGTGGGGGGTCTTGTCGGCTGCATCCATCATTGTCATCATTCCATTGATTCTGATGGTATTGGCGCTGCAAAAACGGATTCTATCCGGTGTACTGGAAGGCGGGGTGAAGGAGTAATGAAGATTGCGATTGTGATCAACACCTATATCGTAACAACCGCCGGGGAGAAAAACCCCTTTGATCACCCAACGCCTCTATGGTTGTTTGAAAAAGAAAATACCCTGAAGGCGACGTTGGAAAGCCTGCGGGACGCCAATAAAAGAGTGGAAGACGAACTGACTCTGTATTTGTTTGGGATTGCCGCCAATGAGAAAACAGATTTTGATAAAGCGATCGAATCGAAGATCCGGAAGCTGGTACTGGAGGTGGGTGAACTTCCAGTAACGCGTGTGATCACCAATCGTCAGGTCAAGGATTTCAAAGAGGCGACGGACATTGAATTCTTTGAGAGCATGGGCTATCCGGAAATTCGAAACCTGGGGCTTTTGATTCCGAATCTCTTCGGGGAAGATTTGATTATGCAATTGGACGACGATGAGCTTGTAAGGCCCAATCACTTGGTTCGGTTCGCAGAGATATTTGAAGAACATCCGGAATATGGGATCGTGACGGCGCCCTATGAAAAAGATGGAACCGCTCGCATTCAAGGAAAGGATCCCCTGTCCAATTGGAGAAAATATTCGGCTATGGATGAGGACCTCGAAGAATTGTTGGGAAGCAAGGCGTGTTCCAAGACCCTCTTTGGGTTTGGAGGCAATCTCTGCCTGCGAACCTCGGTGGCGAGGGAAGCGCACTATCCAAGGCGTGTGCCGCGGGGGGAAGATTTTTCTTTCCTGCTCGCATGTCGGCTCCTTTTTGCAAATGGAGATCCGGAAACCGGATTTGCATCCGAACAATCGAAGTTCTTAACCTGGTTCTGTCCGGAGGAAGCGGTAACGATTCTGCATCGGCCGCCGGTCGAGGCAAAGGCTGCATTCCTTCGATATTTTGAAAACAATCTGAATCGATTTATCCTGGAGCGGCGAATGGTGACCAGCCAAACTGGATTCACCCTTCAGGATTTGGCGGAGAGTTCCCATTATCTGACGGCCATGTTTGGACAAAAGGATTTTAAGTCGGAGCTGCGGTTATGGATTCAAGCAATTCGCGCTGAGCGAAGGGATATTTTGGATGCCGTCATGGTGGATCAAATGGAAGAGCGATTGTTGGCAGCTTTGGAAGAAGTGGAAGCCACACCGCGCTGGGAAAATTATCTTCGGGAGTGCAGGGCATTTCGGGAGGCGCAGGAGCAACTTGTCTCTTGGGAGTTGGCTTCGTTATTGCCGAAGATCAGGGGGTGGATGGAATGACTTGGTGGAAAGATACCGTCATTTATGAAATCTATCCGGAGAGTTTTTATGACGCCAATGGCGATGGCGTGGGGGATTTGGCCGGGATTCGGGAGAAACTGCCGGAGCTTGTCGAGCTCGGGGTGGAAACCCTGTGGCTCTGTCCAATCTTTTCGTCTCCCATGAAGGACGGCGGTTACGATGTCGGCGATTATTGCGGAATCCGCGAAGAGTTGGGAACCCTCGAAGAGTTTGATGCCTTGGTTGCTGCGTTGAAGCGGAATCAGATGCGATTGATTCTCGACATCCCCATCAACCATACCTCGGATCAGCATAATTGGTTCCAGCATAGCAAAGCGTCAAGCGATAATCTGTATCGTGATTTCTATATTTGGCGTGCAGGAAAGGGGGAATCCCCCCCAAACAATTGGATCTCCTCGAAGGTGGGCGGATCCTGTTGGGCGCAAACGGAGGAAACCGAGGACTATTACTTGCATCTCTATTCCGATTGGCAGCCAGATTTGAACTGGGAGAATCCAGCGGTTAGGGAAGCGATGGCGAAGGTCCTGCAGTTTTGGATTGACCGGGGCGTCGATGGATTTCGATTGGATGTCATCAATAAAATTGGAAAGGAACCGGGATTGCCGGATGCAAATATAGATCCAGAAACGGGATTACCGGAATATCCGGAACCGTATTTTCAGAATCATCCCTTGTCTCATGGATATATTCAAGAATTGAGAAGCCGCTTGAAGGGAGATGAGATCTTCTTGATCGGGCAAACGCAAGGGGTTTCAGAAGCGGAGGCCTATGCCTATGCGGCGCCAATTCGAAATGAGTTGGATTCCTTTTTGCAATTTGAGGCAACGGATTTTCAGAAATCGAAAGGGGAGTCGCAGGAAGCCTTTGTAGAAGGGTGGAAGGCGAAACTCTTTCGCTGGCAAATGATCGATGAACGAGTAGATGCCATGATATTTTTTGGCAGCCATGATTTGAGCCGCACAGTTTCCCATTTCGGGGAAGACGAGAGGTATCGGCGGGAATCTTCGAAGGCATTGGCACTCCTCCTCTTAAGCCTTCGAGGCATTCCGGTTATCTACATGGGCGAGGAAATCGGCATGACCAATGCCCGCTACCGAGATTTTTCGAAATATCAGGATATTCGCACCCGTTTGGCCTATCAGCGCCGCGTGATTGAGGGCGGCGAGCCGGAAGAGAAAGTCTTGCGGGAAATTTGGGAAACCAGCCGCGACAACGCGCGCTATCCCATCCATTGGAATGCGGGACCTAATGCGGGATTCAGCAGGATCAAACCAAGGCTTTCTCCCGCATCCAATTATCGCCAAGTGAATTTTGAAATCGAAGGGGAAGATCCGAACTCGGTGTTCTCTTTTTACAAGAAGATGATCCGGATCAGGAGGCTAGAAGATGCATTGCGGCGGGGAGGTTTCCGTGCCGCGGAAAGTGTGCCGGGTGTGATCTGTTTTGAAAGGGAGTGGCAAGGGCGGCGGCTTGTGACTCAAGTGAATTTGACGGACGCAGAGAAAGTCTGCGAGTGGATTGAGGGGAGCGCCTGCCGGATAGCGACCCATGCGCTGCAAGGGGAAGCCTCGGTTTTATCCGCCTTTGAAGGAAGGATACTTATGATATAATAAGGCAAGGATGTGATGCAGGGATGAGTACGATTAAAGAAGTAGCGAAGTATTGTGGCTTCTCCGTAGCAACGGTATCGCGAGTTTTGAACGATGACCCGATTGTCAAGCCTGAAACACGGGAAAAGGTATTGGCAGCCATTGAAGCCTTGAACTATCGACCGAATTTGATGGCGAAAAATTTGCGAACACAAAAAAGCAATTCCATACTGGTGATGATTCCAACCATTGCGAATCCGTTTTACGCGGAGATTTTACGCGGAATCGAGCAAGGGGTGAAAGAAACGGAAATGAACCCTATTATTGGTACGGTGGAGTTCGACCCGAGCCACACGGATCATTTTCTAGCGCTTTTGGACAGCAATCAAGCGGATGGGGTAATCTTTATTTCCTCTTCAATCACCAGCGAGCGATTGGCTGAGGTGGCGAAGAAGCATCCAGCGGTGATGTGTAACGAGTATTTCGATCCCATGCCCGTATCCTATGTTGCCATCAACAATGAAGAAGCCGCCTATGAAGCGGCCTGCGAGTTGGCAAAGATGGGATGCGAGCGAGTTGCCTATTTTAGCGGCGCACGGGATTCCAGTTCATCGATTGATCGATCTCGTGGCGTGAAGCGGGCTAAAGAAGAGAATAAATGTGTAGAGGTTGATATTATCAGGGGAGATGATGATTTTCACCATTTGAAGGATAAAATCTGCAAGGTTCTGAGTGAGAAACCGAACATCGATGGCTTGATTATGAACTCGGACATCAATGGAACAGTTGCCATTCGAGCCCTCGTGGAAATGGGTTTGGTGCCGGGGAAAGATGTGCGAATTGTCAGCTTTGACGGGACAATGATCTCGGAGCTTACAACGCCCATGCTTACTTGCGTGAAGCAGCCCTTGTTTGATTTGGGGTATTTGGCTGTGCGACTCTTGGAAAATCAAATGAAAGAAAAGGATGCGCCCTTTGAACGATTGATTTTGCCACATGAATTTTGCTTAAGAGAAACCTAATAGAGAATAAGCGAACCCCCACAGCCATTGGTTGTGGGGGTTCGTTGTTTGTATTCCTCCAAAGAAAAGTCAATTAATCATATCGACAGGAGGGAGGAAATCAATTTAAAAAATCAATTATGAGGGGGATTGTTCTCCCAAAACGCTTCCAGTTCGGTCAATAAGGGTTTGGATTCTCCAAAGAACTGGCCGTGGCGCCAATGGGCGGGTACCAGATCGATGGCCGGGGGTTGCGAGAAGCGTTGCCCAACAAGAATAATCATGCCTTTATCGTTCTCGGTTCGGATTACGCGTCCGCCGGCCTGCATCACCTTGTTCATTCCGGGGATCACATAGGCGTACAAAAAACCGTCTCCGTGTTTTTTATCGAAATAGGTTTTGATTTGATCCCGCTGAAAGCTGATTTGCGGCAATCCGATTCCTACCAGAATGGCTCCAATCAACCGATTCGCCGGCAGGTCGATTCCTTCGGAAAAAACGCCGCCCAAAACACAGAACCCAAGGAGGGATTCTTCGGGTGCCGTTTCGAATGTATCCAAAAAGACCTCCCGTTCCGGTTCGCTCCATCCGCTCTCTTGCAGGATGGTTCGCTGTTTGGGATAGGCATTGAAAAAGGCGTCGTACACCTGATGCATATAGGCATAGGATGGAAAGAAGACCATATAGTTTCCCGGTCGTTTTTTAATGGACTCGCCAATCAAGGCGACCAGCTCGGGGATCGCGGCGTCGCGGTATCGATAGCGCAGATTGATGCCGTATTGAATCCCGACAAAGCAATTCTTCGCGTCAAAGGGAGAGGAAATTGAGACGGTCTTGTCGATTTCCGTACCCCCCAAGAGTTCCTTGAAATAGGGGAAAGGGGATAGGGTGGCGGAAAAAAAGATCGACGACTTGGCGCGTTGATTCAAGTTTCTCATCTTCATTGCGGGATCCATGCAGTAGAGATGCAGGGTGCATTGTTTCTTTTGCTGATACAAGTAGATCAAATATCCTTCGTCCACATGCTGCTCTGCGATGCGCAAATAATCCAGGGCTTGAAAATAAAAATCCAGCAGGGTCTCCTGCAAGGGAGAATTTCGCTCGGCAAGGATCGGATCCAGGTCTTCGATCAAGCGGCGAAGGGCGCGATCCATGGCATCGGGCGGAGATTCCAAGGGCTTATAGACGGGATCCTCTTCGTTTCTGAGATCGAGGAAGACGCGATTGATTCGCTCCAAAGCCTTTCCTAATTTTGGATGATGCGGTTTGACCAAGCGGCGAAGCGCGAGA
The DNA here is from genome assembly GCA_030625815.1 of Eubacteriales bacterium. GTDB lineage: Bacteria > Bacillota > Clostridia > Tissierellales > GPF-1 > GPF-1. Next base: position 113,954 of record DAOUQF010000002.1, read on the forward strand.
ATATCCTGCTTGTTGATCTGAACGGAATACATGCTTCGCAAGCGATCTACAAGGTTGTGGGATTCATCGATCAAGAACAGATAAGGGGTATGCTCCGTATCGAAAAAGCGGCGAAGATACACCTTGGGATCATAGACATAGTTATAGTCGCCGATGATGACATCACAAAAGAGCGAAAGGTCAAACCCCAGCTCCAGGGGGCAAACCCGGTATTCTTTGGCGTAGCGTTGAATGACATCTCGGGTGTAGTGCGATTCCTTTTCCAGCATGGCCCACAGGCAGTCTTTCACTCGATCAAAATGCCCCTTGGCATAGGGACAGATCTCCGGTTCGCATTGACAGACATCATTGAGACAAATCTTCTCTTTTGCAGTGAGTTCAATCCGTTTTAACGGGAAATCCGAAAAGAGATTCAGGGTCGACAAGGCAATTTGCTTATGAGGTGTTTTTGCGGTTAGGTAGAAGATCTTTTCGAGATTCGAGTTGGGAAGACTTTTTATGGCAGGAAAAAGCGCCGATAGGGTTTTTCCGGTGCCTGTCGGTGCCTGAAGAAACAAATTCTGTTTTTGTTGAATGGTTTGATAAACCGCGACAGCCATTTCGCGTTGCCCTTTCCGGTAGACGGGGAATGGAAAGTCGAGGGATTCGATGGCTTGATTGCGATTGAGGATCCATTTGCCCTGCAGGGTTGCCCATCGATCATAGGCGATCAAAAGATCTTCGAAATAGCTCATCAAGTCGTCTCGGTTCCAGGTTTCTGTGTAGGTTTTTGATTTTTTTTCTTCCAGGCTGTAGTAGGTCAGTTGAACGCCGATCTCGGCGAGGTCCTCTTGAATCATGATGATTGTCCCATAGACGCGTGCCTGCGCCCAATGGAGGAGTCTTCCTTCTTCCAGGGTATCCAACCTGCCCTTGATGCTCTTGATTTCATCGACAATGATTCTGTCTTTGAATCGGAAAATGCCGTCGGCACGCCCCTCGAGTTCAAGGGTGTAAAAGGGCGCTTCCTTTTGGAAGAGGAGATGGACTTCGGTTTCATATTCGTCGCCAAATTTTTTCTGATAGCGGCTTTGCACGGTTTGATGGGTATATGTGCCTTCCACTGCACGTTTTTGACTTCGAAACGTGGTATCGATGTCGCCGGATGCGAGGATAAATTCCACAAATTTACGTACCGATAGATGATTGACCATAAGAAACCTCCTGTAGGTAGTATATCTTATTTAAAAGGGGAAGAAAATCGAAATAAAATAGACTGAAAATTCAAATAAAATTGTTTGTAAATTGAAAAAAAGGTTAAAAATTAAATATATGGTGAAAATTTGATGGAGGATCGTTCGATGAAAAATCAGGCAGGAATCAATAAATTTCATTTAAGTAAACTTTTCGGAACTGAAATGCTTCATTTGTTCGACAAAATGCCGGTTTCTGTTTTTATTAAAGCCCTGGACGGAGAACATCTCTTTGTGAATCAGATGTTTTGCGATGTGGTGGGACGTTCGAGGGAAGAGGTCTTGGGAAAACGGGATCTGGATTTGTTTCCGAAGGAAGAGGCGCTTGCGCATTTGCGTCAAGATCAAATGGTCGTCGAGGGCTGGGCGCAAGCCTCTTGCTATGACTTTCAGAGACACGTGGTGGATTTAGAGGGGGAGAAGATCGATTTTTCAGTCTATAAATCGACAATAGAAGATCCCTTGTCAAAAGAGATTGTAGGCATTATCGGCATGGGGATTGATAAAACGCAGGAAAATTCCTTGTACAAGAAATTGGAATTTCGAGTGAATTATGATGAGTTGACGGGGTTGCCCAATCACAAAAGAATGACTGCAGCCTTGGAACTGGCGAAGGCGGATGCTGAACCCTATGGTGTTTTTGTGATCGATTGGGCCAGTATGGGCGGGATCAATGAAACCTTCGGCTTTGCCTTTGGCGATCGATTGCTGCAGTCTTTGGCAGATCGTTTGAAACAACTTGCCGAGGAGAAAACGGGTCGAATTTTCCGGTTGAAGATGGATGGGTTCGCCTTGTTGTTGCCCCTGAAAGATAAGAAAAGCGAGGCGGTTGCCCGAGAGCTGGCGCTGGAATTTGAAGAGTATAACTTTGAAGGTTTGGTTTTGAGTCAGGGCGTGCAGGTTGGGTTTTCAGAAGAAGGGATTCAGGCGGAATCGGGTTCGCAATGGGTGAATAATGCCCGATTGGCACTGAATTCAATCCGGGGAAAAAAGGAAGCGAAATGGATGAGTTATTCGCCCGCCCTCAAGAAGAAGCGGATTCGACGGTTCCAATTGGAGAACCGCTTGCGTTCTGCAGTCGACGAGCAGCGGATTTATGTGGTTTATCAGCCGATTATGGAGTTGAAGTCGGGGGAAATCGGTATGGTGGAAGCCCTGGCAAGGTGGCGAGATCCTGAACTGGGAGAGATTTCACCCAGTGAGTTTATTCCGATCTCTGAGAGCAATGGGGCGATCATGCAAATAGGCGAGTTTGTGATGGAAGAGGCTTTTTCCATGATTAAGGAGATTAATTCGGGAAGAGCAGTACCCATACGAATGGCCCTGAATCTCTCTATCAAGCAGATGGAACAGCCCGAATTTGCGGATAGGGTGATGGAAGTGGCGGCTCGCCATCAATTGGATCCAAAATGGATTGAGCTCGAGGTGACAGAAAACTTGAAATTTGATCGCCATGGAGTGGCGAATGAGAATTTGAATCGATTGGATGCAGAGGGGTTTTCCATTGTCATCGATGATTTCGGCAATGGGTATGCAGCGATGGAGCGTCTGATGAATCGATATGTCAAGCAGGTGAAGGTCAGCCAGTTTTTTACGGAACGCATGATGAAGGATATCAATGTACAGAAGCTGGTTAGTCATATGGTGGAGTTATCCAAGCAGATGGGATTAAAGGTGGTAGCGGAAGGGGTTGAGACGGTCGAACAATTGAATTTCTATCAAAAGCACCAGGTTGATTTTATTCAAGGATTCTATTATTACCGTCCAGCATTGAGAAACAGTATACGGAATTGGTTGGTATCAACAGAATAAGCCCTTTGGGGCTTATTTTTTTGTCCCCTTTTTTCCAGATTTCTTGCATATATAGAAGGAAAGGAGGTGAGAATATGGCAGCACAACTTACACCGAGTGAATCGCGAGTGCGCGTAAGTTTGCAGGTTGGAACGGATGAATTTGGAGAACCCGTCTTGAAGTCCAAGACCTACTCTCGAATTAAACCAGGTTCTACCAATGATGCAATCTATGCGGTACTGGATGCGATGATGGATTTGCAAGCACACCCTGTTGATGGGTATGAGCGAATCGATTATGGGCAATTGGTAGAAATCGTCTAGGAAAGGATGGATAGAAAGGAGGTGAAAGAATGACTAAACGACTTTTGATGAGCTTTCGAAATGCCGCTGGGAATCGAGTGAGCTTGTCTATCGACGATCCCCGAGAGGATGTAACGGATGCGGAGGTGAAGGCTGCAATGCAGACAGTTTTGACCCAGAATATCTTTACATCGAACGAGGCGGATCTGGTTGAGATTGTGGATGCAACCATTATTGAGACCACGAAAACGGATTTGGATGTAGAAGCATAAGAGAAGGCCGGCGGTTGCCGGCCTTTTTTGGAGATGAGAATGGGAGGTGAGAAAATGGAAGAAATGATGGGTGCGATCGGAAACGTGGGTTTTCCCATCGCGGTCAGCATCTATTTGCTGGTGCGAGTCGAGTCGAAGATGGATCGCCTGACGCAGAGTATTCAAGAACTCGCCCATGTGATTGAAGCGACTAAGACATGAAGATGGAGACAGATTGGTTAACGCCAAACCGTTACTCGCGGCCTCAGCGCCCGATGGAGGAAATTCGAGGGATCGTGATCCATTGGGTGGCGAATCCCCACACAAACGCGAAGGCCAATCGGGATTATTTTGAATCGAGGAAATCGGGCATCCTTGGATTTGGATCCGCCCATGAGATTATTGGACTCAAGGGCGAGGTGATCTTGTGCATTCCGGAAATGGAGATGGCGTATCATGTGGGGGCAAGAAAATATTGTCCCGAAGCCATTCGAGCCTTGTCGGCCTATCCGAACAATTGCACCTACGGAATCGAACTCTGCCATGTCGACTGGGAGGGACGGATGACAAGGAAAACCCTGGAGTCGCTGATTCTTCGCTTGTCGGTCCTTTGTCGGCGCTGGGCGCTGGATCCCGTGACAGCCCTCTATCAGCACCATGAGATTGTCGGCTTTAAGGATTGCCCGCGCTGGTGGGTGCGGCATGAGGCGGATTGGGAAGCATTGAAATGGTTGGTGCGGTCTCAGATGGAAACCGGAGAAAGCTGTTTGAAGTTTGACTAAAGGAGGTGGATGGGGTACAAAGAGGATAAGGAGGCAGACGATGAAAGAGCTCTTTATCATTTATAACCCATCCGCCGGTCGGCAATGGGAGCAAGATAAGGTTTTTGAGATTGCACGACAGGTTCAATTAAGAACAGACTGGATTGTCAGCCTTTACGCCACAAAGGGACCCAGAGACGCGGAGCGCATGGCGTCGACGATGATGGAACGGGACGTGGAGATTGTGATGGCTGCAGGCGGCGATGGAACGATCCATGAGGTGATCAATGGATTGATGAAGCATGAAAAGCGGCCGCGATTGGCTATTTTGCCGGCGGGGACGGTGAATGACTTTGCACGTCAACTCAAGCTCCCCAACTCAGTTGGGGATGTTGTGGATATGTTGGTGGCCGAACAGGTGCAGATTGTGGATGTCGGACAGGTGAATGAACGATTTTTTATCAATGTTGCCGCGGGCGGTGCCTTTACGAGCATTGCTCATGAGATGGCATCGGAGTGGAAAACCTGGTTTGGAAGATTGGCGTATTATGTGCAGGGAGCGGTCAAGGTTCCCGAGGAGATTTCAAAGTCCTATCTATTGACCTTTGAAACCCCGGAAAATACCTTTACGGTGGATACCCTCTTGTTTCTCGTCTCCAATACGGCGAGTGTAGGGGGATTTTCCCGCGCGTTGCCCGATGCGTCCTATCAGGACGGCAAGTTTGATTGCTTGGTGATCGAACAGGCGCCGATCCCGGAATTGATGGAGATCTTTACGCGGTTTTTGATGGGGATCCATGTGCAGCATGATCGCGTTCATCATTTTCAAACCCAGGAGTTGATCATCAATGGACTGAGCAATGTGCCGCTTGATGTGGATGGAGAGCGGGGCGATCTTTTGCCCGTGCAATTTCATATGGAACCGGGAGCCATTGAAGTGATTGTTGTGCCGGAAGATTTTTAGGCATGGAAAGTTAGGGTAAATGAAAGGAGAACATCCGTATATGCGGGTTTTGCGTGATCGCTGAACTCAGTATTGAAGCGGGTGTTCTTTTTTTGCAAGATTGATTCTTCCTAAAACTCCAACATTGGAACCCTTGCGGCGGAGGAATGGGCGACTCTATAATGAGGGTAAAGAAATGTATCAGAAGGAGTTGCGAATGAAAATCATTGATATCACTATGGAATTATCGGCGGACATGAATACCTATACCAGCCTGCCACCGATCCGACAGACTTTCCTGAGGAGAATAGGAGCAGATAATTATGTGAATGTTACGGAAATTGAAATGAACAATCATGTAGGAACTCATGTGGATGCACCGAATCACTTTGTGGAAACGGGCCGCATGATGGATGAAGTAAAGATGGAAGAGTTGATGGGGAATGCGCAATTGATTGCCGTTCCAGAAGACTTGACTATCGACGCTGACTGGGTGGATGGATTGAATCTGACGGAATCCAAAGTGATCTTTTGCTTTGGCGAAGCGCGGTTTGATCGAAAGCTGGACTATTTTACAATTGAAGCGGTAAAGAGGCTTTATGACCGCGCGGTGCGTTTGATCGGCACCGATTGCGTCAGCATCGACAGCAAGACAACGGGCAACAAGATCCATCGCACCGTCTTTGGTTTGGATATGCTGGTGGTGCCAGGGCTTGTGGTAGCGGAATTGGAATCGAAAACCTATGATCTTTGGTTTTTCCGGTTGCAACCAAGGGCGCCGAAGGAGCGCCGGCACGGGTCGTGCTGATTGATCAGGAAGCGCCGGCAAGAAGCATCATTGATATTTCAGAACCCCTTTACGATGATGTCATCAAATACAAGAGCCTGAAACCATACAGGAGAACCTGGGTGCGGGATTATCATGATGCGGACGGCAATGATATGCGCATGTCCTCTTTCCAGATGACTTCCCATGTCGGCACCCACATCGATGCGCCGATGCATTATATTGCTGATGGAAAAAGAATGGTTCGATTTGGTTGAATTATTTGAAAACAGGTGATATACTAAGTTTGTTAATGAAACCTAGTTTCAATATGTAAAACTTTGGCGATAAAGTCTGGATCTTTGACGAGAAAGACTATTTCTTATAAACTGCTTGTAAAACCTAGTTTTATTATGTAAAACTAGAAGGGAAAAGGAGAAAAAGTTATGTTTAAAATGAAAGGCGTAGTACCTCCAATGATTACACCCTTTGACAAAGATGGAAACCTTGATGTTCCTGCTTTGGAAACCTTAGTCACATATTTGAAGGATGAAGTCGATGGACTTTTTATCACAGGTTCTTATGGCGCAGGCGCGTTGATGAGCTTGGAAGAACGAAAGCAGGTTGCTGAAACAACATGCAAGGTTGTTGAAGGAAAGATTCCGGTGATTACTATGATCGGATCTACAAACAACCGAGACAGCGTAGAATTAGCGAAGCATTCGGAATCAGTTGGAGCTACGGCGGTTGCTGCGGTCGGTCCTTATTATTTCAAACATAATAAAGAAAGTCTTTTGGCATTCTACAAAGATTTAATTGATGCTGTTGATATCCCGGTTTATCTGTATAACAATCCAGGATTCCAAGGCTATGAAATTGGTCTTGATCTATTGAAGGAATTGAAAGCCATTGGTCTTGCCGGTGTGAAGGATGCGACATTCGATATCTTGACACATGCGACTTATCAACGAGTTCTTGTTGATGAAAGCTTTGACCTTGCTTTGGGAACAGAGGCGATGTGGTTGTCTGCACGGTCTTTGGGCACAGAAGCCTTTATTCCAGGACTTGCCAATGCATTCCCAGAGATCTGCCAAAAGATGTACAAAGAAGGCATGGAAGGCGACTATGAAGCCTGCAAGAATACACAGTTTGAAGTCAATCAAATGCGCGACATCATGTACTTGGCAAAATCAACACAATTGGCAATCTATGCAATGCTGGAAATCCGCGGTATTGTAACCTGCTACCCACGGGCGCCGTTTGTTCCTGCATCGGAAGAAGAAAAGGCCAATATCAAACAAGCCCTATTGGACCTTGGTGTCCTTTAATCATACACACTGCAAGGAAATTGGTCGAGTCGTCTGATTTTCTTGCCCCCTTCTATAAAGGAAGGAGGCTAGTTAGTGAAAGCTAAAATTGTAATAACAGATTATAATTATGAAAATCTTGATCAGGAAAAAGAAATTTTTTCTGACTTGGGTGCGGAACTCTTTGATTTCCAATGCCGAACGGAAGAGGAAGTGATTGCAGCCGCAAAAGATGCGGATGCTGTGATGGTTCAATTCGCTCCGATTACTCGACGCGTGCTGGAGTCCTTAAAGAATTGCAAGGTTGTGGTTCGCTATGCGGTTGGATTTGACAATATTGATCTGGGTGCAGCGACGGAGTTGGGCATTCGTGTGGTAAATATCCCCGATTATTGCACAGAGGAAGTTTCTGAACATGTCGTGATGCTGCTTTTGGCAATAGCAAGAAAACTTTGCCCTTTGAATCAAGCGGTTAAAGAGGATCATTGGGATTTCAAAGTAATGAAACCGGTTCAGCGATTGAAAGGGACGACTGTTGGTTTGATCGGGTTCGGTCGGATTGGAAGAATGGTGGCAAGGAAACTTAGTGGATTTCAATTTCGCATAGTGGTCTATGATCCTTATGTAGAGGAAGCATTAGCAGCTCAATACGGTGTTGAGTTTGTCGATTTACAAACGCTTGTGGGCGAGTCGGAGTTTCTTAGCTTGCATGTTCCTTTATACGAAGAAACGAAGCACATGATCGATAAAAATGTTTTCGGAATGATGCGTAAAAAGCCGTTTATAATCAATACTGGACGGGGTGGGCTGATTCAGGAAGAAGATCTGATTACTGCATTGGATCAAAGGATTATTAGAGACGCTGCATTAGATGTAATGGAAACGGAACCAATTCTTTTATCGCATCCTTTGCAAAGCTATGAAAATGTGATTTTGACGCCGCATGCGGCATGGTATTCAGAAGAAGCGTTATCTGCGATTCAACTTTTTGCCGCCAAAGAGGTTGAAAGGGTTTTGAAAGGATTTGAACCAAGAAATCTTATCAATCAAGAGATAGAAAACAGTGATGCTTTACGAAAAATCTAAGGCTGACACAAAGGAGTAGGAATGATAGGCATTATTGATTGTGGGACGACGAATACCCGTGTATATATAATAGATGAGGCGGGCGATGTTGTCAGTAAGAGCTACAAGAAAGTTGGTGTGCGAGATACATCAATTACCGGTTCACGAGACGCGCTAAAGGCGGGGATTAAAGAAGCCTTTTTGGATGCTGTTGAACAAGCGGATTTGACACTGAAGGACATTAAATGTGCGGTTGCATCCGGAATGATTACATCAGAGATTGGATTAATAGATCTTCCACATTTGATTGCGCCGGTTGGGTGTGACGAATTGGCTGCGAATGTTAAAGTGGTTCATGATTTAAAAGTGTTTCCCTTGGATATTCCGGTAATATTCATTCGAGGAATTAAAAATGATTATGGAGATATTGGCGTATCTGAAATTCAAAAGATGGATTTTATGCGTGGAGAAGAAACACAGATCATGGGATTGTTAGATTTGGAGAAATTTCAATATCCAATGAATGTTGTTGTTTTAAGTTCTCACACGAAATTGATTCATATTAATGCGAAGGGGGAGATTGCGGGAAGTATAACAACCATTAGCGGTCAGATTTTTGAAGCGATCAATAAGGAAACTTTTATTGGAAGTTGCATTCAATCGGATGGAAAAGAGAAAGCGTATTTTTCGAAAGACCTTTTAAGAACAGCGAATGAGAGTGTTCAGAATGCGGGTTTCTTGCGTACTTTGCTAATGCCTCGCTTTATGCAAGTGTTGTTAGATACAGAATGGTATGAACGTCGATTCTTTGTGGACGCGGCAATCGCAGCTGAGGATATTCGTATTCTTGATGAAGCTCGAGATCATTTGCGATATTCGATGGACACCAATTTTGTTTTAGTGGGCCATAAGGAAAGATGTGAAATTTACTCGGAACTCATCAAAGAAAAAATTTTAGGATGTCAATCAATACGATCCATTACTCAAAAGGATGAAATTGATCAATTAGCAATTCAAGGCGTGTTAACGATCTTAAAGAATTATAAGTATGATAGTTTGGATGGATTGAATTAAAAAAGCAATCATGCTAGGATGAACTCGTTGGAAAATATTTGAAATTAAATTTGAAAACTTCAACTTGTTCTCGAACCCTGAATGAGATTTTGACTCACTATAATAGAATTAAGTTTTATTATAGTGAGTCAATCGAGTATGCCAAGTGGTTTACAGACAAAGTGATGAAAGGGTCATTGTTTATCCATGAGTTGGCAAACGTTTTCTATAGATTTAGATCTGGTTACTCATTCCAAGTGGAAAGTGAATATAGAATGGTTTTTTGATCGATTGAGAAAGGGGGAAATAGAGGCGCGATCATAAAACTAGGATCAACAAAATAAATAAATACATACAAACAATTATGGGGGGAAAAGAAATGAAAGTAAGAATAAAAGTGATTGCGTTATTATTATGTATTATGCTCACAGGTGTTTGTTTTATAGGTTGTAGTCCGACCGGATCTACAGAGGTAGCTAGCCAATTTCCTGAAAAACCAATTACAATTATTTGCCCATATGGCGCAGGCGGCGGAACGGATGCAGTAGGTCGCGCGGTAGCGGATGTTGCAAAAGATATTTTCGGACAACCAGTTGTGGTAGAAAATAAAACGGGGGGTGTAGGCGTTGTTGGTATGACGGCCAGCATGAATGCGAAACCTGATGGTTATACGGTTGGTATGGTTGCTGTAGAATTGGTTTCTTTGCCAAAAATGGGCTTGGCGCCGGATACCTTTACGTATGAGAATTACAAGCCAATTGCGTTATTGAATGCCGATCCATGTGCGATTACAGTAGGTATTGATGCACCGTGGAATACGCTTCAAGAGTTTCTTGAGTATGCGAAAGAGCATCCTGGTAAAGTAACTGTTGGTAATGCGGGTTCAGGATCTATTTGGCATTTAGGTGCAATTGGTCTTGAAGAAGCGGCTGGTGTTGAATTTAAGCATATTCCATATAGTGGTGGAGCAAATCCGGTTGTTGTCGATCTATTGGGTGGACATATTGATGCGGTAGCGGTAAGTCCTGCAGAAGTGGGATCCCATGTGGAAGCAGGCAAATTGAAGATTTTGGGAATTGCTGCTGAAGAGAGAAGTGAAAAATTTTCAGATGTTCCAACCTATAAAGAACAGGGAATTGACCTCGTGCTTGGTACATGGAGAGGTTTAGCTGTTCCTAAGGATACGCCTGATGAGATCGTTTCGATACTGGAAGAAAAGTTTATGGAAGCAGCGAATGATCCAAAGTTTGTTGAATTTCTGGAAAATGCCGGTTTGGGTCATGAGGTATTGAACTCAGAAGAGTTTGTAGCGAAAATGCAGAAAGAAGATAAATTATTAGATGCTATCTGTGAAAAATATTTAGAAACAACAGAGTAATAAGAAGGTTGCAAGGGGATGGAGCACCATCCCCTTGATTCTTACACTAGGCTATCAAGGGAGAGATGTACGATGACTGCAAAACGTCATACAACAAAGAAACAAGCGGATTTAATTGCTGCAGGAATTTTATTAATTCTGGGCATATATGTTTCCATTGAGGTATCTGGGTTTAAAAAGATTGCAAGTCTAGATATTGGACCTGCCTTTTTCCCCAAAGTGCTTGGGGGATTATTGATCGTTTTTTCAATTTTATTGGCTTTGCAAACAGTCAAGAATAATAATCAAGAGCCAGTTGAGTTTATGAATCGAAATTTATGGATTGTTTTTATTGTGGTGGGTATCTTTTCGATTGTCTTTAATTTGATTGGATTTGTATTTTCTAGCATCATGATATTGATGGTTTTGATGAAACTAATGGGTGCTGGAACTTGGAAAAAAACTCTTTTTGTTTCGACAATAACAACTTTGATTATATATGGTGTTTTCGATTATTTTTTACATGTTCCTTTACCGTGGGGAATTTTTGAAGGACTGTTTTAATCATTAAGAAAGTGGAGAGTGGAAATGGATAATTTACTGATAGGCTTAGCGAATATAATGAATTTGAAATACATACTATTAATTATGGCAGGGGTAGCCGGTGGGATTTCTATTGGTTCTTTGCCGGGATTAACTGCCACGATGGGGGTTGCCTTGCTGTTGCCTGTTACTTTCGGCATGGAAGCAACTTCTGGATTCTTAATTCTGATCGGGATCTATGTGGGAGCCGTTTACGGCGGATCTGTTGCGGCGATTTTGGTGCGGACACCAGGTACACCAGCTGCGGCAGCTACAGTTTTTGATGGAAATGAGTTCGCGAAACGTGGAGAAGGTGGCAGGGCAATTGGAATATCGACAACATCTTCGGCGATTGGCGGGATTATTAGCGCATTAATGTTGATATTTGTCTCTCCGTATTTAGCTAATTTTGCATTGAAATTTAGTTCAGCAGAGTATTTTGCCCTCGCGTTTTTTGGATTGACCATTATTGCAAGTATATCGGCGAAATCCTTGGTGAAGGGATTGGCAGTCGGCATGGTGGGTTTATTGATATCTTGTATTGGTCTAGATCCTATGACGGGATATAGCCGATTTACTTTTGGAAGTTATTATTTATTTAGTGGATTTTCATTGATTCCTGTGATGATTGGCTTGTTCGCAATGCCCCAAATTTACAATAGCATTCTAGAGGGTGTTTCAGAATTTCATATAAAACAACATGTTACAAGAGTTTTGCCGACAAAAGCGGATATGAAATTAATGCTGCCAACGGCGATTCGTTCAGGATTTTTGGGTACCTTTATTGGATCCATTCCTGGGGCGGGAGCTGATATTGCAGCCTTTACGGCATATAACGAAGCGAAGCGATGGTCTAAGCATCCCGAAAAATTCGGAACGGGAATTGTGGAAGGCGTTGCGGCGCCTGAAGCTGCCAACAATGGTGTTACTGGCGGTGCCTTGATTCCGTTATTGACACTTGGGGTACCCGGGGATGCTGTCGCTGCAATTTTATTGGGTGCATTAACGTTGCAAGGCTTGCAGCCGGGTCCGATCTTGTTTCGTGACCATATCGAATTGGTTTATACAATTTTTGCAGGTGTTTTAGTTGCTAACATTTTCATGTTTATTATGGGAATCCTGGGTATTCGGTTGTTTACGAAAGTGGTATCCGTTCCAAAATACTATTTAATGCCGACCATTTTTATTCTTTGTGTAGTCGGATCTTATGCCATCAATAATAGTTTTTTTGATGTATTGGTTATGATGGGTTTTGGGATTGTTGGTTATTTTATGCAAAAGGTTGATATGAGTGCCTCTCCGATTGTACTTGCGATGATTTTGGGACCGATGGCGGAAGAAAATTTACGAAAAGCCCTCGTTATGTCTGAAGGAAGCGCATCAATCTTTTTAACAAGTCCAATTAGTTTGTTTTTCATCGTGGCAGCAGTGGGGACCGTTGTTTGGCCGATGATGAAAGCAATGATGAACCGGAACAAGGAAAATTAATTAAGAAGTTTATGGTTGGAAATAGCATATTGATTAAAGGGGGAAAATCATGAAATTTATACGATTTGAAACAGAAGCAGGGCAAACGAGCTACGGAATTTTAGAAGGAAATCAAATCGAAGTGATTGTAGGGTCCATCTATGATGCATATGAAAAGACTGGTGAAATGGTTTCCATTAATGAGGTGAAATTATTGGCTCCTTGCGAGCCAGGCAAGATTTTTTGTATCGGATTGAACTTTCCGGATCATATCGAAGAATTGGGGTATGAAACGCCGGTAAAACCGGCCAACTTTTTAAAGCCCAATAGTTCTATTGTCAGCACTGAGGAAGCAATTGAAATTCCAAAACATGTGGAGCAGGTTGATTACGAAGGGGAACTGGCCATCGTAATCAAGGATGAAATCAAATATGTTACGCCGGAGGAAGCGAAGAAGCATATTTTAGGCGTCACGCCACTCAATGATGTGACAGAGCGAGTGTTGAGCTTTACGCCGTCGTTGGTGACCTATTGCAAGGCCTTTGACACATTCACGCCTTTTGGTCCGATTATTGATACGGAGATTGATCCGGATGCAGCGATTGTTCGGACGTATTTGAATGGAGAAAAGGTGCAGGAAGGAAATACGGAAACCATGGTCTTTAAGCCGTCTGAAATTGTATCTTTCTTGTCGCAAGGCATGACCTTGTATCCTGGGGATGTGATCAGTACGGGGACGCCTAGTGGAGTACGTTCCATGAAAGACGGTGACCAGGTCGAGATTGAAATCGAAGGAATCAAGGAACGGCTTGTGAATTATGTTGTCGATACTCGGCTAAGTAAGGAGTAAGGGATGATTTATAGTACGATCAAACGGATTGATCAGGAGCTAAATCGATATCCGGAGGCCATTCAAAAAGGGTTGCTTTTTCTAAAAGACACGGATTTTTCAAAACTTGAAGATGGGCGGTATGATATTCAAGGAAAAGAACTTTTTGTGATTCTCGGAAAGATGGAGACCAAGCGGCTGGAGGAAGCGAAGCCTGAAGTTCATAATCAGTATCTTGACATTCAGTGTCTTCTTGAAGGAAAGGAAAGCATTGGATTCGCACAACGGAATTTGGACCAACCTGTTTTGGAGGATTTTCTTAAGGAGAAAGATCTGGTTTTGTATAAGAATGAGTTGAAATCGGAATCGATTCTTTCGTTATCCGAGGGGGAGTATGCAGTGTTTTTCCCAGAGGATGTGCATCGGCCTTTGGTCCATCGTGGATCTGTTTCAACGGTGAGAAAAGCGATTGTGAAAATACATATGGCTTTGTTATAACAAAAATAAAACCGAGTTTGCTTTCAGGCTTCCAGACAGGCTATAATAATAAATAGAATGAAATGAAAGTAGGCGAAGGATGGAAAATCAGAGTCGGTACACCATTCAATCCGTAAATCGTGCATTACGGATTTTGAAATTGTTTGATGAACGGAATCAGGAATTGTCGATTGTAGAAATCAGTGCGATGATGGGACTGAATAAGAGCACGGTGATTCGATTTTTAGCGACCTTGGAAGACGAGGGATACTTGGAGCGGGATCCGATCTCGAAGAAATACAAGCTGGGCATTGTATTGTTTCGGCTGGGTAATCTTGCGGAGAAATCTTTGGATATCAATCGTGCCGCTGAGCTGGTGATGCAAGAATTATCCAATGAAACCGGATTGATTGTGCATATGGGAACCGTGCAAAAAGAGAAAGCGATCCTTTTGCAAAAGAAATGGCCGAAAAACTATATGAGCGATGTAGAAATGATTGCAAGAGTAGGCGGTTACATACCGATTTATTGCACAGGGATCGGTAAAATTATGCTAGCTTATCAATCGCAGGAAAAGGCGGAGAAATATGCGAATCGAATTGATTATCGTGCATATACGGAAAATACCATTGATACGCCAGACAAGCTTATGGCTGAGCTTGCCAAGGTTCGCAATCAAGGATTTGCGGAAAACAATGAAGAGCATGAGCTCTATATGTATTCTTTGACCTATCCCATTCGTGATCATCGCAATCAGGTGGTGGCGGGTATCAGTTTAAGTGGGATCAAGGTGAAAATCATGAATATGGATCAGGGTGATTTGCATCAGTCCTTAAGAAGGGCGGCCTTGCAGATTTCCCGCAAGCTTGGCTATCAAGGCTCGTAAGCATGAAGTAAGAGAAGGAGCTTGATAGAATGGCACGATTGCCCATCAGCATTTGTGATGAAGGAATGAACGGTCATATAATAAAAGAAGATATGTTTTGGTTGTAATGCTGGACAAATAAACAGGAATCGCGATTGGAAGCAACCCTTTGGTTAAGAAATCGAGGGTTCTTTTTTTTGCGCATAATCGTCAGACTACTCTGACTAATTGGGATTATGTGGGGAAATGTGAGATCACATGTTGTGAAATGTGAGAAGATGTGATAATATGTGGTTATTGAAAACGATATCTTGAAAGAACAGTGAAGAGAGGCGATAAAGTGAGAAAATTGAATTTGAAAAAAACGATCATCGCCTTGATGGGTACCGTGATTTTAGCCCTGGGGATTTTTTTGATTCTAAGCGAAACCAATGGCGCGGATCCCATGAGTGTGTTTCTGCAGGGGGTTCACCTGAAAACGGGATTGCAGATCGGCACCATCAATCAGCTTTTGAATGGAAGCATTCTATTCCTTGTGTTTTTATTGGATCGATCCAGCATTGGGATCGCCAGCATCATCTATGTGACTTGCATTGGATTTTTTATGAATCTGTTCTTTGCCTATCTGCCCTATGAATCGGCGGGCGGGTTCCTGTCCATAGGAGCAACGGTTTGCGGTGTGATCCTGATTGGAATCGGAGCGGCGGTATTTTTATTTGCGGATTATGGAGCCGGCGCGGTGGAGGGGCTGATGGTTTATATAAATCGCCGAACGGGTCTTCCCTTAAAAGGAATTCGAATGGTGATTGACGCGAGTTTTGTTGGGGTTGGTTATCTTCTTGGAGGAGTCGTTGGGATTGGAACCATTGCGGGTGTGCTTTGCGTGGGACCGACGATCGAAGGAATCTTGAATCTTCTTCAAAAACGTAGCGCAAAACGGGTTGAGAATCAGGCTGGTCAGGAAGAATGGATGGGAAGTGAAGCATAAAGGGAAAGGAATATTTGAAATTGTGAGATAATGAGGGATTTTTTGTTGTAAGTTGTGAGAATCTGTGGTAATCTAATTCCGGACAAAACATTAAATTTACATAGAATTATTCGTGATGTAACGAATGAATGTGAGAAATTGATTTGATAATTGATGAAAAAATTGGAATAAGCCGGATAAGACCAGAGGGGAGCACTATGATGCTAGCGATTGAACGATTGAATAAAATTGAAGATTTGTTGAAAGAAAATGGGAGCGTGGTCATTAGCAGGCTGAGTGGCTCCTTGAATGTTTCGGAAGAAACGATTCGGCGCGATCTGGAGAAGATCAGCAAGAATATGAAAATCAAACGGGTTCGCGGGGGTGCGTTTTTACCGGCGACAACGGACAATGAGGTGCCAATCAAGATTCGGGAGACCATCTACCTGGAGGAAAAGCAAATGATTGGAGCGAAATGCCTTTCATTGATTGACGACGGAATGAGCGTGATGCTCGACAGCAGCACGACGGCTTGGTATGTGGCGAAGAACCTCAATCGGAGCGGGAAAAAGGTGACGGTAATCACCAATTCGCTCTTGATTGCCAGTGAGTTTTCGGAAAGCAAGAACATCAAAGTCATTTCTGTTGGCGGCACACTTCGCAAATCGACCAATTCTTTTGTGGGGTATATGGCGACGAATGCCTTGGTGAATTTGTCAGCCGACCTTGCCTTTGTCAGTTGCACCGCCATTACGAAAGACTTTGGTGTAACGGACAACCATGAGGGTGAAGGGCAAGTGCGAAGAATTATGTTGGAGCGCTCCGTGAAAAAGGTGCTGATTGTCGATTACACAAAATTTGATACACCGGCTGTCAATCCGATCTGCAAAATTCAGGATCTGGATCTTGTGATTACCGACAGAAAAGTGCCAAAAGAATACAAACAAGTTTTTCAGGAGCTGGAAGTGGATCTTCTGGTCTGCAAATAGGAGGAAAGAAAGTGGATAATTTTCGATTTAAAAATGCGACGCGCATTTTGTTCGGCAAGGGACTGGAGTCTCAAGTCGGGGAAGAGATTGCGGGGAAATATAAAAAGGTTTTGATCCATTACGGTGGCAACCATGTTGAACGATCAGGACTGTTGGATCGAGTGACAAAGTCTTTGGAAGCGAATAATATTGAATTTGTAGTTTTGAATGGAGTTGTGCCAAATCCAAGATTGGCTTTGGTGCATACGGGAATCGAGCTTTGCCGCAGCGAGGACGTGGAGTTTATCCTTGCCATCGGCGGGGGATCGGCGATTGATTCAGCAAAGTCGATTGCCTTGGGCGTGCCTTACGCGGGCGATGTCTGGGATTTCTATACAGGCGCAGCATCTCCTGAATCGGCATTGCCGGTAGGAACGATTCTAACGATCCCGGGTTCTGGATCTGAGATGTCGGAGAGCAGCATCATTACCCATGAAGAGAAGAAATTAAAATACGGCATCGACAACGAATTGATTGTACCGGAGTTCTCGGTTTTGAATCCGGAGATGTGCCTGACGATTCCGCCGCGCCTGATGGCTTGCGGGATTGCTGATATTCTTTCCCATTTGATGGAGCGATACTTTACGCCGACCAAGCAGACGATTTTAAGCGATCATCTATTGGAAGGCGCCATGAAAGCGGTTATGGAAGCAGGATTGAAGCTGATGGCAGATCCGAAAAATTACGATCATGCAGCGGAAATCATGTGGTCGGCAACGGTTGCGCATAATGGCATGTTGAGCTCGGGACGAGTCGAAGATTGGGCTTCACACCGAATTGAACATGAAATCAGTGCGCTTTATGATGTTACTCACGGCGCCGGCATGGCGATGATCTTCCCATCTTGGATGCGATATGTGATGGATGAGAATATCGAACGTTTTTGCCGCTTCGCTAGCGAGGTGTTTGGCATCGCGGAAATGAGCGACCGCAAAAAACTGGCGGAGAGCGGAATCTCCGCGTTGGAAGACTTCTTTACAGCTTTGGGGCTTCAGATCCGTCTGTCGGAGGCCGGCGTGCCTGTCGATCAATTCGAATTGATGGCGCAGAAAGCGACGCAAAACTCGGAGTACGTTGGAAACTTTAAAAAAATCAACGCGGAGGATATTGTGCATATCCTCGAAATGGCGGTATAACCCATGAAAATTTTAATCAAAAACGCAAAGATTTTACCCGTGGATGATGCGATGAGCGTCATCGAAAACGGCTGGATCGGCATCGAAGGGAGCACAATTGTGCTCGTTGAAGAGCGAAAAACCGAAGCCGTTATGGCGTTTAATGCGGATCGTGTGATCGACGCCAAGGGAAAGATGGCAATGCCGGGATTTGTGAACACCCACAGCCATTCGCCTATGACGATTCTGCGTTGTTACGGAGACGACCTTCCATTGGATGAATGGCTCTTTGGCAAGATGATTCCGACGGAAGAGAAATTCAGCAAGGAAGACATCTATTGGGGCGGTATGCTGGGCGTGATCGAGCAGATCAAAAGCGGGGTTACCTGCTTTGCTGATATGTATGAACCGAGCAATGTCATCATGGATTTGGTTGTGGAGAATCAGATTCGTGCGAATGTCGCAGGACCTCATATCACCATCAATCCGGACAAAGAATATGAAGAGTATGTTGCGCATATGAAGAAGTGGAACAATTCCCATGATGGATTGATCAAGGAATACGCCATTATTCATGCGATCTACACCTATTCGGAAGAAAAGATCCGCTCAAGGGTCGCGGCGGCCAAGGAAGCGGGAACGGGGATTCAGATCCATATCTCTGAAGCGCCCTTTGAGCAGTCTCAAACACAAGAAAAATATCAAAAAACACCGATGCAGATGCTGGAGAGTTGGGGCGTATTCGATGTTCCAACGCTGGCAGCCCATTGTGTGCATTTAACAGACGGCGATTTCGAGATTCTGAAAAAACGAGAGATCAGCGTCGCGCATTGTCCATCAAGCAACCTGAAACTGGGCAGTGGAATTGCAGACGTGCCGCGGATGCTGAGGAATGGCATCAATGTTGCTATTGGAACCGATGGGGCATCCAGCAACAGCAACTTGAATTTTGTTGAAGAGATGCATCTTGCAGCCATGATCCATAAAGGAAATACGATGAATCCATTGGTGGTGAATGCCAAGGAAGTGATTCGCATGGCAACAGTGAATGGCGCGAAAGCGGCCGGGTTCGGCAATGAAACTGGATCCTTGGAAGTAGGGAAAAAAGCGGATTTGATCTTGATCGATATCGATAAGGCGCATCTGACGCCATTGAACAATCCTTTCTCGGCGGCTGTTTACAGCATGCAGGGATCGGATGTGGATACGGTGATTGTAAACGGAAAGATTTTGATGGAAAACCGGGAAATGAAATTGGTGGACGAAGAAAAAATCAAACATCAGGTGCGAAAAATCGCCAAGCGATTAATCTAATAGATAAGAATTTGGGGAGGAAATCAATTATGTCAAATGAGAATGTACTGCCAGGAATTCGACTGAAAGTCGGAGATATTACACCGCGTGTTCTGGTTTGTGGAGATCCGTATCGAGCGGAAATGATCGCCAACACCTTGGACAATATGAAGTGTCTTGCAAAGGGTCGCGAGTATTGGACCTATTACGGAGAGTACAAGGGCGAGCCGATTACGGTTTCTTCCCATGGAATCGGCGCAAGCGGCGCGATACTTTCATTTATCAGCCTGATCAAAGGCGGCGCGAAAGTGATTATTCGTGTTGGTACCTGCGGCGGATTGAAGCCGGAAGTGAAAGCGGGTTCATTGATTATCGCAACAGCGGCAGCCAAGGAAGAAGGAGTTTCTAATATTTACGTACCGACTTCATTTCCGGCTGTAGCGGATTTGGATGTGACCAATGCCTTGGTACAAAGCACAAAGGACAATGAAATGGAAGCATTCAAAGGGATTGTCGTGACTCAAGGCGCGTTTTATAGCGGCGTGATGCCGACAAATACCGTGGAGCAAATGAAATCCGGCGCCATTGCTTTGGAGATGGAAATTGCGGCTTTGTATACGGCGGCAAGCGTGTTTGGGGCACGGGCGGGAGCAGTTCTTTCTGTAGACGGAAATGCCTTGGCGGTATTGGAATCAGCAGAGGACAATGATCCGGATCCGGAATTGCTGAAACGAACAGTGGAGAAGAGCATCAAGATTGGTTTGGATGCATTGATAGCGGTAGAGCTATAAAGATTGGAGTTTAGGATGAATTTAACGGAATTAAAGACAGAATTGCTTGATGTGACCTTGGAATCCTACCAATTGCAATTGATGGCGGGAACCAGCGGAAACGCGAGCGTATATCATAAAGAAACAGAAGCGATGATCATTACCCCATCGAGCGTATCGTACGATGGCATGACCATTGAGGACCTTGTCGTCATGAAACTGGATGGCACAATCCTGGAAGGCAAGCATGAGCCGTCTTCCGAATGGAAGATGCACGCGCAGGTTTACTTGGAGCGCGAGGATGTGGCTTGTGTGCTGCATACCCATTCTCCATTTGCTACAGGATTTGCGGTTTGCCAAGAGGGTATCCCAGTGATCCTGATTGAAATGGTGCCGTTTATTGGCGGAGATATTCCGGTGGCAGCCTTTGCCATGCCGGGAACTGCGGAACTGGGTGTGGAAGCGTTGAAGGTAATGAAGGATCGCAAAGGTTGTCTGCTTTCCAATCATGGTACTCTTGCCATTGGAGCATCCATTCGGAGGACCTTTATGTCTTCGGTATACTTGGAAGACGCGGCCAAGATTTATCATATCGCAAAAAATGCGGGAGATGTGAAAGTGATCCCGGAAGAGCAAATCGAGGCGATGCGCAACAGTTAAGCCAGAGATTGAAACTTGACAGCTGGAATAGACAGAAGCTTCATTCAGAATTGGTTTTATTAAGAAATCATAGATGTGTAGTAATAAAAATCGAATTCAAAATCGAAGGGAGAAATGAAGGTGTCTACAAATTCAAAGGTTGGTGCAAAGAAGAAGGGGATTAGCTTCATGGACTTGATGAGCGTGTCCGTTGGACAGATCATCGGTTCAGGAATCATGATTTTAACAGGTATTGCAATTGGTTTAACAGGTCAAGGGGTGGCGTGGTCTTTTATCGCGGCGTCGATCTTGATTATTATTCCGATTACTGCTTTGGCGGCATTGGGTTCTGCCATTCCGTCAAATGGCGGCATGTATACCTATGTGCGTGACTTGATTGGTCGAAAAACGGCATTTTTCTATGTTGCTCTATTGGTAGCGGGACAATTGGTCTTGGCGAACTATGCCATTGGCTTCGCGGAGTACGCAAAAGAATTTATTCCGAACTTAAACACCGTGTTGGTTGCCAGTGTTATTATGACGCTGATCTTCTTCGCGAATCTTCGCGGATTGAAAACAGCCGTCTTTATTCAAAACATCATGGTTGTTATGCTTCTAGCGGCTTTGGGTCTGTTTATTGCCTTTGGTTTGCCGCAGGTGAAGGATTTCGGTTCTTTCTTTGAGGTGGCCAACATTATGCCATCCGGATTTATGGGCTTTGTATCAGCGACTTTCTTGGTGCGTTTTGCCTTGATCGGCGCGGAGTACCTGTCTGAATTGGGCGGCGAGTGCGAGAACCCGGGAAAAGAGATTCCACGTGCAATGATTCTTTCCACTTTGATCGTTGCGGTTGTTTACTTTTTGATGGGCGTTGTTGCTTCAGGCGTACTTCCAGTCAGTGATGTTGCCTTCCAAACTCTGGGCAGTGTTGCAAAACAAATCTTCCCGCCAGCTGTTTATATCTTCTTTATTGTCGGCGGCGCGATGTTTGCTTTGGTTTCTTCTTTGAACGCGGTATTCGCATGGTGTACAAAGGGAATTAAAATGGCTATTGAAGACGGTTGGTTGCCTGAGGCGTTGGCTGTTGAAAACAAAAAGTATGGCACGCCGCATCTTTTGTTGGGCATCTTTTACATCGTAGGCATGCTTCCAATTTTGACAGGCGGAACCATCGAGTACATTGCGATCATTGGAAATAACATTGGTTTGATCTTCGCGATCTTCCCTGTATTGGCTGTGATGTTCTTGCCGAAGAAAAATCCGGAAGCCTACGAAAACGCATACTTCAAATTGCCAATGTGGGCAATGTATGCTTTGCCAATTTTGAGCGCGGGAATCTATGCCTTCGGTTTCTATTCCAGTGCTAGTTTTATCGGCGCGTTCGGTTTGAAGGTTATGGCGGGATATTGTGTATTGGTTGTGCTTTATGCCTATATCCGTGAACCAAAAGTGAAAAAATTAGAAGCGGCAAAAGCAAACAAGGAAAAAGCTGCATAATTAAACCGGCAGCAAAATGGGGGTTGACGAAATGAAACGAGAAGACGCAAATCTGGCCTTTATGCTGCAATACGAGCATGTTGCTTGGTATGAAGCGGGAAAGGTACGGATATTAGATCGAAGAATTTATCCGACAAAGATTGAATTTGTCACATGCAATACCCACAACGAAGTGGCGCAAGCCATTGCGGACATGGTGACGCAAAGCGCGGGTCCATACACCGCTGCAAGCATGGGAATGGCCTTGGCGGCTGATGAGTGTAAAAATCTAAAGCAAGTGGATCAGATGAGTTACCTTAGGGAAGCAGCCTACAGGCTGTCTCACGCGCGTCCAACGACAGTGAACCGCATGGAGATGATTGTTGGCGGTTGCTTGAAGGCGGCGGAAGCGGCCATGAAGGCAGGCAAAGCAGTTGATGAAGCCATCTTCCTGCATACCATTGATTCCATGAATCGCCGATATGCGAAGATCGGCGAGGTGGCCAAGTACTTGGTGGATATGTTCCCGGACAACGGGAAGATCATGACCCAATGCTTTGGCGAAACCATCGTGGGCATGATGCTGCGGGAAGCAAAGGAACGCAAGAAGCAGATCAAATTGTTCTGCCCAGAAACGCGGCCTTATCTTCAAGGGGCTCGACTGACATCCTCGGTTGCCTACGATATGGGTTTTGATGTGACGGTGATTACGGATAATATGCCTGCATTCACCATGCAGACAAAGGGGATTGATCTATTTACATCCGCGGCGGACTCCATTACCATGGACGGTCATGTGGTCAACAAAGTGGGAACCATGCAAATTGCCATTGCGGCAAAATACTTTGGTATTCCATACTTTGTAACCGGAATTCCGGACGAAGTCTACAAGACGATCAAAGACGTAACGATTGAAGAGCGAAATCCAGCGGAGGTTTTGGAATGCCGCGGCATTAAGAACACCTTGGATGGCGTTAAGGGATACTATCCTGCCTTCGACATTACGCCTCCCGCTTTGGTGAGTGGCGTTGTAACGGATCGTGGGATTTACAGCCCGTATGATTTGAAGCGTTATTATGAAACGGAAACAGGGAACTACTGGTAAACCGAAAGGCTCTTATATAATCAAATAAAAACACCGCATTCCAAAAACTGGAATGCGGTGTTTTGCTGAGTAAAATTAATTAACGGAGTTGCTTCGGCACCGAAACGCTGTAGCAAGTAGTTTGCGGTGGGATACTCATAGTCATCGCCATGCTGTGGGTGAAGCTGATGCGGTCTCCGACTTTGTAGTCGGCAAAAGCGGCTTCCATCATGGTGTCATCGCTTAGGTGAAGAAGCATGTCTCCTTTTTCCGTTGTAACCAGGAATGACGGATGAAGGGGATTCTCGCCGATCTTCTTGATGATTCCATTGGCTTCCAGGGTGAAATCGCCGGCTTCTGTGACTTTTACGCGATATTCCACGTCCTTGCCGTAGGAGATGAATACCAGTTGTGCGCGATTGCCGATCTTTAAAGCGCGTTTCCCTTGCTCGCTCATGGTGACTTGATTCAAGTCGATCACTTTTTCGTCAACGGTCATGGTTGCATCATCCAACGCCTCAATGATTCCGTCGATCCAAATGCTGCCTTCTTGCGAGGCTTTGTCCAAAACATTGATGGCAATGGCATGATCACTTGTATAGAAAACTTCAATGATGGTGCCCAATTGCAGATCATAAAACATCTTTGTGTTGATTCTTGTGTAAACGTCGGTGGAAAGGGTTAATTCTTTTCCGGTGAGCTGATCTTTAATGGTTAACACATAGCCCTCATCCGCCGTGCTGAAGGCGGTGATTCTACCATAGCCCATCATGGTGTCGGCTACCATTAAACGATCGAATCCCAAAACATTATCTTGAATGGGAGCCGAGATGAGTACTGGTTTTTCTCCATATAAAGTGGGAACTGGGTTCTGACCTGCAAAGGCAAAGCTTGAGGTGAGGATGGCGAGCAGCAATAGACTGATTATCAATTTTTTCATTTATTTTTCTCCTTTTTTTGTACTTACCCTTAGTCAGACGGAAAGGATAAGAAAAAGTTTCAAAGAAATGGCATAATAAAAGATGGGAATGAAACTCTATAAGAAAAACGGATCAAGCGCTAGGCGGCTGACGCTAATATTATGGAATGAATTCCTCAATATTATTAAGTTCTTTATTAATTATATTGAAAATTTCTTTTTTAACACAAGATAATGGGGGTTTGAAGTCCTATGTATCAATATATCTAGCGATATACTTAATAATATTAATTCGGACATTAAAATAATTAATTTTAATGTTGACATAATTAAGAAATGGGTTTATACTAAAGGTGGAAAGAGGGAAAAGCAGAAAGAAGATCCACATGATTGGTGAAAATAATAATCCGGAGAAGGAGGAAAGCCTGATGTTGTTATTTAAACATATCTATCCAGCAGAACTCGAGCATTACAATTATGATCAACTCGAGACAGGAATGGACTTCTTACGTAAGATTGAGCACCTATAAATAATTGAAAAACCAAAGGAGAAGAAAATGAAAAATTGGATGAATTTTATTGTTGATTACAATATCACTTATTGCAAGTGTGAATCAAATCAATCCGCAATGGATCTTTACCGTAAAATTGAGAACCTCTAAATAAACCCAAAATGAGAAGGAGAAAAACGATGAA
The DNA here is from genome assembly GCA_030625815.1 of Eubacteriales bacterium. GTDB lineage: Bacteria > Bacillota > Clostridia > Tissierellales > GPF-1 > GPF-1. The sequence goes on from DAOUQF010000002.1 coordinate 138,989, forward strand.
AATGATCTTTCACATGATGATTCCTGCCAGCTTGTCTCCCGCCAATGATTTGCGGGCAGATGAAGGCATGGATTTGTATCGTCGAATTGAACACCTTTAGATGAGTCGCCAGGGAGCCAGAAGAGAATTTTTTTGGCTTTTTTGGTAGAAACAAACCCGATCGCAGGTATGCGATCGGGTTTGTTTTGTCTTAGACTATTTGGTTAATGGTGCAAAGCAATAGGCCGTGCCCAAATCGATGGTTGCCTGCATGCCGTCGCGATGAGTTCTTTCATAGGCGTGGGAAGCGTCAACCCCGGGCCCGATCAATCCGCATCGAATGTCCCAACCCGCGCGAAGGGCTGCGGAAGCATCGGATCCGTAGAAGGGATAGATGTCGACTTGATAGGTGATTTTTTTCTTTTCCGCCAATTGAATCAAGAGTTTGCGCATGGACAAGTCGTATGGTCCGGAAGAATCTTTTGCACAAATGGTGGTTGCGTGTTCCGAAGAGGTTTGCCCGTCTCCCATGGCTGCCATATCAAGTGCCAGCATTTCGACGGTCCCTGTCGGTAAAGCGGCTGAGGAACCATGACCGACTTCTTCGTATGGAGAGACAAAGAAGTGAATGGTGTGTGGCGGTTGCTGTTCCTGGGTCACCAGATTTTCGGCAATGCCCAGCATGCATCCGACACAGGCCTTGTCATCCAGGTGACGGGATTTCAGATATCCGCTCGGCAGATATTCGGTTCTGGTATCAAAGCTGACAAAATCGCCAGGACGGATTCCAAGCTTTTCGGTTTCTTCCTTCTTAAAGACTTTTTCATCCAGACGTACTTCCATATTGGCGTCGGTGCGTTCCGTGGCGCCCCGTGCTTCCTTGTAGACATGGACGCTGGTTTTGTCAAAGAGAATGGTTCCCGTATAGGTTTTCTCGTCCAGGGTCGTGATCACGCAGGTTTCGCCCTCCACGCTCGTCCATGAATATCCGCCCAATTGGCTGAGCTTGAGCCGTCCGCTTCCTTTCACTTCCTTGACCATGGCACCCAGGGTGTCCACGTGTGCCGAAAGGGTTTTTGATTTCAACTGATCCTTTCCTTCCAGAGTGGCGATTAGCGCGCCTTTTTCCGTTAACCGCGTGGAAAGTCCAAGAGCCTCAAAGCGAGAGTTGACCCATTCAACCGCGTCGCTGGTATTCCCGGTCGGGGAAGGGATGTTCAGTAAATGCACAGTTTTGTTCATGGTATTCTCGATGTTCTGCATGGTTTTCTCCTCCAAGTGGCAAAAATTTCGATTTTCACTATATTTTGATTATATCTAAAGTGTAGTTGAAAAATAAAGCAATTGCAATGATTATGCCGGCTTTATTGAGAAAAAAGAAGCGATTTGCCAAAGGTGTGATCTTCCCGTAGACAAAATAGCCAAGTGAAAGCACCAGGGGCTTATATCAACGGGTTCGGTTTGAGGGTTAAAAATCAAACCCGCATGGCAGATTACAGTCGTTATTCATAATGAACGATAGCGGAATTCTCATCATGTGAATTTTCCTCAAAGATTGCTTGGCACTGAAAAGTGATAAAGTTTGATCCGAAATTTATCAGGATAATTGTTATGAAGTCATGGGTTAGTTTTAGATTGTGCCAAATAAAATTCTAGACCCTATTGACATTTATTCTGAGAAAAGTATAATTAAAGTATGAATCGCGCCATAAATAAACTATGACCCTATTGGCACTTTGTAGATTGGAGACCAGAGTATGGAATACGGCAGTTTTCCCAAAAACGATAAGTACTACAGTGGCGCTGAGAGGAAATTTGGAATCACAGTTGGCGCAGAAGAGTATATAATCAAGTTCCGAAAGAAAGAACGGTTTGGGATTAGGAACAATCACATCTCAGAGTATCTTGGATGTAGAATCATAGAAAACATGGGATTTGACGTTCAAAAGGTATATCTTGGCACTTATGAAGGTGAACAAGTGGTAGCGATAAAAGACTTTGTTGGAGAGGGACAACAATTTGTGGCCTTTAATGATGTCGGCGAGAGCAGTATTGAAGAGGACAGAGAGCAATTCACGTATTCTTACAAAGATATCATGTCGATCTTATTTCTAAATAACAAGCTTGAGGATCCAGCAGAGACGGTTAGACAATTCTGGGAATTATATATCTTAGATGCACTACTTGGAAACTTTGATAGGCACGGCGGCAATTGGGGGTTCATTAAACAACACAACAGATATTCACTGGCTCCTATTTTCGACAACGGCTCTTGCTTATATCCAAAACTTACTGAGGAAGATGATATGGAAATAATCATCAAGAGCGTGGAAGAAACCCAAAGACGGATATATGTATTTCCTAAATCGCAAATATTATTAAATGGTAATAAGAGTTCTTATTACGAGGTTATAAGCAGTCTAAAATACCCAGAATGCAATGAGGCTCTAAAAACGGTGTTCATGCGGTTCGATTATAAGCAAATAGAAAAGATAATTGATGACACCGAGTTTTTAAGTGAAATTCAGAAGGCTTTTTATAAGCATATGGTGTTAAAGCGGTACCAGTTGATTATTAAAGAGTCGTACGAGAGGTTGGTGGAGCATGAAGAAGCAGATTGTTAAAGCAACAATCGTTGCTGTGGATAAATTGAAAATTAAATACCCAGTATGTTATCTTGAGCAGATCTACTTTGAAGATGATACTTATCGTTATGAATTTAAGCCGTATTATGACATCATAGATCTTCTAGACTCTTCTGTTTTTCAAGGTATCCCTGGACTCAACTTGGAACTCAGAAAAGATGTTTATATTAGAGAAAACAAACTGCCTACATTCATTTACGAGCGTACCCCCCAGAAGAACAGGCAGGACCTGTGGGAGCTGTTAGATGAAGTGAATTTAGATTATCTTGACCACTTAGAATGGCTAATACGAACAAATAAACACTACACTGGGGATAATTTTATTGTGGAGGCGTATGTTCCACCAAAAACAAAAGAATACCCTGCAGACGTGCATTATGGGGATTGTATTACGGCCAAAAACATTTCTGAGGTTTCAAAGGCAAATTTTAAAGTGCTTAAATTTCTTTTGGATGTCATCACACATGGGGCAACGCTTGTAACAAATAATTTTAGCATAGATGCTTCAAATAGGAAAATGATGCATGGGCTTGTTTATCAGCTTTACAACAACGAGCTGCAAGCCTTTAAAGAAAAACAGAGATTCGGTATAGAGATAGCAGCTAAGAAAAACAAATACAAAGGCAGAAAGAAAAGTGAAGTATCAGTTCTTCTTTTAGATGAGATCATTAAGAAGAGAGAGCGCAACGAAATAACAATTGATGAAGCGATGAAGGAGCTCGGTATTGCTTCAAGGAGAACATTCTATAGGCGTGTTAAAGAACATAAAGAAAAATACTAGATATGTAGCAATTACGTTTCATCTTATAACCCGATCAACCTCGTGACTGCACCGACCCGGCAGCGGGTGTAATAGCCGCTCGTGGTCGGAACAGGGGAACCGTCTCCCTGCGGGAAGCGAAGATTTTGAAATCCGGCCAAGTTTTTTTTATAGTAAGAAGGGAAATGCGGTGGAATAGAAGGCGGAAAAGAAACGCAATAAAAAATGATCCCGGGTTGATGAAGCCTGGGATCGTCTGTATTCAAAACTCTCACGGAGGTAGCCCGGTGGAGAGTTAAAAATCAAATATAGGAGATGTCTTTTGCCAGTTCTTTTAAGGCGCCGTCATTCAATATTCGGATTTGACGTCCTGATTTTTCGATCCAACCCTTCTCGACAAAGTCTTGCAAGGTTCGATGCAAATGTCGATAGCTGCATCCCAAAAGATTGGCGAGATCCGTATACCGGTTGGTTTTGACAAAGCTTACGGCTTGATCTTCATCGATATATACCGTGAGCAGATAAGCGGCCAAGCGCGATTCCAGCGGGTAACGGGACAGGGCGTTAGCCTTGACCGATGATGAGTGGAACTTTTGGCTGACGTGCTTAATCAGAAATCGCAAAAAGGGAGGATAATCCCAACAGGTTCTCAGCAATTCGTCTTTGTCGATTTCAATCAGAAGGCTGGGTTCCATGGAGGCGACTTCGTTGTGGAGCGGATAATTCTCAAAAAGCTCCAAATCACCCAAGATCGCGAAATCTTGATTGAATCCGATCAGATAGATGCTGCCGTCTTCCTGCAAGAAAAAGATTTTGAGTTTTCCTTTGACCAGGATATGAACCTTTTGAAGGCTTTCTCCCGTCTGATAGATCTGTTCGCCGGCTGCCATGGAAACAAGATGCATTTTCGGCATTTGATCGGGCGGAAAGATTTGATCCAATTGATGGAACTGCAACCAGTATTGCAATTGTTTAGAATCATGAATAGTTTTCATGTATTTCTCCTATCTGTAGTCTATAGTATTATTTTATCATGTCAAAGGACATATGTCATATTATTGACAAAACTTTATGATTTGATATATCCTTAGTTGTAGAAGTCAACTAAGGAGTGAAAATATGGAAAAGAAATATTGCTCGTATGGTCACTCGATTGCGGTGATTCATCGACATATTGCGGCCTTTATCAATTCGAAATTGAAAGCAGAAGGTTTAACCTATGGATACGCAATTTTTTTGATCAATATTTCTCGAAATTCCGGCTGTTCGCAAAAGGATTTATGCGCGCGATTGATGATTGATAAGACGACCACGGCAAAAAACATTAAAAAGCTGGAATCGATGGGGTATATTTGGAGAGAAAAAGATAAAGACGATCAACGATTCTATCACTTGTATGTGACAGAGCAAGGAGAAAAAGTTTGCAGCAGAGTGCAAGAGGTTTTGATGCAAACGTCTGAAATCTTAAAGCGGGATATGACGGTGGAGCAACAAGAAGAAGCGGAAAATATCTTGAAGAGGATGGAATCGAATATTTGCAAGAAAGTTTGCGGAGAGCAGCATGCATAAAAAGCCAGAGAACGTGTCGCGTTTCTCTGGCTTTTTATGTATGTGCAAATAGACTTGGATCATTTTTTCTGCATGCCGCTTCCCAGGACCTCCCCAAAAACGCGGCTTAATTCTTGACGGAATTCTGGTGTCGGATTGCATATTTCGGGATCTCCGTTGATGTCCAGAATCGCAAAACCGATAAAGGAAGCGTAGATGATGCGGATTGTTTTAGAGCGGGGATCAGTGTGATAAGGAGAGGAGGCGTAAACGTTACGCGCTCCTCTCCTTTAGTTGTTGTGCTTTTTGATTGTAAAGAATGCCGAGAAAGATCATGGCGGCCCCGAGCAATTGCTTAGGGCTAATGGCATGGCCGGTTAGGGTCAAGTCGAGAAGAATGCTCATGCTCACCTGGCCGATAAAGATCAGGGTGGTGGAGATCATGACGGATACACTCCCCATGGTCAGGTTGCAGATAATCACAAAGGCTGCGCCGATGGGACCGCCCATCCAAGCGTACCAGGCGATGGGTTCCGGCGATGCAAGGAAAGGAACCTGCAGTACGAGCAAAAGCAGACCGCCGAGCACAGCACCGATCCAATGATTGGCAAAGCTTCCCCCGGCGCTGCCCAATTGACTGCCTAAGCGGTAATTGACGATGCGGGTGCCGAATAAAAGGACGCCGGCAGTCATGGCGAGGCCAATTCCTAAGATCATGACAACATCACCATCCCCCCTAAAATCATGCAGACGGAAACGGCCTTTTGTTTGGTGAAGGGGTTGCGTTCAAATCCAAACAACCCGAAATGATCCACAACGACCGATAGGATCAATTGGGTGGAGATCAATAGAAGCGTCAGGACGAAAGCACCGATTTGCATCACCGAAAAGGCGATCATCATGGTGGCAAAGACACCAAAGAAGCCGCCCAGGTAGGCGCTGGGATCAGACTTTAAAACCTGCAGCCAGACGGAGGCTTTTCTTCGATCTCGAAGATAGAGAAAAAAGGCGGGAATCGCGCCGGCGAGATGAACCCAAAAGGGAACAGCCAACAATCCGGTTTTTCCCGCCAGCAATCCATTCATTACATTGGCGACGATGATAATCATGCCGCTAAAAAGAATGAAAGGTACAGCAAGTTTTTGATTCATGGCTTTCCTCCTGAACTTAGTATAGAAGAATTCGCCGAGCATAGATAGGACATAGGTCATAGCGAGTACAAAATGGGAAATTTGGGTAGAAAAGTAATGTGCAATGAATTTTAGTAAAGGAGAGTAAAAATGAAGCGAATTGCAGTGTTGGGAGCCGGTAATTCTGGACTCGCCATGGCGGCTCATCTCAAGTTGTTGGGGGAAGAGGTGCGTTTATGGAATCGTTCCAGACACAATATTCAGGAACTGATGCAGGATCGTCAGATACGGATGATGGGGGTAATTGAAGGGGATGTGATTTTGGATCGTGTAACCACGGATCTGGGGCTTGCGATTCAGGATTGCGAGTGGATCATGATTACGACGCCAGCGACTGCCCACGGCGATATTGCGAGACGCTTGGCTCCGTTGGTACAACCGGAGCAGCGAATCATTTTGCATCCTGGACGAACCTTTGGTGCGCTGGAATTTGAACAGACCTTGTTGAGCATGGGGGTAACCGAACCACCGATTATTTTAGAGGCGATTACCAATCTCTATGCGGCCAGAAAGGTGATGGAGAAAGAAGTGCGCATTTATGGGATCAAGCAGGAGGTCCGTTTTTCAGCGCTTCATCCCGAAAATTTGATCAAAGCAAGGGCTGCCTTGCCCGGTCTGTTGGCGGAGATCTTTATCCCGGTGGAAAATATGTTGTTTACTTCCTTGGGAAATGTCGGAATGCTGTTGCATTGCGCGCCGATGCTTTTCAATCTGGGGCGGGTGGAGTCGGAAACCGCCAGTTTTCGATATTACAATGAAGGGATTACACCGAGCGTAGCGAGATATATAGAGAAGATGGACAAAGAGGTGCTGGAGTTAGCCGCACAATTGCAGATTCCCATTGAGCCCGTGGATGAATGGATGCGAAAGACCTATGGGCTGTCGGGGAAAAACCTCTATGAGTGTGTGCAGTCCAACGAGGTGTATCGAAATATTGTCGCGCCCAAAACCCTTGAAACCCGCTATCTCTTGGAAGATGTTCCCTGCGGTTTGGTGCCTATTGAAAGCCTGGGGCATCAGTTTGGTTTGCCGATGACCCATATCGGATTGATTATTGATTTGGCGGGCGCGGTTCTCGATCAAGATTTTCGGGAGTCGGGTCGGACCTTGGAAAAGTTTGGGATTACAATTAAAGAGCTGGAAAATTATCGCTAGGAGGGATTGAATGAAAAAAATTGTAATCGGTGCATTGGGAGAAGATGTGCATGCGGCGGGTATTCATCGTTTCTCGATGCTTGCAAAAGAAGAGGGATATGAGGTTGTCAATTTGGGCAGCGCGATTCCGGTCACTGTCATGCTGGATACGGTGGAGAAAGAGGATCCGGATTTGGTTGCGGTCAGTTATCGCCTAAATCGAGAGGGCGCCTTTCAGATTTTGAGGCAATTTCTCTTTGATTTGGAGGAAAGAGGGTTGCGAAAGGGTCGCCGATTCGCCTTCGGCGGAACGGAAGAAACCTGTCAGGTGGCGGTTGAACTGGATCTGTTTGAGGAGATCTTTGACGGATCCGAGAATGAGATCTTGACACGGATGTACTTGCGTGCTTCAAAAGAGGAGCTTTATGAAAAGCAATATCCCCAGTCGCTGGGAGAACGGGTGGATTGGAAGTCGCCCTATCCCTTGATTCGTCATCATATCGGCCTCGACAGCTTGGAAGAAACGATTATTGAGGTGGAGAAGCTGGCCGAAAGCGAGTTGATGGATATCATCTCCTTGGCGCCGGATCAGAATTGCCAGCAATATTATTTTGAGCCGGAAAAGATGGATCACGCTCAGGATGGAGCAGGCGGCGCGCCCATTCGCGCGGAAGACGATTGGAGCCGATTGTTTCAAGCCAGCCGACGGGGAAACTATCCCCTGGTTCGCAGCTATGCGGGCACCAATGAATTGGAACGCTTTGTCGAGCTGCATTATCGAATCTTGAACAATGCTTGGTCCGCCATTCCGATTACCTGGTATTCGGGTCTGGACCGGCGAAGCGAGCGGCCCCTTGAGCAGGCGATTGAAGAGAATCTGCACGCTATTCAAAAGGCCGCCAGTCTTGGTGTGCCGGTGGAAACCAATGAATCCCATCAATGGGCGCTTCGCTATTGCGACGATGCGACAGAGGTTGTCACCGCTTATATTGGTGCCTTCTTGGCGAAGCAACTGGGGGTTAAGGAATATGTGCAGCAGATGATGCTGATGACGCCGCCGGGGCTGTCTCCGAAGATGGACTTGGCCAAGCAGATTGCCAAGATGGCATGGATTGAAACCTTGGAGGATGAAAGTTTCCGCGTTTTCCGCATGATTCGTACAGGGCTTTTGTCCTGTCCGGCAGATGAGGATATGGCGAAAGGAAATCTTGTTTTTCAAATGAGTTATGGAATGGCCTTGGAACCCGACATTGTTCATGTGGTGGCCTTTTGCGAGGCGAAACGCCGCGCCAAGGCGGAGGAGATCTTGGAATCGGTTATGATGGTGCAGCAGGCGGTTATGATGGCGCAGCGCGGCATCCCGGATCCATTGGCGGACCCGGAAGTGTATGAGAGGGCGGAAGAATTGCTGGAAAAAGGCGAGGAGATCTTGCGGCAAGTTCGGTTGCTTGGACCGCTGAACCAGCCGAACACCTTGGTGGAAGCAATACGAAAAGGCATCTTGGACGCTCCGGCCTTAAAGGGGTTTTCTGTTGCCAAGGGCGCAGTGGAGACCGTCATTGAAGACGGAAAATGTATACGTAGGGAAGCGGAATGAAAACTGTTTTCAAACCTCCTTCTATGGGGAAAGCTCAGAATTCGTTCTGATATGCTTGCTTATGGAAAGAGGTTTTTTCTTTTTGAACCATGCTGCTTGAGCAATTGTTTAGGGGAAAAAGAATGCTTTAAATGGGAAAATCAGCGAGAAGTTTGGAGTTGAAAGTTCGAAATCTTTTTTTGATTTTGGGCTTTTTTTTCGTGAAACGAAAGGGATTCGGAAAAGGGGAGACGGCTTTGAAAGATAGTTTAAATTGTATCGAATATAAATTAGCGAAAGAAATTTCAAAAAGTTTGGAGAATTGCAATTTTTTTTGAAAAAAATTTATAGTGGAAAATGGCGTAACCATCAGGGTTACAGAGATTGTTAAGATTGTTAAAAGTTTAATTTGTCCAAACTTGTGGAAATCTCTTAAACATCTTGCTATACTATCAATGAAAGTTGTTTCAATAGTGAAAGATATTTCAGTCGCAATTTATTTCAAAGGTTGGTGGAAGAAATGACGCATGAGCGTTTGCTTGCAAAGATTGCTCATAATTACTATATTGAAGAGATGTCGCAGCGGGAGATCGCAGACAGTTTAGCGCTTTCTTACGCGAAAGTCAGCCGGATGTTGGCGGAAGCCAAGCGATTGGGATTGGTGCAGGTCAGCATCAAGTATCCGGTGGATACCAATCAGTGGCTCGAGGCAGAGATGGAGAAGCGATTTGGACTTAGGGAAGCCATCATTGTTACATCGCTATCGGGAAATCGATTGCGAGTGATGGGGCAGGCGGGGGCCGATGCGTTGCAGCGGATCGCGACATCGAAAGATGTGATCGGGATCTCCTGGGGAAGCAGTTTGCTTCATCTAGTCAATCAATTGCCGTCCGCGCAGAAAGCGGGCGCTGAGATTGTTCAGCTCGTTGGCGGATTAAACGGCGGTGGACAGAACGTTCAAGCAGTGGACCTGGCGAAACGGCTGGGGCAAATCTACGACTCGGATCCGAACATCTTGTATTGTCCGGCAGTCGTAGCCAACCATATGGTGAAAGCGGGTTTAATGGAAGACGAATCCATCACCCATGTGATGGAGCTTTGGAATCAAGTGACGATCTCATTGATTGGGATTGGATCCATGTCGAAAGAATCGGTCCTCTTTAAAGAACATCATTTGAGCGATCAGTGGTTTACGTACTTGCAGGAAAAAGGAGCCGTTGGAGATATGTGCATGCGGTTTTTTGATAAAGACGGACAGGCCTGTTCATCCGAATTGGATGAGGTGTTGATGGGTGTGGATCTTAAGAGTATGGGAAATATGAAGACTGTGATTTGTGTGGCGGGTGGAATCGATAAGGCGGAAGCCATCGCGGGCGCTCTTCATACAGGAATTCCAGACATTCTGGTGACGGATTTGGAAACAGCAAAAGAGGTGCTTTCCTTTGCATGATGATTGCAGAGGTTTGTATATAAGGAAAACGTTTGGTTAGAAAGTAAGTAGAATTGTGATTGGGGGGAACCAATAATGAGGGAAATGAAGGGGGACAAAAACAGAATGAAATCATTCTCAAAACGACTCAGTTTACTACTCGTTGTACTTCTCGCAGTATCTATGCTAGCAGGTTGTGCTAGTGAGGCACCAGCAGCAGAGACAGGTGAACCGGCAGTAGAGCCAATTGTAATTGGTTATGTTGGTGCATTGTCCGGTGAAACCGCAGTTTGGGGACAGGCTGGAATGAATGGCATGGAATTGACAGCCAAAGAAATCAATGATGCAGGCGGCATCTTAGGACGCCCGATTGAAGTTATTGGTTTGGATGGCAAAGGCGATCCAATTGACTCGGTAAACGCATACAAGAAACTCGTTTCTCAAGGCGCAATCGCAGTTGTTGGAACAAACTTCTCAAGCTGTAACATTCCAATGGCAGCCGTAGCGGATCAAATGGAAGTTCCTGCGATCGCAACAGCAGCATCAAACCCATTGGTAACAGTTGATGAAAACGGAAACCTTCATCCATATTCATTCCGAATTGGATTTATCGATCCGTTCCAAGGCCGTGTATTGGCAGCATTCGCAATGGATGAACTAGACGCGAAAAACGCAGCTGTAATCATGGACTTGAACTCAGACTACTCTGCCGGCGTAACTGAATTCTTCGTTGAAGGATTTGAAGCAAAAGGCGGCGAGATCTTAACAATAGTAGAAGCACAATCGGGTCAAAATGATTTCCGTGCGCAATTGTCTAAGATTGCTCCTTTGGACCCAGACGTTATCTTGGTTCCTTGGATCTACAAAGACGTAGCATTGATCGCAAACCAAGCACGTGAATTGGGAATCGATGCAATCTTCTTGGGCGCTGACGGTTGGGACTCAAAAGAGTTGATCACAATGGCAGGCGCTTCATTGGAAGGATGTTATTACACATCTCAACCATCATTCGCAAATCCAGTTACAAAGCCTTTCTATGACGCATATGTTGAAATGTTTGACGGATTGGTTCCGGAAACAGAAGCATTGTTCGGTCATGACGGATTGTATTGGATCAAAGACGCGATTGAGCGTGCGGGTGAAGTTGATATCGCGAAATTGCGAGACGAGTTGGAAACCACAACTGGATTTGCCGGTCTTCTAGGCGACTTGACAGTTGATCCAGCGACACATAACCCAGACAAATCTGTAAGTGTATATCAAATCAAGGATATGACGCAGACATTTGTAGGCGACTTCCGACCATAGAAATGAATAAAGGAAAAGCGCCCGGACCAACGGGCGCTCATATCAAGAGGAGGCGGGCTAAGTGTTCGCCTACTCCCCCCCATGATCAATAAAATTTAACAAATCTACTGTACCACATTCAGATGAGAAATCAAGCGATTTTCTAAAAAACGACAAAAATTTCACAAAATGCAACAAAAAATCTAAGCAATTGAGGTGAGAACCTTGTTATTACAACAATTAATCAATGGGATCTCCGTTGGTGGGATCTATGCGCTTTTGGCCACAGGCTACGCGCTAATTTACAGCCTATTGGGTTTTTCTAACTGGGCGCACGGCGAGGTTGCGATGCTTGGAGCTTATATTGGCATCTTGTCCGTGACAGCCTTGCAGATGCCCTTTATTTTTGCCGTAATTCTGGCAGTTGTCGGAGCTGGCTTCATCAGTGTATTCAATGAAAAAATTGCATATAAACGCATTCGTGACAATAATTCACCGACGATGTTTCTCATGATTGCAGCTATGGGCCTTTCTACAACCTTCCAAAACTTGGCGATCGTTGTATTTGGACCAAAATTCAAAATGTACCCGCAGATATTGCCGGTAGGCGCAGTTAAGATCGGAAGCTTGTCAGTCGGGCTTTTGGACTTGGTATCTTTAGGCATTGCCATTGTTGCCATTATTGGCCTCGAGTATTTGATTACCAAAACCAAATTCGGTTTGGCGGTCAAGGCGGCTTCTTCCAATATGGGAACAGCATCGCTTTTGGGCATCAACGTTGACAAGTATATTATGTTGGTATTCTTCCTCGCCGGTACATTGGCCGGTATTTCGGGAATATTGTATGGAATGAAGTATACGGTTTATCCGCAGTTGGGCAATGTCGCCTTAAAAGCCTTTATCGCTTCGGTATTCGGGGGATTGGGATCCGTTCAGGGAGCCATTGTCGGCGCCATGAGCATCGGGCTTTTGGAGACCTTGGTTTCTGCTTATATTCATTCTGGTTTACGGGATCTGATTACATTTATTTTATTGATCGCGATCTTGCTTGTTCGACCAACGGGTCTGATGGGCAAAGACATTCAAGATAAAGCCTAAGAAGGATGTGAAGATATGTCTGGATATGTAGAAGGCGTTATTATTCTGGTCTGCATCAACGTGATCGCGGTACTTGGAGTTTCCATTTTAACAGGCTTTACACGCTTGTTCTCCTTTGGAAACGCGGGATTTATGGCGATCGGTGCATATGCATCGGCAATATTAACGACAAAATATGGGGCACCGTTTCCGGTTGCATTGGTCGTAGGACCAATCATCGCGGCAATCGTTGCACTCGGTTTGGGAAAATTAACACTAAAACTAAAAGGTGACTACTTTTTAATTACGACTTTGGGATTTGGCGAATCCGTTCGGCTCTTGTTCCTCTTCGCAGAACCGATTACCGGAGGTGCTAGAGGCTTGTCGGGGATTCCTCCCAAAACAACGATGTTTATTGCGGTTGGAATAACGATGTTGGCCTTTCTTGGCGCATGGAACTTCCTCCGATCGAAGTATGGACGCAACTTGATGGCGATCCGCGAGCAGGAAATTGCCGCAGAAGCCGTGGGAATTAACACCGCGAAATTCAAGGAATATTCCTTTATGATTTCCGCCGCTTACGCGGGTATGGCGGGCGCATTGTTGGCTCACTATTATATGTTTATTTCTCCGATCATGTTTAACCTGCCAAAATCGGCCGAATTGACCATTACCGTGGTTATCGGAGGCTTGGGCAGTTTGTCCGGGTCCGTGTTGGCAACGATTCTCTTGACGGTTCTGCCGGAGATTTTCCGGTCGGCTGCGGAATATCGGATGCTGCTGTACGGGCTAGCCGTTGTTATCATTATCGTATTGAAGCCAAGCGGTTTGATGGGATACCGAGAATTCTCCCTTCGACCGATCTTTACGCTCTACGAGCGAATCTTTAAAAAGAACAACCCAACTCAAACGAAAGGTGATGGAAAATGATGCCGATCTTAACGATAACAAACCTACACAAACATTTCGGTGGCGTTAAGGCGATCAATGATTTCTCCATAACCTTGGAGAAGGGAAAGATTTATGGATTGATTGGACCGAACGGAGCCGGAAAAACAACAATATTTAACACGATTACAGGAATCTACGAACCAACCATGGGAGAGATCTTCTTAAATGGGAAGAGCGTCATCAAGAAAGCTCCTTACGAGATTTCCAACATGGGAATCGCGAGAACCTTCCAGAACATTCGTTTATTTGGCAACTTGAGCGTTCTCGACAACGTTATTATCGCCTGCCATGCGGATGCGAAATACGGGATATTTGAGGCCATGACGAAGTTTGGCCGATTCAAAAAGAATGAAGAAGAGATCAAGGAAAAATGCATCAAGTTGCTTCAAATTGTTGGACTGGAAGAGATGCGAGACGATACTGCAGGCGCGTTGCCTTACGGTCATCAGCGAAAGTTGGAGATTGCGCGAGCCCTTGCGACAAATCCATCGCTTTTGCTTCTCGATGAGCCAGCGGCGGGCATGAATGAAAAGGAATCGGAAGAATTGGTGCGATTCATTCAAAATATTCATGAAAACTTTGACCTGACCATTCTTTTGATTGAGCATCATATGGATTTCGTTATGAGTCTTTGTGACGAGATTGCGGTATTGAATTTTGGTTCCACCATTGCCATGGGAACGCCGGATGAAGTCAAGCGCAATCCTGCGGTAATTGAAGCCTACTTAGGAGGTGAAGACGATGCTTAAAATTGAAAACCTTCACGCTGCCTACGGCGGAATTAAAGCCCTTCGCGGGGTGAGCATCGAGGTGAACGAAGGCGAGATTGTTGCGGTTTTAGGATCCAATGGAGCGGGCAAATCGACCCTGTTGAAAACCATCTCGGGCGTGATGAAGCAAACCGAGGGTTCCGTACAATTTGATGGAGAAGAAATGCCACGGGTGCCGTATCAAGTCGTTGGAAAAGGAATTGTACATGTGCCGGAAGGCCGACAAATCTTTTCGAATCTAACGGTTTATGAGAATTTAATGATTGGTTCTTTCCTTAGAAAGGACAAAGCGCAGATTGAGAAGGACTTGATTGAAGTTTACGAATTGTTTCCGCGTCTTTTGGAGCGGAAGGATCAGTACGGCGGTCACCTATCCGGCGGCGAGCAGCAAATGCTGGCGGTTGGTCGGGGCTTGATGGCCAATCCAAAATTGATGATTCTCGATGAGCCTTCCCTGGGATTGGCGCCATTGATTGTAAATCAAATTTTTGAAATTGTGAAAGAGATCAACAAACGCGGCACGGCGATTCTAATCGTTGAGCAAAACGCGATGAAAGCCCTCAAGATCTGCGATCGAGCGTACTTGATGTCGACAGGCGTGATTGAGAAATCAGGAAAGCCGGAAGACTTGCGCAATGATCCGGAATTGATGAAGGCGTATCTAGGATAGTTAGCTGGTTTGGGTTATTTATGCTAGCTTGGGTGTGAATGCTAGCGAGGGCTAGTTATGGATTGACGGAGGCGAAAATGGAGAAATTAGGACTGGGAATTTGGGCGTATGGAACGGGAAGCGACCGCTATGTCGGAGACGGTTACAAGCCATACATTCCTTTTGAAGAACGAATCAAACGTGCCGGTCAAATTAAAAACCTGAAAGGGGTTGAAATTTGCTACCCGTATGATGTCAACAAAGAGAATGTTGAAGCGGTAAAAACATTGTTGTCGGAGAATGGACTTCAGCCGATTTGCTTGATTGTTGAAGTGGTTTGCGATGGAGAATGGGCAACTGGGTCTTTCTCATCTCCGGATGAAACGCAACGAATGAAAGCCATTCAACTGACCAAGGAAGCCATGGATGTGGCTATCGAATTGGGTGTGGAAACGGTGAATCTTTGGTTGGGTCAAGATGGTTTTGATTATGCCTTTGAGATTGATTATGTTGCCGCATGGCAACGCATGATCGAAGGAATTCGCGCCTGCGCACTATACCGCAGAGATGTGAAGATTGCCATTGAGTACAAGGTCAGCGAGCCTAAAATGAAGTGCATAGTCAATTCAGGCGCCAAGGTTTTGGCTCTTGCGCAAGCAACGGGACAAGCCAATGTTGGTGCGGTTCTCGATGTGGGACACGCATTGAACGCCGATGAAAATCCTGCCGAGATCGCCAGCGTTTTGTTGACGTCGGGACGGCTGTTCCATTTGCATTTGAACGATAATTACCGCATGGCGGATGACGATATGATGTTTGGTTCTGTTCGACTGTTACAAAGCTTGGAACTCTTCTATTGGTTGAAGAAACTCGGCTATGAGGGCTGGTATTCATTGGACCTGTATCCATATCGCTTAGATGCGACGAAAGCATGCGAGGTTTCTATTGAATTTATGGAAGGCATTGACGCCGTAGCGGATGAGCTCCTTTCCAATGATTCCTTCTGGAAGATGGAAGTTGCCGATAAGATCGCTTGGATCCATCGCCGACTTTTCTGGGGAAAGGGGGACAAATAATGAAAGCAGCCGTTTGGTATGGACATAAAGACGTCCGTGTAGAAGAGCGTAAAATGCCGGTTCCAAAGAAGGGCGAAGTGCGCGTGCGCGTTGCCTGGGCCGGAATCTGCGGCACTGACAAGCATGAATATCTGGGACCCCTTTGGATCCCGGTGGAAAAACCCCATCGATTGACGGGTGAAACTGCACCCTTGGTGCAGGGCCACGAATACGCCGGCATCATTGATGAAGTCGGTGAAGGCGTAACTGAATGGAAAGTAGGAGATCGCGTGACTGCGTCAGGCTCATTGGTCTGTGGCGAATGCGAGTTCTGCAAGACTGGTAGAAAAAACATCTGCGAAAAGCTCGGATTTATCGGAGTCGGCAAAGATGGCGGATTTGCGGAGTACGTGGCGATTCCGGAACATCAGTTGTTCTTGGTACCGAAGAATGTCACGTTAAAGGAAGCGGCTCTGACAGAACCGATTGCTTGCGGTGTGCACGCGACCCAACAAATCGGCGATTTGACTGGAAAGACAGCAGCCATTGTTGGACCCGGCATGATTGGATTGAGTTGCTTGATCGCTGCGAAGGCGGCAGGGGCCGAGCCGGTATATGTAATTGGACAAGGCGAAGGAAAACGCGAATTCGTGGAAACCTTCGGTGGCATATATATTGACGGAAGAGTAGAAGATCCGGTTGAAGGCGTGAAGAAGCGCAACGGTGACCTGGTGGATGTATCCTATGAGGCGGTTGGTTTGGAACCGACCTTGGATCTGGCAGTAAACCTATTGAGATGCAATGGCACGTTGATGATTATGGGTGTTTTTTCCAGCCCGCCAAGAATCAACATGAACTTAATTCAAGAAGGCGAGCGGGTCATCAAAACCTCTCAAGCCAACGTGAATGAAATTCAAGATGTTTTGGAGTTGATTGCAGCCGAGAAATTAGACCCAATGCCATTGGTTACTGGGGAGGCAACCTTGGACCGTATTGTGGAAGATGGATTTGAAGCCATCTGTGCCAAGGGAAATGAACACGTTAAGATCCTCGTTGAAATCAACGATGGATTGAAGTAGGAGGATATTCAAAGTGCTTGAGAATTTGAAGGCGGAAGTATTAAAGTCCGCAAACGCATTGAAGCAGAACGGCTTAGTCAGCTTGACCGGCGGCAATGTAACAGGGCGGGATCCGGAAACGGGATATCTCGTCATCACCCCGAGTGGGATGGCGTATGAGGATTTGGTGCCAGAGGATATGGTGGTTGTGGACATCGATGGCAACGTCATCGAAGGAGCCATGAAACCGTCCGTCGATATGGGAGGGTTATTGTATATCTTCCGTCATCGCCCGGATATCCATGGAGTCATTCACACACATTCACCCTATGCGACAAGCTTTGCTGTGCTTGGGGAAGGAATTCCCTGCGCATTGACAACACTCGCGAACGAGGTGGGAAGCGACGTGCCGTGCGCACCGTATTCCAGACCGGGCAGTGAAACCATCGGAATTCAGGTGGTGGAGCATATTGGAGATTCCAATGCCTGTCTATTGCAAAGCCATGGCGTCATCGCGGTTGGAACCAATGTGAAGCATGCGTTGGTGGCGGCTGTGATGTGTGAGGATGCTGCGAAAGTGATTTATCAGGCGAGAACCATGGGTACCGTAACACGGTTGTCGGATAAGGAAATCACATATTGTAGAGAACTGTTTCTAAATACTTATGGACAATAGGGGGAAGTAAAAAATGGAAATGAAAACAAAAAACTTTGAAACCAATGCCGTGCATGCAGGACAACATCCCGATG
Source organism: Eubacteriales bacterium (assembly GCA_030625815.1). GTDB lineage: Bacteria > Bacillota > Clostridia > Tissierellales > GPF-1 > GPF-1. Next base: position 156,847 of record DAOUQF010000002.1, read on the forward strand.
AACAAACGGGTGCATTGGTATCGCCATTGTATTTGACGAGTACGTATGTATGGACTCCGGAGAAAATGGAACGGTACTTAAACGGCGACAAAGAGGGCATCTTCACCTACGGGCGTTCTCGGAACCCTACTCAAAATATGTTCCAAACAAAAATAGCGACACTGGAGGGTGCTGAAGCCGCTTTGGCGACAGGCTCTGGTATGGCAGCCATTTCTTTGGCTTTGTTGGGCAAGCTTCATGCCGGCGATCATATGATCAGCTGCGCGACAGTTTATGGCGGAACCTATGCCTTGATGACAAAGATCTTCGAAGAAATGAATATCGAAGTGACTTTTGTAAATGGATATGACAAAGCTGAATTGGAAGCGGCGCTTCGTCCGACTACAAAGATCGTATATCTGGAAGCAGTCTTGAATCCAACGATTCGATTGATCGACATTCCAATGATGATCGCATTTGCGAAAGAAAACAATTTGATGAGCATCGTGGACAATACATTCCCGACACCGTACTTGTTCCGTCCATTGGAGCATGGTGCAGATGTTGTCGTTCACTCAACAACGAAGTATATTAACGGCCACGGCGACCACGTAGGTGGAATCATCGTCGGCGGCGCGGAGTACATAGAGTCTCTACGCGCGAGCATCTATCAAGAGCTCGGCCCGGTTCCTTCTCCATTCGCTTGCTGGTTGGGATTACGAGGTGCAAAAACATTGCACCTGCGCATGAAGCAGCATTGCGAGTCGGCGATGACTTTTGCGAAATGGTTGATGGATCATCCAAAAGTGGTTGACGTTTCTTACCCGGGTTTGGAGAATCATCCTCAGCATGAAATGGCAAAAAGCATTTTCACCGGCAATGGATTCGGCGGCTTGGTTGCATTCACCATTGACGGCGGAATTCCAGAAGCGCAAAAGGTAATCAACGAGCTTCAGATGGCGCAATATTGCGTTTCTCTTGGCGATTTGGATACTTTGGTTCAGCATCCGGCAACCATGACTCACGGCAAGATCGCACCGGATGATCGCGCACGCATGGGTATTTCTGACGGCATGATCCGTGTTTCTTTGGGAATCGAGAACGTAGAAGACATTATTGCAGACTTTGAACAGGCGCTAGAAAAATTCTAGGAGGCACCCATGATTTTAGTGATCGATGCGGGAACGTCCCGATTAAAGATAGCGATCATGGACTCATCTTATCGAACAATTGCGTTGGAATCGGAAGCGGTGGCGGTCAGCCACCCCTTTACCGGCGCTTGTGAGATTGACATGCCCACATTGTGGGAACAAGTGATAAAACTGCTGAAGAAATTGCGTGAATCCACGCCGGAAGCCTTCGCTCAAATTCAGGGAATTGGAATAACAGGTCAAGGAGACGGCATGTGGGGATTGGACGCAGAGGGCGAGCCTGTGCGGCCGGCTATTTTGTGGAATGACACGAGAAGCAAATCCCTGTCGATTCCGGAACTGGAACTCGCGGATCAGAACTGCTGCAAGCGGGGTGTAACGCCGAACTTTGCGGGAGGGAACACCCTGATTCTGCGTTGGCTGAAGGAAGAAGAGCCGGAGAATTATCGGCGAATCGCCCATGTTCTTCATTGCAAGGATTATCTCAACTATCGTTTGACGGGTGAGATTGCAACCGAGGCGTCAGACGCTTCAACGGCGATGATCAATATTTTTGAAAAGAAATATGTGCAAGAAGGCTTGAATGAATTGGGAATTGGCGATACGTTTTCGAAAATGCCGCCGATCCTTGCCAGCAAAAATATTGTGGGCGCCATTCAACCGTCCATCACTGAAGCAACGGGGCTGTCAGCCGGGATTCCTGTCATAGCCGGCGCGATCGATGTGATCGCTGTTTGTTATGGAGCGGGCGCATCCAAGCTGAAGGATGCCTGCATCATTTTGGGCACGACCTTGGCCAACGGCGTTGTCATCGACAAAGAACAGGCGAGTGAACCCTACACCCTGGGAAGCATTCTGTGTCATGTGCCGGAGAACACCTATTTGAGGCTGATGTCGACATTGAATGGAACGGCTTCCATCGAATGGGCGCGGGATCTGTTTATGCAGGGAAAGACCTATCGGGAAATTGAAGAAATCATCAGTCCATTGGAACCTGGCGAGACGGGCATACTCTATCACCCATACCTGTATGGGGAGAGAGCCCCTGTAAAAGATTCATTTGCTTGCGGTTCATTTATCGGTTTGCGCAGAGAACACGGCGCACGGGAAATGATGCGCGCGGTTTATGAAGGATTAGTCCTTTCTGTACTGGATTGCTTGGCTCACCTGCCGGAAACGGGGGAATCCCTGATTTTCACGGGAGGCGGCGCAAAGAGCAATCTGATCTGTCAAATGGTGGCGGATGCAACCGGCAAATCTGTAAAACGACCAAGGGAAGAGGAATTGGGCTTGCTGGGGATCGCAAGATCAACCTGGGAGGCGATTCGATCGAATCCTGAAGGCTTTGAACCGGAGTTTGATCGATTTGAACCGAACTTAAATTGGACGAAACGATATCGGAAGCTCTACCGGATGTATGTGGAAACCCGTCAGGGATTCGCAGGCTTTTGGCATGAGCGTGATAAGGAGGAAAAATAATGAGAGCATTAGTGAAAGAAAGTATTGAACCGGGCCATTTTTCCATGCATGAGCTACCAATACCTGTGCCTGGAAAAGATCAGGTGCGAATTAAGATTATTCGCGCGGGAATTTGCCAGACTGACTGGGTGTATATCAATCAGGGCGGATTCGCCTTGAAACCGCCGGTTGTTTTGGGCCATGAAATCGCCGGAATCGTTGATGAAGTGGGCGAAGGCGTAGAAGGCTTTGAAATTGGACAACGCGTATTGACTCAAACGACTTATCATGTTTGCGGCAAGTGTCGTTTCTGCAAACAGGGACTTTATAACCATTGCGCTGAGCGCAAGGGATTGGGATCTGCTCAAAACGGCGGATTTGCCGAGTATGTTGTTACTTGGAAAGGCAGCGTAATGGCGCTTCCGGAGGAGATTACCTTCGATCAGGCGGCATGTGTGGAGCCGATGGCATGCGGTGTGCACGCCATGGCAGAAAGGTGCCCGGTATATGTCAATGATGTTGTCGTTGTCATGGGACCTGGAACCATTGGTTTGGGTGTTGCCCAAGTAGCCAAAGCGCAAGGCGGAATCGTTGTGGTTGCAGGCTTGACTGCGGACCGTCCACGATTGGACGCGGCTTTGAAGATGGGAATCGATCGAGTAGTGGATATTCAAACCGAAGATCTGGAAGCGATCGTTAAAGAAATGACTGATGGATTTGGCGCTGATGTTGTTGTTGAAGCCACTGGAAATGTGAAAGCGGTGGATACAGCCATGAAAGTGGTTCGACGACGCGGCCGATTTGTACCGATGGGCGTATTTACAACTCCGATTGAACTCGACTTCCATACGATCAAGAAGAAAGAATTGGACGTATATGGTTCGCATGCGCAAGTGCCAACAGCGTGGGAAACAACGTTGAAGATGCTTCAGAATGGAAAATTGAGCACAGATTTGATTGTCACTCATGTCTTCCCGTTGAGCGATTGGGAAAAAGCCTTTGAAACCGTTTCAAAGAAAGAGGGCATCAAAATCTTGTTGGATCCAACGAAGTAGCATCCAGAAATCCCCCGGTCGGGGGATTTTTGATAAGGAGGAGCGAAAATGAAGGAAATTCAAACACTGGAAGCGGTTGCGGGTGCAATTGCGTGGGTGGAGAAAAATAGCGATGGAAAGCAAGCATCCGCTTACGCTGCTGGATTGACGCAAGAGTGGAAAGGAATTGAATCGGCGGAATTGATGAAGAATTGGATGGGAGATTTTGCTTCCCTCAATGTCGTGATTCAAGAGATTCGTCTGGCGGGGATTTGGCCGTTTTTCAGCGCCGGTCTTGCTGGAAAAGCGTTGAAGGCAGGGCGTCCTGAAATCTTTGGCGGCAACGACATCAAGTGTGAAATTGTGAAGGCAACGGCTTGGAATCGCCAGCCGGAATTGGTTGCCATGGTGATGGAGTTGGACAGAGAGCCATCTTTGGTGGAACAGGAAGAGAAACTTTCGTGGATGCGAAAAGGATATGAGCTGGGCTATCGATATGAGCGGGACTACAAGGGGTGCGCCCAATGCACCCTGGCGGCGGTTTTAGACCTTTTGGACCGTGAAGAGCCGACCTTGTTTCGGGCTGCCAATGGATTTGCCGCGGGAATGTCCCTCTATGGAGACGGCGTATGCGGCGGTTATTCCGGCGGTGTATTGGCCTTGGGCCTATTCGCTGGACGTGTGCGAGAAAACTTTGACGGGGATCGCGCGGAAAAGGATAAGTGTTATGCCCTGACCAAGCGTCTTCATGATCGATTTATCGAGACCTACGGCACCGTGATTTGCGGAGAGGTACATAAAGAGATTTTTGGGCGAAGCTTTAGCCTGAGGATTTTGGAAGATAAGCCTGCCTTTGAAGAAGCGGGAGCGCACAGCAAGGATAAATGTCCAGTTGTTGTGGGATCGGCGGCCGCATGGGTGGCAGAGATATTAGTTGATGAGGGAATATTATAAGGAGGGAAAAAACGTGATAGAGATTCGATGGCATGGACGAGGCGGACAAGGCGCGAAAACAGCCGCGCTGCTTCTGGCTGATGTTGCATTTGAAACGGGACGATACGTACAGGGATTTCCAGAGTACGGCCCGGAGCGGATGGGAGCGCCCATTACCGCGTACAACCGCATTGATGAAGACCCGATCCGGGTGCATTCAAACATCTATGATCCCAATTTTGTTGTGGTCATTGACGACACCTTGATTGAACCGGCAAAAGTAGCCAAAGGCGTCAAGTCGGGCGGCGCGATTCTGATCAACAGCAAGAAAAGCCGAGAAGAGATTCACGCCCGATTGGGCGGTTATAAGGGGAACTTTTTCGTCATTGACGCGGAGAAAATTTCCGTGGCGACCATCGGCAAGAATTTCCCGAATATTCCGATGCTGTCAGCCCTCGTGAAGATTGCTGGAATCATGGACGAGGCGGAGTTTGTTTCAGGAATTGAAGCCTCTTTCCATCATAAATTCGCTACCAAGCCGGAAGTGATTGCGGGAAATATGGCGGCCGTGAAGCTGACCCTTCAAGAGGTGAATGCATAATGAAAAAAAATAATCAGAATGTGACCTGGAAAGAAATTTTGCCGGGCGGAACCGTATGGTCGCCGGGAAACTCAGAAGAATTCATTACCGGAGACTGGCGAACCGAGCGTCCCGTTATGGATTGGGACAAGTGCAAGCAATGCTTGTTGTGCGCGCCGGTCTGCCCAGATTGTTCGATCCCTGTGGAGGGCAAGAAGCGATTGGAATTTGATTATGATCATTGCAAGGGATGCGGCATCTGTGTGAACGTCTGCCCATTCGACGCAATCAAGATGGTAAAGGAGGGGAAATAGTGATCAGAGAACGATTATCCGGCAATGAAGCCGTAGCAACTGCCATGAAGCAGATCAATCCGGACGTGGTTGCAGCTTTTCCTATTACCCCGTCAACAGAAGTGCCGCAGTACTTCTCTCGATTTGTCGCCAATGGCCAAGTTGATACGGAGTTTGTACCGGTAGAGTCCGAGCATAGCGCGATTTCCGCCTGTGTCGGTTCCCAAGCGGCGGGTGCCAGAACCATGACAGCAACATCTTCATGCGGATTGGCCTTGATGCATGAGATCCTGTACATCGCATCGTCTTCAAGACTTCCGATTACGATCTCGGTTGTCAACCGTGCCCTTTCGGGTCCTATCAACATCAACGCGGATCATTCCGACTCCATGGGAGCCAGAGATGCCGGCTGGATTCAGCTATACTCAGAAAACAACCAGGAAGCCTATGACAATCTGATTCAAATTGTTCGAATCAACGAGCACAAGGACGTGATGCTTCCGGGCATGGTGTGCCAGGATGGTTTTATCACCTCCCATGCGGTTGAAAACATCGAACTTTTGGAAGACGAAATCGTAAAAACCTTTGTTGGAGAGTACGAGCCGGAGCATTACCTTTTAAATCCCAATGAAACCATTTCCATCGGCCCTTACGATTCATCGAACTTTTACATCGAGCACAAGCGTCAGCAGGCGGAAGCCGTGAAAAATGCGAAGCGCGTGGTAATGGAAATTGGCAAGGAGTTTGAAGCGCTATCCGGAAGAAGCTACGGCTACTTCGAAGAGTACAGACTGGATGACGCGGAAGTTGCTGTTGTGATCATGGGTTCTGCTGCCGGTACGGCAAAGGAAACAGCGGATCGTCTTAGAGCGCAGGGAATCAAGGCCGGTGTGTTGAAGCTTCGCATGTTCCGTCCCTTCCCGGGGGAAGAAATCGCTGGTGCGTTGTCGCACCTGAAAGCCATTGCGATCATGGACCGGGCAGAGAGCTTCTCGAACATGGGCGGGCCTGTGTTTGCCGAGGTGAAAGCGGCCATGTACGATTTGGAAACCAGACCGAAAATGATCGATTATATTTATGGCCTGGGCGGACGCGACGTGCGCGTGGAAAGCATTAAAACTGTATTTGACGCCCTGCAAGAGATTGTAAAGACGGATGAAACAGGTGATGTCTACCGATACTTGGATGTTCGGGAATAGGAGGAGAGAATATGTACGATTTTAAAGAAAATATGAGTAAACCGGAACGTCTCTCCGGCGGACACCGCATGTGTGCCGGTTGCGGCGCGCCAGTAGCGGTTCGCGGGATCTTACGAGCCATGAAGCCGGAAGATCAAGCAGTCATTGGCTGCGCGACAGGTTGCCTGGAGGTTTCGACCTTTATGTACCCGTATACGTCGTGGAAAGATCCATTTATCCATAACGCTTTCGAGAATGCATCGGCAACGGTGAGCGGCGCGGAAGCGGCTTATAATGCCATGCGACGAAAAGGAAAGATTGACAAGGACGTGAAGTTCATTACCTTCGGCGGTGACGGTTCCAGCTATGATATCGGATTTCAATCCCTGTCCGGCGCCATGGAGCGGGGCCACGACATGGTCTATGTCTGCTATGACAACAACGCCTACATGAATACGGGCATTCAGCGTTCATCGGCAACGCCTAAATACGCGGATACCACCACAACCCCCGTTGGATCGGTTTCCAACGGCAAGCAGCAATACCGCAAGGATTTGACGGAGATTATGGTTTCTCACCATATCCCATATGTTGCCCAAACCACCTTTCTGACGAATATGAAGGATCTTCATGAGAAGGCCGAAAAGGCGATCTACATGCAGGGTCCCGCATTCCTTAACGTCTTGGCGCCTTGTCCGCGCGGATGGCGTTATGAAGCTTCCCGCTTGATGGAGGTGACAAAATTGGCTGTAGATACCTGTGTATGGCCAATGTTTGAGGTAATCAACGGCGCATGGCATTTGTCCTATGAGCCGAAAAAGAAGCTTCCTGTCGAGGAGTACCTCAAGGTACAGGGACGCTTCAAGCATTTGTTCCTTCCGGAGAACCGTCATTTGATCGACGAGATTCAAGCAGAAGTCGACAAGAACTGGGAAGAACTGAAGCGAAAGTGCAATCGTTAAACGCAAGACCCTCTTATTTTTAGAAAAGCCCGGAAGAACCCTCTTCCGGGCTTTTCATTTGCCCGTTTTAAAGATTCCCATAGCCGATTCGGTCGGTGTCCGCTTTTTAGGGTTTTTTTATATCTATCCTTATGGTTCTCGAATGCTGACATTCAATAGCAGACCAAGAACAGAAAGGGCGATCAACATCATAAATGGTGTAACATAGTTTCCTGTAGAGCCTACAAGTTCAGATGCAAGGGTGGCTGTAAAGGCTGCCGGAATCAGCGCCATGATAGAGATGCTAAAATTCATTCCAAAGTGCTTTGTCCCGTAAAATGTTCCGATTAAAGCTGCAGAAATGGTTGGAGAACATCCATAGGCGATACCCGTCAAGCACAAACCAACGATACAGGTTGCTATTGAATTGTTTAAAACTGCGATCAGCAACACTAAAGAAGCCAGAATGGCAATACCACTTGCAATCAGCATCGTCTTGCGTCTGCCCAAATTATCAAAAGTGATGCCGCAGAAAATTCGACCCAGACCATTGCAGACAGAAAGCACACCCACTAAACTAGTCGCTAAGGCAATCGAAGCTCCAACTGATATTGAAAGATCCCTGGCAAAACTGATCACGGTACTTCCCGTAGCATAAAGAGTAATCGTATAAAGAAAAAAGCGCCAAAAGGTAGGTTGCCGTAGCATTTCTGCTGTGGTATAGTCTTTCACCTCGAATGACTGCTCACTCTTTCTGTCCGCTTTCTTTTCTTTTTCAGGAAGAACAACATTATCCCCGGGGAAACGTACGACCAGTGCAGAAATCAGCATCACCGCACCCATTAAAGCGCCAAGAATCATGTAGGTGTTTCTCCACCCAACGGTATCCGATCCGATCATTGCTCCAGCAGCACTGCCCAAGACAAGTGCGCTAGCGCCAAAGCCCATCATCAAAGCACCGGAACAAAATCCTTTTTTATCGGGAAACCAGGCGTTGGTAGCAGCGATAACCGCATTATAAGCCATACCGATTCCAAGACCGCACATAAATCCGTAGGATAAGTACAGCATCCAAATTTGGCCGTCCAATTGGGATACTAGGAAAAAGCCTGCAGACGTTAAAGCCGCTGCTGCAAGAAGCGTTACTCGTGGAGAGGTTTTCTTCGTAAGGATCCCGGATACCACGCCCCCGATACAAAAAAAGCACATGGTAAGTGTATAGTTTAGTGCCAGTTGTGAAGCACTCCAGTCAAAAGCTTCTCCAAAAGGTGTTTTCAAAATAGACCAAGCGTAGATAATGCCAGCGAATGTCATACTCACGACGCCTACTGCCAAATAGAACCATCGTACAGTTAAACTGCTTTCTTTAACAGCATTGATTGCATTTGTAGTCAAATCATTGTACCTCCATATTTTTATAATTCGTATATCCGATGGTTCCGTTTATCCCCCCTCGATTGCATCTTTTTTCTGATAGTCTTTCAATTTGAAAACTCCGGAATCTTTTAGCAAAAGGCTGATTATGTATACAAAAATCACGATAATTAAAATAGTATAATACTCTATTTATATGTGATGAGTTCGCAAAAAGTCAAGTTAAAAACTATGCATGTTTTCCTCTTAGACGATTTCAGTGACCAGTTAAGTACTTCTGGTCGTGTTCCATCTTCATACATGGTGGTCAATGTGGTTTCAAATCCTTGAAAGGTATTTAGTAGGGTCCCGCATTCCTTAACGTCTTAGCCCCTTGCCCGCGCGGAGGGCGTTATGAAGCTTCCCGCTTCCGGGCTTTTCGCATGCAAGGGATGATAGGAAAGGACAGAAAAACCAGTCATTTAGAAATGAATCAGAAAAAGAACTTGGGATGGCGGGAATTAGAGGTGGAAAACAAATGATCGTGAAATGCATGTGCAAAAATGGTACAAGTTGGTACAAGTTTGTGCAAGGTTTGCACAGAAGGGAAAATCAAATCGCTTGATTTGGGGATTGGAAGTTTGGCACGGTTTTTGCAATAGATAGTAATGAATAAGTCAGAAACTATTTTAAGGAGGGAAAACATGGAAAGAATCAATATCAATGTAAAAAACGGAGTTGCGTATGTTCAGATGAACTATCCGAAGAATTTGAATGCGCTGAATGAACCCATGCTTGATGAACTGGTGGAAGCCATTGATCAATGCGAACAGGATGAAATGACGAAGGTCATTGTTATTTCAGGAGCGGGAAAAGGTTTTAGCGCCGGTGGTGACATCGCTGAAATGATCCAGGGCATTCAAAGCAATGCGGTTGACTTTAGCGGAACCATGGAAAAGCTGAAGCAAACAGCGCTGAAAGTGCGCCGCTGCAGAAAAGCGGTGATCGCTTCCATGCATGGTCCAGTTGCGGGAGCGGGATTCAGTCTGGCTCTTCTTTGCGATTTTCGGATTGCCGCGGACAATGCAAAGTTCATTGAAGCCTTTGTGAATATCGGACTGGTGCCGGATATGGGCAATGTATATTCCTTGGCTAGAATTGTCGGGGTGGGTACCATGACCGAGTTGGTCATGACAGGGAAGCCGGTGGATGCCACTCGCGCATTGGAATTGAATTTGGTCAATCAAGTGGTGCCGATGGAAGAGTTGGAAGCAGTTACAGAGAAGTTTGCAACATACATGGCGTCGCGGCCGATGGTTTCCATTGCGAATATGAAAGAGATGATCAACAACTTATATTACTCAGATTTTGAAAAGGCATTGGATCAGGAAACGAAATTGCAGCTGCAATGTTCGGGAACAAGTGATTTTGTTGAGGGCATTACGGCATTTGCACAGAAAAGAAGACCTGTATTTGTGGGAAAATAAGGAGGAGAAATGATGGAGTGGAAAGATCTATACAATCAAAAACATATTAGCGTAGAAGAAGCAGCGGCAAAAATTGAGTCAAACGACCGGATCTGGTTTGGCGCGTGCTCGGCAGCACCGATTCAAGTATTGGAATCCCTTTCAGATCGATATATGATGGTGGATAATGTGGATTTGATGACAGCAATGGCTTTGTATCCGTACAAGTTTTTGCAGTCGCCGGAATACAAGGGGCATTTGAACTTCCATACAACATTCTATGGGGCTTATGCGCGAAAATTCTATAAAGCTGGCAATGTTAATATCAAATTGACGCATCTTTCAAAATTGGATCAAACAATTCGTGAATTCAATCCAACGGTTTGCCTTGCGGATGTATCGCTTCCAGACGACGATGGATTTATGTATTTTGGACCGATGGGTGTTGCGGCGAATGATGTGGCTTGTCAGTTAGCGGACAAGATCATTGTTCAAGTGAACAAGCACCAGCCAAAAGTAGACGGCGTGCAGCACCGCGTTCATGTCAATGATGTGACGTGGATCTGCGAGCATGACCATGAACTTCCGGTCTTACCGCAGTCGGAACCGTCAGAGCTGGATAAGAAAATCGCGTCGATCATTTTGCCTGAGATTCAAGACGGATCAACCATTCAAATCGGGTTGGGAGGACTATCCAATGCGATTGGATATGGATTGGAAGATAAAAAAGACTTGTCTGTACACACGGAAATGTTTACCGATTCCATGGTTCACCTGGCAAAAAAAGGGGTGATCACTGGTCCGATGAAGTCCGGATTCGGCTTGGGCAGCAAGGAATTGTATGAGTTTGTTGGAAGCGGAAAGGTGAAATTGGCACCGATTTACGAGGTGAACAAGCCGTCGGAAATTGGCAAGAATGATAACTTTGTTTCGATTAATGCATGCTTGATGGTGGATTTGACCGGCCAAGTTTGCTCGGAGTCCATCGGATTCAGACAGTATAGCTCGACAGGCGGCCAGTTGGATTATGTTCGAGGCGCAGGTCTTTCAAAAGGCGGCAAGAGCTTCTTGTGCTTGCCATCAGTCAATGTTGACAAGAAGGGAAACAAGTCTTCCACAATAATGACAAGATTGCCGGCAGGACAAGTCATATCCGTGCCGCGGACGGATGTTATGTATGTGGTAACTGAGTACGGCATTGCGGATCTTTACAACAAGTCGATCTCTGAGCGCGTGGAAGCATTGGTTGCCGTTGCACATCCGGAATTTAGAGAGCAATTGAAAAATGAAGCGATTGAGGCAGGAATCATCGCCGAATAGGGTTTGAAAGTGAGGAAGAACATGAGTTTCAATATTAATAAAGTGGCAGTGCTGGGTGCGGGGGTTATGGGCGCTGGAATTGCTGCTCATTTTGCAGGAGTTGGGATCCCGGTATATTTGATGGATATCGTTCCGAAGGAATTGACGGACAAGGAAAAGGCCAAAGGCCTTTCCTTGGATGATCAAGTGGTGCGAAATCGGTTTGCCCAGACGGGGAAAACCAAGGCCGTTCATAAGAAGTCACGCATGCTGTATGATCCTCGTTTCGCGGATCTGATTACAGTCGGAAACTTTACGGATGATTTGAAGCGTATCGAAGAATGCGATTGGGTGATTGAGGTCATTGTTGAAAATTTGGCAGTGAAGCAAAACTTTATGAAAGAGGTAGCCAAATACCGAAAACCAGGATCCATTATTTCATCCAACACCTCGGGCGTTTCCATTCAGGAAATCGTACAGGATATGCCGCAGGAGTTTAAGGAGCATTTTTTGGGGACGCACTATTTTAATCCTCCGCGTTATATGAAGTTGCTGGAGCTGATTCCAAGCCAAGATACCAATTCCGAACTGGTTTCCTTCTTGTCTGACTTTGGCACGCATCGACTGGGCAAGGGGATCGTGCTTGCAAAAGACACGCCTAACTTTGTCGGCAATCGTGTCGGCACCTTTGCGATTGCAAATGCCATAACGCTTATGGAGAACTACGGCTATACATTTTCACAGGTTGATCAATTGACTGGTCCGGTGATTGGAAGACCGAAAAGCGCAACTTTCCGCACCATTGATATGGTGGGATTGGATATTTTCAAGCATGTTGCGGGGAATGTGATCCATTCAGTGGAGGATGAAGAAGAAATTGCACGTTTTCAACTGCCGGCATTTATCGATACAATGATTCAAAATCGTCAATTGGGCAATAAGACAAAGCAAGGCTTTTACAAGATGGAAAAAGCGGGCGGCGCACGTAAAATTTTGGAATGGGAACCGAAGGCAGCGGCATACCAAGAGAACAAACCAGAAAAGTTTGCATCTGTTCGGCGGGCATTGAAATCATCAAATAAGTATAAAGCGATGATTGCGGGCAATGAAAAGGAATGCCACTATGTGTGGGAAACGCTGAAAGATGTGCTTCTCTATAGCGCGAATCGTGTGCCGGAAATCGCGGATGATTTTCAGGAAATCGACAAGGCCATGCGTTGGGGCTTTAACTGGGAGATGGGTCCTTTTGAAATTTGGGATCAAATCGGGGTCAGTGAAAGCGTAGAAAGAATGCGTACCGAGGGCGAGACGATTCCGACGTGGGTCTTGGATCGCTTGGCGAAGGGTGAAGAGAATTTTTATGGCCAAGAAGCTTCTGCAAATCCATACTTGACCTTGGCAGCGATGACAGACCGTGTGATCGTAGAGAACACTGGCGCGTCTTTGATTGATTTGGGCGATGGGATTGCTTGCTTGAATTTCAAATCCAAGTCAAATGCGGTCACAGAAGACGTGATGGAGATGATCCATGAAGCTGTCCGCATCGTTGAAAAGGACTATAAGGGATTGGTGATCGGCAATCAGGGGAAAAACTTTTCTGTCGGTGCGGATTTGACCATGATTGGCGGATACGCGCAGGCGCAGGACTGGGAGAAAATTACCGAGACTGTAGGGAAATTCCAGTCAGCCAATATGGCGCTGAAATACTGCCGCAAACCGGTTGTTGCAGCTCCATTCGGCATGACGCTGGGCGGCGGTGCCGAGATCGCACTCCATGCTCACGCGGTTGTCGCATCCATCGAAACCTACATGGGATTGGTGGAAGCAGGTGTCGGACTGTTGCCTGGCGGCGGTGGTACGAAGGAACTTTTGCTTCGCAGTGTTGAGAATCTTGGCAAGGCGACCTTGGGTCAGTCGTTACCGCATGTGCGTAAAGCATGGGAAACTGTGGCGATGGCGAAGGTGTCGGGCAGCGCATATGAGGCGATGGGCAATGGCGTGATGAGAGAGTCGGATCGTATTGTGATGAATCAAGACTACTTGCTGGATCGTGCAAAAGAACAAGCGCTTCATATGAGTGAAAGCTTTGTCCCATTGGTACAAGGAAAGATTCAAGTGCTGGGCACCAGTGGTTGTGCGTCCCTTCAATATGTTTCAGAGTTCTTGGCAAAGGGCAATTTTATCAGTGCGTATGACAAGCAAATTGCGGATCGAACTGCGTATGTGATGACGGGCGGCAATGTATCGGCGGGAACCGAAGTCACGGAAGAACAGCTTCTTCAATTGGAAAAAGAAGCGTTTGTAGCGCTCTGCAAAGAGGATAAAACCCTTGCAAGGATCGGGCATATGTTAAAAACCGGTAAGCCGTTAAGAAACTAGATGGGAGAGAGAAGAATGAAAGAAGCAGTAATAGTAGCATATGGACGCTCTCCGATTGGAAGAGCGATCAAGGGCGCGTTGCGCTATACACGGCCGGATGATGTGGCAGCGCAGGTATTGAATGGCGTGCTGGACAAAATTCCGCAGCTTGACAGAAGTCAAATCGAAGACGTGATTATGGGATGCGCGTTTCCAGAAGCCGAGCAGGGTATGAATGTCGCGCGGGTAATCGCGCAAAGAGCAGGTTTGCCGGATGAGATTCCGGGACAGACGGTCAATCGATTTTGTTCCTCGGGGCTCCAAACCATTGCCAATGCGGCTAATGCCATTATGGCGGGGCAACAGGAAATTGTAATTGCCGGCGGTGTGGAATCCATGACTATGGTGCCGATGGGCGGCAATGTTATGGCACCGAATCCATATTTAATGGAACATTATCCAGAAAGTTATGCCACCATGGGCTTGACGGCGGAAAATGTGGCGGAACGCTATGGGATCACAAGACAAATGCAAGACCAGTTTTCTGTCGAGAGTCATTTGCGGGCAACACGCGCGCAAGCAGCTGGAAAGTTTGCCGACGAGATCGTTCCGATTGAAGCGGTTCGACCAGTTATGAAAGATGGGAAATTGGAAAATGAAACCTTTCTCTTCACCAAGGATGAAGGAATCAGACCAAACTCAAGCGAAGAATCATTAGGCAGACTGCGTACGGTTTTCAAAGCAAGAGGCAGTGTGACGGCGGGCAACGCTTCGCAAATGAGCGATGGCGCGTCAATCACCGTTATGATGTCGAAGGAGAAAGCGGAGGAGTTGGGCCTTAAACCGCTGGCGGTTTTCAAATCATTTGCAGTTGTTGGCGTAGCACCTGAAATTATGGGTATGGGACCCGCGGCTGCCATTCCAAAAGCGTTGAAACTGGCTGCTCTTTCTATTGAAGACATTGATTTGATTGAATTGAATGAAGCCTTTGCATCGCAATCCATTGCCTGCATCAATGAGTTGAATTTAGACCGTCAAAAAGTGAATGTAAACGGCGGTGCGATTGCGTTGGGACATCCTTTGGGGTGTACGGGCGCGTTTCTCACCTCGAAACTCTTGTCGGAATTGAAACGGACAAACGGGCATTACGGCGTTGTCAGCATGTGTATTGGCGGCGGGATGGGCGCGGCTGCAGTTTTTGAAATGTGTTAGCACTCAAGCAAGTCTGGAGTGAAGGATCTAGTTGCCTTATGAGATAAATAGACACCCCTTAAGAACAATGCTCAGAGTTGAAAATTAGCTGAGCATTGTTTTTTTAGAAATTGTTTGGAATTGGTGAAATTTCGCATCCTTCTTGATGGTTTGTCAAGAATGGTTTCTTACAATACAATAAGAACAAACCATGTAAAAAGGAGAAATGGGGGACGTGTATGATTTACTCAAGTGTCAGCTGTAATGTGAACAATACATTGAACAAGCTTCAAGCCTATCAAGTCAACAAGATGATCGATATGGATCAAATCAGCCTTGTCACCGTGACAGACAAAGGAAATGTTCAAGTGGATGGCAGTTTGAATTTTACGGAGAAGGATCATGTCCATTTGAAACAGCAGGTGCAAGAGTGGGCGGGAGAACTTTATTGCAATGAAAAGGCGTTCATAAAAAAAGGCTTGTACGGATACTACATAATTGTCCCTGTCCGCGCGTATTCCAATTACAAAATCTTTTGCATCTCGTGTCGGCAAGAGCCCTCGTTTCTCGACAAAGATCTGCATATTATCAAGTTTGTAGTCGAGTCGACCTATGAGAGTGTTTTGCTGGACAATGAGAATGTGATCGAAAAAAACTATTTCCGACATATTTTTGACAGCGTTACTTCGTTTATTTTCAGCATCGATCTGGAAGATCGAATTATCTCGGTGAACAAACAGGGCCTTGACCGGTTTGCACAGGGCGATGATCCGATGATTGGACAAACCTATCAGCAGTATATTTCCGATTTAGATCTGGAGAAGATCAGCGGCGCGATTCGATATGCGATTGAGAAGAAAAAAACGTTTTACTTTGTGGAAGAGATATTTCACAATTTGAAGAAAGGCACGCTTTTTTCCGATCTGACCATTTCTCCTTTGATAGAAGCGGACGGAAATGCGACTGGCGTTGTAATTGTGGGAAGCGACAAGACGAAGCAAAGGATTTATGAAAGAGAAATCGAACAATTGAAACAGTTTTCCATGCTGGGCGAATTGGCGACTGGTCTTGCCCACGATATTAAAAATCCATTGACGAGCATTCGCGGCTGTTCAAGAATCTTGGAGAAAAAACTGGGGTACAGTGAGGAATATATGGATTTCATCGAACCGATTGTGCAGCAGGTCGACCGGATCAACGAGGTTATCGATCAAATGCTGTCCTACTCCTATATCACCCAAAAAGATAATTATTCCATGATTGACCTCAATGATGTGTTGGAGAAATGTTCGAATATTATTCATTTCCATTCCAAATCCAAGTTCATTAACATTTTTACGGAGTACGAGCCGGGTTTGCCATTGATTCAAGCGAACAACGTGCAGTTGCAGCAGGCATTTTTGAATATTATGTTCAACGCGATGCAAGCAATTGAGAATCGAGGGAATGTCTATGTTTCCAGCAGCAATCTCCAAGAAAAAAATAAAATCCTGATTGAAATTACGGATGATGGGAAAGGCCTGGACGAAGCTGAATTGCAGCGGATTTTTGAGCCGTTCTATACCACGAAGACCGATGGAAATGGGATCGGTTTGTCCATCGTGAAGCGGACGATCGGCAAGCTGAACGGGAAAATCGCGGTTTCTTCGGAGGTAAATGTCGGCACATCCTTTAGAATCTCACTTCCTTATGTGAGTGGAGGGAAATGAAATGAACGAGCAAAAGAAAAGAATTTTAGTCATCGATGATGAAAAGATAATTCTAAAGGTGATTCGAGAAGAGCTGTTGTATGAAGGATATGAGGTGGATGTTGCCAGCGACGCGATTCAGGGATACGAGTTGATTACAAAAGGGCGCTATGATTTGGTTTTGCTGGATTACCAAATGCCGTTTAAAAATGGGTTAGAGCTTTTGGTGGATATTAAAACAGCTTATCCCAAGCTGCCCGCGATGATTATGACAGCCTATGGTTCGATTGACAATGCCGTGGAAGCGATGAAGCTTGGCGCGTATGATTATGTAACCAAGCCTTTCGAGGACAATGAGCTGATCGTAAAAATCGGACAGGCTTTGCGTGTAACCGAAAGGATGACGGGGCAAACAAAACGGGAAGATGGCGAAACTTCCATCGTGGGTCATCACGAGAGCATTTGCGAAATACGTAAGAAGATCAGAAAGATCAAAGATCTGGACTTGACTGTATTGCTGACGGGGGATAGCGGCACGGGGAAAGGTGTTGTTGCCCGGGAAATTCATTCTGTCAGCAATCGATCAAAGCGGCCCTTTATTCATGTGAATTGCGCGGTTTTGCCGGCCAATTTGATTGAGAGTGAGCTTTTTGGCCATGTGAAGGGTTCCTTTACGGGAGCGACGGATCACAAAATAGGGAAGTTTGAATTGGCGAAGGACGGGACTATTTTTCTGGATGAGATCGGCAGCTTGAACCCTGGCATGCAGGCGAAACTGCTGACGGTGCTTCAGGAAAAGAAATTTGAATCGATCGGAGCTGTAAAGTCCGTTCAGATGAAGGCGAGGATCATTGCGGCAACCAATCGGAATCTTGAAGTAGCGGTAGAAAATCGGGAATTTCGAGAAGATCTGTATTATCGGTTAAATGTGATTCGCATTGAATGTCCGAGCCTTCGGTTTCGGGAAGATGACATTGAAGAGCTCGTTCATTACTTTGTCCAGAAAAGCAATAAGAAAATGGGGCGGTCAATCGCATCCGTTGGGGAAGAGACAATGTCCGCTCTCCTGCAGTACAAGTGGCCGGGCAATGTCAGAGAACTGGAAAATGCGATTGAAAGTGCAATTGCATTATCGGAAGGGCGGATTTTGGAATTTGAGGATTTACCCATCCGGATTCAAAAGATTTCAAAAACAAGCACAGACAATGAATTAAATGGAAGAAACTTGCTTGAGATCAAAGAAATTAAGGAGATTGAAGCTGCCTTGATGCGAAATGGCGGGCATCGTGAAAAAACAGCGAAGTCATTGGGGATTTCCAGACGAACCTTGCAGTACAAAATAAAGAAGTATGATTTGGGATAAGTTGAAACTGAGGAAGTGACGAAATGAATCATATGGTGTCAAATGAATATAGACTTGTGCCGTTCCGAGCAAATGCGCATGGAACATGGATCGATGAGTGGCTATTGCATCAAGGGTGCAATGATCGCTATTCGTTTACAGGGTATGTATATGATGGAAATGCACCGGATCATGAATATTTCATACAGTATCGATATATGATTATGAATGTACCCGAACACACGCAAAAGTTGTGTGTGTCTATAACGGACTTGAAGACCGGCAGCTGCTATTCACATGAGGAAGATGAGTATATTAGCATTGATGAGATTGGCGTAGTAAGAACCAATTCTTCAATTGTTGTACCTTCCTTTGACGATCAGGGATTATTTCTTCATGTGCGAACGAAAAGCTTCTCTTTTCGCTTGCGCATGACTTCTGGCAATCCGCCTGTTTGGTGTACAGAACCTGGCGCGCGATGCGGGGGAACCAGTTCGTATTTTGAATCGGGAAATATTTGTTATTCTTTGTCTCAGCTTGCTACAAAGGGAAAACTGTTCTTCCATAAGGATGATGGAACAACGACGATGGTGAAGTGTGAAGGGAGAATGTGGTTTGACAAGGAATATGGTCCAAACCAGGCGATGGGTGCGATAATCAAACCAGAATGGTTTTCTGCGGGTCTTTTTGGCAATGCGCAAATAAAAGCAGATTTGCATGTGACAAAAGCAAGACCATAAGGAGTGGAAGAAAGGGGCTGGATCAGTCCTTTTTTCTTGTAAAAAAATAAAAAACACAGACTCAAAAGAGCCTGCATTTGTGTCTGTCAATCCATTATACAGGGGATTGTCATTTTGGGTTTATTCTATTAATAGCCGGAGGCACAATTGTGATTTTTTGGAATCGTGATACACTGATAGTAGAGCAGTTGAAAGGAAATGGAATACTGACAGAAAGTTGATCGGCAGGAGGTTGTAATGTATATCTCATTGGCAACAAGCATTGTATTTTTCGTTTTGAAAGCAATCGGGCTTCAAAACATGGCTAAAAATCAGAATATCGGCAAATCGTGGATCGCGTGGATCCCCTTTTTAAACAATTGGGTGCAATGCAGATTGGCGGGATCTCATACCTTGTTTGGGAAATTCGAAACGGATCATTTATTTGTGTTTTTATTGACGGGATCAATTGCAACGGATGTCCTGTTTTATATACGAACGCCCATAGCGATTGGTTTTTTAATCGTGATTGCGGATTTCTTGGTGTACTTTACATATATTATGTTTCGCGATTTTTACGCGCAATATTCGAATCGTACCAATTGGGTGGCGGTGATTGCCATGCTGTGCTCGCCGCTTCACGCAATTCTCGTTTATATCTATAGCGATCGCGCAGCGCGGGAGCCTGTAGCCAGCTAAATGGAGGTGGATTATGATTATTCGAAATTTAACGCCGGAAGATGTGGAGGCGTTTTGGGAATTGCGGTTGG
This sequence comes from Eubacteriales bacterium, assembly GCA_030625815.1. Taxonomy (GTDB): domain Bacteria; phylum Bacillota; class Clostridia; order Tissierellales; family GPF-1; genus GPF-1. The sequence goes on from DAOUQF010000002.1 coordinate 176,580, forward strand.
AAGCTTTGCGGGGATTTCCGGAAGCCTTCGGCTCTTCCTATGAAGAGGAATTGCATAAATCGGATCAGAGCCGAAGAGTGCGATATTTGGAAGGTTATATTTCTCCCCAGCCCAATCATTTTGTTCTGGGTGCCTTTGAGGAAGAGCGATTGGTGGGCATGATCGGATTTAGCCAAGAGGAACGGATCAAAACGAGGCATAAGGGAACCGTTTTTGGGATGTATGTGGCCAGCAAATATCACCACAAGGGCATCGGCAAAGCCTTGTTTATGGAACTCTTGGATCAAGCCAAAGAATTGGACTGGCTGGAACTGATTCAATTGTGGGTAGTGACAAATAATGAAGCGGCTGTACGTTTGTATGAGCTTTTTGGTTTTACAATCTTTGGAGAAGAACGCCATGCCTTGAAGATCGGCAGGCAGTATTATGACGAATATATGATGGCACTGATGTTGGAGGACTGGGAATCGTAAGAAAGAGATGCGGTGGGGCATAATCTACTTACTGATTTGCTATTCTACATAATTCATAGTATGTTTTATGCAGAATAATGCTGGAGGTTTTGATTGTGGGGAAAGCATGTGCAAAAACGCATTGTTTTACCCATGTTTTTGTTTGCGGCAGTCTTCCGGTCAGCGTCCGCTTTTGCCATTGATGATGGTGCAAAATCAAAGAAAGACCCTTGGTGAGACAAACGGAGCTCATTGGCTGAAGCGGTTAGCCAAGTCAAATCTGCGGTTATTATTTTTTTAGTTTTCTCGCGGGCGAGAGGGGTATTTTGATAGGTTTTTTCTAAAAGTTTGGGGTAGATGTTCATGCCGGTCTCAATAATGTGCGGATATCATTGCTTTTGGGGAAAGAATATCGCGATAGTTGCTCGTTGTCAACCTGAAAATTATTTCGGTTTACAATTCAGAGAAAAAGAAAGCGCCAGAGTTTAACTGGCGCGAAACAAAACTACTTGATATGCTCGATTTTCCGATAGATATCGAGTGCTGTGTCTTCATGCTCGTAATTGAAGGACTCGAGATCTTTTGGAAAGATGTGTTTCAACCATTTCATGGTTACACTTCCTTTCATTTAACCTGCCGAAACAATCTGCCGATTGACAATCAATCGACTGATCATTAGTTGATGATGCCACCTATCGGTGGCTTCTATTTTTATATACCCACTTGAAAAACAAAACACTATGTTTTTTTCGAAAAGAATGTTTATGATTTATCGAATGTCTTCAATTCGTTGAGAGAGGGCAAGACCATTATTGTGGGTGTCGTAATTATAGTGCTCCAGCTCTGCTGGGAATAGATTAGAGGGCCAAATAGCCAAGATTTTCATAGGCATATTCCTTTGATTCTTCCGTTTTTATGAGTTTAATAGGCTTGATTTTTCCGAAGTTCTTCACGGTTTTCTCTGCAAGGACAGCCATTAAGGCTTCCGGTGCCTTGACTACCCCAAAGTTTTCGATTTGCGCGATCCATTTTGTCACCAGCTCCGGTGTCACTGAATCATCAAAGACAAGGCTTGCATGGTTTTTGATGCGCATCGGGTTCTCAAATTGTGTCAATTGAGAGGCCGAGAGGATCAGTTTCCCGTGATTGACTCGTTTATTGGATTCAAGGTTTTCAGCTTTGACTCCGGGAGTCAATAGCGGTTTGAGTTGATTGAGAATCTCCTGCTGTGCCCGCAGGGTTTTGCAACAGATGGCAGTGAGAAGTTTCGGTTGTGTGAATTCATTGCCCGTAATGGTCAGGACGCCGTCTATTGCAAGGGTGCTTTCCGTGATGGATGCAAGCTCTTTGATCGTAAAGGTTTCGTCGGATTCGTGATAGCGCACTGGTGATTCCAACAATTGAAGCTCTGCGCTTAGGTCTAAATGGAGCTTGTTATTCCAGGATGTGAACACATCCTTTTCGATCCAACAAGAATCCAAGACCTCGATGGAGGCAAGGGATTCTGTGCCTTGAGCAAGGAGTGGGTCGAAGGCGCGCAAGCGATTGGTGCTGATTTGCTTCGGCAATCGGAACAAGAGGGTTTCATTGATGAGCAGGGGTTTCTTAAAGAAAGTTGCGCCGTTTTCGTAGGCGATCATCCGTCCATTGAATCGCCCCAGGGTTGAAAGCAGTCCCTTTATGGAAGACGGACAATAGGTATTGCCGTTGATTACGATCTCGTGAATCTTCTCTTGTATCAGATTGGCATCTTCACTTTGAATGATGCAGTCGCCATTGACAATGAAACCCGTTTTTCCCGGCAGGCTGTTTAGGAAATCATCATCAAGGGTGAGAGACTCCTCTTTAAATATCAAGGGTAATCCCAAAGGAATCTTAAGCGTCATGCCAATATTGGAGATGCGGCAGGGTTGAATTTGCTCGAATGATTGATCGGTTCCGACCATAAATCCAACATTGCTGATCTCTTCGCATTGTTCTAAGGTTTCTGGTGTTGCGGTTTGAATATTTAGGATGCCGATATTGATGATTTTCATGGTTATTCCTCCTCGGTTAGCTGTTTTCGAATGCTTTGCAGATGGTTTCTGACGGTAGAAGCCGGCAGATTGAGTTGCTCTCCGATTTCCTGACTCGTGAAACCGTCCAACCTGAGAGACGCGATTCGATCCAAAGGCGGCGGCAAGTTTGAAAGGGCGTCTGCCGTGCAGAGCAGCGAAACAAAGGAAGGTTCGTATGCATCTGCTTCCATTTGATTCATCAGGTCTTGTCCCTTCTTTTTTCTTCGATATTCGTCAATGTACATGCGTTTGATGACGGTGAAAAACCAGCCCTTGATCTGATGCTGATTCATCCACTCGAACAGCTCGTCCTGTTCCAAGGCTTTGACATAAGCCGATTGAACCAGATCTTGTCCCGCTTCGCGATTGCGAGTCAAACTGACGGCGAATCGAAGGAAATCATGATGATTGTTTTCGTAAACCTGATAGAGCACCATAAGCCACCTCGTGTTTCTCTCTTCATATAGATAACGAACGAAGAGGAAGAACTGTCCAAAAAAATAAAAAGTTTTCTGATTTCATTATACCCAGTATGGAATTCCAAAGGGGAAATCGGGAATATGATTTTGGTTTTTTTTCCGTTGTCGAACGGAAAAGATTTGCAGTTTTCGAAAAGAAAGATTTCTTGTATGCTTATATTATAAGTAGGAGAAACAGGAGGGCACGCAATGAAAGCAATTCTATCGATCGGCCATAGCGCCTATGATTTTACCTATCTATTGGAATCCTTTCCAACGGAGAATTTAAAATATAGTTTGGATAACGGAATTGAGACGGTGATGGAGTGCGGGGGCGGTCCCGCGGGGAACGCCGCGTATTTGATGGGGAAATGGGGAGCGAAAGTTGCCTATGCCGGGGTGATTGGAGACGATCCCCAAGGAAAAGCCATTGAAGATGAGTTTCGATCCGTGGGGGTGGATCTAACCTACCTGCAGTGGAATCGCGGTGGCCGTACGCCATTTAGCGTGATTCTGGCAAACAAGCAAACCGGCAGCCGAACCCTCTTCAATCGTACCCTGCCTTACCCGCCACTGGAATTGGAGTGGGATCCTTCCTTGGAATGGGGCGCGATTCTGATCGACGGGATGGAGCTTTACGCTTCTTTGAAAGCCCTTAAGGCTTATCCCGAAACACCCAGTGTGTTGGATGCGGGATCGTTGGATCGGGAAACGAAAATTTTGGCGCCCTTGGTGAGTCATCTTGTCTGTTCCGAGGTTTTCGCGGGGAGTTTTACGGGGGAAGCCCTGGACACGGAAGCGTCCATTGAAGCCGCCTTTTTGCAATTGGAAGCCTTGAACACGCATTGCGTGGTGATGACACTGGGGGAACGGGGCAGCGTCTACCGGAAGGATGGCGAGTTGGTGGTGATACCCGCCATGAGCGTCAATGCCATTGACACAACTGGCGCCGGCGACATCTACCATGGCGCCTTCGCTTTTGGCTTGGCGGCGGGATTTGAGTTGGAGAAGACGATTCGCATCGCGACCATCGCGGCGGGATTGTCGGTGCAAAAATTGGGTGCGCGAGTCGCGATCCCTACGTGGAGTGACGTGGAAGCGGTTCTCTTGCAGTCTTGGGAGTCGGGGGGACTGTGGAAAATGTTGACGCCATGTGTATAAGCGGCTGCTAGAAACTGAAGTTGTGGATAAAGAATCGGATGCATAAGCCGCCCTATGGGTGGCTTTTTTGGTTTGGTAAAATGCTTCGACGGATGTTTAGTGGAATTAGAAAATTGTGATTTGAACAGGGAGTTGAAGTGGAACGGCGAGTGATTCATGAAAGAAATTGCGAGTTGATGTTTCGTTTTTCTAGTATGTGGAAGTTACAGGATGATACTGGTAAATTTAATAGGTTCAGTGTGGAATCAATAAACATAATATGTGTTATTTTGTAAAAACGACAAGATGATATGCGTTATGTCGTAAAATGATTGCAATTACTGAAAAGGTGTACATATTTTATGAAAGGAGGGTTTGTGAGATGAAAAAAATGATATTGTTACTATTGGTTATGTGCGTGATCTTTATGAGTCTTGGCGTGGGATTTGCGGTCGAGCCTGAGCCAGAGCCGGATTGCTGCTGTGCACCTCGATATATGCATCAGGTACACGCACCATGCTGTGATTGCTGTTGCTGTCCACCTCGACACATGTGTCGGGTACATGCACCGTGCTGCATTATCGATTAAATTACGTATGGAACAATAAAAGAGCGATCCGAGACGGACCGTTCTTTTTTGTTGTGGAAAAATGCTGAAATATAAATCACTATGCTGTGAGTTTCTCCCATGATAAAATAGGAATAATTAACACTTATGGGAGGCATAATGGGAGAAACGGGGAAAGAAAATCAGGGGGATTCGATAGGGAAAAAGATTGCAGGAGATGCAGGACTGCACTTGGGCGTCAAAAACTCGGCCAATATTGTAGCGGATCAGGTTGTCTTTAATTCTCGCCAGGGTCACGGTTATGCTGGGGAGCATGCCAATAATCTGGCGGATAAGATGATGGGAAAGAAGGCAAAGCTGGTCGGTCAAGCCAATGAACTGGACGGCGCGGACCGGATGGTGAATGGGGAGCTGATCCAGACAAAGTATTGCAGGTCGGGTTCGGATTGCATCAAAGAGTGCTTTGACGGAAACCGCTTTCGCTATCTAAATGTTGACGGCAGCCCAATGAAAATCGAGGTGCCCAGCGACAAGTACGATGCAGCCTTGGATGCCATGCGGGATCGCATCAAGAAGGGCGAAATTCCTGGAGTTACGGATCCGAAGGATGCGGAAAGAATTGTTAAAAAGGGCTTGTTCACCTATGAGCAGGCGAAAAATATAGCGAAGGCGGGCACGGTGGAATCCCTGACTTACGACGCGGTCAATGGTATTCGATTGGGGGTTCAAGCTTTTGGTTTGTCTTCCGTATTGACCTTTGCCGCCTGTGTCTGGAATGGGGATGATTTAGATACAGCGTTTCGGACTTCTTTGGAAGCCGGGATCAAGGTCTTCGGGGTTGCCTGGGGCGGCACGGTTATTTCGTCGCAATTGGCTCGAACGGGCTTGGAAAAAGCAATGAGACCTATAACAGACCGCATTGTCAATCAGCTGGGATCTAAGGCGGCTGCCAAGATTGCGGCAGCTGTCAGCGGTAAAAGAATTGCCGGAGCGGCAGCGAAGAATCATGTATCAAAACTGATGCGCGGCAATATGATAACCACCATTGCAACTACGGCGGTGCTTTCCGGCAAGGATGTGATGCATGCTACGGAAGGCAAGATTTCCGGGGGACAATTGACGAAAAATCTGTTGACCACGGGTGCCAATGTGGGTGCCGGCACCGTGGGCATGTCCGCGGGAGCGACCTATGGAGCAGCCTTGGGTACCGCGCTTCTTCCCGGTGTGGGGACCGCTGTCGGCGGTTTTCTGGGCGGACTGATTGGAGCCGTTGCGGCGGGCAGTGCCGCCGGCGGCGCGACGAAGTTTGTTATGGATCAGTTGATCGAGGATGATCGGGATCAGATTATGCCGATTGTTGAAGAGCAATTTGGCATTATCGCCTATAACTTCCTCTTTGGACAGTCGGAAGCGGATCGCTTGATCGGGATCATGCAGGAAGATGGATTCGAAAATCAACTCCGCGAAATCTTTGCGGCGGATGATCGTGCGAGCCACGCGTACGAGTGGATCGAGTCCTGTGCGACGCCGATTGCGGAGAACCGTGAAACCGTCAAGCTACTTGACGGGGAAGCCATTCGCAAGCAGATGGAAGAATTGGAACGCAACCTTCGTTGGGACGCCATGTTGGCAGAGTTTTTGGAAGCCATTGAAGCGGCCGATGACGAAGCGGCGGTTTCCGCAGTGGCCTTATGGGAGGACGAATGGGCGTCCAAGGATCTGGTGGAGCTGTTGGCGTTGGCGGTCGAGTCGGATCTGTCGAAGACCTTCGCCTGGATCCAGGCGCAGCCGGTTCTTTCACAGATGGAACGGTTGGTTGCATGGCAGGAAGCCATGGATCAAGAGCGCTGGAGCATTATTGTTCAGGAAGTTGAGAATCAGGATTCTGCCAACGAGGATCTGTTGCGGACCTATTGGCGTTCTGCGCCGGTGGAGCAATTTTTTCAGCATAGGGCTGAAGCGATGTTGAATCACCGACAAGTGGATCCAATTTCAGCGGAGGGCTGGGTCTCTCGTTTTGATCTGGCCATTGAAGAGTGCGATATGGAGCGAGTGAAATTTGCCGTCAGTAAAAAGGCGCGCTTCTCTGATGCGGGCTTCGAG
>DAOUQF010000032.1 GCA_030625815.1 Eubacteriales bacterium
GCAAAACAGAAGCAGGCAATTCCGGTGTAATCGGTCCTTCGATCATCTGCTGAACCACTTTTGCCTTGCCTTCTCCGCTCGCAATCAATACGATCTTTCGAGACTGCATAATATTCTTAATCCCCATGCTGATCGCTTGGGTTGGCACTTCATCAATGGAATCGAAAAAACGCGAATTGGCTTCAATGGTCTCCGGTTCCAATTCTACGATATGAGTTCTCGCCTCAAACTTTACATCGGGTTCGTTGAATCCAATATGTCCATTGTTGCCAATGCCCAAAATCTGAATATCAAGCCCGCCGGCCTCTTCAATCATCTTGTCATAGCCCGTGGCTGCGACTGTCATGTCCACCGCAATCCCGCTTGGGATATGAATATTTTCCAGACGAATGTTAATATGATCAAATAGATTCTCTTTCATAAAATAATGATAGCTTTGTTCATTATCCGGAGACAATCCGATATACTCATCCAGGTTGAAGGATACGACCTCTTCAAAATCAATATCTCCCGCTTGATAGCTCCGAATCAACTCCTTGTACATCCCCACAGGGCTGCTGCCGGTTGCCAATCCAATCACAGCATTGGGTTTTAAGATCAATTGACTTGCAAATATATTTCCTGCCTTGCGACTCATTTCCTCATAATTTTTAGCTACGATTATCTTCATCTCTTTACTCCTTCTTGGTATAATGTATATACCAATTTTATCGAAACTCACTCGCCTTGTCAATCCTCCCTGCCAAATTCCCCTGGAATATTTGCAGAAAAAAAGAGAACTGTCTACGACAGTCCTCTGCTTGCTAAAAGGATACAATTACTCCGCCTTCATTGGCGTAGGTTGAGCTGAGCCCCCGAGTTTTTACAATGATCACATCACGAAACTCATACATGCCTTCAATCAGTTCCTTCACATATTGCGCCCGCTCCGGTGCGTTGCAATGAGCAATCGCCACCAAATTGTCTTTGGAAACGGTTCCATACTTTGGCATTTCATCAACCAATTTTTTCAAGGCCTTTTTGCTGCCGCGCGCCTGGGTGCCCGAAACAATGGAGCCCTCCTTGTCCGTTGTCAAAATCAGTTTCAAATTCAAGACTCGGATGATTGTTGCCTTCATCTTCGACAATCGACCGTTTTTCTCCAAGGTATCGACCTTATCCAAAACGAATAATGTTTTCGTTTGCTCTATATAGTGCTCCACTTCCTCTACGATCTGTTCAAATTTCTGCCCGATTTTCGCCAACTCATCAATCTTTAATGCAATCAGCACTTCCTTGCTGGATGCTGACTTTGAATTGAAAATATACGCTTTCTTCTCCGGAAATTTCTCCAAGAACAAACGCATGGCATTCATGGCACTATTGTAGCTGCCGCTTAACTCCGATGATAGAGTCACACCAAACAGCCAATCATGAGAACCTTCAAATTTTTCCAAATAGGTCTGAATCGATGGACAGGCGCTCTTAGGCACCTCTTCGCTCTCATCAATCTTCTTTAAATAATCATTCAAATCCAGATTTTCATCATCCACAAATTCTTCGCCATTCAAGGTGAATGTCAAGGGTGCCAATTCAATGTTCATCTCGTTTTCCATTTCCTTGGTAATATCGCAACTGCTGTCTCCAACTATCTTATAATGCATCTGCTTACCTCCCTTTTTTCCGTGTACAATCCTTATCAGTATATCATATATACCCTGACTATAGGAAAAACCGCCTTGCTCAGCAAGACGATTCTTGGTTTTATTGGAAATTATTAATAATCGATGGCCATGCATCGATAAATTCTTGATGAGAGTCAAATACCCATGCCGCACCTTCCTCATAAAGAATCTGATCTGACAAGACCCCGGTATTGATGGCAAAAACCAAGGCGCCTGCTTCAACCGCTGACCGCACCCCCAAAGGCGCATTCTCCACAACAATGGCTTCCGCCGGCTGCACCCCCGCAATCTCCATGGCGCGAAGATAGGGTTCCGGATTCGGCTTGCCCTTCCCATAATCCACACGCGTTACCATATGGGCGAGATCAATTCGACCTTCCAACTCATCCAGCAGCTTCTCCTTGATCCCTTCATAATAGCCGCCTGTGGCAATCATCGGCACTTGCCCCGTCTCAATCACAGAATCCAGCATGGCTATGGTATCCAAAAAGAGATGATCCACATCGTAGGTGCTGAAAATCGCCACTTTCTCTAGAATCATCTGCTCTTTTTCTTCTTTTGGTAGAAGGGGAATTCCATACTTCATTGATACGCGATCGATGGTCTCGTCATTCGGACGCCCTTCCTCGATAAAAATCTCATCGGGATTCAGGGTTATCTGATAATACTTAAAATAGATTGCCTCCCAGGCATCTTGATGTCCCTGCATGGTATCATATAAAACTCCGTCCCGATCAAAAATGACAACCTTCGGAACCGGACGTTTGGAGAGTTGTTTTAGTGTTTCTTCCCATGATAAACGATTCAACTTCATCACCCCTTCATCGAAAGCGTAACCAGTATCGCGTCGAGAATCAAGCTTTTTTCTCTGAAACGATCATATTCTTCAAAATTTGTTCTAGATTTTCCTCTTCTTCCACAACAGGTTTTCCTTTGTCAAGAAAAAAATCCCCCGCTATGCGGGAGATTCAATTAACGCTGCAATATATCATGGATTAATGTTTCATAATTTTTTTCTTCAATGCTGATGGGATTCGCCCAAATCAAGGCACAAAAACCGGCAACCGCAAATGAAATTAAAATTGTCATCATATTTATCACCTCAATATAATGATATACAGGATTGAGGACTTTGAGACAATCGATTCGTTAAAGTTTTGTCACAATCTTTTCACGGATTTGTCTTAATTCAAATAACTGTCCGAAGTGCGGCTATGCCCTCTCACCCTCCAAGTAAACATGGTAAGGATAAACACAATCAACAGAGTCATCGACATCACAATCACCATGCGATAACCCAGATCCGTCGTGACTTCTGAAATCCCCTCCATGCCCCAGACCACAACCAGCGAGAAAATCCAATCGCGTTTTTGAAAGATTAGCACCGACGCGATAAAAAGCGCGGCGATGATCACGATCAACGCGTATTCCATCGGCTCGAAAACAAAAGAATTCCATCCCACTTCACGCAAGTAGACCGCCCAGGCCAGAACAGCACTGGCACTCAGCCATGCCAGAGCAATACTCAATCCAAAAGTCATGCGAAGCGGCGCTTCCCTTTCATGCAGGCGATGATAAGCAATGCCAAAAAAGAGAACCGAAACACTGATCAAAACGGCAGCCCAGCCCAGTCGGCCGGTTCCCGTCGCATAAGCCCAGCCAGCGGCAAACCCCTGTCCGATCAAATAGGGCACGCCAAGGGTTCCCGCGATCTCAGCTTGACCCTTTTGATGAATCATAACAAAGGAGAGCGCCGATGTTACAATCACGACAGGCCACACCCAAAAAGTGAGTTCCGTCGGTGTCACATAGGTTTCCACACGACCATAGAGATCCATCAGAGATTCTCCGAATCGACCCGTCCACAGGCTCGCAAAGGCAACCCACCACACCGCCATTCCCGCTCCATTGATTCCTGTCCATAATGGTAGATTCTTTTCCTTCATCTTTTCACGCCACCTTTCTATGTCTTATTTACCCCTAGGCTTCCCGTTCAATGCAAAAAAAAGACAATCCAAAAGGATTGTCTTGTGGTGGGCACTACTGGGCTCGAACCAGCGACCCCTAGCTTGTCGAGCTAGTGCTCTCCCAACTGAGCTAAGCGCCCTCACGCTAGCCTTATTGTACCGTAGCGGGGAAAAAATTTCAATAGCTTGAAAAATAGTCAGATTATTTTTATTTCGCCAATTGGGTGATGGCCTTCTCGTAGATCTCGGTCAGAGCGATCAATTCCTCAATGGCGATGTACTCATTAGGCTGATGCGCCAATTTGTCAGAACCCATCAGACCCGGTCCAAAGGCGACCACGTTATCCATGGCGCGGGCATAGGTGCCGCCGCCGATGGTAAAGGGTTCTCCCTCCATATCCCCCGTCACTTCCCTGTAGACATTCATCAAAGTTTGAACCAAAGGATCCTGCTTCTCGCGATAGATCGGCGCCAGATGACTGAATTTCTCCGCTGCCCATCCCTTTTCCACGCTGGCATATGACTGCATCGCTTCCCAAACCGATTCCTCGCGCTCGCTGATGGGATAACGAATATTCACGTGAAAGTTCGCCTCGCCCTTTTCATAGTGAAAAAGACCGACATTGAAGGTTAATGCGCCGTACTCATCACTCATCTTGCACCCGAAAGCATCACCGTCTGTCTCTAAGCCGATCAATTCCATATAGGACTCCAAACAGGCATCCTGAATCCCATGTTGCAGCAGAAAATCGATCAAATGGGAAACCGCGTTCTCACCAGCCTCCGGCGTGGAGCCATGAGCAGATTTTCCAATTCGCTTGATGGACCATTGATCCCCTTGTTTTTTCAATTCAAAGCGCGAATCCCCATCAATCACATCTTGAATCGATTGAATCCAGACTGCTACACCGCCGCCCCCAAGGATCGCTGTTGCCGCATCCGGCACCATATTTACCGCATTGCCGCCCTCTAAGGATAGAAGTTTCACTGCTGTTTCATTCTGCGTGAAGATTCGACTGAATTTCACATCCATGATTCCCTTTTCTCCATGGATCAATGGAAAGGCGCCATCCGGTGTAAATCCAACGGTCACGCCGCCCTCTTTTTCAACATAATGGTGAATGCCGCCCCATCCCGTTTCCTCATTGGTGCCAAAAATCATCCGCACCCGCCGCTTTAATGGAATTCCAGAATCCAAGACCCGCTTCATGCCGTAAAGCGCCGCCATCGCCGGTCCCTTGTCATCAATGGTTCCGCGGCCAAAAAGCTTGCCGTCCGAGATATGCGCTTCATAGGGCGCAAATTCCCAGCCATCGCCTTCCGGCACAACATCCAAGTGCGCTAAGATGCCAACGACTTCCTCGCCTTCCCCGAATTCGGCGAAGCCTGCATACCCGTCCATATTTGTTGTACGAAACCCCAATCGATCGCAGATGCGTAAAGCTTCTTCCAATGCGGCTGCCGGTCCGGGACCAAAGGGCATCCCCGGTTCCGCTTCTCCCTCCACGCTTCGAATGCGAATCAAGGTCTGCAAATCCTGAATCATCTCTTTTGTTTCTGTTGACCAATTTTCCATTTGTTCCGCCTTCCTTGACTTGATACAAGTCTTTTCCTTATTTTACCACAAGTTTCATTCCATAAAAAAACTGGATGTCTCCATCCAGTTTAAAAGTTATTCTATTAAAATATTTCTTTGCGCATAATCGTCTCGGATCGCTTCGGTCCAATGGAGAACATATCCACCGGTACTCCTGTCAATTCCTCAATGCGCGCCAAATACTTTTTCGCAGTTTCAGGCAGATCGTCATAGGTTTCAATTCCCTGCATGCTCTCCACGCTCCAGCCTGGATGAGATTCGTAAACAGGCTCACAAAGCGCCAAGGTCTGCAAAGACGCCGGGAAGGTCTTCACAACCTCGCCGTTTAACAGATAACCGGAACAAATCTCCAACTCTTCCAATCCCCCCAAGGTATCCAACTTGGTGACGACCAAAGAAGTCAATCCGTTGATCTGTGCCGTATATCGCAGCATCACGGTATCCAACCAGCCACATCGTCGCGCGCGGCCTGTTGTTGTTCCGAACTCAAATCCTTTTTCGCGAATCCATTCACCCGTCTCATTTTCCAATTCTGTCGGGAATGGACCCTTTCCAACTCGTGTTGTATAGGCTTTCACGACTCCGATGGCTCCATCCAGGTCGAATGGTGACAGACCCGTGCCGATGGCAACGCCGCCAGTTGTCGGATGAGAACTGGTCACATAGGGATAGGTGCCAAAATCGATATCCAAGAGGGTGCCTTGCGCACCTTCCAACAAGATCTTTTTATCCGCTTGCTTGGCTTCCTGCAAAAGCGCAACCGTGTCCACGACGAAAGGCTTCAATTTTTCCAAAGCAGCCATCACTTCCACAATCGTTTGATCCACATCGAATCCTTCCGCGCCGTATAACTTCTCGATCAATTCATTTTTTCCTTCAATATTCTTGCGAAGAATTTTTTCGAACACTTCAGGATAAAAGATGTCCGCGAATCTGAGTCCGCTTCTCTCCATCTTATCCACATATGCCGGACCAATGCCCTTGATCGTTGTGCCGATCTTCGCTTTCCCGCGTTTTTCTTCTTTCAAAGCATCCAATTTCAGATGTGTTGGCAAAATGATATGCGCGCGATCACTGATGCGTAGATTGTCGGTTGTTATGCCCTTATCCTTCAAGTATTGAATCTCTTCCAACAATGCAAATGGATTGACCACAACACCGTTGGCAATCACAGCCAGTTTGTCAGAATAGAAAATCCCCGACGGAATCAAATGCAATTTATAAGTGTTTTCACCGATCACAACCGTATGACCCGCGTTGTTTCCGCCTTGATAGCGCACCACCAAATCTGCTTTTTCCGCTAAATAATCCGTAATTTTTCCTTTTCCTTCGTCACCCCATTGGGCGCCAAGTACTGTATAGATTGACATGATTCATACCTCACATTTTTTAATAAATTCTGGGTCTATCGACCGTGCTTATTCTACCAGAAAGTCTGGATAGATGCAATGGAAATCCGTATGTTTTACAAAGAATTTCAATAATCATACGGGTTATATTCGATATTTCTTTGTAATCATTGTTCCTAATTATTGAATTTCCCTAGATTCAGGGATTGACATTCTCTTAACACAAGATCTTGTGGATGGTTTTCCCACATTATCCACAGTATCCACAGACTTATACACAAGTGTTCTGTGAATATCTTGTGGATTATCCACAAAACCTGAATAATACCCCTCTTCCATCCACACCCCATCCCCTTTTCCACAAAAAAGAGGGGCTAAGCCCCTCTATTCTTCGTGTTTATGACTCTAGAGACATAAATTTTGTGTATTCCCCACGGAATGCCAGTTTTACAGTTCCCGTTGGACCGTTTCTCTGCTTGGTGATAATGACTTCCGCCAAACCTTGATCCTCCGATTGTTCATCATAGTAATCATCCCGATACAACATAAGCACCACATCGGCATCCTGCTCAATGGCGCCGGATTCACGTAAATCCGACATAATCGGCCGGTGATCCGCCCGCTGTTCCGGAGCACGAGACAATTGAGACAGGGTCACCACCGGGCAATCCAACTCCCGGGCCATCAATTTCAATCCCCGCGAAATCTTCGATACCTCCTGTTGACGGTTCTCTGAATTCCCATCGGAATCCATCAGCTGCAGATAATCGATCACAATCATGTCCAATCCGCGTTCCGCCTTCATTCGTCTGCATTTCGCCCGAATATCATTGAGGGACACGCCGGGGGTATCGTCGATAAAGATATTCTTCTCTGCCAGTTTCTGCATGGCCGCAATCAACATCGCCCAAGCTTCATTGTCCAAGTCGCCATTTCGAATTCGATTCAATTCAATATTCGACATGGAGGACAGCATCCGCTGCGCCAACTGCTCTTTCGCCATCTCCAGCGAAAAAACCACAACCGTAGCATCTGCATGAACCGCCGCATTCTCCGCAAAGTTCATAGCCAAAGCCGATTTCCCCATGGCAGGGCGCGCAGCTACCAGAATCAAATCCGATCGCTGCAAGCCATTCAGCTTGGCGTCCAGGCTGTTGAATCCCGTGGTGATGCCCGTCAACTTGCCCGCATTTTTTGATAATTCTTCAATCTGATCCAGGGTTGTTGACAAGATCTCCCGCATGGAGGTAATGGTTCCCGTGTTCTTGCTTTGCGCAATTTGGAAAATCGAGGTTTCCGCCTGAGCCAAGATCTCGGTTACCTTGCGCTGATCGCGGTAACTCTCCGCCATAATCTGATTGGAGGTTTGAATCAAGCGGCGCAAGACCGCCTTCTCTTCAATAATTTCACAATAGGTGCGAATGTTCGCCGTCGTTGCCAAGGCATCGGTGATCCCAATCAAGTAGGTCTCTCCGCCAATGGCTTCCAGCATATCTTTTTTCTTTAGAATTTCTGAAAGGGTGATCAAATCGACGGGCTCATTGGTATTGTACAGCTCCATCACCGCTTCAAAAACCAATTCATTCCCCTTGCGGTAAAAATCTTCCGGATGAAGAATTTCCGAAGCCGTCACAATCGCGTCTCGATCCAAGAGCATGGCTGCCAAAGCCGATTGTTCCGCTTCTATATTGTGCGGTGGAATCTTGCTAATTAGTTCTTCCATCACGGTTCTCCTTATCTAGTCCTGATCGGCAACTTCTATCGTAATTTCAGCCTTTACCTTCGGGTGCAGTTTAATCTCAACCGGGAATCGTCCCAGCATGTTGATCTTTCCGCCCTTCAACTTCATCTTCTTGCGATCGATATCATATCCCTTGCTTTTTAAAACCTGAGCAATCTCTTTGATCGTAATGGAACCAAACAATTTGCTTCCCGCACCTGATTTGCTCTTCATCACAATCTGCTCTTTTTCAATGGATTCCTTGACTCGACGCGCTTCTGCCAGGACCTCTTCCGCGCGAATCTCTTTCCCGCGATTTTGCTCTTCCACTTCTTTCAGCTTTCCACTCGTCGCTTCCACCGCATATCCCTTTGGCAACAAAAAGTTGCGGGCATAACCTTCCTTCGCGTTGATCACATCGCCCTTTTTCCCAATATCCTTTACATCTTTCAACAATACTACTTTCATCTTATTCCTTCTCCTCTTCTATATATTCATCGATCGCCTGCTTCAGCATTTTTTTCGCCAAGGCAAGACTGGTATCGATTTGGGTTGCAGCCGAATTCATATGACCGCCTCCCCCTAATTTTTCCATAATCATCTGCACATTGATCTCATCCATCGATCGACCGGAGATATGAATCCGTCCCCCGTAATTTGTCACAACAAAGGATGCACGCACACCGCGCACCTTCAACAATTCATCCGCCGATTGTGCGGCCACCAGAATGGAAATATCCAAATCCTGATCGAATTGAGACAGAGCAAAACAACTTTTATAAATTTCCGCTTCCTTCAATACAGAAGCCTTTTGCACCAGAATCGAAAGATCATCCTTGAACAACTTTCGAACCTCCATGGTATCCGCACCCGCGCGTTTCAAATAGGATGCCGCCTCAAAGGTTCTCACCCCGGTTTTATAGGTGAAGTTCTTCGTATCCACCGTAATTCCCGCCAACAAGGCATCCGCCTCATAAGGCAGAAGCTTCATGGCGTCCCCCATATAACTGATGACCTCTGCGATCAATTCACAGGTTGAAGACGCGTAAGGTTCCATATACATCAGGGTCACCGGCTCGATAAAGGATGCTGTCCGGCGATGATGATCAAACAGAATCAATTTCTTCGCCTTTGGAATCAGCTTCGGTGCTTCCGACGAGTCCGGACGATGATTGTCTACCACGACCAAGAGATCGTTGGGCTGAAAAAGTTCCTCTGCTTCTTCCGGAGTCAAGAAGTTTGCGCTATATTCTTCGTCTTCCTCCAGCAATCTTTGCATCAAATTATCGACAGAGGGATTGCTCTCCGCAAAGACGATATATCCTTTTTTATCTAGATTTTGTGCGATGGCCAAAAATCCCACAGCCGCGCCCAAAGCATCCATATCCGGCACCTTATGGCCCATGATAAAGACACGATCGCTTCCCGCAATCAATTCCTTCAAGGCATGAGCAATCACTCGCGCCTTAACGCGATTTCGTTTCTCCAGGGTCTTCGATTTCCCTCCATAGAAATTCAAGGTATCCGCCTGTTTCACAACCGCTTGATCCCCGCCCCTTCCCAGGGCGATTTCCATGGCGACTCCCGCATATTCATACACCTTCGTAAAAGAATCGCTTCCCGCGCCAATTCCCATGCTGAGGGTAACCGGCATGGAATTTCCGACATCAATTTCCCGAATCCCATCCAAGAGTTCGAATTTTCGATCCACCAGCCAATTCAATTGGCGATAATTCAACACCATCATATACTTTCCAGCATCATATTCCCTAAGCGCCGCACTCATGCGCACTGCGTATCCATCTAAAATTCGATGCACAGCCGCATCAATCTGAGACATCTTGAACTCTTCCCCCAAGGATCCCAGCTCTTCATAATTGTCGATTTGAATCATGGCAATGCAGGGTTGATTCATTTCCAATCGTTCCTTTAAATCCGTCAATTCCGTTCGGCTGATCCAATACAGCATGGCGAGCCGGGTGCTCTTCTCATCCTTGGGCTCAATCACATTGCACAACACCTGATAGGTTTGCTCTCCCAAAGAGACCATCACTGATTCTTTCTCGAAAAGAGAAAATGAAAAGTTTGGAATGATCCGGCCCATGCTTTCGCCAATCCACTCCTGACCCTCCATGGTCGTCTGAAAAACCTCGTTGTACCAGAGGATCGAACCATTCTCCGATACAAGAGAGAAAGGTATTGGAAGATTAAAAATCAGATCCCGAGTCACGAGATCCATTTCCCCCGCCATGCCCTCCACAAGCCGCATCCACTGGTGTTGATTCCCATTTTTCCGAATCAAATAATAAGAAAATCCATAAAAAAATAGAAATCCAACCAATAGACCCAGGCTAAGATTAAAAACAGCCACCAGACAAGCCAGCAAACCGACGCCAATTAAAATTTGTCGTTGCTCAAATCGAACCTGCTTCACAACGCGCTGAATCTTTTTCTCTTCCTTTTCCACGCGATGCCTTCGATTCCTTTTGATTATGCGAACCCAACGTTTCAACTTCATATCTGTCTCCTTAGACCTTTGTACTCGGCAATCGCCGGAAGTTAAAGAATCGATCCATCATTCCCAACATCAGCACCGCATACTGAACCACCGCAAATATCAAGCTCATGATAAAAATCAAAACGATAACGGTTTTGTTTTTTGTCCGCTGTCCAATTATATAAGCCACAACGGCCCATCCCTGCACCAAAAAAGCGGACATACCCAATATCATAATGTTTTGCGTTAATATCCCCGGCTCAAAATAATGTTGATACTCCAAGAACAACGCCGCCACATACATGGCAAGGATTCCAAAAACCATGCCTTGCGGCAAGATGAAAAGCTTCAATTCCGGCGCATCCGGCACCGGTGTTTTGATCCTTTTTAAAACCACCACCATCAATCGCATATTGATATACGCGATCAACATAGCTGTAATCAATAAACTTGCCGGCAGGGTTCGCTTCACCATCTCGATCATCGCCGTAAACTGCGCGAGCGTCGTTTCCGCCTGAGCTGCATCCAAATTGGTTTGAGCCGCCACCGTTGTTTCAATTACTGTTTGCATTTCCCCGGTTAGGGTGCCCACATACTCTACCATATTCATCCCGCTGACCAATTGGAAAAGAACGGCCGCGCCGGCAAATCCAATTAATGCCGCAAATCCGCCTACAATGACAATCTCGCCAAAGCTTCTGCCCTGATGGATCCCCCAGGCGATCCCAATCGCAGGAATCCCCAAACTCAAGGTCATGGATAAAGCTGCAATTGGCATAAACAATAGAGAACAAACGCCCAAACTCGCCAGCACGGCAATGATAGTCGCTTTCGTTCCCTGGCGAAATCCCAAGACCAAGAATGGCAACGGATACAAAAATAACAATGGTGTAAATAACATCTGTCCCAAATATCCAAGAACCGCGGCAAGCCCAACCATCATGGCGCCTTCGGTCATCATCCTCGATCGATTTTCATTTCCCATTCTGTAACCCCTCTCAATTCTAAGCAATTCTTCCCAAACTATACTCTTCTATTATAACGGAAACCCCCAAAAGTGCAATCCATCCCGCTCAATCAGGCATTTGTCAATCGCTGCCAACTCCCTTTGAGATCTGTCTATTCAATCACGAAATGGATATATAAGGTATAAGCAAAGATGCACAAACAGAGGAAGCGGTCATGAAAGCTGCCATGGCGGCATTGACAGGCCCATTCATTTGTTTAAAAAAAAGGAGAGGGACTAATCCCTCTCCTTGCTCTGCTCTGTTTAAAGAACTGCTTCAATTTCCGCAAAAATTTCTTTTACAGATTTAATCGAATGAATCTTTCCAACCTGACTTCCGGTAAACAAGAGTCCACCGTCCACATCGCCACGCACAGCACGCTCCAGGGCGTCTGCAATGCAGTAAATGGTTTTCGATGGATCACATGGAGTCAAACAGTTTCGACATCGCGCACGTTCTTTCGCGCCTTCGACAGTAAATTGATTTTTCAAAGCCCGACCCGGCAAGCCGACAGGACTCTGAATGATAATCACATCTTCTTCCTTGGCTTCCACATACTTTTGCTTGTATCGGGGATCCGCGTCACACTCTTCCGTCGCAATAAACCGAGTCCCCATCTGCACACCGTCCGCGCCCATGTCCAAGGCGGCCTTCACATCTTCCGGCGTAACAATTCCACCCGCAACCACCAATTGAATCTTATCTTTGACTTGCTCCTCAAAGGGCGCGATCGCTTCGCGAACCGACAGCAGCAAATCCTCCAGGGTTTCCATCTCCTCTTTTTCGAAGTAAGAGGCTTTAAATCCAAGGTGCCCCCCGGCTTCCGGTCCTTCAATAACGATCAATTGCGGAATGTATTCCCATTTCTTTTTCCAGATTTTCAAAATAATTTTAGCCGCCTTCGCGCTGGAAACAATCGGCACCGCTTGGGTATCCGTTCCCTTCACAAATTTCGGCAACTCCAAGGGCAATCCCGCTCCCGAAACGATAAAGTCCGCTTTCAGGGAAACCGCCTTCTTCACATAGGTTACATAATCCGTAATGACCGTCATAATATTGAAACCCACAACCCCATCCATGGATAGGCTGCGCGCCTTTTGAAATTCCTCTTCCATCGCTCGCAAGTTGGATTCCAGAAATGCCTTAAAATGATCGACTTGACGATAGCCAATGCCTACCGCCGAGATGGTGCCTGCGCCGCCGCATGCCGCAACGCTGCCCGCCAATCGTCCTGCCGATACACCAATCCCCATCCCGCCTTGAATCACGGGAAATTTCGTCCACTTCTTTCCTATTTTCAATTTTATCGATTCCTCTCTTCAATCTCTTTTGAGTATCTAATACTTAGACTACCTAAGCAATTACTCTGATTTTACCATAAAAAAAGAAAAAAAACGATGAATTTTTAGAGAACAAATGCCTCTCCCGGCGCGAGAAACCATGCTTTTCGACCAGAACTTTTCAATAATTCCACAAAATCTTGCGGCTCAATCTCAATCGCGGGAAAGGTATTGTAATGGATCGGAACCACTTGATCGACATTCAACAGCTCTGCCGCCATGGCCGCCTGACGCATGTCCATGGTATAGACACCGCCAATGGGCAATATCGCAGCATCCAAGGGATAAAGCGTCGCCCAGAGTTTCATATCGGAAAAGATGGCCGTATCCCCCGCATGATAAACCCGCTTCCCATCCATCTCGATGATAAATCCAACCGGGGCGCCCATATACTCCACGGAGAAGGGCTCCTCATGAAAGATGGAAGAAGAATGCACCGCCGGCACCATCGTGATCTTGGTTTCTCCGAGATCCAAGGTTCCCCCAATCCCGAGGGGCTCCACCTTCGCCCCTAAACTTTGCATATGCGCCGTCAGTTCATAAATACCGATCACCTTGGCTCCATTTTGCTTCGCCACTTCCAAAGCGCCCGTCATATGATCGCCATGGGCATGGCTCAACAAAATATAATCGATATCCGTTATCGCTTGCACTTGCTCCGCTTCGGTGAAAAACGGATCAATCAAGAGTCGATATTCCCTTCCCCGAAGTTCAATGCTGGAATGGCCATGAGCAATTATTTTCATTTTTCTTCCTCCCCCATCCATTCACGCCAATACGCGCGAACCGATCGATCCATTTCCATCGCAAAATCCGATACCATCTTCCGCTTAAAAAGCTTTTCGCCAAAGCTGACGCCCCACTCTTTTTCCTTTTCCGCATATCGCGCGAACATCTCGTCAAAATCATCGGCTCCAAGGGTCTGATAGGTCTCGTCAAAAACCACATACTTTTCATCGAATCGCGGCGTCATCGGACGACTCGCTCCCTCGGGGGCTTTCCCAAAGACAAGAAACGCCGCCGGGAACACCCAGCGCGGCAAAGAAAACAATTCTTGATGCGTCTCCTTTTGCTCCATAATGTCTCCGATATAACAGGATCCCACCCCGAGG
Source organism: Eubacteriales bacterium (assembly GCA_030625815.1). Classification (GTDB taxonomy): domain Bacteria; phylum Bacillota; class Clostridia; order Tissierellales; family GPF-1; genus GPF-1. Next base: position 14,254 of record DAOUQF010000032.1, read on the forward strand.
GATTCCGCGGCAATCACCGCTGTTTGCGCGGCAATCACAGCATCATTAATCCCCAAGAGCAGATCCGAAGCCTTCGGCGCCAATTCCTCGGCGCTAAATTCTTTTTCCAATCCAACCGAACAAAAATAATCATGCCATTTTTGAAGATCTGCAAGAAAGAGCAGCCCGAAACTCGCCTTCCCGATAAAGGGTTGATGATCGCAGGTCTCTGCCAGGGTTTGCAGGGTTTCCTTCGATCGAATTTGAATCACGGAATACATCATCATATTCCCCGCCGTCGGCGCCCGCATGGCGGCATGAAGAATCGTTTCCCGCTCTTCGTCCGTGACGGCCGGACCGCCAAAATTCCGCAAAGACTGCCGCTTCTCAATTGCTTCCAAAATTGGATTCATCATTTTCCTCCTTTAGCATCCGTATGGAATTCTGGTCACAGAGATCATCCCCTCTGCAACCGCTTTGGAATCACACCCTTCTCGGTGATCCTCCAAAAAGGTTGAATCGGTCATATCGATATAAAACCGACCGTCCTCCCGTTTCATCAGGGTTCCGCCCTGATGCATTCTCTTTCCGATAAAGGTTTCTGAAATCTCCGGGAATCCCTCCATAATTGTCTTCGGCAGATTCACGCTGATCAGCTCTTCCACTCGCGTTTCCTCCGCAAAATATCGATCCACCAATTCCGCCGCCACTTCGGCGCTTCGAAGGTTTTCTTCCTCCGTTGGACGAAATCCCTCATAGGAGAAGGCAATGGCATTGATCCCTTGAATCTGACCCTGGCGCGCAGCGCCAACGGTTCCCGAATAATACACATCGGTTCCCAGATTGAGACCGTTGTTGATTCCCGTCACAACCAAGTCAATCGTTGTCTCATATTGCTTTTCCATCAATTTGGTGCCCAGGATTACGCAATCCACCGGGGTGCCCGACAAAGCAAATACCCGATCTTCCCGCTCTTCCATTTCAAAGGGAAGAAAAAGAGACAATCGCATACTGCAAGCGCTATTGTTCTCCATGGGAGCCATCATATATACCTGATGCGCTTTCTTCTCCAAGGCTTCTTTCAGGCTCCAAATCGCCTTTGATTCAATTCCATCATCATTGGTCAATAAAATATTCATCACTGCCTCCTCAATTCTCTCTCTCTCATTTTAACAAATAATTCCCCTATGATATAGTAAGAATAGAATACAAACCCCTAAATTTCGGAGAAAATTATGGAAATTGAATATGCAAAATTATACCAAACCATTCTAAAAAAAGAAAAGATGCTCCTTGATGGTGGAGTTCGAGCATCGGCTGAACAAATCCAAACCCTGCTCACTCATGATTTTCATGAACACTGCAGTTCAGGCATCCGATACAAATATCAGATTGGAGATGTCTTTTCTCATCCAAATGACATACAAGAACCGTATGCAATCACAAATTTTCAAATCGAAATTTTGAACGATACATCAATTCTTGCTACTTATACGCTGACTCAACTCACGCAAAACCAGCCTAGCAGAGTCACTCTGCGCAGCTCCATTTGGGTTCACCAAAATAACCATTGGAAAATAAAATTCCATCAAGGCACAATCGCCGGCCAATGAAGCTGTTGAGTCGTTCGGGTCCAAATCATTCCCCGATAAACCTTCGCCTCCCCTTGCAGTGAACAATTTGTGAAACTTTCCCCAAGTGCCTACTCAAAAATCCAAGAATTGGGTACAATAGTATCATAGAATAAATTATCACTAAAAGGAGGAGATTTCATGGTACAAATCCATATCTCTGATGCAAAATACACACGCTCTGTCGGAATTACCACAAGCCTGATTGGTTTGCTCTTAATGATTGCACCTCAATTCATCGGTTCACTGGTTGTTGGCCTTCTGGGTGTCGCCTTGATCGCCCTTGGGGTTATGGGGCTCTTTGTTTCCCTTTCCCTATTCCGGGGAATCAGCCGCGGGTTCTCAATCATCCCCATTGTAACCGGAATCATCCTGCTTATCTTTCCAGGGATCGCTTCCATCGTCATCGGCCTCAGCCTGATCATAACCGGCGCCTATCAAGTCAGCAAACGGCAAAGCACCGGTCCCACTTATCAAGATCGTCATCTGATCATAGCCGTTATCCTGATCATAAGCGGCGTTTATGCCCTGCTCCGACCGACGCAGTCTTTGGGATTGCTCGTTTTGATCCTCGGCGTCGTCCTCTTCGTCTTGGGAATTTACATGATTATTCAAAAACCAAAAAAAGAAAGCCACTCCACCATTTCCAAAGAGGAAATGATCCAAAGAGCCACTTCCGCGAAGGATGTTACCAAAGATTAAACTCAGCCCCCATGTTGCCATGGGGGCTTTTTTAACGCTGTTTGATCAAGGTATAGCACTCATATCCTTTGGGTTGATCAACGCAAGTATTGATGACGCGGTAGCCTCGTTTTTCGTAAAATTGGCATGCCTGAAATTTCCCCGTCCCCAAATAGAAATTGCGAATCCCTTTTTCTTCCGCCCAGGTTTCAATTTTCTCCATCGCCTGGGTTCCCACACCCAATCCCCGTGCCGATTCATCGACCCAAAGGAGACTGATATAGAGCCAGTTCCGTTCGATATAACCGTATACGCCGCCCAACACCTCTTTATTTGCATCCAGCATCAAGACTGTCTTTTCTTCCCGAGTTTGATCAATCCCATGTCGCTTGCACATCTCTTGATTCTTCGCCTTCAACCAATCCGCCGTTTTCCCCTCAAGACCCTCCTGAGTCAATAAACGACCCTTAGCCGGCAGCACCGCCTCGGTTGCAAAATAGAAAAATCCATTATAAAAGCCCTTCGGCATATTGGCAAGTTCGCCTTGCTTCACCCACCCCGTATGCAAAAGATAGGCCTGCAGCTCCGGAAAACTCGTCACAAACTCCATTTGCAGAGCCCCAAACCGTTCCCTGGTTTCAAAGGCTGCCGCGTTTATCAAGGCTTTTCCGATTCCACTTCCCCGATATTCAGGCTCCACATAGAATCCAAATATATTGAAATAATCCCAGCTGATCTGTCCGGCAATCGCACCCATGCGATTCTGATTTTCATCTTGAATTTCAATCACAAGGGTTGAAAAAGTCTTTTCTCCGATTATTGAACGGTTATAAGCACTCAATCCAGTCGAGATGATTTCTTTATCCTTCGCTAAATCTCCTTGCGCTTCAACTTGATCCAGCCAAATACCCTCTGAAAAACCGCCCCTGCTCTTTCTTTTTTCATCGGCGAGGCACACAATCTCCTCGAAAGAATGACCCGCCTCTTCCGCCATGGCACGAACAACCTCAAAAAGATCCGCCAATTCTTCCGCTTCGTACTCCTCTTGCCACTCCTTCAGCTCTTCCAGGCACTTTGCTTCCAAGGCCTGACGAAACTCAGCTCCCGAAATCTTGCGGATTTTCGCTATTTTCCCGTCGGATTCGATCAATTTGGGAATCCGATCCCGAACCAGTTTCTGATAAGCTATGATTCTCATAGTAACACCTCCCTCTCCATTATACGAAAAGAAGGATTTACTGGGTAGTAAATCCTTCTCCATATACCTCATGAACATCCGCCACAATCATAAAGGATTGCGGATCCACCTCGTGCACAATGCGCTTTACCTTCATCACTTCGTATCGCTCCACCACGCAGAGCAAAACTCCTTTATCTCCCTGGGTGTAAGCGCCCTTTCCCTGCATCATGGTCGCCCCTCGATCCATTTCCTTTAAGATCCGCTGACTGACCGCTTCCGGACTATCGGTAATAATCCAAAAGGCCTTCGACGCCAAAAAACCATCCAATACCACATCCACCAATCGAACGATGGTAACCAGAGCAATCACCGACAAGAGCGCCGTTTCTATCTGCTGATTCACAATCCCCGATGTAACAACAATCGTTACGTCAATCAGAAGCAGAAGATGCTGCGTCTTCACGGAAGGAAAGAAGCGATTAAGGATCGCCGCCAACAGATCGGTGCCCCCCGTGGTTGCTCCGCGAGTGAACACAAGTCCAAGCCCCAAGCCGGTCAAACCGCCTCCGATCAAAGCGGCAAGCAAGACATTGTCCGTCATGGATACATGGGGAACCAACCGCAGAAACACGGAAATCATAATTGTTCCATAGAAAGTTTTAAATCCAAAACTCTTTCCCAACAATAAAATCCCCAATAAAAACAAGGGGATATTAATCGCCAAATAGGATACCTCTACTGGAAATTGAAAAAGCTTGTATAAAAGAACCGCCACGCCGGATACACCGCCGGGCGCGATCGTATTGACTTGAAAGAAACCAACAACGGCCCAGGCAATCGATCCACACCCAACCGTAATAAAACAATAATCCCAAAATGCACGAATCCATCGATTCTGTTGTCGCTGAAACATGGCCGCACCTCCTATCACCTTATTCTATGTGGCTGCTCCTTATTGTACAAGTAAAGAATTCGTCATTTTTTTCAATAATTCAACCCCCAGCGGGTATCCATAATTTGTATAATCTTAAGGAGGAGATCATGAAGAACAAACTACCCAGCCTGCTAATTCTAATTATCGGTCTTGCCCTCGGGGCAATCGGTTGTGCCCATGACGAAGCGGAACTTGTTGTGGGGATGGAATTGGCATACCCCCCATTTGAAACAACCGATCCCGAAGGCAACCCCATGGGAATCAGCGTTGATCTGGCTTATGCCCTGGGGGAATATCTCGATCGTCCAGTCCGAATCGAAAACACCGCTTGGGGCGGCCTGATTCCAGCCCTTCAATCCGGCAAGATTGACATGATCTTGTCTTCCATGACCATTCGACCCGATCGACTGGAACAAATCGACTTTTCAGATCCCTATGCCGATGCGTATTTGGCCTTGCTGGTCAATCAAGACTCTCCGGTTCAACTCGCTGATGACCTGAATCACCCTGATCGCGTCCTTGCGGTAAAAACCGGTACCACAGGACACCTCGTCGCAATGGATCTCTTCCCGGAGGCCGCCATCAATACCTTTAACAATGAAAACGCCTGCGTCCTTGAGGTTGCCCAGGGAAAAGCCGACGCCTTTCTCTATGATCAACTCACCATCTACAAGAACTGGAAACTCAACGAGGCAACGACACGGCCCGTGCTAGAACCCTTCCAGGACTCCCCTGAACAATGGGGAATCGGCATCAAAAAAGGAAACGATGAGTTGAAGAATCAAATCAATGCATTTTTACAGGAATTCAAGGCATCCGGCGGATTCGACAAACTGCAGGAGACCCATCTCTCCGAGCAAAAAATCTTATTTGATGAGCTTGGAATCCCATTATTCTTTTAACCTGTGCAAAGGGGGCGTCATTCCCTCCTTTGCCTTTGCCATCGGAGGAACCCATGAATCGACCCTCGCTTTTTATTCGAGATCCAAAAAAAACCGATCCGGCTCGAGGCAAAATCGCATTGAATATTGCGCTTGTCGCGGCCGTTTTGTTTGCAATCGTGCAATTTTCCCTCTCTCGCATTGATCATATTCCCCGCTGGGATCAAATATGGACCTATCGGATCCTTTTTTTTAAAGGATTTGGCATGACGATCATCGTCAGCCTTTTCGCCTTGATCCTCAGCCTCACCTTTGGCACCCTAGCAGCCCTGGGCAATCATTCCAAGGTCTATTTTTTTCACTACTTAAGCAAATTTTATATCGAACTGATCCGAGGCACTCCGCTTTTGGTGCAGATTGTCTTTTTCTACTATATCATCGGAACCGCCTTTCAAATCGAAAACAAAATTATCGGAGGCATACTCATCCTATCGACCTTTTCCGGCGCCTATGTTTCTGAGATTATTCGCGCGGGAATCGAATCCATCGAAAATTCGCAATTGGAGATCGCGCGGGCTTTGGGGCTAAATCACAGACAGATCTATCGATTGATTATTTATCCCCAGGTCATTCGGCAAGTCCTGCCCCCCTTGGCCGGTCAATTCGCTTCCATTATCAAGGACAGCTCCCTGCTTTCCTTTATTGCAGTTCGTGAATTTACCAAAGTCACTTTTGAAGTCACCGCCATCAACTTTGCCACCTTCGAAAGCTATGCGCTCTTGGCTGTCGGCTATCTGCTTTTGACCCTCCCGATCTCCTTGTGGACGAAACGATTGGAAAGGAAATTTTACTATGAATCTTAGTCTGAAACACCTCACAAAAAAATTCGGAGAAAAGACCGTTCTAAACGATGTGTCCTGCTCCCTTGGTGAGATTCGCTCCCTCGCGATTATCGGACCCTCCGGCGGCGGCAAGTCCACCCTGATCCGATTGATCGCCGGTTTGATTCCCCCCAGTTCCGGAACCATTCAATTGGATAAACAGACCGTCCTCAATGACGAAGCCTTTCTCATTGAGTACCGAAAGAAATTGGGCATGGTGTTTCAAGCCTACAATCTATTTCCCCACCTTACAGCCATTGAAAACGTCATGCTGCCCTTGATCCATGTCCATCATATCCCGAAGGAAACTGCGCGCAAGCAGGCAAAAGAATGTCTGCAGCGCTTTCAATTGGAAGAGCATGAAGATAAATTGCCCGCGCATTTATCCGGGGGACAGCAACAGCGCGTCGCCATCGCTCGCGCCATTGCCAGCGAATCAAAATACCTGCTCTTCGACGAACCCACCTCGGCTCTCGATCCAGAATTGACAGGGGAAGTCTTGGATATGATCAATGAATTACGCCAAGAGGGAAAGGAATTTATCGTCGTCACCCACGAAATGGGGTTTGCAAAAAACGCCTGCGACTATGTTGTCTTTATTGCCGATGGAAAAATCATCGAGCATGGCGCAAGCCAATCCCTTTTTTCCGATCCTCAAACAACGGAACTGCAAAGCTTCCTCTCACGCATTCTGGAATGGAATTAAAAAAATCCCGGCACGATGGTTGATCACTCAACCATCATGCCGGGTACCCCTATTCCGTCCGTTCCATACTTCTTGTGGCAACAATATTCACGCCTGTATCGAGGATATTTTCAATCACAACATCCCCCACTTTCACCGGCGCTTCCACCTCGACCTCATTGATCAGCTTCATCGCCTCAAAGATCAAGGGTTTCGCCAAAGGAATATGGGTTTTCACAGGCAATCGGCGCAACCTGGCGCCGCGAATCTTAACCGTTGTCGGCACAACCCGCGTCGGATTGGTCATTTCTTTCTTTCCATAGACCTCACCGCGCTTGCATTGATTCCCCGTTATCACATATTCTCCATTTTCCTCGGTCACCGTCAACCGACAACCGATTGGACAACTGATACAAATCATTTTTCTTTCTTCCATCTCGATCCTCCTTAACGGTCTTCCACATCAACGGTGATTTTTTTCACTCCGGAACCATCAAACAATGAAACCGGCAATTTCACACGTTCCATCTCGCCTGGAGCCATATGCCCGCGCCGCTTGGCTTGAACTTCTTTCCCATCGACCCGAACCACAACCGTTTGTCCCACATAGATATCCCGCACCCGCATAAAAAGTTCCAGGACTTGATCCACTTGGGATGGACGCACCCTTTGCGGCACAATATATCCGATGCCTTGCCCCGGCACCGTCTCAATTGAAGCCTCCTCGATCCATTCTGATTTCGCAATAAACTTCGCAGCGAATTTGCCAGCTCTCCGCGACTCGTCCGTCACCCAATCCACCAAATCATGCACATGCAAGACATTTCCGCAGGCGAAAATCCCCGGCACACTCGTTTCCATGGACTCGTTGACAATCGCGCCACGAGTTCTCATATCCAATTGCACCCCGGCCCCCTTCGCCAATTCATTCTCCGGAATCAAACCGACAGAAAGCAAGAGAGTATCCACATCAAACTGAATTTCAGTCCCCGGGATTGGTCGGCGGTTTTCATCCACCTTCATAACCGTTGCTCCCTTCACCCGGTATTTCCCTTGAATATCGGTTACCGTATGGCTAAGCATCAATGGGATATCATAATCGTTGAGACATTGCACAATATTCCGGGTCAATCCACCGGAAAACGGCATCAATTCCACACAACCCAAAACCTTCGCACCCTCCAGGGTCAGCCGGCGCGCCATAATCAAACCAATATCCCCAGATCCCAGAATCAACACCTTTTTGCCAACCATATATCCTTCCATATTCAAATATCGCTGCGCCGTACCCGCTGTAAATACGCCGGCAGGACGGAATCCTGGAATTGCCAGCGCCCCGCGAGTCCGCTCGCGGCAACCCATGGCCAAGATGACAGCCTTCGCTTCCAGGGTGACAAAACCTTCCGCTTTGCTGATGACATGCAAGATCCGATCTTCGTTGATATCCAAGACCATGGTATCCAGCCGATACTCGATCCCCAGCTCCTTCAATTCATCAATAAAGCGCTCCGCGTATTCCGGACCCGTCAGTTCTTCCTTAAAAATATGCAAACCGAATCCGTTATGAATGCATTGCTGCAGGATTCCGCCCAACTCACGGTCTCTCTCCAAAACCAGAATCTTATCGACTCCGTCTTTCTTTGCTTCAATAGCCGCCGCAAGTCCAGCAGGACCGCCGCCTACCACGATCAAATCGTATGCTTTCATTCATCAGCACCCCCTTTGGTTTCTCCAACGAGAATATGGGAATCTTTTCCTTCCAATTCCACTTCCATCGGACTGATCTTCAATTCCCTTGCTAAGATCTCAACAACCCGCGGTCCGCAGAAACCACCTTGGCAACGGCCCGCGCCAGGTCGACATCGTCTTTTGACGCCATTGACTGTCCGGGCGCCCGCATTCCGATGAATCGCGTCCACAATCTCCCCTTCGGTAATCGTTTCACAGCGACAGATGATCCGTGCAAATGAAGGTTCCACCCGAATCAAATCCACTTTCTTTTTATCGCTCAATTCCTCAAATCGAAGTTTCTTTCTTGTTTTCGGATTGAAAGTCGGATTTTTTTTCGCATCGGCTCCCAGGATTCCCGCACAAATCGTCTCAGCCACATAAACCGCAATGGCAGGAGCGCAAGACAATCCCGGAGACTTGATTCCCACAGCATTGACAAATCCCGGCACTTGCTTCGATTCCTCCACGATAAAATCTCCTGTGGAAGGCTCGGCGCGCAACCCCGAAAAATTGGTGATATTCATATGGAACGGCAGATCTTCAATGGTCAATTGCGCCTTCTCACGCACAAAGGCCAGTCCGTCCGCTGTCGTATTGATCGCGTTCCGATCATTAACGTCTTCCGCATTGGGACCCACAATGATATTGCCGTCCACCGTTGGCGATACCAATACCCCTTTTCCCATCTTAGTTGGGCATTGAAAGACAACGGTATTGACAAGTCCGCCCGTCTCATTGTCCAACAGAAAATACTCGCCGCGTCTCGGTTTAATGGAGAATTCCGATTCGGCGACCATTCCGTAAATTTCGTCACCATGGATCCCCGCCGCATTCACAATCAAACGCGCTTCCACCTCGCCCGTGGCAGTCGTCAAAATAAATCCGCTTTCTTTCTTCTCAATTGCCGTCACTTCGGTGTTCAATCTCAGTTCCGCCCCATTGTCCATGGCATTTTCCGCATAGGAAATCGCCAATTCCCATGGACCCACAATCCCTGCCGTCGGCGCGTACAACGCCGCTACTGCCCTTTGGCTCACATTGGGTTCAATTTCCCGAATTCGATCCGCTTCAATTATCTCCAGATCCGGAACCCCGAGCCGCTTTCCATTCTCCAATAATTCTTCCAGCGTTGGCCGATCTTCTTCGTCAAAGGCCAACACCAAGGACCCAATCCGTTTAAACCGCACGTCAAGATCCTCACAAACTTGATCGTACATCGCATTTCCTTCCACATTAAATCGAGCCTTTTTTGAACCAAAAGGCGCATCATACCCTGCATGTACAATCGCGCTGTTGGCTTTCGTGGTTCCATCCGCCACATCATTTTCCATTTCCAACATGACAACCTTCAATTGATACCGCATCAATTCCCGCGCAATCCCGGTACCAATCACTCCAGCACCAATAATGGCAACATCATACATTCCGCAAACCTCCTTTACGTAAAAAGATCACAGTGCGCCAATTATGACCCCTGTGACCTTCTCCATTTATCCTGGCAATATTTAGTTACCCAATTCCACTTCGAATTAGAAGATCAACAGAACCATAGTAGTTGTAATAAAGATCGCGAATGCTGGCGGGTCAATGTGAGAGTCGCACTCTGAGTTCAATGCTGTTACTCCGATATCGCCAATAATCGCTGAAATGGACGCAAATACCATCGCCATCCAGATGCTGCCGGTTACCAATGCCGCAACGCCGGCCAACAAGGTAATATGGTGAGTTGCCGGTGCATCGAAACCAGCTTGCGCAAAGATCAACGTCGCTGCTGAAATACAGAAACCAATGGCTGCAACGCCTGACCACTGAGCCAAGAAACCGATTACGGCGCCTAGAGAAACCCCTAGAAGGATATCATATACAATGCCTTTGCCGTTCGGCATATACACACGGCCTTCCACTTTGTTGCCGAGCAATCCAGATGAACCAAATACCAAACGTACAATCACGCCTGAAATCCAAACTGTCATGGCAACAGTATCGGTTGGAGTTCCCCAAATACTTCCCAATAAATAATTAATCAAAAGACCGATTACACCAAATACACCACCGACGATCAGAATCGTAGGATCCTTAAATTTGTTCATGCTGGTTAAAATATCCGCGCCATTGCCCAATACTTTTTTCTTGTTTGCCGCAAATGCCGCTGCTGCAACGCCGCCTGCAAAGGCAATATGCGGTCCAAACAAATAACCAAAGGTCACTGTTCCCAACCAGTCAAAGTCAGATCCTACCATCACAAGGCCCACACCAATAAGTCCTGAAAAGCCAGTAAAGATAAATGCTGGTAACGCGCCGATCAATGCGCCGAAAAGCCCACCGCCGAATGCCGCCATAATCATATAAATTGTCATTTAGTATTCCCTCCATTTTCCTTTTTATTTTTGCCCTAGAATAAAAAATAATAAAAAAAACTTTAATAATAAGAAAACTTTGCCCTAGAAAAAATGTTGATGAATTCCGCCGGAGCGGAGAGGAAAAGGCTTACGCCTCTTCCCATTTTGCTGCTCGGCCAACAGCCTTTTTCCAGCCACTGTACAAGTTGGATCGTTTTGATTCTGCCATTTGTGGTTCAAATTCGCGATCGATTGCCCATTTCTTCGCGATAACTTCTTTGTTATCCCAGAATTTCACTGCCAAGCCTGCCAAGTACGCAGCGCCTAGAGCGGTTGTTTCCGCTACTACAGGTCGATAAACCGGAACGTCAAGAATGTCAGCTTGGAATTGCATCAAGAAGTTGTTGGCTACCGCGCCGCCGTCAACCTTCAATGCTTGCAATTGAATGCCTGAATCCTCTTGCATTGCTTCCAATACGTCTCGCGTTTGATAAGCGATAGACTCTAGCGTCGCACGGATGACATGGTTGCGGTTTGCCCCCCGCGTCAAGCCCAAAATCGTGCCGCGTGCATACATGTCCCAATAAGGAGCGCCTAGACCAACAAATGCAGGAACAACATAAACGCCGTTTGAATCCTTCACTTTTGTTGCGAAGTATTCGGTGTCTTTTGCATCTGTGACCAACTTCATTTCATCGCGCAACCATTGAATCGCTGCGCCCGCGATAAAGATCGAGCCTTCTAACGCGTATTCAACCTTGCCGTCAACGCCCCATGCCATGGTTGTCAACAATCCGTTTTTAGAAGGTACAATTTCTTCGCCTGTGTTCATCAACATAAAGCAGCCAGTGCCGTAGGTGTTTTTCGCCATCCCCGGCTCAAAGCATGCTTGTCCGAACAATGCCGCTTGCTGGTCGCCTGCAATCCCTGAAATCGGGATTTCAACGCCGAACATAGACGCATCAGTCATGCCGTACACTTCACTGGATTGCTTGACTTCTGGAAGAACCGATGCAGGAACGTTCAATTCCTTCAACATCTTTTCGTCCCACTTCAAATCGCGAATGTTGTACATCATGGTACGTGAAGCATTTGAATAATCCGAAACATGAACTTTGCCTTTAGTAAGATTCCAAATCAACCAAGTATCAATGGTACCGAATGCCAATTTGCCCGCTTCCGCTTTCTCGCGAGCACCCTCTACATTCTCGAGGATCCAATTGACTTTCGTGCCTGAGAAGTATGCGTCAATAACCAAGCCTGTGTTTGTGCGAACATAGTCTTCCAAGTTGCGCGCTTTCAACTCATCACAGAAACCTGCAGTTCGACGGCATTGCCAAACGATTGCATGATAAACCGGTTTGCCCGTTTCACGATCCCATACGACTGTTGTTTCGCGTTGGTTCGTAATACCGATTGCAGCAATCTCATTTGCCTCAACACCTGCTTTGGCGATAACCTCTTTCATAACGCCACTTTGGGTTCCCCAGATTTCCATTGCATCATGCTCTACCCAGCCTGCCTTTGGATAAAACTGTGTAAACTCTTTTTGCGCTGACGCTACGATCTGTCCGTCGTGATCAAAGAGAATTGCCCTCGAGCTAGTCGTTCCTTGATCCAATGCCAAAATGTACTTTTTCATTCGCTTCCCACTCCTTTTTTTATATTCCAAGAGATGATTCCATCTCCTAGGCTCTTTGTTAAGTTTTTAGCAAACGTTTTCTTTTAGCCGAAAAAAAACACACGTGAACAGACCTATTGCATAGGCTGCTTTCCCGTGTGATCTCCATCGTCTCCATCACTATCAACTCTGTATTAATAATACCATTTCATTCTGTTTATGTAAACGTTTTTTTGCAATTTTCTTCAACATGATCCTAAATTTAACATTCATTCATGGAGCGCACATATGCAAAAGATTTGATTTTCCCCTTACAGGTACCAGATTTCTTTGCGGCTTGTTGAAATGCCCACAGCACCTGCCTGCAGACTATCAATCACATCTTCTTTGTCCTTGATCAGCCCCCCGGCAATAATGGGGACATTCAATTCCTGTTTTAAATACCGCGTCATTTTCGGAATAATGCCCGGCAGGATCTCAACGGCATCGGGACGGATATTCTTTACAGAATGAATCCCTCGTTCCAAGGATAAAGAATCCAATAGAAACAAGCGCTGAATCGTAAACAGATTCAACTCCTTCGCCTTTTTCAAGAGACTTATTCGCGTAGTAATCACCCCATCAAGGTGACAGGTCTTTGACACATACTCCAAAGCGACCGATTCCTTAGTCAAGCCTTCCATCAAATCCATATGTACGAATACCAATTTCCCAGAGTCCTTCAAGCGTTTGGATACTTCCGCTAAATTCAAGATATTCCCTTTTAGCAAAAATATAATTTCACATGGGGAAGCAATCGCCTCATCAATCATACTATGGTCGTTGATTGCTGCGATTATTGGATTGCGTTCGATTTTGTCAAAAAATAAATGGTTGCTCCTCATAATAACACCTGCTCTTTCTCTGGGTCTGATGACTACGGTTGCCTTTTTATTGTTTCACACAAAACAAACCACTGTCAATATAGATATTTTTTTGTCAAAGATCAACTGCGCCCATCAATTATCCCAAGGCAACATCCAAAAACATCATCACTGCAAATCCAATCATAACGCCCCAGGTTGCAATATGGCCGTTCTTTTCAAAATGCGCTTCCGGAATCAACTCCTCCGCCACGACATAGATCATCGCCCCGGCAGCAAACGCAAGAGCAAACGGCAAAACAACCTTCATCGACAAGACCAAAAAAGCACCCAATACACCGGCAATCGGCTCTACCATTCCAGAAAACTGTCCATACATAAAGGCTTTCTTTCTTGAAAACCCCTCCCTTCGCAAGGGAATCGAAACTGCGGCTCCCTCCGGGAAATTCTGAATCCCAATCCCGATAGCCAGAGAGATCGCGCCTCCCAAGGTGGCGACCGGATGCTCCGATCCCAAAGCCCCAAAGGCAACGCCAACGGCAAGCCCTTCCGGAATATTGTGAATGGTAATGGCCAAAACAAGAAGCAAGCTCCGTTGCCAGCTGCTCTTTACCCCTTCCCGGTGTTCATGCCCTTCAATATCCAAATGCAGATGTGGCAAAAACTTATCCACCAGGTAAAGGAACAAGCCTCCCGACAAGAACCCCGCTGTTGCCGTCACGACGGCATTTTGTCCAATTGTTTCCGCCAAATCAATCGCTGGACTCAACAGCGACCAAAAGCTGGCTGCTATCATCACCCCTGCAGCGAATCCCAACATCCCGTCGAGGGTTCGCTTTTTGATGGTGACAAAGAAAAACACCATCGCCGCTCCCATCGCTGTAAGGCCCCACGTGAATAAAGTCCCGATCAGCGCCTGAAAAATTGGTGCCTGTTCTGAAAACCACTGCATATGCGCCCTCCCTTTTTCCCGTCTTTACTTAATTACCCATTTTTTTGCTTTCCCTTCAATTTTCTCAAAAAAAAAGAGAAGGAAATTTCCCTTCTCTACTCCACTGCAACAACAACCGGTATAAACTCCTGTTTCACAACATCAATCATTCCGAGATCACTCATCTTCACATCGGGAATCACTGGCAAGGCAATGGTTGCCGCCCGTAGATGCGGCGCCTGATTATTGACCCCCATCCCACGAATTCCAGAAGAAACAATCTCAATTTCCTTCATAACATTCCCGCCTGGATGAGCGGATAAAATCCCCGCAATCGGCAATTCCAAAACCCCTTGCACGGTTTTTTCCTTCGCATACGCAATCCCGCCGCCGCATTTCTGCAAGACTTGGGCAATTTGAACGGCCTCTTCCGGATCGCGATAAACCAAAGAAAGATTATGACAGTCATGCGCCACGGTCGATCCCACCGATCCCGTTTCAAGGCCAAATCCCCGAACCAAGCCGACAGCAAGATTTCCCGTGCCGTATCGATTCACAACGGCGACATAGTATAGATCGGTTTGCGAGAGGTCTAAAACCCCGTCTCGAATTGGAATCCATTCCTCGCCCAAATTCGTTCGCGCCCCATTGAGGCTCTGATATTCAATCACGTGACATTTCGCTCTTCGCCCTTCTACGTGAATCTGAAGCTCGGAAACCTCCAAGGTTTCCAGTTTCATCGTATTCCGGGATTCCACTGCAAACTCTTGCTTGGCGCTCACGACAATGCATTTCCCATCCTTAGCCACCAAAGCGCCTTCCAAAAAGACTGCCGTCGGCCGAAAATCTTTCAAGTCGGGCAGCAATTGCAAATCAGCCGTATACCCGGGTGCAATTGCTCCAAGATTTTTGATCGCAACTTCCTTTGCCGCATAGAGGGTTGCATGGCGGATCGCTCGCACCGGATCCATCCCCCCAGCCACTGCCTTTCGAATCCCGTGGGACACATGCCCCTTTTCAATCAAATCCTTCGGCTCCCGATCATCGGTGCAAAAGGTCAGATTCAGGGGAGAATCGAATTCTAATGTCTCTTTTACAATGCCTGCGGCATTTTGGCTCATGGAGCTCTCTCGGGCATCGACAATCAAGCCACTGCGCAATTTTTCCCGCGCATTAAAGCCGATTCGGGTTTCATGACAGGATTCAATCCCTGCACAAAGATAGGCGGAAAGGTCTCTTCCCTTCACTGCCGGAGCATGCCCCTGAACAAACACATCGCGCTTCAAGGCTAGAGCCAAGATCGCTTGCATGCGCTCACTCCCGCCTAAAACCCCCGGATAATCCATCACTTCGCCGATCCCGATAACGCGCTCGAGATCCAACAGCTGTTCAACCTCTTTCACCCCAAATACCGCACCAGCACCCTCGAATTCCGGCACCGCCGGCACACAGGAAGGAGCCAGCAAGTAATGCCGCAAGGGAAGTCCGTAACTGGCTTCATGCATATACTCCACCCCTTCGATTCCCAAAACATTGGCAATCTCATGGGGATCGGAAACAATCGTTGTTGTTCCGTGGGGAACCACGACCTCCGAATAATGCGCCGGGGTCATCATGCCACTCTCCACATGAACGTGGCTATCGACAAAACCGGGCGCTAAAAATTGACCCTGGCCGTCATAGACCTCTGTCGCATCCAACCCAATTTTCTCACGATTTTCCTGATCCGGATTGGCTTCCACATGGGCGATAAACCCATCATAAATCCCCACATCGGCTGGATAGATTTCACCTGTAAACACATTCACCAATTGTACGTTTTGAATCAACAAGTCAAAGGGACGCTCGCCCAAGGCAGCTTCCACCAACGCTCTTCGATTCTTCGGTTCCATTCTCATCGATTTCCTCCTATTCAAAGCCTTCACGAATCACATTATTCACCCACCGCTTGCTTTTAAACCGCGGGATTGTAATAAAACTCTTTAAAATTTCTTCAAAAAATACACAAGCCAAAACCCAGTGTACAGGCAGGTGCCAAACAAGGGTTGAAACAAAGGCCAGGGGAACCCCGATTGCCCATACCCCGACCAAATCCAAAATCATGCAGTACCGCGTGTCTCCGCCGCTGCGCAAAACCCCAACGATCATAACAAAGGTAAACATCTTCGGCAATTGAAAGCCCGCGACAACGGCCAAGGCTTTCATTAAACTCGACTTCGTTTCAGCATCCAAGGCATAGAATTGCACAATCCCCGCTCGACTCAGATAAAGTGCGGCTCCGATCACGATAGCCAATATCACCGACATGCGCAAATACTTCGCCCCATACTGATAGGCATTGGATTCCTTGCCTGCACCAATTTCGTTGCCAATCATCACCGCCGCGGCATTCCCGATCCCCATAAACAAAGACTGGAAAAAGTCCGATACCACATAACAAATCTGCACAACAGCTACCGCTTCCGTTCCCAAAAAACCATAGGCAATATAATATACTGTTACCCCCAATGCCCAGGTTGCCTCATTAACAAATACAGGAGCGGCTGTTTTGATCACCCGCTTCACCATGGGAAGATCGTAATCCCGCATCTCTTTCCGGCTCGCCGCCAAGGGATGACCCTTTCGAAGATAGATAATCCCAATCAAAATCGCCATTTCAATGGCGCGGGAAATCACCGTCGCCGTCGCGGCACCCGCCACGCCCAACCGTGGAAATCCAAAATTCCCGTAGATCAATATGTAATTCAAAAAGGTATTCAGCGATAAGGCAACCACGCTTGCCGCCATGGGCAATTTGGTGCGATGCACGCTTCTGGACGCATAGCTGTAAGCGAAGGTTATAGCGGTTAGCGGGTAACTCCAGGCAATAATCCGCAGATAGGAAACACCCAGCCTCACCACCTCGGGATCGTCAATAAAGATTCGCATAATCTGCTGAGGAAAGACCAAGGCCATCATCATAAAGAATCCACTGATCAAGAACCCAAAACTCAACATGATCCCTTGAACCCGATGGATATTTTTCAGATCTTTTTTTCCCCAGAATTGCGAGGTGAAAATCGACATGCCGCTGAAACCGCCAAAAACAAATAAAATAAACAAAAAGAAAATCCGATTCGCAATCCCCACAGCCGCAATGGACTCCGCCCCCAAAGAACCAATCATCATGGTATCCACCATATTTAAAGAGGTGCCGATCAATGACTGAAGGGCGATTGGTGCTGCGATCGTCATCATCGTGCGATAAAACCGCTGATTCTCATCCGCTGTCAATCTTTGTGTCTTCATTCCAAGTCCTCCTGAGTATTGCCCCTAGTATACTGAATCCACCCCTGATAAAGCAAGAAAAAAAGATGCGAATCTTCGCATCTTTCTTACCGTGGGAATTTCAGGGTAAATAAAACGCCCTCTTCCCGATTCTCTACCCCGCGTTCTCCGTGATGCGCTTTGACGATTTGATCGACGATCGCCAATCCCAAACCCATGCCGCGCGACTCTTCCTTTCGGCCTCGATAAAAGCCTTTCCACAATTCAGCAATTTCCTCGGGGTCAATCGCTTCTCCTCGATTCCAAACCTGAACCGTTAAATGAGAAGGATCCGAAGAAATCGTAAATCGAATCAATCCATTCTCGCCGGTATGGCGTTTGGCATTATTCAATAAATTAAATACCGCCTGAGACAATCGCTGGCGATCCGCCCAAAGGATCAAGGTGGTATCTTCCATTTCACTATGGATTTCAATTTCCTCAGACCCCGCCATTCGCCGGAATCGATCCGCAATGCCATCCATCCAAGGCTTCACTTCAATCTTTTCCTTCTTCATTTGAAAAGCCCCGGACTCCAACTGAGACAGATCCGTCAAGTCCCTGGCCATTCGGCTCAAAAACTGAATCTCTTCCTCAATCACCTGATAATACTCGCGGCGTTCCGCCTCATCTGTCGGCAATCCATCCTCCAGCCCTTCCACATACCCCTGAATAACAGCCAACGGCGTCTGCAGCTCATGGGAAACCTTGGCGACAAAGCCCTTTCTCATCGCCTCCAAATTCTTTTCCTTCGCCAGCTCGCTTTGCAGCCGTTCGATCGTATCCGCCAATTGCTGTGACAATTCATTGATGCTTCCGCCCAATTCTCCAATTTCATCGGAACGCTCCTCAGAAAACCGCTCCCGGAAATCCAATTTTGCCATGGCTTTTGCTTGGCTGTTCAACCGGGCAATGGGACGGCTCAAATTCCGCGCGGCAAACCAGGCTGCACCGATTCCCAAAACCAATCCCATTAAAAAGATTCGTTTTAAAAAAATCAAAAATGCAGAAACTGCCGCTTCCACCTCACCCATAGGGCGCTGCAAAAGAATCGTCGATCCCTCATCGGTCTGATGGCGATTCACCAGCCACTCTCCCGGTTGATTGTTCAGGGTGGTAATCCCGTTGTATTCGTTGCCAATTCCATCCTGATCCCATTTTCCGTGCCCCTGGCCGCGCATGCCCTGCATGCCTTGACCTGAGGTTCCCTTCCAATAGATCAACTCTCCGTTCTCATTAAAGATTTGCACCAAGGCGTCGCTTTGAAGCGCCAGCGCCTCCCACTCGGCCAAGGGCGCCTCTTGCGATGCAAGCTCAACTCGCTCAAACTCCACCATCAACTCGGCCAACCGCTGCAATTCCACTTCCTGATAATAGACCGGAAAGGCTTGAGACCCATAGAGATAGCCGATGGAGAAGACCAATAAAAAAAGTCCTACGATCATCAGTAGCATACGCTCTCGAATTCTCAGTCTCATACATCCTCCTCAAAACGATATCCCGCACCCCGCACCGTTACAATTTGCTTTCCGGCAACGCCCAGTTTTTTTCTCAATCGCTTGATATGGGTGTCTACCGTGCGATCGTCCCCAAAATAATCGTATCCCCATACCCGGTCAAGAATCATTTCCCTTGTCAAAACCCGATGGGCATTGTTCACAAAATAAAAAAGCAACTCATATTCCTTCGGCGACAAGACAATTTCGCTTCCGTCCACCTGAACCTGATGGGATTGAGGGGACAAAACAATTTCCCCCATTTTCACAAAAGATTCCGCCGCGCGTTTCTCGCGCCGCTTCATGACGACACGAACCCTCGCCATCAATTCCCTCGGGCTGAAGGGCTTCGTCATATAATCCTCTGCGCCCAATTCAAATCCAAACAACTTGTCTTCTTCATCGCCGCGCGCCGTCAACATGATCACAGGAAGATCAGACTCGCTGCGCAACTGACGCAAAACCGACCAGCCGTCCACTTCCGGCATCATCACATCCAGAATCACAAGATCAACCGCATTTTCATCCAGAAGATCGATTGCTTCCTGGCCATTTCTCGCTTCTAGCACCTCATAGCCGTCACGCTGCAAATAGGTCCGTACAATCTTTCGAAGCCGTTCTTCATCCTCCGCAACAAGCACACGCAATCCATTCATCGATCTCCCTCCTTTTCTTTATTATAACAAAAAAGCGGAAAAACATCCGATTGGATGCATCCGCTTTTCCATGAATGTCTTATGCTTGTGGAAGTACGCAAGTGCCGTCTTGAACACGCGCGCCTGTTCCAGCCTGTGTGCCTTGACCGTTTCCGACCCCTTGACCCTTGGCATTGCCTTGATTGTTCGCATTTCCTAATCCCGCGCCTTGTCCGTCACCAAATCGCATACCCAATCCTTGCAACAATTGAGCCTGTTGCTGCGTGCCGTCACAATCGGCAATCTGCGCTTCCAAAGTTGCGGTGGTTTCATCCGCTTCTTCCTGAGTCAATTCATCGCCAACCATGGCTAGAATTTGCGCCTTCTTGGCTTCCAACATCTGTGCGACAAAGGCTTCGCTTACACCCTCTTCAGCGGCCAATGCGCCAAAGCGGCCTTGGCCTCTCATCTGCCACGCCTCTTCCGTTGTCTTGCCTGTTAGATTCGCGTAAATGTCAGCCGGTGTCGATCCCTCCGCTGCAAATGCCATGGAACCAAATACCATAAATCCTACCAAAAGTAACAAACCAATCTTTTTCATTTTCTTCCTCCTGTTTTTTTGTTGTTTTGTTCTACACCCTTATGATAGGCTCCTTCTGTGTCGGTCTTGTGACAATTGCATGAAAGTTTTTGATTGCAAGAATCCCGCAAGAGGCGTATCATAAACTCATTAATCATAAGAAAGAAGGCCAACAATGAATGCATTATTTATCGTACTCAATGATTTGACTCGCTATGACGAGGTCATGGATATCTTCTACGAACTCCATGTCGGCGCAACCACCATGGACACAACCGGTATGCGCAGTGTTTTGGAGCGACACCACGAACCGATTCCCTTTGTCGGACGATTTGATCGCATCTTTAAAGAAGGACAGCCCTACAACAAAACCATCTTCAGTGTCATTCGTGACGATCGTCTCCTCGATAAAATCACGTCTCGCCTGGAAGAAGAGGTCTTCGATTACTTTAAAGAAGAAGGAAAAGGCATGATGTTTGTCATGCCCGTTGCCACGATTTACGGCTGCGCCAAGCGCGAATAAAAAAAGAGAAGCCGCCACCGAAAAACAATTCGGTGGCGGCTTCTTTTATTGCAAAGGTTCTGAAATTGCATGATCGAACTGAGAAAGTTCTTTGATCGTAGTCTCCAAACGGCTGGAATCCCAATCCAAAGCCAACCGATACTGAAGCTCTCCCGCCTCATTGACAAACCAAAAAATCAATTTTCCCGCTTTTTTCATTTTTTCCAGCCACATCTTCTGCACCGACAAATTGATTCCTCCCGGAATGACCCATTCCGGTGTGATCGCCAGCTCTTTTCCTTCCAGCCAGAAATCAATCAATAGATTCACGGTTTCTTCATCTTCGTTTTCTTCCAGCCGCGCGCCATAATCCACTTGACGCAAGCCGGAAGCCAAAACCTCCAGATCCAGTTCCATGCAAACATACTGAATGTGAATATTTTTTTGAAGAAATAACGCCGTCCCGACACCCCAGGTCAGATTATCAGAAAGAAATACAGGCATCTCCATTTCACATTGTCCCGATTCGCATCGCTCAATCAGATATTCCTTCTCTTCTAATACAACACGTTCTCCCATCTCTTCCTCCCAAACATAAAACTGACTTTCGTCAACAAATCGATTTTCGCAAAAAAACCGGCTTTCGCCGGTCCTTTACTTCGTTACGCTGCTAATATCCATCATCAAAGCCTTGCCATCCACTTGAATTTCATAAATGACGCGAACCTCTTGCCCCTCTTGAATAAACTCAAGAATCGGATTTACGATGGTACTGTCTAAAGTTACCGTCTCTTCCCCGGTATTCACGAGGATATGATTCTCGTCTTTTCGGCTTTCATACGTTCCAACGATCTCTTTGCGGTTTGCAGCCAAATATGCTTCTTCATCCTGGACCGTCAATTCCTTTTCAAGCATTGGAATTCCGATCTGAGCCAAAGCATAGGCATAATTCGACTCTAATCTATTCGGATCTCCCTTTTCTCCAAGTCCGACAATCAACTCTACCACACCGTCCAAATAATTCGCACGCTTCACGGCCAAGACTTGATCTTCGTCCACTTCCATCTCATTTACGATTAAAACGACGTCAACTTCGTCAAAACGATAAATCCCTGGGGTCTGTACCGCTTCTTTCACCGCTGCCTGCATCGTTTCATCTAATTCATCCAGATAGACTTCTGTAAAGGAAACTGGTCCAGTCTCTATTTTTGGTTCTGCTGGCGCACACCCACTCAGCAATGCAATTACCAATACGAACAGTAGGCTTCCTGCTACCCATTTTTTCATTGATTTTCCCCCTTGAACTTGCTTTACTATCTACTCTATCTTACAGTAATTTCGCAAAAAATCAATAGTTTTCACGTCTCTTCATAAAAAGTTAACGCCTGAAAACCGGAAAGGAAAACGCTTATTGTTATTTTTTTAACATGTACTTAAAAAGACTATTGATATTTTTTTATCAATGAGATAGGATAAGGATGGAAATTTAGGAAAACGGAGGAAAAAGATGGTTATTCAAGTTTGTATCGGCAGTGCGTGCCATTTAAAAGGATCTTATGAGGTTATTCAGAAGCTAAAGGGAAAGATTGCGGAGGGTGCCCTGGAAGATCAGGTCTTGCTGAAGTCGTCCTTCTGTCTGGGTCAATGCGCCCAAGCCGTATCGGTAAAAATTGACGATGAGCCCGTCTATTCAGTGTCTCCTGATACTGTCGATGAGTTTTTTGCTGTCTCCATTAAAGGAAGGCTCTAGATGTCTTTCATCGATTTTGACAAAGAAAAATGCGATGAGTGCTATAAATGCCTGCGCACCTGCCCAACCAAAGCCATTGCCTTTCTGGGCGATCGCCGAGAGATCATCAATGAACTTTGCATCAAATGCGGCAAATGTCAGGTAGTCTGTCCCCAAGGCGCCCTCACGATTGCTCAGGATCTTGACAAGGTCAAACTGTCGATTCGATCGAATCGACAAGTGATTGTTTCCATTGCGCCCTCCTTTGCATCCGCCTTCTCCATGGATGATCCCAGCCAGATTGTAACCGCACTCAAATATCTGGGCTTTACCCATGTCGAGGAGACAGCGATTGGCGCCGAAGTCGTTTCTCAGACCTACGAAACATTTATTGAAGATGGCGAGAAGAAAAATCTGATAACAACCAGCTGTCCTTCCGCCAATTACTTGGTGGAGCAATACTATCCGGAATCCATTCCGTATCTGCTGCCCGTGGTTTCACCCATGATTGCTCATGGCAAACTAATGAAGGATCGCTTCGAAGACGCCTATGTGGTCTTCATTGGTCCTTGCATGGCAAAAAAAGTGGAGGCTGAAGGCTTTCAGCATCGCGGAGTCATCGATGCCGTGATCACCTTCGAGGAACTGAGGGATTGGTTTGCCTCGGAGAAACTAACCTTGTCCCAGCTGACGCCAACGCCTTTTGATCATATCTCAACCAAGCGCGGGTGCGCCTACCCCTTAGGCGGAAGCCTATTCAAAAGCGATTTCCGAACCCGAATCAACCATCAATACAAATATGTTCGCGTCGATGGAATCGAAGAATGCAAAGATATTCTCGATGCCATGAGAAAGGGCGCCTTGGACCACTATTGCATCGAGATCAACATCTGCAGCGGCTCCTGCATCAATGGACCCGGAATGCCCGACGACGGCACCTGCCATTTTGAGCGGGAAATGCGCCTGCATCAATACGTAGATACAAAGAAAACCCTCAAGGAAGCCAGAAAGAAAAATCACTTCGAATTTGAACATCTCGATCTTTCAAAAACCTTTGAGGCAAAAAATCTCTGCTACGATATTGCCACGGAAGCCGATATCCAAGGCGCTTTGGTTCGCATGGGCAAATACACCAAACAGGATCAATTGAATTGCGGCGCTTGCGGATACGACACCTGCCGCGAAAAGGCACGCGCTGTTGTGATGGGTATTTCCGACGGACAGATATGCATGCCGTATCTCCGCCAAAAAGCAGAGAGCATGCAATCGGTCATCTTTGATTCGACCCCAAACAGCATCGTTATCCTGGATCGCGACTTGATGATTCGAGATGTCAATCCGGCCTTTGATCGCGCCTTTAATCCCGAAGGCAGCCCGGTGAAGCACTTCCCCATCGCTGCTTTTTTAGAAGACGACCTCTTCCTGCAGGTGCAGGAAACCAAAAAAAGCATTCTCGGGCAAAGAATTCATTTCCCGTCGATCCATAAAACCTTTATCGTCAATATCGTCTTGCTGGAAAAAGAAAATTTGATTCTGGGCATTCTGGCCGACATCACGCAAGCAGAGAAGAATCAAATCGAATTGATGCGGGTCAAACGCGAAACGGTCATGACCTGTCAAAACGTTATCGAAAAGCAAATGCGCGTCGCCCAAGAAATTGCGAGCCTGCTTGGCGAGACCACAGCGGATACAAAGATCAATCTCAACCGCCTCAAAGACATCGTTTTATCCGACGAGGGGGATTTCTAATGAGCTACTATATCGATATTGCCACCCAAAGCCTGAATAAGGTCGGCGAGGAATTATGCGGTGACAAGGTCGAGATATTTCGCGATACCGCACGAACTGTCATCGTCCTTGCGGATGGATTGGGAAGCGGTGTAAAAGCAAATATCCTCGCAACCATGACCACCAAGATTGCCGGAACCATGCTGATCAAGGGGGAATCCATCGAAGAAACCCTCGACACCCTGATGAAAACCCTGCCAGTTTGCCAGGTGAGAAAGATCGCCTATTCCACCTTTGGCGTGATCTCCATTGGCCCGGAAGGCACCTGTGTCATGCTGGAATACGACAATCCGCCAATTTTTGCCCTTCGAAAGGGCGAGATCCTGCCGATTCAAAAACGAGAGATCTCCTTTGACGGAAAGATCGTTCGCCGATCCAGCTTCTCGCTGCAGGAAGGCGACAGCCTCACCCTGGTAAGCGACGGCGTTATCCATGCCGGCGTAGGCGAAACCCTGAACCATGGATGGGAATGGGAGCACGTCGCCAGCTTTCTATCGCGGCAATCCGTCAAAACGGCGGATCAATTGAATCAACGACTGATCGACGCCTGCGCAAAACTCTATAATCACCATCCCGGAGACGATACAACAGCTGTAACGGTTAAGCTTCGCGCACCGGAGACCCTCAGCTTGTTTACGGGTCCCCCGATCGATCCCGATGACGATGCCTATCTCGTCAAAAAGTTCATCAGGCAGAGCGGCAAAAAGATTGTTTGCGGCGGCACTGCCGCCAATATCATTGGCCGGGAACTCCATCGTGAAATCGAGACCTGTCTGGATTACTTGGATCCGGAGATTCCGCCCGTTGCAAAGATCAAAGGCATTGATCTGGTCACCGAAGGTGTCCTAACCCTGCAAAAGACCATTGATCGCCTGGAAGCCTTTCGATTGAAACTCCCGGGCTATGATCCGAAACGCGAAGACGGTGCAACCCGTCTGGCAAAATTGTTAATCAACGACTCTACCCATATTCAGTTCTTTATCGGCCGGGCCATCAATCCCGCCCATCAGAATCCGGATTTTCCCGCTGCCTTGAGCATCAAAATGCATGTGGTGGAATCCCTGATCGAGGAATTGAAGAAAATTGGAAAAGAAGTCGAAGTCCATAGATTTTAAGAGGTGACCTTTATGAGAGTATTCGAAAATCAAGTGCAATTTGTCAAGTACGAGGTTCTGCGCGAAGTCGCGCGCTATTCCTTCGAAGACAACCTGGAAAAAGGGAAAAAAGTCATTCCCCTGATTCTGAACCCCGGACCCGAGCCGCGATTTCGCTGCTGTGTCTATCACGAGCGCGAGGTGACAAAGGAACGCATCCGCATGGCGGAAGGTGGCGATTCCGCCAACCCGTTGATTGTGGAAGTCCTCGATTCCGCTTGCGATCAATGCCCGGTACAACGATATACCATCAATGAGAATTGCCGAGGCTGCCTGGCTCACCGATGCGAACAAGCCTGTCCCGTTAACGCCATCACCTACATAGGCGGAAAAGCCATTATGGATCACAGCAAGTGCATCGAATGCGGACGCTGTGCACAAGCCTGCCCCTATAATGCCATCTCCGATGTGATGCGTCCCTGCAGAAGAGCCTGCCCAACGGGCGCCATCGAAATCAACAAAGAGAAAAAGGCAGTCATCAATCCCGACAAATGCATTGAATGCGGCGCCTGTGTATATCAATGTCCCTTTGGAGCGATTCAGGATAAATCCGAAATCACCAAGGTCATCGAGAGCCTTAAGGGAGATCGGTCCGTCTATGCCATGGTCGCCCCCGCCTTCTCCACCCAGTACAATTCGGCGGAACTCGGACAAATCATCGCCGGAATCAAGGCCCTCGGATTCCAAGACGTCATCGAAGTCGCCTTGGGCGCGGACCTCGTTTCCATCGAAGAAACCAAGGAATTGGCGACTCATTTAGAGTCCCATTCCGTGATGACAAGTTCCTGCTGTCCCGCCTTTGTCCAATATGTGGATCACGAGTATCCCGAATTGAAAAAATTGGTTTCCACAACAGTCTCCCCCATGATCGCAACCTCGCGATTGATCAAAAAGATCGATCCCGACGCGATTACGGTATTTATCGGCCCTTGCGTCGCAAAGAAATCCGAGAAAAAGCAGGCAGATCTCCTAGGAGACACGGAGTATGTGCTAACCTTTGAAGAGCTTTCCGCCCTCATCGACGCGAAGGGCATCGCTTTGGAAGAACTGGAGCCAATCCCTTTGAACAATGCCTCGTATTTTGGCCGAATCTTCGCCTCGACAGGCGGATTGACCGAATCCGTCAAACATGCGGCGAAGCAATTGAATTTGGGACTTGAGATCAAGAGCTTGGCTTGCGACGGCATCAAGGAATGCGACAAAGCCTTGAAGTTGACGAAGTTCAATCGCCAGACAGCGAATTTCATTGAAGGAATGGCCTGTATCGGCGGTTGCATCAAAGGACCTGTTACCATGCATCATGGTAACAAGGACAAAAGTGCAGTCGCGACCTACGGAAACCTCGCCATGGAAGAGGATCAGCAAGATGCCCTGCGTGTTTTTGACTTGCAGGAGATCTCTCTCCATCGACACAAATAGAAGAAAATGCGCCGCGGGGCGCATTTTTTATTTAAAATCTTTGTGAATTTATCAATTGAATCGAATGAACCTGCCAAATCTTGGTATAATACAAGTAGCGACTCAGAACATAAGAATCGAATTCAGGAGGTTCAGATGAATAAAAATAATGTTTTTATTGCAACGCTTTTAATCCTATTCGGGGTTTCCCTATTGCTAATCCGCTATGACTTTGTTGGCGCCGAGGTATTTTTGGTTGCATGCGGGGGTGCTTTCCTTGCAAGCTATGGCACAAATAAAGGAGCTTTCAATCTCCTGATCGGTGTCTTTCTTGTGGGACTGGGGCTCAACAATATCTTGGACTTATCCATCTCTTCGAGTTTTATCCTGCTGATCCTGGGGGGATTATTCTATCTGCTCTACTTCACAAAAAAAGGGACCGGATATATCTATCCCGGCATGATCCTGGCAGTCATCGGCATCAATCAATTGCTTGAGGAATGGACGAATCTTCCTTCCAACGGATTGTTCTTCATTCTGCTGGGGGTTGGATTTATGACGACCTACCTTTTCGAGAAGGAACGCTTGCAATCCAATCGGCTTCTCGGTGCGGGTCTGATCATCCTGCTGATCGGCGTCGTCCTTTTTATCACCTCGAATATCATGACGCCGGAAGTTGAAAATCTGTTTCGAATCGGTGCAGTGCCAGCCCTCTTTGTTCTGATCGGTTTCTATCTGCTTTTTCAACCCAGAAAGAAAAAGGAAGAGGACGATGATGAAACCCTGACCTTCAGCCAAGAATTCCCCGCTGAGAAGAATTTGGATTCCGAGAAACCGACAGCCAAAAAACCGAAAAAACGCAAACCCAAGATCCATTATGCCACGAAGGAAATCCATCGGGACGATGAATAAAAAAATGCTGCGATTGCTCGCAGCATTTTCTATGTCTCAAATAGATGCAGATAATCTCCATATCCTTCTTGTTCCATCTCTTCC
>DAOUQF010000054.1 GCA_030625815.1 Eubacteriales bacterium
CTTTAGCGCTGAAGATACTTGGTGGGAGACTGCCTGGGAAAATAGGACGCTGCCAGTTTCGAATATTCTTAGGTAGCTCAATGGTGGAGCAACCGGCTGTTAACCGGTAGGCTGTGGGTTCGAGTCCCACCCTGAGAGCCAGTAGAGTCGGATCTAAGGCGACGAAAGTTTCCTTGGGAACACCGAAGAGTAAGACAATGACGCGGGGTGGAGCAGTTGGTAGCTCGTCGGGCTCATAACCCGGAGGTCACAGGTTCAAGTCCTGTCCCCGCAACCATTATTTTCATAGTTATGAAATCTGGTGACGATAGCAAAGAGGACACACCCGTTCCCATCTCGAACACGGAAGTTAAGCTCTTTAGCGCTGAAGATACTTGGTGGGAGACTGCCTGGGAAAATAGGACGTTGCCAGTTTTTTTTAATTTGTACCTGTAGCTCAGCTGGATAGAGTGCTTGACTACGAATCAAGAGGCCGGGGGTTCGAATCCCTTCAGGTACACCAAAAGACGATCAATTTGATCGTTTTTTTATTTGCAAAAACAATGCAATAGATATGATTCAAGTAGAATTGCGTTTACCTTTGTAATGAGAGATAACAATGCGCCCTGAACGATAGATGAAATGTCTGTTGTTCAGGGCGCGTTTCGTTTATGTGCTTTGCCGTCCAAGTCAATACGGCGATCATACTATCGCCTTTTTGCACCGATCCGAGGACGCCATGTGCTGCAACCCAGGGGAAACGAAAGCGGAAGGCACATTTGCCACACAATAACATACGAGTGATTTTTCTTCCATTACTTCCTCCTTAGCTTGATAATGTCTCAAGTTATTAGTAAAACTTACGAGTCAACTTTACCGTCAAAAGGAAAGGGATACAATTGTTTCTGTCGTTTTGTCTGAGATGCAATTTAATGGTTGATTTCATTCTATGCAATGAAATTGTACAGTCAAATCATTTGGAATTGGGTAATAGATGGACGCGCACTTAATTAGATGAAAAGGAAGTGAAAATGAATTCAATTTTGCCAGAAATGATCATGTTTCTGTGTATTCTCCTAGGGAAAAGAGAAGCATGATATAATGGCATACAGAACGGAATATTGAACGTAGTTGTTGCAATGAGGAATCGTGGGTTATGAGCCTTCAGCCTATTCAGAGGAGGGGTATTTATGCAAAGAATTCAGAGATTGCAACTGGGAGATAAAATTGGTATCTTTTCACCTTCGTCTCCGATTACAGCGACTAGTCCCAAACGATTTAAGCGGGCTAAGCAGTTTTTGGAGGGCAAGGGATTTGGAATTATTGAGGGTAAATTGACAGGAAAGCAGGATGGATATCGGTCCGGTTCGATTCAGGAACGGGCGGATGAATTGAATGCCTTGATTCGCGACCCGAAGGTGCGTTGCATTATGTCGACGATTGGAGGAATGAATTCGAATTCTTTGCTTCCGTATATCGATTATGAAGCTTTTCAAAGGGATCCGAAGATCATGATCGGCTATTCGGATGTAACGGCGATTCTGCTTGCAATTTATGCAAAGACGGGGATCTCGACTTATTATGGTCCGGCACTGGTGGCTTCCTTTGGAGAGTTGCCTCCTTTGGTGGAGGAAACCTACCGGTACTTTGCCGAGGCTGTTATGAAGAAACAGAGTACTCCCCGAGAGTTGGCGATTCCGACTGCTTGGACCGAGGAACATATTCCCTGGGAGATCCAGGACCGGAGCAAGGAAACACAGGAGAATCAATGGATAACAGTACAGCCGGGAAAAGCGGTTGGGCGATTGATCGGCGGCAACTTAAACACCATGCAGGGGATCTGGGGGACCGAGTATATGCCTGAGATTAAAGAGGGTGACATTCTGCTCATTGAGGACTCCTTGAAGACGGCGCCAACGATTGAACGCGGATTTTCTTTGTTGAAGCTTAGCGGGGTGCTGGATCGTGTGGGTGGCATTCTCTTGGGAAAGCATGAGCTGTTTGATAATGCAGGCACGGGACGCAAACCATATGACATTTTTTTGGAAGTGTTGGGAGAGCGTGATATTCCGATTTTGGCGGACTTTGATTGCTGTCATACCCATCCGATGATCACGATGCCGATCGGTGCGAAGATTGAATTGGACGCGACGAACCAAATCGTGCGGATCGTTTCAGACTGAAGAAGGGAAGAATACGGAATCCAAAGGACTTTTTATAGTTTGAAGCGAAGACAACGGAATTCTGAATAACAAGGCAAATCAGTATGGAATAGAAAAAGAGGTGGAACAGGATTCTTGCACTGATAGGATTGTTTGATCAAGAAATGACACAAGCGATATGCGAATTGCAAAAAGGGATTGTTGATCAAGGGGTGTCGGATCACACGCTTTCTTCGAAGGAGGGGCCGCATATCACCTTTTGCGGAATCGAGGCGGAATCGAGGGAAGGCGTGATCAGAAGTCTCGAAAAGATCTTGGAGAGCAAATGGGGAAATGATTTTGAAGCTTCCATTGTGAATTTTGGTGTTTTTTCATATAATAAAAAGGTTGTATTAGCGCAGCCGGTGATCACGGAAAGATGGATTCAATTGCACAAAAAGATTGTGGCATGCTGTCTTGAAGCTGGAGAAAGCCCGGAGGTTTATCATTTGCCCGGGAAATGGGTGCCTCATATCACCTTGGCTTCTCGGCTCAATACGGATGAAATTGTGAAAACGGCGGGGTGGTTGGCAGAAAACTTTTTACCCCTTTCAGGATCTCTTGATTGATTGGCGGTCATTGACTGCGAAAGAGAAGAAGGTATATATGAAGGGAAATTGATGAAGAACCACTAGCACATGTGGATTAAGCGGAATAAAACGAGCAAAAGCACAAGTGGATTCAAGTTGGGGAAAGCTGGATCTTGTGAATGAATCATCTGTAAATTCCGCCTATAAAAAGAAATGAAGAAACGTGTTGACAGAGGTTGGAACCTCTGGTAAGATAGGTAAGCAGTCAAGGAAAACGACTGGAACAAAAACGCTGAAACGCTGATAGCATCAAGGTTTCAGCAAAAATCTCAAAGAAGAATTCTTCTGGAAGAAGAAAACAGATTTGAGAAAAAA
>DAOUQF010000049.1 GCA_030625815.1 Eubacteriales bacterium
GCGATCTTCGCTGCAGAGGATACATATACAACTTACCTTTAAAGGAGAAAATACAATGAACATTAAAGTGTATGGAATGGGATGCAAGAATTGTGAAATCGTCCATGAAAATGTAAAAAAAGTGGTTGCGGAAATGAATCTTGACGCAACAATTGATTACATCACAGAACTGCAGGAAATTTTAGCAGCCGGAGTCATGGCGACTCCAGCTCTCGAAGTAGACGGTAAAGTCGTTTCAAAAGGCAAAGTTTTAAAGCCGAATGAAATCAAAAAGTTTTTATAAGCACGCCCGCCCCTCTTCGCAAAAGCGAGGAGGGGTTTTTTACGTCTTAATTTCTTAACAAATCACCAATTGCAAATATGATAAAATAAATGAGAATTCAATAAAAAAGAGGTGTCCTATGAAAAAACTGCTTGGCTGCATTCGCCGTGCCGATACAGACTATGGCATGATCTTAGAAGGCGACCGCGTCGCAGTCGGTCTATCCGGCGGAAAAGACTCCATGGCACTGTTAAAAGCCATGAAACTGTATCAATATTTTTCCCCAAACAAGTTTGAATTGGAAGCCATCATGATTTCCAAGGGATTTGATGATTTCGATACACAACCGGTTCAAGATTGGTGCGATTCCCTTGAGATTCCCTTGACGATTGTCGAAACGAATATTTCCACGATCGTTTTTGACGAACGAAAAGAAAAAAATCCGTGCTCCCTCTGTTCGAAGATGAGGAGAGGCGCTCTGCACAATGAAATGAAGAAACGCAACTTGAACGTCCTTGCCTTGGGGCACCACTTGGACGATGCCATCAATACCCTGTTTATGAGCCTCTATTACGAAGGACGCATGCACACCTTCTCGCCGCTTTCCTATCTGTCCCGAAAAGATGTCTGGATGATCCGTCCGATGATTTATGCGGAAGAGCGAGACATCATCCATGTTGTCAAAACCCATGGGGTTCCCGTGGTAAAGAGTCCTTGCCCCGCAGATAAAAACACGGCGCGCGAGGAAATGAACACCCGCATGGCAGCCCTCTACAAGGAGATGCCTGCGGCGAAACAAAACATTCTAAATGCCATGAAAAATGGCGACCAGATGGAATTGTTCTTCCATACGGTGAAACGACACAAATAGACGACGGCAATCGCCGCCGAAAGGAGAAAAGCCATGAAAAAGCTTCTAACCGTGGGATGTTTATTGTGTAGCATACTTCTCGCGGTAGCCTCAGCTACCGCGTTTTCTTTGACTACCGATCCCTATGCGGAAACTCAATCAACCGCTTCCCTAGCGACTGGCATGGAATTGACCACGCTGGAACGTTTTACCCAAGCCGGGTGGCAGCGGATCCATGTGGTGACCATCGACTTGACGGCACCCAATCTTTCTCCCGTTCTGCTGACTCCGGAATCCGGGATCGGATCCCGCTCCCGCGTGAGCAAAATGGTAGAGGCATCAAAGGCTGTCATTGGCATTAACGGTGATTTCTTCTACAGAAATCTCAATTATTCTCCCATCGGCGCCATGGTGGGTCAAGGCAAATTGCTGACAAGCAGCATTCCCTTCGATTATCGCACCGCGAGCGCCAACACGGAACCCATGGTCACAGCCGATTCTTTCAACAAATTATCCTTTGAAACCATCCTGCCTTCTCTCTCGGTTACCATCAACGGAGAAAAATGGACCCTGGACGGATGGAACAAAGCCTCCAGCCAATATCTCGGACTCTTCGCTTACGATCTAAACTGGGGGACGAATTCCATTGGCACCCAGGCTTCCAATCTTGTGGAAGTTGTGGTCGTCAACAACAAAGTCAGTGAAATCCGCAGAGGAAAGCCTGCAACGACCATTCCTAACAATGGGTTTGTCTTGGCACAGCAATCCGACAGGATTGCTCCCCTCTTGCAAAATCTCGCAGTCGGAGACCGCGTTAGTGTCACAACCAGTCCCTCTTTCAGAAATATCGAAATGGCCCTTGGAACCGGTGGACTTTTGGTGGAAAATGGACAGACCTTGTCAAAATTCTCGGTACCAATTAATGGCCATCATCCGCGCACCGCTATGGGACTCTCAAAAGATGCAAACACCCTCTACCTCGTTGCTGTGGAGGGTCGTTATGGCGCCTACCGCGGCATGACGCAGCCAGAATTGGCTGCCTTTATGAAGGAATTGGGCTCCTATACAGCCGTCAATCTCGACGGCGGCGGCTCTACAACCCTTGCCTATCACTCACCGGCCGATCCATCACCTCTTCTGATCAATCGCCCCTCCGACGGCAGCGAAAGACGGGTTGTCAATGGATTTGGGATGACGGACAAGCATCCCGCAGGAAACCTGGCATCGATCCGGATTGAGCCGAGTGACGGCCCCTATCTTCCGGGCGTACCCATTTCTTTTGTCCTCAGGGGAGCGGATAACGCCAGACACCAGATGACTGTCAGCTCATTTAAATATGCCACAGAAGGGGTTCCAGTCCGCTGGAAAAACGGCGCCATGATCCCGGAAGGTTCCGGTCTTCTTACGGTGCGCGTCACAAGCGGAACCATTGAAGGCGAAACAACCATCTGGGTTGACGGCCCGATTCAAACCCTAAACAGCCAACAAACCAGAATGATTCTAGCACCGAATCAAACCCTTGATCTCGCCGACTACCTGGCTCCTTTGATCGGAAAAAACAGCGAAGGCATTACCAGAACACTCGCTCCATCCGATTGGAAACTAACAGCCATCGGGGGCATCGGCAGTCTAAATGGAACACGCTTTACGGCGTCCGCTCTATCGAGCGCCGGTGGAATCACCATCGAATACGAAAACGCGCGACTGACAATTCCGGTATTTGTCGGCGTTCGGGAAACAGCCATTCATCCCCTTGATGATCTTACGGCTTTTTCCAACACACAACCCTTTTACATCAAGCAATTGCCGACCCGTACCTCGATCACCGATCCAGATAATTATGTCGCTGTCGCAGGCGAAACCGCCGAGGGCATAGACCCAGGCACCGCAAGCCTTGCTTTGAGATACGACTTTGCCCATACCTCCGAGAATCGCAGCGCTGATCTATTGCTTGGGGATCTCGGCATCAAACTTGGCTATCGGCCCGACGGCATCAGCTTCTGGTGCTATGGAGACGGTCAGGGCGCGCTTTTAAAAATCAAGGTCAGCGATGGATACGGAAAGAATTACTACCTTCCCATCACGCGAGTGAGCTTTACAGGATGGCGAAAGGTCAGCGTCACCTTGCCGGACTTTATTCAAGGCCCCGTCACGGTCAAGCGATTGTATCTCTATGAAAATCAGCCAGAAAACCGTTACTCCGGTCTCGTGCGATTTGATCGATTGATGAGTTTCCGCGCCTTGAACACAGAGCTTCCAGTCCTTCCCGACTCGACGAAGCTGCCCTTGAGCATTCCGCCCCTTAGTCCAGCCGTTTCGAGTTCGGAACGATTCTTGGTTGCCTGCGGGATTGAAGAAACGGATACCTTCCTCAGTCAACTCCTCGCGCCAAAACTGGAAGAGCGCATGTCGAAAGGAAAACTGGGCATTTACTTGACGCCTATGAATCCTTCGATTCATACGCCGAAAATTGGATTCTTGGAT
This sequence comes from Eubacteriales bacterium, assembly GCA_030625815.1. Classification (GTDB taxonomy): domain Bacteria; phylum Bacillota; class Clostridia; order Tissierellales; family GPF-1; genus GPF-1. The sequence continues at coordinate 3,597 of DAOUQF010000049.1, forward strand.
CCAAAAGACACGGCCTACGCCTTCCAATACGGCAATGTTCAAATGATTCAATTGGATATTTCCAATGGCGGGTTGCGCATCAGCGACAAAAATGGCTGGCCGCTGTTGTTGAAAAAACTGCGGGAATCCTCAGAACGCAATCTGATCATCTTGCTCTCAGACTCCCTCGCCGCTTTTACCGATGAGAAAGAACGGGATCTCTTCCTGGAAGCGATCAACGAGGCAACGCAATTTGATAAAAAGATGATCGTCATGCCGGGCAAGGAAGCAGAAATCACGAAGGAATCCGGCATCTACGCCATCACCCTTGAACAGCCTGATCGCCTCAGCACGATTGAGGCGGCTCGGTATCAGGTTTTGGAAATCCAACTGGGCGATAAATTCGGTCTTGGCTTCACCAATCTTTATCAATAACAAAAAAACCCTCCATATGGAGGGTTTTTTAATGAAAATTTAATCTCCCGTTAAACTGAAAGCGAGTGATATCAACGTTTATAGCCTGTTTTGTATACTACGCGTAACTTATCTGATAATTCTTATAGCGCTCAGATGAATTCCTTCTCCTAACACCAGCCTAAAAACTAGTATTCTGTTGCCCACGGTTCCATTGTAATCGTTAATATAAAAGTGAGCCTTCCTAACAAATATCACAAATACCTAAGAACCAGTAACAGCATCGAAAGGCTGAACCAAGAGATTCGCCTTAGAGAACGTGTGATCATGATCCTCCCAAATGAATACTCTCTTCTTCGTGTGAATGATATTGTATTAGTGTACCACTTTGACCATCAATGATAGCGAATTAGTTTACCACCTGGCTACTTTCCTGTAAAATGTTATCAAATGTTTTACAAGGAGGATTGAAAGGTGTGATTATCGAAGTGGACATTTATTCAGTGATTCGTCAAAGACATCTAAGTGGAGAATCTCAAAGAGAAATTGCCAAAGCTTTAGGGATCTCACGACAAACAGTAAAGAAATATTGTGCCGGTGATACCCATCCAGATGCTAGAAAGTCTTATACGCGAGAACCTTCTGTTATCAATGAAGATGTGAGAAGTTTTATTCTCTCCTGTTTTCAAGAAGACAAGGAAGAAAATGTACCTAAGCAAAAACATACCGCTAAAAAAATCCATTATCGTCTCGTGAATGAAAAGAAATTCAAAGGGGCATATTCGACGGTACGAGTCGCTGTGCGTGAGCTCAAAGCAGAGCAACGTGTGCCTCCACAAAGCTGCATCCCCCTTTCTTTCGAACCAGGTGAAGCTGTTCAAGTTGATTGGGGCATGTTTACCTGTTACCTTGACGGCAAAAGGACAAAACTGCAAATCTTTTGTGCAAGGCTCTGTTATTCTTGCGACATTTTTGTTCAGGTTTACCCACGGCAAAATCAAGAAAGTTTTCTTGAAGCACATCAACGTATGATTGATTATTTCGGCGGCGTTCCCCGTAAAGTTATCTTTGATAATGCCAAAGTAGCAGTGAAAGAAGGCTTTGGACTTCATGCGACACCCCAGGCCAAATATCTATCATTTAGTGCCCATTACGGATTTCTACCCGAATTTTGTAATCCAGCCAAAGGAAATGAAAAGGGTCTCGTGGAAAACTTAGTAGGCTATGGAAGACGAAACTTCCTAGTTCCACTACCCCGTGTAAAAACGATTGATAAACTGAATCGGCAACTATGGAAAAATTGCCTGGAATACCGCAATAATCATCAAATACAAACGCGGACCAATACCGTTTTGACCATGTACAACGAAGAAGTACAGATGCTAAGAAAAATTCCAAAATATCGGTTTGATTCAAGTCGTACCGTTATTGCCAAAGTGAATGATTTTTCTACCGTTCGCTTTGACAAAAACAATTACTCTGTTCCTACCAAATACTTGCGAAAAGATGTGACTGTAAAGGGTTTCGCAAATCAGATTCATATTCTGTCTGAAGGTAGCAAGATTGTTGAATACACGCGTTGCTATGAGAGGTTCCACACCGAATATCGTCTAGAGCATTACATCGACTTAATTGAACGAAAACCTCGGTCGGTATCTAATGCAAAACCGGTTAAAGAAACCCTAACCAAGGAATTGCTTGAGTGGGCAAGATTGCTGCCCGGCGGCAATAAAGAGATGGTTAAACTTCTTAGATTATGTGTGGATCATGGTGAGGAGAAGATTCTCAACATCAAGCATAAAATGCCAAAAAGCATGGTACCAACGATAGATATGGTGCGCAGTTACCTAAATCAACCCCCGGAAATGGAAGCCGTATATCTTAACAATGAAATCAAGATTGCATCCATAAACTTGGAAAGATATGACGAAAAATACGGGGTGATGAACTGATGAATAAAATCAATGAACAAACCATTGAACTCTATGCGAAACAATTAAGAGCACCTACCTTCGTGCACTACAAGGACCTCATTCGTCAACTAGGTCCCGATCAAAGCTATGAGGATTTTCTTTTATCTCTGATGCGCGCAGAATTGGACTCGCGCACGGAAAGTAGTCGCAAAAGAAGAATGCGATTAGCAAGTTTTCCATATATGAAAACCTTCG
>DAOUQF010000055.1 GCA_030625815.1 Eubacteriales bacterium
GGAATACTGCCTCGATAAAAATGCTTGAGAAACTTGGATTTCGAAACGAAGGCCTGTTAGAAGAATATGAAAAGTGGGGCAGTAAAGGATTTGTTGATTTATGCATGTTCGCAATGCTTAAAAAAGCTTGGAGTGCGTCTAAATCTAAGATCAGGGTCAATGAACCACACGCGAGCGGGGGTTCATAATCATTTGGTCGTATGTTCGAATCCTGCCGGGCCCACAAATGGCAACAGTATGATCTCTGACGAGGGGAGTTATAAAAATTATGATAACTACAGTACAATCGATTTGTTCTCCTTTAATTGTAACTCTGGGAAGAATAAGCTGGATCTGGTTTATTCATTCAAAATATCCTTTTTCTAAATCAGGTTCGATACATGAATGTATAATGTGCCAAAAGGGAGAATCTGCAGTATGGAATATTGCTGATCAATCCGATAGCTGGAATTTGAAGGGCTTCAACCTTATTTGGTATGGGAAATGATATGGATTACGAAAAAATAAAGTTGATGAAGTTGTCCTTGTTCTTCGATGTCTAAAGTGCCATGGGGATCGCTATGTTGTTAGGGCTTGGAAGGGCTTTGACTGGGATGCAATGAATCGTTTGCCTGAATAGGGTTTTATTGGTGTTTTTATAAACAAGGAAAAATCAGTGAATATGGCCGAAGAAGGCCAAAAGGTTGCGGAAGAGATGTTCAAAAAACACTTTTGTACTTAATGAATTTGGATGTGTCAGCGAAAAATATGCACCTGCATAAACTGAGATGGTGTCGATGATCACATTGCGATGTACTCAAAAACTCCGGAAGTATTTAGGAGTTATTCCAGTTAATATACCTGAGCCATCAACAGCAGTGCTAGGGGATTGGTATGGCAACCTGGTTCCCACTTTCTCTGGGGATCTGATCTTATTCATAAATGAAAAAACTCTTTTAACTATAGCAATTCCAGTCTGGGAATCCAACAACTTGGTTCCATTATTTAGGATTAGGGTTGCTAATCTATTGGGTATGATCGGAGTACATCCAAAAGACATTTCAAATGAAATTAACCATTTTGACCAAGTTCAATACAGCAAAACAGCAAGTCGTAGTGTGTTGGGATCACTGAACGATTTTGCCTGGCATTATCAAATAATGGCAGAAGAGGCCAAGAGTAAATCGGATTTGAGTCTCTCGAAAGCTGAACTAAGATTAAGCCAGGTACCTTGTAAGCCCTTAAATTACAGATTTCCATGTGAGGTAGCAATAGAGTTGTTAAGTATGACGAGTAAGAATGCCAGCTAATCTGCGTCAACACGATTTGGGCTAAGCAGCGTGATTTGCCAGATTTGGTCCTAGAGAAATCCGTTTCCAAAGTTTTAAACGCTCGTTAGATGAAACTCTTGTCAGCCAGATAAAACAAAGGGACATAGAATCCATATTCAGGAGCAGAAAATATGCCCACCTCTGGATATACCCTCGATCTGAGCGCATTTAGCCTTGAGAAATTAAAGAATTTATTCAAAAATGCCAGATTACTTCCAAGCCAAAAGATACTTAAAGAAAATATTGATGAGCGCTTTTCTTGTTTAGAACAAAATGGTATTGAGAATCTACAGCAGCTGCAAAAATCTTTAAAGACAAAGTCAGATGTTCAGTCGTTTGCGAAAGTCACAGGATTGCCCGTTGATTACTTAACCATTCTCCGGCGTGAGGTGAATAGTTATCAACCGAAACCCATCAACTTCAAAGATTTCCCGGGTGTCCATCCTGAAATCATCCTGAAGTTGACTCAGATCGGCATCAAGAATACAGAGCAGCTTTTTCCAGAGGTATTAACCCGAAAAGACAGGAGTGAGTTTGCTAAGCAAAATCAAATCCCGGATGAAGATATTCTGGAACTGACCAAGTTAACCGATGTAGCCAGATTGAAATGGGTTGGTCCCAAGTTTGCAAGACTGTTGATCGAGTCGGATTATGATACAGTGGAAAAAGTTGCCAATTCAAACTATGAAGAACTGTATCAAGCCCTTGTCCGTACCAATGAACAAAGCAGTATTTACAAAGGTAAATTTGGGCTAGAAGATATGAGGTTATGGGTCACAGTTGTTGTTCAGGATGTACCCCAGGTAATCCAATATTGAAATAGAACGCAAGATCCGGCAAACTCCACACACAACCGGCTGGTTGAATGATTGATGGGACAAAAGTTTCGTCCGGCAGCGGTCGATGTGCGACCTGGTTACAAGCGCCCGACAGCACATGCTCTCGTTGGGCCACCAAATAGGAATATAATTAATGAGTAATTCAAACTTGAGGAGACAATGACTTATTTCAAGAAACTAATTGGCACAAAGTGTTATCTATCTCCGTGCAGTCAGGAAGAAGCAGAAAAATGGACTGAATGGGATAACGATTTAGAAATCGCTATCCCGCTCGGTGATGAGGCTTACACATCTTATACGCTTGAAAAGATGCGAGATATTTTAGACGAAGTGAGCAAACAGCAAAGCCAAATATTCAGTATTGTCAATCTTGAGACGGACACGACAATTGGGCGCTGCCTGTTGTTTAATATTGATCATGTGAATAGGCAGGGGACATTAGGAATAGTCATTGGAGAAAAAGAGTATTGGGGAAAAGGGTACGGGCAGGATGCGATCAAATTATTACTTGATTACGGATTCAATCTTCTGAATCTAAACAGCATTATGTTAGGAACATATTCATTCAATGAGCGGGCGCAAGCATGTTTTAAGAAAGCAGGCTTTAGAGAGATAGGAAGAAGAAGAGAAGCGCGGATCATAGGTGGGAAGAAGTTTGATCTGGTTTTTATGGATATGTTGGCAAATGAGTTTGAATCACCTTATGTGGTCCAAATTATTGATCAGAAAGCTAATAAGTGAAACAGGTTTGTTGGTATCAGGTTATCCAATCTTGCGCCGAACCGACCCGCCTCCTGTGGAGCTTTGTCAGCAACAGCGCTGGTTGGCGAGCAGCCTTGCCTGCCACGCCCGGCAGCATTGCCACGATCA
>DAOUQF010000026.1 GCA_030625815.1 Eubacteriales bacterium
CCAGAATCAGAGTTTGCGCAAGACGCAGTCGATACTTTGGTTGCTGCGGCGATCGCGCAAAACACCAGCGCAATTGATGCGGTTTCCGGTGCATCAGAAACTTCAGCAGGGGTAATCGGAGCACTTTCTACTGCATTGGCAAAAGCGTATGTTGATGGAGCTCCAGTAGCGGAAGCAACAACAGAAACTGAGACTGAAACAGTAGCGCTAGAAGATGTAACAACTGATGTTGTTATTATCGGTGCTGGCGGTGCAGGCCTTTCTGCAGCGGTTTCTGCAGCGGATGCAGGCATGAATGTTTTGCTTCTTGAAAAAATGCCAATGGTTGGCGGAAACACCAATTATGCAACTGGCGGTTTAAACGCGGCGGGTACGGCACAACAAACTGAAAAAGGCATTGAAGATTCGGTTGAATTGTACACACAAGATACCATGAAGGGCGGCAGGGAGCTAAACAACCCGGATTTGGTTCAAGTATTGACGGAAAACAGCGCAGACACAGTTGCTTGGTTGACTGAAATGGGTGCTGATTTGACTGATATCGGCCGATTGGGTGGCGCGAGTGTAAACCGTGCGCATCGTCCAACAGGCGGAGCGCCAGTGGGCAATCACTTGGTGCAAACTTTAAAAACTGCGGTTGAAGCGCGTGAAGCGATTTCAATCGAAACAAACAGCACAGTAGTTGCAATTTTGACGGAAAATGGTGTGGCAACTGGCGTTACCGTTGAAACAGTGGAAGGCACTTACAATGTATTCGCGAAAGCGGTTGTTGTTGCTGCCGGCGGTTTTGGAAACAATCAAGACATTATTGTTCAATACCAGCCAAGCCTTGCAGGATTTGGAACAACCAATCATCCAGGCGCAACTGGCGATGCTGTTGGCCTAGTGGCTCCATTGAATGTTTCGATGATTGATATGGAATACATCCAAACACATCCAACAGTTGTACCAGAGAAAAACAAGATGATCACGGAAGCGGTACGTGGAAACGGCGCGATCCTGGTTAACCGAAACGGCGAACGATTTATCAACGAGATTACAACGCGAGATATTGTTTCAGCAGCCGAGTTGGAGCAAGAAGGTCAAACTTCATTCTTGGTATTCGATCAAGGCGTGCGTGAATCCCTATCAGCGATTGAGAAATACATCAACGCAGGTTTGGTAACAGAAGTTGCAACGGTAGAAGATCTAGCGGCGGCAATTGGTGTTGACGCGGCGACTTTGGCCGGCACAATTGAAACTTACAATGGATATGTAGCAGCTGGTGCCGATCCTGATTTTGATCGACCTGACATGCCACGCGATTTGGCAACTGCACCTTACTATTACGTAGAGGTTGGTCCTGCGGTTCACCATACAATGGGTGGAATCGAGATCAACACTGATACGCAAGTAATCAACCAAGACGGTGAAGTGGTTGCAGGCTTGTTCGCAGCTGGTGAAGTAACTGGCGGCGTTCACGGTGCAAACCGATTGGGCGGAAATGCACTTTCTGACATTACAACATTCGGACGAATTGCCGGCGAATCTGCGGCAGCCTTTGCAATCGCAAAGTAATCGTCATTCAAACTCTTTAGAAAAACGTCCTTCGGGGCGTTTTTCTGCGTTTCAAGAAAAAAGGGCTTTTCTTTTTTGGCAATACTGGATAGGATGAAAGAAAGCGAGGTGAGGCAATGAAATTAAATCAACGGATTATGATCATGGTAAGCGGGTTGCTTTTGGTGGTTGTCTTGTTGGTTGGCGGGTTGACTATGAATGAGTGGTTGACTACCCTGCGTGCACAGATGGCAAACGAGGCATTGGACATTGCCATCACCGTCGCGGCACATCCGAATATTCAAGCACAGATCACGGCGGAAAATGGATATATCCCCATTCAAAATATTGTGGAACGCATTCGGCTGAAGACCCGGGTGCAGTATATGTATGTGATCAATCAATCCAATCGATATTTTGCGCATCCGGATCCGGTTTGCTTGAATCAATCGGTGGAAGATGAGTCCATGATTGAACGGCTGTCGACGGGCGAATCACAAACCGTACAAGCCTCTTGGCCATCGGTTGCCATTGAAGCCTACACCCCCATCTATCAGGATGGAGAACCAGTCGGCACGGTTGTCGTCGGTTTGCTGAATGGTCGCTTGTACCAGGAAATTCGGCGAAGCATTTATCGTTTTGTTGCTTACTTATTGTTTGCGATATTTTTGGGCATGGTTTTTGCTCATCTGATGGCGAAACAGATCAAGGAAACCATTTTTGGATTGGAGCCGAGCGAAATTGCATTTTTGTTGGGCCAGCAAAATCTCGTCTTGGAGAATCAGCGGGAAGGGATTGTCGCCTTGGATGAACACGGCAGAATTATTTTGGCCAATGCTTCCGCTCGGAATCTAGTGGATCTCGGGTCGGACGATATCGGACAAAGCATTTATCGTTATCGCATTCGTGATGGATTTACAGCGGTGTTGAAGTCGAAGGAAGCCCTGGAGGCTCAGGAAATCAAGATGGGTCAAGGCCGCGTCGTCTTAGCTAGTTTTTATCCCATTCACGATCAAAAAGGAAACTTTTTGGGCGTGATAGCCGGATTTGAAGACTGGAGCGCCGCGAAACATCGTGCGGAGGAATTGACGGGGATTCGAGAGCTGAATTATGATCTTCGCGCGCAAAACCATGAATTTATGAATAAGCTTCACACCATTATGGGGCTTTTGCAATTGGATGAAGCCGATGAAGCCATCGCCTATATTTCAGAAATTTCGCAGACGAGGCAAGAGATGCTCGGACGGATTTCCCAGCGGATCAAGGAACCCTCGGTTGCGGGACTGTTATTGGCGAAATACAACAAAGCATTGGAGAAGAAAATTCGATTCACACTGGATGAATCCTCTTATCTTCAGGAATTGCCGGAAGAGATGCGGGTGGATGAATTTATTTCGATCGTCGGCAATCTTATAGAGAATGCCTTGGATGAATTGGCGGGACGCGAGGATGGAGAAGTTTACATCGGGATCTTCGGATCCGATCTTGGGGTGCATATTGCTGTTGAGGACAATGGGGGAGGAATTTCGATTGCCATGCAGGAAACTCTGTTTACCCGCGGATCGAGTTCAAAGGGAGCCGATCGCGGATTTGGGCTGTGTACGGTGCAGCGAATTGTTGCAGCTTTTGGGGGAACGATTGAATACGAAGGGATGAATGGAGCAAGTTTCTCCATTTGGATTCCTATTCGGAAGGAGGATGGGTATGCGGATACTGATCGTAGAGGATGATCCAATGGTACGAGAGATCAATCGAAAATTTGCGCAGCGGATTGAGGAAATTTCAGAAATCGAGGCTGTATCCAATTTGGAGGCGGCAAAGGAGACTCTGCTGGAGAAAAAATTCCATCTGGTGCTTTTAGATGTTTATTTTCCGGAAGGGAAGGGAACGGATTTATTGAAATGGATTCGAGATGAGAAAATCGAATGTGAGATCGTATTTATTACGGCTGACAAGAGCGTGGAAACCGTGGAGCATGCCTTTCGATATGGGACGGTTGATTATCTGATCAAGCCCTTTACCTTTGAGCGATTTGAAGAAGCGATTCGGGCTTCCTTGCGCCGGATTCAAGCGATCCCCGAGGCGGGAACCCTGGAACAAGCGCAATTGGATCAATTGTTTCGACGGGAACAGCAACCGGAATTGATGACGGCGCCTATGGAAAAAGGCTTAAGTCGAAAAACCTATGAGCTCGTTTGGCGGGAGATCGAGAAAATGGATCATCCATTTACACCGGAAGAGATTGGGGCAAGCAGTGGATTAGCGCGGGTTACGGTGCGCCGCTATCTGGAATATATGGTTCGGGAAGGGATGCTGAAGATGGACTTATCCTATGGAAAGGTGGGTCGCCCGCAGCATCTGTATCAGAGGGTGATTCGATGAGAAAGATCATAGTGGGGATGGCAATTGTCTTTGCCATCTTCGGAGGGATTATGGCGTTTTTGGAGCGCCCTGAGCGAACCGATGTGGTTGTGATCGGTGCAGGTGCGAGCGGAATTAGCGCTGCCATTGAGGCGAGACAGGCGGGGCTTTCCGTGGTACTTTTGGAGAAAATGCCTCGAATTGGCGGCAATAGTCAGCGTGCGACAGGCGGGATGAACGCCGTGAATAGCGCGGTTCAAGAAAATGACGGACTGGGTGACAGTGAGAATCTGTATCTGGCGGACACCTTGGCGGCCGGTCATTTTCAAAACGATCGTGTCTTGGCGAAACTATTGGTTGAAAAGAGTGGAGAAGCAATTGATTGGCTGATTGGCTTGGGTGCGGATTTAACGGATCTTGGCCGCTTAGCGGGACATCGGGTGGATCGAACCCATCGTCCTTCTGGAGGGGCTCCTGTTGGCTCTGAAGTGATTCGAGTGTTGGGGGAGCAGCTTGTTCAACTGGGGATTCATTTGCGGGTAGAGAACAAGGTGATTCAATTGCTTTATGAGGACAATCGGGTGACTGGGGTCTTGGTACGCAATGAGGAAGGCCGCGAATACGAGATTATGGCCGATGCGGTTGTGATTGCTTCCGGCGGTTTTGGGGGAAGTCCAGAACGGTTCGTCTTCTATAATCCGGATCTGAAGGGATTTAAGACCACCAATCATGCCGGTGCAACGGGAGACTATATTGATTTGGTTGCAGATCTCCCCATTGAGTTGATTGATATGGAGAAGATTCAGGCGCATCCCACAGTGGAACCGCATTTCGGAATTCTGATTACCGAGGCGATCCGCGGGAATGGCGGAATATTGATCAATGTGGAGGGGAATCGGTTTACCGATGAAATGGCGTTTCGAGATATCTTGAGCGAAGAAATGCGTCAGCAGCCACAGGGCGGGAATTTCCTGATTTTTGATGAATCCATTCGCAATGGATTGTCCGCGGCAGATGCTTATATTGATATGCATTTAGTGAAGGAAGCCGAGTCCATTGACGAGATGGCTCAGGTTTTGGGAATTGATTCAGCCATCTTGACTCGAACCATCGAACGCTACAATGGGTTTGTGGCGGGGGGATCCGATGAAGACTATCAGCGCATGGATTTGCCCGTTCAATTGACGGCGCCATTCTATGCCATTTTGGTGCAGCCGGGCGTTCACTATTGCATGGGCGGACTGCCGATCAATGAGAATGCGCAAGTATTGGATCGCGACGGCGTTCCGATCCAAGGCTTGTTTGCCTGTGGAGAAGCCACCGGAGGGATTCATGGAAACAATCGTTTGGGGGGGAACTCGATGACGGATTCGATTGTTTTTGGAAGAATTGCCGGTCAATCGGTGGCAGGTGTGAAGAAATAAAAATCGGGTAAAAACTAGGTAGACGGAGGTGTACCTATGAAACGAAGAAAAAATAACTTGCCGATCGTTTTTTACCTAGGTGTTTTGGCAGTCAATGCCCTTGCGAATATATGGCCCATTAATGGGATTACAACGGGAGAGGTGTCGGATTTGGTTCCTTCCCTTTTCACTCCGGTAGGAGTTACCTTTGCGATTTGGGTAGTCATCTATTTGCTTTTGGGATATTGGGTGTTGATCCCGGTTTGGCGAGAGGAACGGTTGACGAGAGTTGGCAACGTTTTTTTTGCTGTGAGTTGCATCGCGAACATGGCCTGGATTTTTCTTTGGCATTATCAGATCTGGTGGGCGACGGAAATTGCCATGCTGGTGATCCTGGTGAGCTTGATCGGATTGTCTGTGGAAATGGGGCGATCTCGATTTAGCAAGGTGGCGTCAATGACGATTCCGATCAGCGTGTATCTGGGATGGATTTCAGTTATGACCATCGCAAACACATCGATTTTCTTGATTGTGCGGGGGTTTACGGGTGGTGATTTGGCAGTGATTTGGACCATGGGCATGATGATTGTCACCCTTCTTTTGGGGGTGATGGCTCTGCGAGTGAAACGAGATTGGGCATTTGCCTTGGTGATTATCTGGGCGAATTACGGGATCTTTTCGCGCTGGCAAGGGGTTGATCTCTTGTTATCGGGGACGGCTTTTGCTGCGATGGTTTTGTTGGCGTTGGGCATTCTCTTGAATTTGGTACGAAAAGAATCGTTGGTTTAGGAGGTTCGCATGGTAGAAGCAAAGATAACGCAATATTTACAGCTTTATGAGTCGATGAAGACGACATACAAGTGGAAGATTGGAGACCCTGCGTTGCGCATGATTCCTTTATTCTACTTGATGAAGGATCATCCCTTCGACTCACAACGCTATGAATCGTTTTTAAAGGGAATTCAGAATCAAACGGGGATCTTTTCGAATTTTCGTGGAACCAATCAATATTTGATTGCCGCGATGATGGATACGGAAGGATATACCGCCGCATCGATTTTGCAATTGATGGAATTGGAGAAGCGGTTGAAGCAGCAAAAAGTCAGGGGGCCTTATATGCCCTTGGTAGCCGTGTCCCTATTGTCTGAGCCTTTGTTGAGCCCGAGACTGGTCAAGGCGCAGGAGATCTATCAGATGATGAAGAAGGAGCATAAGTTTCTGACGGGAAGCGATGATTTGCCCATGGCGGTGCTGTTGGCAAAGAATGAGCGGCAACCGGAGCAATTGATTGAGCGGATGGAAATCTACTATGATCGATTGTCCAAGAAGCGCTATCACAAGGGAAATATGCTGCAGATGATGACGCATATTTTGACGGTTTTGCAGCCGGAGATTCTGCAAATTTCTCTTGTGGAACGATGCGAGGGATTTCTCGACGAGATGAAACGGCAAAAGGTGAAGTGGAGCGATTATTTTTATCCGCAAATTCCCTTGCTGGTTTTGAACGAGCAGCCGATTGAAGAGGTGGTGCGCTACCTGAATGAATACACCAAGCAATTGTCCGTGACCAAGGGCTTTAAATGGCAGGGAAGCATGAACACCATGCTTGCGGCCATGCTGGTGGTCAGTGATTTTATGAAGAGTGAAGAATACGATGCCTTGCTTAGAACGGGAGTTACCACGGTGATCCAGCAGATCCTGCAGGCGCAGCAGGCCGCTATGATCGCGGCGATTGGTGCTTCGACAGCGGCTGCAGCCAGCGCGTCATCAAACTAGGGGGAACGACTTGAAGAAACCATTGGTACTGATTTATCCAAAGTGCAGCACCTGCAAGAAGTCGATTGGTTGGCTGGAAGATGCGGGAGTCGAAGTGGAGGTTCGCCATATTGTGGAGGAGAATCCAACGGCGGAAGAATTGAAAACCTGGTGGGAAGCGAGTGGCTTGCCGCTGAAACGATTCTTTAATACGAGCGGGATGAAGTATCGGGAATTGCATTTGAAGGATAAATTGCCGATCATGACCGATCAGGAGCAATTGGATTTACTGGCGACGGATGGAATGCTGGTGAAGCGTCCATTGGTTGTCGGAGAGAAGATTCTTGTGGGATTTAAAGTGAAAGAATGGGAAGAGAACTTTTAATAAAGGAAAAACGGGAGTGTTGCTGAGGCAACACTCCCGTTCTGTTTATTAGGTTGCAAATTTAATCTGGCTGACAGTCCAGAGGGAATCGTCATACGCATATAGGATCAAGAAATCTCCCTCCAAGGGATCTGAGCCATCAGACGGGATGGATAAATGAACCTTGATTTCCATTTGGATTGGAGAATGCACCGTTTCTTCCAGGATTTCAAAGGTCTCGATCTGAGATGCGGATGTGACTTTGAAATTTTCTGCCTCCAAGAAGGGGAGCAGTTCCTTTACCAAGGCGGATTTCATTCGATCTTCCGTTAAGGGAAGGATCTCCAGATAGAAGGATGCTTCAACCGGCGAAATTTCCTCGCGGCTCACATCGGAGTTCAAGGGAATAAAGTCGGAGAAATAGCTGATTTCGTCCATATTGTCATAATCGCGAAGGGATTCCGTTCCGTCTTCCAGATAGATGGTGCGAGATTCCTGGGTTGGAATCGCATAGACCATATGAAGCTGGATTGCCGTGCAGGGATCAAAAATTTTCTGATTCATTTGAAGGGTCATAATTACGGGCTCTCTGGGGACATATCGATTCTCATTGATTTGCCCTTCGACACTGACAATCTTTGTTGGAATCACTTCACCTGCATCCGTTACGACTTGAAATCGATAATGCTCTTTTTCCAAGGCGAGTCGCGGAACAAAGGCATCGGGTGTGATGGCAAGGGTGATTTCTCCCCCGTTTTCTTCCCAATGCACCGATGTGATCTTTGCTTCCGTCAGGTGTTTAAAGGGGATCAAGTCCCAAGATTGATTCTCAATGCCGTTGATCTTCTCGAAGAATGCTTGGAATTCAACATCGGTCTCCAGCGAGGAGGCAAAGGTGAATTCTCTGGCGGCTATGGCCGCGTCGTTGGCAAGATCAATTTCGAATTCCTCGTTTATGGAGCGAATGCGAAATTGAACCGCAGGGTTTCTAATGTCTGTAAATCGATGAGTGAAATAGACGTACGATTGCGGCGGCAAGATGGTTTGCGGATAGCCGTAATCCAGGGCCAGCGCTTGTTGACCATCTGTGGTTTCAAGAATGCTGCTCAGATGCATCGAAGCGTCGCGGTAGGAATAGAGCCACAATTCCGATGGATTTGAGATTCGGTATTCAATCTCCAGGGTTTCAATTTCCGGGTTGTATTCATAGCTGTAAATGGAAAGCTGCAGATTGATTCGATCGTCCTTTTGCTGATAGATGCTTCTGTCAAAAAGGATCTTGCGAATGTCAAAATATCCGCCATTGATCGCAGTTAAAAATTGATCGACGATGATGCGTCCCTCGTTTCGCCCGAAGGTTACGCTGGTCGCTTCCGGTTCTTCGACTGTTTCCTCTTCCGGTTCTGCTGTCTCATCGACAGGCGCTTCCGGTTCGTTTGATGTTTCTTCTTGTGCGGGCTCTTCGGGTTCAACCGGAGTTGGCGGCGTACAGCCAGTAACAAGTAAGATTAGGATGATCAGTGCGATCATCATTTGTTTTTTCATTCTTTTCATGGTGTGCTCCTTTTATCGTAATGTCCTTACTAGTATATTTTATCAAACTTCTCAATACAAGCAAAAGAGAACCTGCTTTCAGGTTCTCTCGACTAGGCGCGTTGTTCTTTTTTCAGGAATCGATCGGTTTCCCAGGCATAGACGGCAATACTCAAACTGAAAAGCAAAAAGATCCAAGAGGCGTGCAGAATCAAATTGACGGCCGCATGCAAAAGACCGATTACCGTGATTGTTGCCATATTCAAAAAGACCATTCGCAATAATTTGGACCGATTGTCCTGAATCGCGGCGATATCCTCCGAAAACGGGAATTTTGAACCGAATCCGCGGTGATTCAGGCGGACAAAGAAACAGAGAAGAAAGAAAATTGAGGCAATCTCATCCAAGGCATTCAAGCCATAAATGCCGATAAAAACCAGAGTGGGCACGATGAAGACTGGCAATTGATAGCGGACAAAAAAACTTTTCATCAAGCCGCGTTTCATTTGATTCGGACTCTGGATCGGGAGTGCGTTAAAAATCCAAGCAGCATGGAAGTATTCGCTTTTCATCCCATAAATCCCTAAGGGCAAGATCATAAACCCGGTCATATACAAGGCGTAGTAGAGGGGCATTGCTTGAAGCTGCTCCAGAGAAGTCCCGCGCATCAGTATCGGCATCATAATCAGTATGGGAAAAATAATCCCTAATGCCAGTTGTGGAATAACGATCAATTGGATCTTTCGTTCTCTTTTTAGGAGGCGATAGCCCATGAGGAAACCGGCTGACTCTTCCGCGTTGCGGGTAAAGACCTTGGCGATCAGTCGTTGCCTATTCATGGATTTTTCCAGTTTTTTGCTGTCGAGTTTTTCTTTGTTATCATCAAGTCGAGACAGCATGGAATCGAATCGAGGGGCTAGCACTTTAAGATAGAGCAGAATCATGCCAATGGGTAAAATGAATCCAGTCACTTTAAGAAGAATCGGCAAGGTGCCGCTTTCCGTTGTCATCCAGCTGGCATACCATTGGGATGGGAGCAAAAGATGCCACCAAGCCGGAGACAAATGCGCGGTTGCGCCCCGGAGCTCAATGCCCTGATTGAAGACTTGATAGCTGAGCATCATAATAATGGTGACGCCTACCTGCAGATATTGAATCATATCGCGAAGTTTTTCGCCACTGAACACTCGCAGAAGCCCGGCATAGAGAAAGGCTGTGAATACAACGGTGATCAAGTCCATACCGATATAGGCGAGTAGACAGGCGAGAACACCTTGTATGCCGTCATGATATCCTTCCAGGAGAAGCAGTGGAAGACCCAATACCAGAGTCATAAATCCCATATAGACAAAAATATGCAATAGCTTTGCCATATGCAGGCTTTTTTGATCAATGGGTTTCGTTTGCAAGATAAATTGCCCCTGTTTGTCCAGAATAATGGCGGAATAATCGGTGATCATAATCAAGGCAGCCATTAAAAAGATAAAGAAAAAACCTAGGGATACGCGAACATAGGAATCGGGAATCGAAGAAACGATCAAGGCGGTGAAGACGCCGGAAATGCCATACATCAAGGCCATCGTTTGAAAGATTCCATGTTCCTTTTTCCCCTTTTTCTTGTTTCCCGTTGATTTTCGTCTTGCGTCAAGGGTTAATTGAAGATTGAGAACGGCTTTTACTTTGTTCCAATCGCAGCCCATCTTTTCCATGGGAGAGGCAAGAAAATCAAGCCTGTCTACAAATCGATTGTTCATGCCTCTTCCTCCAAGATGCGGACAAACCGTTCGGCCAATTCCTGATGATCGGTGAATCCGGTCAGGTCATTGAAGAGTCCTTCCAGGGAGGCCTCGTGATTTTGTTCACTTAACTGTTCGAAACTGCCGTCAGCAACAACCTTTCCATCGGAAAGCAGAATAATGCGATCTGATATCTTTTCAACAACTTCCATAATATGAGAAGAGTAAAAAATGGTTTTTCCCTTCTTCGCCAGGGTGGACAGGACCTCTTTAAAGATCATGACACTATTGGCATCCATGCCGTTCAAGGGCTCATCGAGAATGAGAATATCCGGATTGTGCAGCATGCTGCTGATGATTAAAATTTTCTGTTTCATTCCTTTGGAGAAGGAAGCAATGCGGTTGTGGTAATTGCCGTTGATATCAAAGATTTCCATCAGTGCTTTGGCGCGCCGTTCCGTGGTCTCGGGTGATAATTCGTAGAGGGTGCCCAGAAAGTCGAAATACTCCGCGGGACTTAAGTTCTCATATAGCTCGCCGCCCTCCGGCACATAGCCGATTCGACGTTTGAAGTCTCCTTGATTTGGATCAAGGAGTTCGCCAAACAGAGAAATTTCTCCTTCATCAATGGGTAAAAGCCCCAGGATGAGCTTGATGGTCGTGCTTTTTCCGGCGCCGTTTGCTCCGATATAGCCGATGATTTCACCGGGATAGACAGAAAAATCAATGCCTCGCAAGACCGGTTTTCCAGGGATGTATGATTTGCGCAAGTCCTTGATGACAAGGACGGGATTTTCATTCATTGTTAGTCCTCCTTTTCCCGTTAAGTATACCATGAGAAATCAGTTGAAATGGGTATTTCAGGGAAATGTAAGAACCCCCTTATCCAAGGATAAGGGGGTGAGATTTAAGCCCAGTTGCCATCGATAAAGAGCGGTATCTCCTTGCCTGATTCCGTGGTTCCCACAACGGATAAATCAGCCGATCCGATCATAAAGTCGGAATGAGACAGGGAGCGATTCAAGCCTGCAGCTGCAAGTTCCTCTTCATTCATCTGATCGCCGTTTTTCAAGCACATGCCGTATGCATTTCCGATGGCCAAATGACAGGATGCATTCTCGTCATATAGGGTGTTGTAGAAAATTAGATTGGAGTTGGAAATCGGAGAATCAAAAGGCACCAAGGCAACTTCACCGATAAATTGAGAGCCTTCGTCTGTTTCGATTAAGGATTTCAATGCCTCCTCGCCGGAGCCAGCTTCATAGCGAACGATTTTTCCGTCTTCAAACCAGATGGAGAAGTCTGTAATCAGGTTGCCGTG
This sequence comes from Eubacteriales bacterium, assembly GCA_030625815.1. Taxonomy (GTDB): domain Bacteria; phylum Bacillota; class Clostridia; order Tissierellales; family GPF-1; genus GPF-1. The sequence goes on from DAOUQF010000026.1 coordinate 12,010, forward strand.
ATAGCTCAAGGGCCGCGTTGATTTCACCCATCCATTGACCCCGGTTTTCAGGTTGCTGGTAAAGACCTCTTCCGTCGGCAGATTGGGTACGAAATCCCGACCCTTTGCGTTGGGGATGGATCCGCCAACCCAGATGTGATCCGCAGGCAATGCAATGGTGAAATCACAGGTTTGCGATTGAAAATGCAAGGACTTGAAATTTTTACTGTTTAATAATGTCAGTCGATTTTTCAAGAAGGCGACATGATCTTTCCATGCCTGAACGGGATCATCCTGGTCCACTCGCACAACAGAGAAGACCTGCGACCATAATTTATCCATGGCTGTTTCCGGTGCGTCATTGGGGAATACCTTTGAAGCCCACGCTTCTGAAGGGATGGTAAGGAGATTCCAGCTGCACAGGCCGTTCATGGTATAGTGTCGGTATCCCTTCAACGCAGTCATGGCTGTTCGGTTCCAGGTCTGCATTCTTGCCGGATCGACATCCTTCATCAAATCGGGATTTGGTGTAAGGATGGTAAGAAATGCGCCGCCGTTTTTCGCGATGGTTTCCAGACCTTCTGCCCGCCATGCAGGATAGGTTTCAAAGGCTTCATCGGGTGCCATTTGATAGCGTGTCTTGTTGGTGACCTCATCGTTCCAGAAGACATGAACGTCCTTCGCACCTGCCGCGTAAGCCTCCTCAACGACCATGCGGGTAAAAGGAATGGCATTGATTGGAGCGCTGACGACCAATTCCTGACCCGGTTCAACATTGATTCCGACTTGGATGGCAAGCTTTGCGTAATTTCTTAATTTGTTTTCCATGTGAATCCCCCTTGTGTATGTTGTTTGGAATATCATGATCTTTGATTTAATTCATTTTTTGTATGGAGAGTTCCTATTGCTTTCTATAAATCAGTTTATCATATTTTCAAAAATTGGTGAAAAAATTAAAAAAGATTTCAAAAAAATCTTGACACTTTGGAAACAAGTGTCATATAATCAAACACAATAAACGCAGAGACGGGAAGAGTAACATCATGGAACATGGTAGCGAGTTGGGGGTAGTGGAAGCCTGATGATGAAACGTGATTGTGAAGAACATCCCTGAGCGGCCAACCGAAATGCAAAAAGTAGGCTTGGACGGACCCAACCCGTTAACAAATTGGACAGTATCGAAAATGAAGATTTTCCGTACTGAGGTGAGTGGTCGTTTTTAAACGGCAACTAGGGTGGTATCGCGAAGTTAACTCTTCGTCCCTTTTTTGGGGGACGGAGAGTTTTTTTTATACCCTCAACACTTCCTCGGATGGAACCAAGGAGGAAAACATGAAGAAAATTTTTATCGAAGATTTACAGAAAATGACAGGTGCGGTTACGGAAATTACAGGCTGGATTCACAAGATTCAGCGGTTGAAGACGGCGGGATTCTTTCAATTGCGGGATGCCACTGGATTGGTTCAGGTTGTTTGCGAACCGGAAGTGGCTGAAGCGCTTCGCTTGGAAACCCCGGTTCGGGTTGTGGGGGAAGTTGTCGGGACAGAGCGCCAGGATGCGGGAGTGGAGATTCATCTGCATAAGGTTGTTGCGTTGGCGGAGGTTGCCTACGATTTATTGCCTTTTTCAATCAATGGGCGCAAGGTGGATGCGGGATTGGAAAAGCAATTGGATGTACGAACCATGAGTCTTCGCAGACCCAGAACCCGCGATGTCTTTCGAATTGAGCAAGAGATCGTTACCGCTTTTCGTGATTTTTTGATCGAACTGCGATTTTCTGAAATTCATACGCCAAAAATTATCGACGCAGCCACCGAAGGTGGTTCAGAAGTCTTTACGGTTGATTATTTCGGACAGCGAGCCTTTCTTGCTCAGAGCCCGCAATTCTATAAGCAGATGATGGTTGGGGCAGGGTTTGAACGTGTATTTGAGGTGGGACATGCCTACCGGGCAGAATTGCATGCCACTCATCGCCACCTGAATGAATATGTGAGTCTGGATGTGGAAATGGGATTTTTGCAGGATGAAAAAGATTTGATGGATTTGGAAGAATCCTTATTATTTGCGATCTTCGATCGATTGGAAATGACATGCCAGCCGCAATTGAAGCGGCTTGAAGCAGCCGTGCCGGAACGCAAAGCCTTTCCTCGAATTACCATGACGGAAGCGAAAGTGCGATTGGAAGCAGAGGGGATTCGAACCGGAGTGACCTTGAACGGTGCGCAAGAGAAGCGGCTGGGTGAAATTTTGGAAGAAGAGACGGGATCACCGTTCTATTTCCTAACGGAGTATCCCTTGGCGAAACGTCCGGTGTATACTTATCCGGGAGAAGGCGAAGGGACTTCGAGATCCTTTGATTTGATCTTTAGGGGGATGGAGATTACAACCGGCGGTCAGCGGATCCATGAATATCAAGAATTGTTTGATGGCATGGTGGAAGCGAAGATGGATCCGGAATCATTTGGATTTTATCTGGACAGTTTTCGATTTGGCATGCCGCCCCATGGCGGATTCGCCATTGGACTGGAGCGTCTGACCATGCAACTATTAAAACTGGAAAATATTCGAGAGGCGACGCTTTTACCGCGTGATTTGCACCGATTAACGCCATGATGGGAGGAAAGAAAATGAGAGAGCAACTTAGGAAAGCAGCGAAATTAGCAAGAATTGCATTGAAAGAGGAAGAAATTCCAGCGATTGAACAGGCCTTTACCGGATTGATTGCGCATTTTGAGCGGATTGGTTCCGTAGAAGTCAGCGAGGATCATCCTCGATCTGTTTTGGTGCTTCGCGAAGATGAATTGCGCGAGCAGGCCTATCAACCGGAATGGGAAGAACGAGAAACCAAAGAGAAAGCTTTGGTGATCCCTCGAGTCATGGATTAGGAGGCGCAAATGGAATTAGTAGAACGATTATTTTCTGAGATACTAAAAAAAGATCGAAGCATTGGAGCCTTTCTTTCCCTAGATATCGAAGGCGCTTTGAAACAAAGAGAGGAAGCGGAACGCTGCGAGGGTGCTTTGGCGGGAGTTCCTTTGGGAATTAAAGATAATATTGCCGTAAAAGGACAACCCCTCACTTGTGCTTCCAAGATGTTGATGGGACACCGTGCCAGCTATGATGCGACAGTGATTGAGCGATTGCGAAAATCCGGCGCTTGGTTTGTCGGAAAAACCAATATGGATGAATTTGCCATGGGAGGCTCTACGGAGAATTCCGCATTTCAGCAAACCAAGAACCCGGTGGATCTCGACTATGTGCCGGGAGGATCATCGGGCGGAAGCGCGGCGGCTGTGGCTGCAGGCATGGTGCCGGGAGCGCTGGGTTCTGATACGGGCGGATCGATTCGACAGCCGGCAGCCTATTGCGGCATTGTTGGACTGAAACCGACCTATGGACGCGTTTCACGGTATGGATTGGTTGCCTTTGCATCCTCCTTTGATCAGATCGGTCCGATGACGCAAACCGTGGAAGAGTGCGAACGTCTTTTTTCGGTCATTGCAGGAGCCGATGAAAAGGATCCAACTTGCGACGGGGCGAGCTATCAGATGCAGAAACGGCTAGCGGACTTTTCCATGCTTCGCGTGGGTGTCGTATCGGGGATTGAAAAGATGGGGATCGCGCCAAGCATTCTCAAATCCTATCAAAAGTTAGTAGAAGAATTTCAGGATGCCGGTGCGATTGTGGAAGAGATCGATTTTTCCCTGCCGTCTGAAGCGGTATCTGTTTATTATGTTTTGTCTTCTGCCGAGGCGAGTTCCAACCTGGGACGATTCGATGGAATCCGGTACGGGTTGAAAGGAACGGGCGCTTCCGTAGAAGAAGAGATGAAATCGAGTCGCTCCGCTGGATTTGGACTGGAAGTGAAGCGTCGCGTCCTGTTTGGCACCCATGTGTTGTCTGCGGGGTATCAGGATCAGGTTTACAAGAAGGCGCAGCGGTATCGCGCGACCCTTAAGAATAGGATGGAAGAGCTCTTTCACTCCCACGATTTGTTTTTGATGCCGACAACGCCTACACCGGCATTTCGATTGGGGGATCACAGCGATGATCCCATGGGGATGTATTTGGAGGATGCCTTTACGGTGCCTGCAAGTTTGACCGGGATTCCCGCTTTGTCGATTCCCTATGGAAAGAGCGATGCGGGGCTGCCCATTGGGATGCAAGTTATGGCGGCTCACGGGCAGGAAGAGAAGATCTTTGAAGTTGTGAAAGGTTTGGAAACGAAGAACGGCGTTTTTGGAAGGAGGGACCAGGATGTATGATATTGTAATTGGACTGGAAATTCACGTTGAGATGAAGACGAAGACCAAATTGTTTTGCGGATGTTCAACCGAATTCGGTGCAGCACCCAATACCCAGGTATGTCCGGTCTGTCTGGGTTTGCCGGGCACATTGCCGCAAGTCAATAAAGAGGCCATCTCCCTTGCGATTCGAGCCGGCGGTGTGTTTGGTTCGACGATTCAGCCTATCAGTCAATTTTCTCGAAAGAACTATATGTATCCCGATCTTCCAAAGGCGTATCAGATTACCCAGTATCAAGAGCCGATCTGCATCGGTGGCGGGATTGAGGTGATGCGGGAAGGCGAACGAGTGATGATTCGTTTGGAGCGGATCCATATGGAAGAGGATCCCGGAAAATTGATGCATCCGGAGTATGAATTCTTTTCCCTGGCGGATTACAACCGTTCGGGGATTCCGTTGATTGAAATTGTGACAAAGCCCGATCTGCGATCGCCGGAAGAAGCGGTGGAGTTCTTGAAGGCGCTTAGAACCCAATTGGAGTTTGCGGGCATTTCGGATTGCCGCATGGAGCAAGGCTCCCTGCGATGCGATGCCAATATTTCATTGAAAGAACCGGGAACGGAAATCTTGGGCACCCGGGTGGAGATCAAGAACATCAACTCCTTTCGGGAAGTGCAAAAGGCGCTGGAGAAGGAAGTGAAACGGCAGTCCGATCTTCTGCGCTTTGGGGAAGGTGAAAAAATCGTTCAAGAAACGCGAAAATGGGACACGGGAAAAGGAAGAACCATTTCCATGCGATCCAAAGAGGATGCCGAGGATTACCGCTTTTTTGATGATCCCGATCTTCCCGTGATTCAGCTGACCCAGGGTCAAATTGAAGCGGCGCAGGCGGATCTGCCAACGGAGACGGCGATTCAGCGGCGAGAGCGATTCCAGATGAGCTATGGATTAAGTGAAGAGGAAGCGACGAAGCTGACCGAGGATGCCGTATTGGCGCGGCTGATGGATCAAGCCGGGGAAGGCCATTCGGATCCCAGAAAGGTTGCGACCTGGATTTTGACGGAAGGGCTTTGCTTGTATCGGTCCGGGGAAGGCTTTCGGGTTGACGCGTCGACCTTGCTTGTCTTGTTGGAAACGGTTGAATCCGGAGGTCTGTCTCATTCAGCGGCCAAACAGGTCTTTGAATCCCTGTGGAAAATCGGCGGAACGGTGGATGATACGATTCAAGTCCTTGGTCTGCAGCAAAACAGCGATCAAGACGAGTTGACGGATTTGATCGCGAAGATCGTGGCGGAGAATCCGCAAGCGATCGCTGAGATCAGGGCAGGAAATGGCAAAGCCTTTGGATTCCTGATGGGAGCGGTTATGAAGGAAACCAAGGGAACGGCAAATCCTAAAATTGCCAAGGCATTGATAGAAGCGGAATTGAAAAGATGAATGGAGACTGGGGTCCCTTGCGGATCCTCTTCTTCTATGGTATTCTGTAACACAGACAGTTCGCAAGCCTCCTGTCTTTAAACAAAACTACGGCACACAGCAAAGAAAAAGACATCGTAGATGTCCTTGTTGTGCTGCTCAAATGGGTAGCGCAATTTTTTTGGTTAAAAATACCATAAGCATGAAAGGGGTGTGGTTTGATGAATGAATTATTATGGCTGGTTATGCTGGTTGTGAATTTTGGTTTCATTTTGTTTGCCTACCGAAAGTTTGGAAAATTAGGATTATATGCTTGGGTGCCGATCTCCATCATTATTGCCAATGTGCAGGTGGTGAAGAGTGTGGATTTGTTTGGAGTAGCAGCAACGCTTGGAAATATTGTCTATGCGACAGGATTCCTTGTTACGGATATCTTGTCGGAGAACTATGGAAAGCGCGACGCGAAGCGTGCGGTTTATCTGGGGTTCTTTGCCTTGATCTCTCTTACGGTTCTGATGCAATTGGCTCTGTATTTCGAGCCGAATGCCTTTGACTTCGCCCAAGAGTCATTGCTGACGATCTTCGGGATTATGCCGCGGATTTTGTTGGGCAGTTTGGCAGCCTATGCGGCATCGCAACTGCATGACGTTTGGGCGTACAACAAGTTGAAGCAGAAGTTTCCTTCGAAGGGTCAGCTGTGGTTAAGAAACAACGGATCAACCATGGTGAGCCAGTTGATCGATTCCGTCTTGTTTACGGCCATTGCCTTCTATGGGGTATTCCCGATGGAAGTGCTGTGGGAGATCTTGATCTCGACCTACCTTTTGAAGTTCGTTGTGGCAGCAGCGGATACGCCGTTCTTGTATATTGCAAGAAAATGGTACGATGAAGGAAAGATACCTGAAGTGTAATATGAGATAAGCAGATAAAGAACGCGAAAGTGATGAGAAATTCATCGTTTTCGCGTTCTTTGTAATTTTTCGTAAAACCCAAAGAGATGTTCGCGAGTAGAGGGAGTTGTAAAATCAAGACAAGTGTGTATTTGAACTGAATAGACCTAGCCATTAGTGAATGGAGCATGAATTACACCATCTTATTTTGTGTTTGAAAGAAACCAGAAAACAGATTACGCGTCAACGGGCCGGATGGATCGATTGTGCCGATATTGCGAGGGGGTACAGGATTCATGTTTTCTGAAAATTTTTGTGAAATAGCTTTGTGAGGAAAAATCCATTAAAATTGCGATTTCAGAAATACTTAAATCAGTAAATTCAAGATAATTTTTTGCTTCAGAGATTCGCTCCTTTTGAATAAAATCAACAATACCTGATCCAACTTCTTCTTTGAACACAGTGGAAAGATATTCTTTGGTTTTCTGGGTATGAGCAGCGAGTTTTTGAAGCGAGATCGATTCGGTGATGTGGGCATGGACGTATTGAATGATCTGTGTAACGGGCAAACTATACCGCGCGGTTCGCGCAGTTCGTATTAATCGGATGCATTCAACCATCATCTGATACTCAAAAGCGCGTAATTCAGCAAGTTTTCTGGTGGACTCGATTTTAAGAATAAAAATATCGCTTAGTGAAAATGCATCCTCAGGATCTACATTCATTTCGATTGCAGCACGTGAAAATAAGACACAGGACCCGAGAAGTGAATTTTTTAGAGAGCGGAGAGGGTCGTCTGCCAAATGTGCTCGTTCGAGAGAATTTATCTGATCGAGAGTATGACGTGCATCCTGATCGAGACAGCGTTTTATCTCGCTCAACAATTTTCTTTCCAAATAATAGGAAGGATGTTTGTAGGCAATATGAAGATTCATCAGTTTCTCATAGCGCAACAATCGATTCATGGAAAACCCTTTCATTAGTATTGTCGTAATTTTCTTAATTATTTACCATAATTATATCTGGTCTTGCGATACGATGTCAATAAGGAAAAGAGGAGGTAACGCCATGAAAAAAAGATTATCATTATTTTTGGTATTAATTCTAAGCATTGCTTTACTTACGGGATGTGGTGAGACAACACAAGCTCCAACAGAAAAAGCAACGGTTAAATTTGCAGTACAGGCAGACAATACAGATGCATTGACTCAAATTATTGATGCTTTTAATGCTGAGAATGACAATTATCAAGTTGAAACTGTAATCCTCACGAATGATTCTGGAAACATGCATGATTTGTTGGTAAATTCCTTATCAAGTAATTCAGCTGAGTATGATGTCATTTCAATGGATGTTGTATGGGCAGGTGAATTTGCCGCGGCAGGATATCTGCAGCCATTGGATGCAATGATCAAAGATGCTGGTTGGGCACCGACTGATTTTAATGCTGGGTCGATGGCATCGGGAAAATATAAAGGGAAAAATTACGTATTGCCATATTTCCCGGATCTGGGATTCTTGTACTATCGAAGCGATATTGTCGATCAAGGCGATGCGGCTAAGCTGCAGTCAGGCGATTATACGTGGGAAGATCTGTTAACCATGGCAGAAGGATATGCCGGAGAAGGCGGAACCAAGTATGGGCATGTGTATCAATCCAAGCAATATGAAGGATTAACATGCAACGTCAATGAATTTACTTCAAACTGGTCGAATATTGAAAATGGATTGGCGATCATGAAGCAATTTGCAGACTCGGCAGCAACACCGAAAGATATTTTGGTTTATACGGAGGGCGAAACACATAATGCATTTTTGAATGGGGAAAGTGTGTTTGCTCGAAACTGGCCATATATGAATGGAATGGCGGCAAGTGGAGATTACACGATTGATGAGAGTAAAATTGGACGCGCGCCGTTGCCAAATGGGGGAACCGTAGGCGGATGGATTTTAGGGGTCAACACGAAATCAGAGCGCCAAGAAGCAGCGAAAGCATTTATTCAGTTTGTGGCAGGACCGGAGGGACAAAAAATTAATGCAACGGTCGGAAGTTACTTGCCGGGATTTAATGCTTTGTTAAATGATGATGAAGTGAAGGCTTCAAATGTATTGTTGACAGATCCAGGATTTCAAAACGCGTTGAAAAAAACAATTGCACGTCCTGTTGCCGAAAATTACTCAGAGGTTTCGGATACTATTCAGATTAATGCGCATGCATATTTATCGGGTAATGGAGATCTGACAGATGCGGTTTCAGCAATAGAAGAGGCATTGAAATAATTTGGCGGACCGGGCTTTGCCCGGTCCTCTTTCAAACAAGGAGTATATATGAAGAAAATTGGGCCGTTTATTGATTTGCATTTGGGATATTTTATAGTAATGCCTGCCATTATTTTTATTATGATCTTCTCAATTATTCCCATTGCAGAATCTCTACAATATTCTTTTTTTGATTTCCAATTAAATAGTCAGCAAAAATCCGGACTGTATTTTACCGAACATTATAATATGGGTTTGTTCAATGAAACCATCGAATATTTGGAGTACTATCTTGATTCGGAAAAAACGGTTCAAAGTTCTGCTGAGATTATAGAAAAAATTGAGAACCTAGAGTCGAAATTACCTATTCTTCAAGAGGAGATGCATTCGCTTATTGGAACGAATGAGAGTATTGTATCATTGGATGTTGCCAAGATCGATTCGATCCGGGAAAAAAATCTTGTTATTATGACTGGATTGGATGACATTTATCAGTTCGGGGAGAGCTCTCAATTACAAGAAGACATCTATGCCGTTGCATCCGAATTGGAGACTGCACTGATTCCGTCAAATTTTATTGGGTTGGAGAACTTCAAAACAGTTGTAAAAGATGAAAGAGCCCGTCACTCTCTTGTAGTTACAGTGATTTTCACAGCTGTCTCTGTTGCGTTTGAATTTATCTTAGGGCTTGTTTTGGCCATGATTATGAATAAGGCAATGCGGGGCCAGGGATTGATTCGTACATTTTCACTGATACCGTGGGCAATCCCAACATCCGTTGCCGCTTTGATCTGGGCATATTTATTTAATGGCTCAAATGGAATCGTGGCAGTACTATTGGAAAAGCTGGGCCTGATTGCAGATTCAACTGATTTGCTTTTAACGGGCAGTGGCGCTTTGAGCGCGATTATTATGGCAGATGTTTGGAAAACAACTCCGTATATGGCACTGCTTTTGCTGGCGGGATTACAGACGATTCCCTTCAATTTATATGAAGCCTCCGCAATTGATGGCGCAAGCAAATGGAAACAATTTGTTTCTGTGACCCTACCGTTGTTGAAACCATCAATCATGGTTGCCTTGTTGTTTCGAACACTGGATGCCTTTCGAGTTTTTGATTTGATCTATGTTTTGACAGGCGGGGGACCAGGCGGGCAAACCGAATCAATTTCCATATATGCATACAAAACGATGTTTGCACAAACACGATTTGGATATGGATCCGCATTGGTTTTGATTATGGCGCTAGTCGTGGGAATCATCTCCTATTTTTACATCCGTTTCTTAGATGTGAAAATGACTGCTGAATAGGAGGGCAAAATGAAGAAAAAAACAAAAGTACTTGGGATCTTGATGATGATTCTATACTTGTTCATCGTTATTTTTCCCTTCATCTGGGTATTCCTTACTTCCATGAAGCCTGAGAGTGAAATTTGGGGTGATGCGGCCCTGCGACTTTTTGCGAATGAAGTAACATTTGAGCATTACCAAGCCCTGTTTAGAGGGAATATACTAAATGCGTTAAAAAATAGTGTGGTTATTTCAACGATTACAACGGCATACGTCACCATTCTTTCCGCTTTTTGCGCATATGCCATTGCGAGACTGAAATTTCGTGGTAAAAAAGTTTTGTTGGCTGTTGTTTTGGCCACATCCATGTTTCCGCAAATGATAGTAGTTGGTCCAATTTATAAGGCTTTTGTTCAATTGGGATGGACAAATTCATATTGGATTACATTGCCGTATTCTATGATTACGCTGCCGGTTTCAATATTTATTCTCGTTACGCATTTTTCAAAGATACCAATAAGTTTGGAAGAATCGGCTATGATCGACGGTGCTTCAAAAATGAAGACGTTTTTGAAAATTATTCTGCCATTGGCATTGCCTGGTATTTTCACATCAGCCATCATCACATTTATTGGAGTGTGGAATGAATTTTTACTTTCCTTAACTTTGAATCCGAACGATAGTTGGCATACTGCAACGGTTGCAATTACATATTTGCGCGGTCAATTTCAGATTTTCTGGGGTCAGGTGACTGCAGCAACGATTGTGGTGACAATCCCAACCTTGATCATTGTTCTTTTGTTCCAAAAACAAATTATCTCTGGACTCACATCTGGAGCAGTAAAAGAGTAGGTGATCGTATGTGGAAATATGAAAACAATCAGCTTGATAACCAGTCTTTATTAAAGAGCGAAAGTATTTTTACACTTGGGAATGGGAATCTGGGTGTCCGTGGTGTTTTCGAAGAAGGATATGCGCTTGGCATGGAATCGATTCGTGGGACCTATGTGAACGGATTCTATGATGAAGTCCCCATCGAGTATCCAGAGAATGCGTATGGATTTTCAAGACTACAACAAAAACAACCGAATTTAATGGATGCGCAATGGATTGTGATTGAGCTGGATGGCGAGCGGGTATCGCTTTTTCAAAATCGTCATTCAAACTATCATCGAATCTTGCATTTTGATCGTGGATTGATGTCGAGAAGCTTTTCGTATCAAACCGGCCGGGGAAGAACAGCAATCATCTCCATTTTGAAGATGGTTTCTCAAATAGAGAAGGGATTAATTCTTTGGCAAGTGGATGTCGATTATCAAGGTGACATTCATATCATTTCTTCTTTGTCCACAACAGTAGTATCATTTGGAAATGCAAATGATCCAAGGGTTTCATCCAAGGAACATAAGATGCTTCGTGTGAAAGAGGCTGGACAAATCGATAAACTTGATTGGTGTCGCGCACAGACAAATGGTTCAAACCTGGAAGTATGTGCAATTGCGCAGCATGAGCACAGTGAGAATCTAAAAGAAATTGCAGAGAGAGGGGACGAGGCGTGCATTCGTCATTTCCACGGTAAAGGCAAGAGTTCGCTTACAAAGTATGTTGTGTATGAAGAATCTCGTTCGACAGATGATCCTTTGGGATCGGCACAAAAAGCGATAGAGGAGGCGTGCCGGCATTCTTTTTCTGAACACGCAGCGAAGCAGAAGCGTTTTTTTGATGAGTTTTGGAATCGCGCCGATATTCAAATTTGGGGCGATAAAGAAACACAATTGGCGATTCGTTTGCATTTGTTTCAATTGCTTCAGTCGATAGGTCGCAGTACCCATCAGAATATTTCAGCGAAGGGATTATCCGGCGAAGGATATGAGGGTCATTATTTTTGGGATACGGAAATCTACGTGCTGCCTCTTTTTCAGTTGCTCTCACCCGAGATCGCCAAAAACTTGTTGCTGAATCGATACGGCATGCTGGAAGAGTCGAGAAAACGTGCCAGACAATTGGGTCACAAACGGGGAGTGAAATTCCCGTGGCGTACGATTACAGGCAAAGAATGTTCTGCCTATTTCCCAGCAGGTACCGCGCAATATCATATTAATGGGGACATTGCATACGGATTCATACAAAATTATTTTCATACCCGGGACGAGGAGTTTTTACTTCGTTATGGTTTCGAGGTGCTGGTTGAAACGTCACGGTGTTGGTTGGATCTGGGTCATTATGCACATCTTCAATTCTGTATTGATGCGGTAACGGGTCCGGATGAGTATACCGCAATCGTAAACAATAATTTTTACACCAATGCGATGGCGAAATTTGGGATGTCGTGGACGGTCAAGTTTTGGCGGATGTTGCAGGGGAAATATCCGATAGAGACAGCAGCATTGGCAACGCGGATGTCACTATCAGAAGAGGAAATCACCGAGATGGAGCAGGCAGCTGCAAGCATGTATTTGCCTCATCATGAAGAGTCGGGGATCGACAAGCAAGATGATCAATTTCTAGATAAGAAAGTTTGGGATTTTGAAGGGACGTCAGAAGATCAATATCCATTGCTCTTGAATTTTCATCCATTGACGATTTATCGTCATCAAGTATTGAAACAAGCGGATACAGTACTGGCGCATTATTTGCTGGAGGACTATTCTGATCCAGAAACCATTCGAAAATCCTTTGATTATTATGAAAGAATTACAACCCACGATTCGTCTTTGTCTTCATGCATTTATGGAATTATGGCATCGAAGGTTGGATATCCCGATAAGGCATATCAGTATTTTACCGACTCGGTTATGATTGATCTTCATAATACGCATAATAACACGAAAGATGGATTGCATATGGCAAATTTGGCGGGATCCGTATTGTCTGTGATTACAGGATTTGTTGGGTATCGTTCGAAGGAGGATGGCATTCATTTGCATCCGAGAAAGCCAAAAAAATGGGATGGATATCAATTCCGATTTGAATATTGCAGACGAAAGATTCAAGTGACCGTTAGAGATCAAATTGAAATTGAATTGATGAGCGGACCGCCGATCGATCTATGGGTTGATGGAACAAAAGTTGAACTGACAAACCAATGCATTCTTCCTTTATTGAAGGAATAACAGAATATCTGTTGTTCCTTTTTTTGGTGTCTAAGCAAATTTTTGATTTCAAAAGCCAGAAGTTTTTGAGCATAATTATGAAACTGGCTCGTAGAATAACGGAGTGAATTCTACTGAGAGGGCACGTTCCGCTTCATTTATACCTAGAATCAAAGACAACCACTGAGAACGAAGGGAGATCCCTCGATTTTCAGTGGTTTCTGTGATCAATCCATTGGTCATGAAACGATATGCTTCTGCATCCATTAGGAAAGGGAAAACAGATAAATTGGATGCAATGAAGATTGCAAGTTATGGAATCATGCATTGGTCGAATTTGCAGAAGTATCGTTTGACGAATGAAATCTACGATGAATTGAAACTCTTATCGAGGCAGTATTTGCAGTATATCGGAATGAAAGTCAAAGCGAAGAACATGTTTGGCAACTTATTGGATCAGACGATGCCCGGGATCAAAATAATAATTAGCAGCAATGCACATAATCCAAAGAAAAATAAGCTGAATGCTTTTGTGTACAGGTATTGGCATTATGATAACATCACAAAAATGAGTGAGAAAAGGTTTGTGAGCAGCTATCAGAAATGGGCAAGAAAAGAAGGATACCATCAAAGCGAAACCAAAGCCAGAGTGATCTATGCATTGGCAGTTGACAGTATCCCAACTCTAGATTCTAAGCATCCATCCAGCAAAATGTTTGTTTTAGAATCTATAAGAACACTTCGACACATCGACAGCATCCTCACTATGATTTTATCACGGATGAAAGAATTGGCAAAGTCATTGCCGGAGTATGAAGTGGTGAGTGCAATGAATGGAGTAGGTGAGTGCAATGAATGGAGTAGGTGAAGTGTTGAGCGTGCGTTTGATTGCTGAGATTGGCGATGTGAGGCGATTCCATAGCAAGAAGGCGCTGATCGCTTATGCAGGGATAGATGCGCCACCATTTCAGTCTGGGAGCTTTTATGGGAAGAATCGGAGGATTTCAAAACGAGGATCCAAGGCATTGCGGAAAACGGGATACGAGGTTATGAAATGCATTAAGAGTGCGAAACCAACCGAAGACAATGCAGTATATGAATTTATGATCAAAAAAGAGTTGGAAGGCAAGCCGAAAAAGGTAGCAAAGATTGCAGGGTTGAATAAGTTTTTGAGAATTTACTATGCGCGTGTTCATGAAGCATATGATTTGAACTAAATAAAAAGCATGCCAATAAGGCTTACTTTGGCAGTAAGTCCTATTAGCATGCAATCAATGAATTTGTTAACCATGAAAATCCCACTTGATTTTTCTTAGCAATTTTTTTGTTAGATTATTGAAAGAATAGCGCGGGAAACGACGACTGCTTTAAAATGATTGAACGGTGTTGATAAATGCCTATTGAATCCAAATCGATGTGAGATGATTGGGGATCATGCGGTTTTTCACACAATGAGGAATTGCTTTGGATTCTGTGAAAAAGTCACTCTAGTGTGAAAGAAATATTTTTGCTTTGGGAAACCCGCTCGTAGAGCTAAAGACAGGCATTAAAGAAATGAGATCAACTTGGCATCAATCTTGCAATAAGAAGTAGCAAAAGAAGAGAGAGGGGGGTTGTTATGAAAAAAATTGTTGTTGCCACCCACGGACATCTTGCAAATGGAGTAAAGAGTTTGCTTGAAATCTTAGGCGCAAATACGGAACAGGTAGAATGGATTAATGCTTACATCGATGGAGAAAGTATTGAAACCAGTATTGAAACCATCTTTCAAGAATTGAACGAGAACGATGAATTGATTGTTTTTACTGATTTATATGGTGGAAGTGTGAATCAAAAGTTTGTTAAGTATGCAAATCTGGAAAATGTATTTCTGATTGCAGGGTTTAATATTCCAGTAATCTTAGAGATTCTTTATCTGACAGAGCCGTTAACGGCAAATCGGATAGAAGCTGTTATTGAGAGTTGTCGTCTTGGTCTAAAGTTAGTTGTGCCGGATCGTATCAAAAATCAGAATGGGACACAAACAGAATTGAATTTTTTTGAATAAAGGGGGAGAAAAATGATTGAGCTATTTCGAATTGACGAGCGATTAATTCATGGACAAGTTGCGATTTCATGGGCCAAAACACTTAAGATAACACATATTATCTTAATCAATGATGAAATCGTTCACAATGAAATGCAAATATTAACGCTTCAAATGGCGGTTCCGTCCGGTGTTAAATTTTTGATAAAAGATATCGAAAAAGGGGTTCAATTATTGAAAGACCCACGAATCTGCGACATTCGCCTTATGGTCGTTGTCAGCAATCCACTTGATGCTTTGAGAATTGCGAAAGGATGTAAGAATATTTCTGCCATTAATCTAGGCAATTATGGATTGTTCCCATCAAAAGATGGGAAAATCAAAGAAGAATTGGCCAGTACAATTCGAGTCAATGATGTTGAGCTTCAGGCATTGAGGAATTTGGATCAAATGGGAATTGAGTTAAAGGCTCAACTTACCCCTGATTCAGCAAAAAAAAATATTAATCAATTAATAAAGGAGGTTTAATCGATGTTTATTCAAGCGTTATTAGTAGGACTCGTGTATTATATTTCGTGTTTTTTGTACTTAGGATTAGGGGTATTTCATTTTGCTCGTCCAATTATTGTTGGACCACTGGTGGGGCTCGTTCTCGGGGATCTTACAACGGGGGTTATTATGGGTGCAACCTTTGAATCTGTTTTCCTAGGTGTAATTGCAGTTGGTGGAGTTCGTCCAGCTGATGAAACAATCGGTGCAGTTATCGGAACGGCGATAGCTATTCTAACCTCTGCAGATACAGGAAGTGCATTGGCAATTGCTGTTCCGGTTGCATTATTGGGTTCGTCATTGCGTCAAGTGTCCAAAGCGGTAATCATACCGTTATTTATCCCAGTTATGGATAAAGCAGCCGCCAATGGGGATCAATCAGCATTAAAAAAGTGGCATATTATTGCAGCTTTTGTATGGCAACTATTGCCGGCCTCAGCTGTTTTCTTTGCAATTTTCTTGGGTACAAACAGCATCGGTGTATTTCTCGATAACACACCGGAATTTTTAATCAGAGGGTTTGCCGCATCTGGTAAGATGCTTCCAGCAGTAGGTTTTGCTTTGTTATTGAATATGCTATTTGATAAAAAAGTATTTCCATTTTTCTTTTTAGGCTTTGTGCTTTTCAGCTATCTTCATTTGCCGAGTATTGCAATTGCAATTTTAGCAGTCGTCCTAGCACTGACACAGTTTTATCAGAATGAAGAAAAAGGAAGTAAGACAATCGTTGCTGCGGAGAGTCCAGTAAATGCAGAGGAGGAATTTTTCAATGAGTAAGAAGATGAAGATAAGTTCTCAAGAGACTAAAATGCTAAAGAAGATGTTTGCAAATTCATGGCTTTTATTCTCTTCGTTCAGCATGGCTAAATTTCAGGGATATGGATATGCACAAGCCATGATGCCAGCGATTAATGAATTCTATACGGATGAGGAAGAAAAAAAGAACGCTCTGGTACGGGCATCAAATTTCTTTAATTGCACCTATGAGACGGCGCCATTTATTATGGGGTTAAATGCTTCACTGGAAAAGACACGAAGCGAGAATCCTGACTTTGATGTCGAAACAATTAATGCCATTAAAACATCTTTGATGGGCCCTCTTTCCGGCATAGGCGATTCAATTTTTTGGGGAGCAATTCGTTTGATTGCTGCAAGTATTGGAATTCCCCTTGCTATGAGTGGAAGTATATTAGGACCAATTTTATTCTTGATTGTTTACCATATTCCTTCCATTTTCACACGCTATAAACTATTGCAGGTCGGGTATATGGCTGGAGAGCAGTTTATTACAAAAGCACATTCAAGTGGATCCTTTGAGAAGATAACATATTATGCTTCGATGGTCGGGATGATTATGATTGGAGCGCTTACTGCTCAATTTGTTGGGATTACAACCGCCTTGCAAGTCACAATGGCAAGTGGAGAAAGCTTGATTTTGCAGGATATTTTAAACAATATTATGCCTGGATTATTGCCTCTTGGGGTTATGTTTACAATATTTGCATTGATTCGACGGAAAGTGAAAATTACGAATTTGCTCTTGGGGGTTATCGCAGTGGGGATTGCGGGTGCATTTATTGGATTCTTCTAATCATAGCCTTAAACGAATAATCATCACGGCAGATGATTTTGGAATGTCGGAAGCATTTAATTATGGAGTGATGAAATCATATCTTGATGGAATTGTTAGCGCGGTGTCGCTTTTGGTCAATATGGAGGCGGCTGAACACGCGATTTCGCTTACGAGTGAGCATCCTGAATTATTTGTTGGATTGCATGTAAACTTGGTTGTTGGAATGTCTTGTGCGCCTAGAGAACTCATTCCATCCTTGGTGGATGAAGATGGATGTTTTTACTCATCGCGGCATTATCGAAGCGAAGAAAAAAGCTTTGTAGCATCTGAGATTAGAACCGAGATTATTGCGCAAATTGAGCGATTTCAGGACTTGACTGGTGCGTATCCTCAACATATCGATATTCATGCAGTTCATCCTCCAATTCTCCTTAAGACTGTATATGAACTCGCAGCTCAATATGGAAGTCATACATCTATTGTTGACCCGGTTCTTGGTTTACAATCACCGAAAGGCTATTTGCCTGTTAGAAAAGGTGATTATAATAAGGTGATCGGAAGGGGGGTAACCGTTTCTGATTTTCTGGAAGATGAACTAAAGATTTTTTCGTTTGAATCCAATGACATTGTTGAATTGCATTTTCATCCGGGCTATATCGACCAATATGTCTTGGATCATTCAAGCTTAACGATTCCCCGATGCAGAGATCTCCATACTCTTTGCCATCAAGAGGTAAAGAAATGGATTTTGGAAAATAATGTGCAATGCGTTGATTACCGTTGCTTGCTAATCGGATAGTTTGAGAGGATGAAGAGTACTAGTATCGAATCCTGTTCAGTGGCTTGACTTTACAAAGCAAAGAATTCTTTTAACATGATGGAAGAAATATAAAAAAGCAAACCGCAGACATTTTTTGTCTGCGGTTTGCTTTTTGAGTAGACAATCGAAAAAAAATGTTCGAATTCAAGCACGATTTATTCTTTATCGATCTTAAACGCTGTTTTCAATTATTTCGTTTATCAAAATGAGTTCAGACTGCGGGATTTCAATTCTGTATTTTTCTTCAATATCCATAAAAATTTTCTTGCTCATCGAAATGAAATCTATTTGTGATTGATCAAGCTGACAGTCTGATTGTCCATTCGTCTCATGAAGAAGCAAGCGTTCCACCATGATCGAAATATGCATTAATAAATTTAAGCGTAAATAATTTTCGAAATTACGATTGGTGTATGTCTCAAGTTTTATGATTGCATCATTAGTTTCTTCAATGATAATATCGGGATTTAAGAATTTAAGATGATTTTTTATCCCTTCGACTGAAAATGCTTTTACAATGCTTGCGACAATCTGTTTTAGCTTTGTTTCAGGCAACAGCATCATTAATGATTCCTTGAATTTGAGGCTCTCTTTTTCGTTGATTATGTTCTTAATATTAATAATGGGTATGGAGTTTGATTGTAAAGAGCTTGTCGTAATAATAACTTGAGTTCCTTTTAACGAGGCAATATTATTTGATGTGATTATTTGCTTTAATTCTCGATAATCCATCGTGACCAGATCGATATCCTCTTCCCCTAAAACATCGGAAAATATATTCTTGATTTTTTCAGCAATTCCAATTCCCGAGATACAGGAAATGATGATATTTTTGCGGTGTGTAATCTGTTCATAATATTTCACATCTGCTTTATACGAGTGGTCCGTGCTTTCAATGATTTCATAAAAGGGTTTCCTCGATTTGATTTTGAATCCAAAATTGATCGCCATTAAGGTTGTAAGATTACTGACAATAATCAATTCACCTTCCAAGTGGTTTTTTATCGGCTCATATAATTTTTGGAGTGATCCCATATCAACGAGTAAAACGACTCCTTTTTGAGTATCGATTTGTCGCAAGTAAGACGTGATTTTCGAAATGATTTCTTCATGACTACTTTCAATAGGAACGTCAAATGGTTCAAAAACATAATCACCGCATAGAGTATTTGAAACTTCCGCAATACTTGTCGCCATTGAATTTCCGTGTGCCACTAGTATTCCTTCTACTCCATTATCTGGGAAATGCAGTCCATCAAGTACGCGATAGATCAGTGCAAAAAGTGTAGGTTGATGAATGGAAGAATCAATGGTAATATTTTCAATAATCTTTTTCGTGATATTAAATTGCTTGTTGTTCTTATAGATGATTCGATTTGATAATTCCTTGCTAAAGCTTAAATGGTTATCGATATAAAGCATGTAAACAAAGATTTCTTTCAAATTTCCGATCATTTCAGCTAAAATTTTCACACCATAGAGAGTTGATACTAAGCTTGTTACAGTAACCATTTCATGATTAAGGATCTGCTCTTTTATATGGTAGGGCGCTTTTACTCCGCCGGATGTGTCTGTTTGAAACAAACGATTAAATTCCTGAATTCCAAGAATGATCGAATCCAAGATATCTTCCGGATTGTCTTCAAAAAAATCACTGTTCAAATAGCTAGTATGGATTCGTTCTTTATACTCGTGAATGAATTGAACGCTATTCAAATCTGTTTCTTCTTGGTTATTTGTAATTGTAAGGAACCCTTGTCTGCCGTGAAAAGTATGGGCGAACTCTCCGATGATGACATTACTGGGCAAATGATTCTCGTTTACATGCAAATCATCTGTCGATTGTTGTGTATTGTAGGCGTTGGCAACACTCGTCTGTATGCAATTTCTCAACATCCCGATATTCCCAGATGATTTCACATGAAGTAGCTTATTGATAAGAGTCCAATCTATTTGGAGTGATTTTCCAATTTGGTGAGTCTCTTTTCTAAATAAGATTTCAATTAAATCGAGGCGTTCGAAGATGGGTCTATTATTGAAATCAGGCAGTTGGATACGAATAGGAATTCTGCGATAAAAAGTTGCCAGTAAGCTCTTCTCCAAATCTGCAGTTGTTGCGAATAAAAACCGTGCGTTACCGGTGTCCCATTCTTCACTTTGTCCAAGCCTTCGGAATTTTCCTTTGTCCATAAAGATAAAAAGCTTTTCTTGATTTTCGTAGGATAAGCGATGTATTTCGTCCAAGAACAAGATCCCATTTTGTGCTTTGTGAATAAGTCCTTCCTTTTTTCGGTTCGCACCGGTAAAGGCACCTTCAACATAACCAAATAGAACCGATGACAAAAGTTCGGGATTATTAGAATAATCAGCACAATTCAACTCGATAAATGGTGCGCCAGGGTCTAATATGCCTTCTTGAATTGCGTATTGATGAATTAATGATACCAAATAGCTTTTTCCAACACCTGAGTCTCCATTTATAATAATTGGGATTCCATTGGGGGGATAGGATATTGCCGCTTTGCATTGTTCGATTTGGCTCTTTAAACTTCCACCGGATCCAATAAACTCATTAAAAACGTGAATTGTACTTTCAATTGGGAGTCGGAAAAGAACCGGTCTTGTTTTTGTTTTTATCAATTTTCCTTCTTTAACCATTTGATTCAGATAAAAACTGGTTGTATTTATTCTTAACTCCAATTGTGCTGCAATTGCTTCGGTGGAGATGCCACCGTCTAGAGAACTCAATTGCAATAAGTCGTTGAGCTTGTGATAAATAGCATCCTTCGTTTTCAGCATTATCCATCCATTCTTAAGAATATATTTTTGAAGTTGATTTCATTATATATGAAATGCTTACATAATTGAACAATGGATCTTTCTTGCGGATGCGGCTAGTTTTTATACTTGACGGTTATTTGACCTATTGATTTTATCGGTCTTTTCAGATTCCATAGAAATGTGTCAAATAGAAACCGGTCAATGAGGATAAACAAGAAAAACCATTGGAAAGATTGCATCTAGGCTTGAGAATGAGGGCCTCAGAGTCAATATCACGTATGAGATGATTATGGAATGAATCAGACAACATCAATATGGAGATTTGGAACGATATATAAATATATATTGACTCTGAAGAGTCATCGGTCTGGCGAAAAATGGAAAGAGATATTCATAGATGTACGGTACAGTTGAACCGGTGATAACAGACGGAAAAAGGATAACACCTTCGTGTTATCCTTTTTTTGTTTCCAAATAGTTGGATGCAACACCATCTTCCTCGAACGTTTCAACGAGAAGAAAACCGGATTTCTGAAGGGCTCTCAAGGAACGCTGATTGGATGCGTATGTGAAGGCGCCAATTGAATTGATCTGATATCGATGAAAGATGTCATCGAGAAATCGCGGAATGACGGTTGCGGCAATTCTTGGCCCCTGAATCTCTTCATTCTGGGTTTTCTCCCAGAATATCCTTACATATTCTTTTGTTCGCGCATCTAGGGATATACTCATCATATCCACCTCCTAATGATATAATACAATACAAAGGACATGCAGTGCGTACGATCGTTTTTTTGAATTGATTGTAGAGAAAAATTGTGAGAGGCAGTGAATAAATGAGACCTGAAGGAAAAACTTATATTCAGAAGCAATTGAAGATGATTGAAGCGGAGCGCGCAGAAGAGATTCGGCGACACTTCGACGAAATGAAACAGCTTTCGGGCTATGAACGAGAAAAGCGAGGGCGAGCCCTTTGTAAGATGAAATGCCGAAGAGCGGGAAGAAATGCTACGGGTGCTTCTTTGATGCGGTTTATGAAAATAGAATCTAATACGAGTATTGTCGAAACGGAAATCAAGGTAGGCGACCGTGTCGTCATCAGTCAGGGCAATGTATTGGACAAGCGAAATGCATCGGCCATTGTGGACCAAGTGCGGCGATTTGATTTGACCCTTGCCTTTGAAGGAAGACCGAAGCGTTTTTCCAATCACCTGCCCTTGCGGTTGGACTTGTCGGCCAATGAAGTGACCTATCAACGAATGAAGGATGCAGTTGAATCTTTAAGAAAACCACAGAATGAAGGGATTTTAAAAATTGTGACGGGCACCCGAGCGATGGAACAAATGGGAGAGCCTGTGGAAATTTATCAGCCAAATTTAAATAGGAGCCAACAAGATGCCGTGAAAAGGGCCATGAAATCCGAGCGATTCTTTTTGATTCAAGGCCCTCCTGGAACAGGAAAATCCAGAACGGCTGTCGCATGCATGGAGGAGGGAATCAAGCAAGGCGAGCGGATCTTGATGACGGCTGATTCCAATGCGGCTGTGGATCATCTTCTGGATATGGCATTGAAACACGGGGTGCCTGGCATTCGCGTGGGAAATCCGATCCGCGTGCATCCGCATCTGATCAAGGAAACCTTGGATTACAAATTGATGCACCATCCCTGGAGAGCAGAGATAGAACCGCTGATGAAGCAAATGGTGGATTTACAGGAAGAACAAGCAGCCTTACAACGGCCCAATCCCCGCTGGACACGTGGGATGTCCAATGAGGAAATCAAGGCCATGGCGAAAACAAATCGAGGCAGCCGTGGCGTATCGGCGGAGCAGATGAAGTCCATGGCAGAGTGGCTGGTCGTGCAGGAAAAAATCGAACCGGTCTTCCAATTGGTAAAAACGATTGAAGCGAATATATTGCGGGAGGTATTGGGAAAAGCGGCAGTGATTTTCACCACCAACAGCACAGCGGGCGCGGCTATTCTATCCAACGAACAATTTGATCTCTGGATTCAGGACGAAGCCACGCAATCGGCGGAAGCTGCATCTCTAATCCCCTTGAGAAAAGCCAAACGCTGGATTCTAATCGGCGATCAAAAGCAATTGCCGCCGACCATCTTGAGCGAAGAGGCAAAAAAACTGGGGATGGGGGAATCCCTCTTTGATAGACTGATCGGAAGACTTGAGAAAAACAAAGCGCTTTTGGATATTCAGTATCGAATGAATGAGGAATTGATGGCGCTTTGCAATGAGCGCTATTATCAAGGTTGTCTGAAAGCGGGCGAAAAAAATCGCGATTGGAAGGTTGATGACTTGCCAGAGGTGAAGAATTGGCCGCAAGGCTGGACCGCTATGTTTTTTCCTGTGAAGGGAAAAGAAGAGAGTCGAAAGGGCGGAACCTCCATTCAGAATCAATCCGAAGCAGAGGCGGTGGAGGTTCTTGTCAAACGAGTCCTGGCGACGGGAGTCAAGCCGGAAGAGATTGGCGTGATCGCGCCTTATCTGGATCAGGTGAAGATGTTAAAGCGCTTGATCAAGGAACCAAAGGTGGAGATCCATTCAGTGGATGCCTTCCAAGGCCGTGAAAAAGAGGTTATGATCGTTTCGACCGTCAGGAGCAACGACCAAGGGAATCTGGGATTTTTGACGGACGAACGGCGATTGAATGTGACTATGACCCGGGCGAAGCGCGCATTTTTGATGATCGGGGATGCAAATACGCTTAGAACCCATCCGGCTTATGCGGCATTGTTGAGAAAGTTGAAAGTTGGATTGCTGGAATAGCTGATTTTACGGTGAGAGGAATAAGGAGGAATGGTTGATGATCCCAAAAAAGCTTATGCGGAGTGACCGGCCGCCCTATATGGTCGATGAAGAACACTATCAGCGGTTTCCGGTACACCGCCAGGCGTTTGTATCAGTGAGTTTTCAAGATACAGGGGAAAAAACGCGGGTGGGGTTTATACCGAAGATGCAAAAAGTCCTGGATGAAAAGATCCAGAATCAGGTGCCGGGGTACTCTCAAATTGACAATGCCCTGGATCTGGGTGCGAATGTTTTTGATCGGATGGTGGGACAGAATGGCGACCCCAATACGGAGCTTCTTCAATGGAATCCGGAATCGGAATCAGAACGGCGCGCCAGCCGAAAGATCGACTTGCCTCCAGAGGAACTAACAAAAAGAGTAAAGGAAGCCACAGCGTTGTATGGTGCCGATTTATCGGGCATTGCAAGACTGGATGAACGCTGGATTTATAGCGAGGATCTGGTGAAGCCATTTGTCTTTACGGATAAAAGCGTCCCAGAAGAGACGGAGGAAGCCTTTCTGATTCCGAAAACCATGAATCGGGCGATTGTCATGGCCTTTGTGATGGATGAGGATCTTTTAGCGTGTTCGCCAGGCGTCGCCAGCAATGCTGCGACCTCACTCGGGTATTCGAGAATGGCGATTGCAGCGGCTTCTCTGGCACAATACATTCGCGCGTTGGGGTATCAAGCCATTCCGTGCATGAACGATACCGCCCTCAGCATTCCTCTGTCCATTGACGCTGGACTGGGTCAGCTGGGTCGGCACGGGCTTTTGATTACACCGGAGTACGGCTCAAATATTCGTCTGGGCAAGGTGATTACCGATTTGCCGCTGATGCCCGATCATCCCATCGACTTTGGGGTGACGGAGTTTTGCGACAATTGCCTGCTTTGTGCGAAAAGCTGCCCGTCAAATTCCATCAGTGTAGGAGAGCGCAGTTTTGAGAGTAAAGAGAAAACGGGGAATTCGGGCGTACTGAAATGGCATATTCAAGGCGAAAGCTGTTTGCGGTTTTGGCAGGAAAATGGAACGAGCTGTTCGAATTGTATCATCGCCTGCCCCTTTACCCACGGATTTGAATGGCTGAATTGTTCGGAATGCGAAACCTGTGAAATCTATAACGGTTCATGCTCTTTGCAGACCAATGCGGAAATGAGAAAAAAATATGGTTACCTGGAGGATACCTCATGGGGAAGCCCACCGAAGCGGATCCGACCAAAAAGGAGTGGGCTATAAGCCCAACGGGTTCGGTTTTAAGGTGCAAAAATCAAAATCACATAGTAAATCACATTAGTTCTACAACAGAAATCACAGCGGAATTCACATTATGGGAATTCCGCTGTTTTTACGTATTTGTGAGGTTTTTCATTAAATTCACACCTGTTTTCACAAGCTAAATCGCATAGTAATTCACAACAAAAATTCGACGTTAACTCTAGCGTTAACGATGTGAATTAAGGCGAGAATACGTATGTGAATTCGGGTGTGAATTTTCATTCTATCGGCATTAAGTTGATTTCATTCTTTTTGTAATGAGTAAACGTGATAGGTTCTCCGTTAAACTCCTCTCGGGTATACTCTCCATCCTCATCAGGAAATACTCGCATCTTTCCTATATTGTATAAGACCCAACGTTCATCTAGCTTTTGGAACCAATAGTTGTATAGTTTTGTCATGTTTCTTTCGGGAATTACTCCATCAATTACTTCATCGTTCTCATCAAATATTGTAATACTCTGTCTAACAATGACATATCTGAAGAAATCTCGCTCCGGATTCAGGTCGTCATAAACCGGTGAAATATCCGTCACTATCTCGACTCGATTGGCGTCATGGCCGAAAACAAATCTCAGCTTTTCTTGCCCTGAATAGACCTTCCCGTTAATTTCGACATCAGCAGCTGTCTGATTTGCTGCTTCCATGCGTTCGGCCAATAAGTCTTCCCCAACAATATCTGAAATGGCTTTTTTGTATTCTTTCACCGAACCCCCAGCAGATAAAGCTTCGCCCGCATCCAAATATTCTTTGGTCCATGCAAGGAAATCCGACGCTTCCTGTTTGACAGCTTCCGTTTCCTGACTGCATCCGGTCAATAACAATACAAGTAATACAAAAGATAATAAAAATGTTTTTTTCATAGCCGCCCCCCTATCTTTGACTACATCTCAATCAACGTTTTTTAACTCAAACGTCTCCACATTCCCATCCATATCAACAGTAATCGTCATCACAGTATACGGTGTTGGAACTCCCGAATTGCGTCTTTCTATCCGATAGGTTTTTTTCATGATAGTATCATGATATTCTCTTAGGTGACCACTTCCTGGTCCAAGATCATAGAAAATTGATAAATGCTCCACTTTAGGTGCAGTCTCAACCTCTTGTTCGTATGTGATGATTAATACTCCGTCAACATAGCTATCAAATTCTGTGCGGTCATCAACTTCCGTAAATATCCACTTTCCTTTAACTCTATACTCGGCACTCCAAGAATCAGATTCTCCGCGATAGACTAAGTTGTGGCGAATAACATCTCGATTCCATGAGTATCCGACAACTGCAATTAACGCAACCATAATTACAAGAATAATCCTCTTCTTCATATTTACCTCCTGAGTCTCGTTTAACTAAATTATATCACTTCGCGATATTTTAATCATTTTTTAACAAAAACTCACTATTAATTTAAAAAGTTATAGTGTTTAGTCTTTTCAAATGAAGCATAATGTCTATAGAAGTAAAATTCAAATTAACATGTATATAAGAAAAAGGTAACGATTAATTTAATCGCTACCTTTCCGTGAAATAGTATGATAATTTGCATGAATATTCGTGTGTGATTTCAGTTGTGGTTTTGCAATATGCACCTCAAAACCGGACCCGTTGCTATAAGCCCACTCCCTTAACGAAATTGGGGTGAATTGACTTCTATTAGGTCTTTCCAATAGCGTTTTGGCATATACTGCGTCTGAAGCCGCGGATTCTTTCTTTCAGGGATGGCGATATGGGTGAAATACCCTCGCCATAATTGTTGGATGGCAAGTTCTTCCCGGGGCAGTGTGAGGGCGAAATCTCGTTTGAAAGGCACCATGCGCCATTTTACGCCATTACAGAGAATCGCAAGATTTCGCTTGGTGTCATGGATAATCCAGGGTTCTCCATGGAGTCGATCAAGAAAATGATCCGACAGGAGACCGAGAATGGCGTTGTCCGGTGAAAAAGAGGCGTAGAGGATTCCCTTGATCTCTTGGAATCGGATGAGCCCCAGGAAGCGAGCCGCTTCCCACTCGACTGCGGCTGCGATGGTTTGGACGGGTTCTACATCGGGGTGGGTGAAAATCGCATCAAAACCACGACCCTTTCTGAATCCAAAGTTTAAATAAGTGAGCAAGAGGTTTTCCTTATTGGGGTGATCCGACAGAAAGGCACGACCGCATTTATGGGCGACATCCGGAGAGAAGCGTTCTTCCAGTTCGTGATAGAAGTTGGCCGCACGGATGGGGTCCGTTTCGATTGTGCGTAGGTTTTCTCCCAAACGATATTGGTAAAGGGTTTCTGGAAAAATTCCAGAAGCTCTTTTTTCTTGAAAATGGATGGCGGCAGCGGTTAGAAAACCGTCAAATGAGTGATCATATAGATAATCCATGGGTTTGTCCTCCTTTGGTGTCTGGGAATAGCCGCAATTGATGGCTCCATTCCGGTTGCAAGGCTGTTTTAATTCCTTCTGGGGATAGGGAGCGACCGCCATAGTATTTTCCTTTTATGGTAAGAAAGAAACGCGCCCGCTTCCAGACAAGCCGAGTTTTTTTCACTTCCTCGACGGTGAGGGAAGCAAGGCGGCGCTGATTGACAATTCTGGATGCCGTTCTGTGTCCAATGCCCGGCACACGAATCAGGGTTTCAAAGGGTGCTCGATTGATCTCGACGGGAAAAAGTTCTAGATGGCGAATGGCCCAAATCATTTTGGGATCGAAATCCGCATCAAAATGAGGCTTGATCTCATCGAGCAATTCCTCGGCTCGAAACCCGTAAAACCGCAAAAGCCAATCCGCTTGATACAGGCGATGTTCCCGCATCAAGGGAGCGATTCGCGGGGTGGGAACCAAGATTTTTTTTGGATTTCCTACAGGGATGTAGGCGGAGTAAAAAACACGTTTCAATTGAAAGCGATCATAGAGTTTCTGCGAGGTGCGAATCAATTGATAGTCGGATTCCGGACTGGCGCCGATAATCATTTGGGTGGACTGTCCGGCAGGCACGAAAGATTGAGCGTTGCGGTATTGTTTGAGGGCATAGCGGTTTTCCGCAATCCCGTGTTGGATTTGCTTCATGGGCTGCAGTAGGGTTTCTAATTGTTTTTGCGGCGCCAGGCGCTGCAGGGATTCACGGCTGGGAAGCTCAATATTTGCGCTCATGCGATCCGCGAGAAAACCAGCCTGCTGGATCAGCCTCGGATCCGCGCCGGGAATGGCTTTCACATGGATGTAGCCCTGAAATTGCCATTGATGCCGCAAGAGTTCCAAAGTTTTCACGATTTGTTCCATGGTTTGATTGGGCGAACCCTCTACAGCGCTGGACAAAAATAGTCCTTCGATATAGTTTCGCCGATAAAAAGCCATGGTTGTCTTGGCAATCTCTTCCGGTGATAGCCGTGCCCGAGGCACGTCGTTGGATGCGCGATTGATGCAATAGGCACAGTCATAGACGCAGTGGTTTGTCATCAGGATTTTCAAGAGTGAAATGCAGCGTCCGTCGGCTGCCCACGCGTGGCAGATGCCAAAGGAGCGCGCGTTGCCGATCCCGCCCGATCGATTGTTCTTCCGTTCGTTTCCACTGGAGGAGCAACTGACATCGTATTTCGCGGAGTCGGCAAGAATTTGAAGTCGATCATAGATATCGTACATACGTTCACCTCCTGGGTGTAGTATATCAAAATTTCCTTAGAAGATCAAACGTACGTTCGGTTGTTGAAACAAAAAAATCCACGAACCGTTTTAGATTCGTGGATCTGAATTTTACAGTAGAAAAACGCCTGCCTTTTCGCAATCTCTAACCATTTCCGCCGGCCAAAGTGAGGCTTGAACCTCGCCGATATGCGCTTTTTGCAAAAAGAACATGCACATTCTGGATTGTCCGATGCCGCCGCCCATGGTTTGAGGAAGATTTCCGGTCAACAATGCCTTATGGAAAGGCAGTTCGGAACGCTCTTCGCAACCGCGCAACGCCAATTGCATTTTCAAGGTTTCCGCATCGACGCGGATTCCCATGGAAGAAAGCTCAAAGGTTTGTTCCAGTACAGGGTGCCAGAAGAGAATATCGCCATTAAGCGACCAATCGTCGTAATCGGGAGCTCGTCCGTCATGAGGCTCGCCTGAGGCGAGATTTCCGCCAATCTGCATCACAAAGACAGCCTTGTTTTCTTTGGTGATGGCGTCTTCTCTTTGCTCCGGTGTCAGGTCTGGATATCGCGATTCCAAGTCCTGAGACGTGATAAAGAAGATTTCCGCAGGAAGCGTTGGTTTGATTACTGGATACAGGGTATCCACATAATTCTCCGTCATCTTAAATACGCGGTAGATTTTTTTTACGGTTGCTTTCAGGGTTTCCAGGGTTCGATCCGCCGGGGCAATGATTTTTTCCCAATCCCATTGATCCACATAAAGAGAGTGTAGGTTATCTAATTCCTCATCTCGTCGAATCGCATTCATATCTGTATATAAGCCTTCGTTCGGCGCAAAGCCATAACGTCCCAGGGTCATGCGTTTCCATTTTGCCAGGGAGTGCACCACCTCGATCCCGTCGTGGGAAAGATCCGGCACATCAAAAGCGACAGGGCGTTCCACGCCGTTCAAATCATCATTTAATCCGCTCTCTGGGAATACGAAAAGCGGAGCGGAAACTCGCTCTAAATTCAGGGCGTTTGCCAATTCTCGTTGAAAATAATCTTTGACCTGCTTGATCGCTTTTTCGGTTTCACGCAGGGTGAGTTTTGATTCGTAGTTATCTGGTAGGACAAGTCCTCGAAACATCTTTATACTTCCTCTCAAACTTTTTTCGATATTGTAACATTTTATCGAAAGAATGCCCTCGCGTCAAGGGCAATTGTTTCCATATACATGGAAAAGGAATCGATTGCTCGATTCCTAGTACAAGTAGTTTCTGTGATTCATCCAGCTTGCTCGCACCGTTTGATAGGTGTTTTCCAAGTCTTGCTGGAATTGCCGTTCTTCATCTAAGAGTATTTCATAGATCTGTTTGGCCTGCGGGTGATGGGTGTAGCGTACCGCATCCAAAAAGTTTCGAACCGATCGGCTTTCAATCTCTCGGCAAAGATCCAAGAGAGAAATGGATTCGTTGAGATCGGCTTTTTCAATGTCGCGCCAATGTTGCGGTTGCTGAGCCAAGGCTTGGATGTTGAGATTTGGCAAAACATGCAATTCTTGCGTTTCCAATTGTTCATAGAGGGTGTGTAAGATTTTTGCGTGTACCTGTTTATGTTCAGCCAATTCTTCCAGCGCTCGTTTTACATGTTCATTGTTTTGTGCCTTTGAGGTCATTTGATACAATTGATACCCTTCCACTTCGCTTAGAATCGTTTCTCGCAAGCGGTGAAGTTCGCTAATCATAGTTTTTCTCCTTTCAAAAGACTTCTTCGGTACTATTTTACCCGTTGGGTCTGCGCTTATTCGAAAAGTCCCAGAGATTCTATAACGGAAGCCACACCATCCGCTTGATTGCTCGGAGCGAGGTGTCGCGCGCTTTTTTGTACAGGCAATGGGGCTTGTGCCATGGCATAGCTGTTGGGAGAGCCCAGCAGCATTTCGATATCATTATAACTGTCGCCAAAAACGAGGGTTTCTTCGGGCTTGATTTGAAAGGTTTCCTTTAATACGTCGAAGATATTGGCTTTGGTTACGCCTTTTTTTTGAATGTCAAACCATTGGGTGCCCGTTTGAAACCGTTCGTGGGTTTGTCCGATGCCGCTAAGCGCTTGAACTTGTTCCGCGTTGAGTCCTTCTCTGCAAAAGAAGGACAGTTTTGAAATGTTCCTCCGGTAGGCGGCAAGGACTGGCAGACAGGTTGTTTTGGTATGGGCGCGCAGTAATGCGGCGACAAGATCTCCGTTTACCCGTTCTACGTAAGCGTGGTCCGAATCACATGAAAAGCAGGCAAGATTAGGATATTGCTTCAAAACGTGTTCAGCTTCAAGAAACAACGCATGCATTTCATCGTCGGTAAAAATGGATTTCTGGAAAATCTCGCTGCGGTCACCTGCTTCGATCCAGGTACCGTTATTGCAGCAATAAATGGCATTTTGGATATACGGGCTGATCACGCGATGAATCCCCGGGTAAAATCGGCCGCTGGCGGCAACAAAGAGAAGTCCTTTTTCTTCTATTTTTTTCAGTGTGGACTTTGTACGGGTTGAAAGGGTGCCGTGATTGTTTAAAAGGGTTCCGTCAAAATCAGTAATGATCGCTTTAATCATGTCTATCACTCCTTTCCTGCTATTATACGAAAATTTTCTTGAAAAATCGCTGATTTCACGACTCGTTTCTTTCCGTTGCGAAATGGAATTTTTGCATGATTACCAGGGAATCCCTGATTTCTGCGGGTTCTGGCTAATCGTTCATTTTTTCCGTTTGAAATCGGAAGGGAAAATGGATAGAATGTAGTCGATAAGCGGGTTAAAATAATCTTGAAAGCGTTACCAAGGAGATTGTGAAAGATTGAATCAATTATTTTTTCCGTTGGACGGTTTCTGTAAGGGGTGAAAAATGGAATTAAATGAACGTAGTTTGGAGATCCTGATTGAGTTGAATCAGAGCGATGGATTTTTAACGACGAACGAGCTTGCCGAACGATTCAAGGTAAGCAATCGCACGATTCGAAATGATGTCAAGGAGATCGAAAGCCATTTGAAGGCAAAGGGATTCGAGGCGTTATTGGTGAAGAATCGGGCAAAGGGAATGTGCCTGGAACAGTCGGATGACTTGGAGCGGCATCTTCGGGAATTGACGGCACATAAAGATCTGCAGAATTATTACTATTCAAAGCGGGAACGGGTTCTGTTGATGGCATTAAAGCTCCTTGAACAAAGCGAACCCATTACCCTGGGATGGTTTTCAGATTTCTTTGGGGTTTCTCGGAACACCTTGCTGAAAGAACTCGATGAGCTGGAAGCGGAATTTCACAACAACAGTCTTCGTTTGATCCGCAAACCCAAGGTTGGGTTATATGTGGAAGGCGAGGAATTGAAGAGACGAAATATGTTGCTATCCTTAATTGGGAACACCCTGACATCCAGTGAATTGTTTGACTACGTCAATGAGAAGGTGTCAATAAACAAGAGTCATTCCTACCAATATGATGTTTTATTTTGTGATCTCGATCTCGATTATCTCAATAAAGTCATTCGGGAAGCAGAAATCCAATTGGAGCGACAGTTTACGGATATCGCTTATGGCAATCTATTGACCCATATCGCATTGATGATCAAAAGACTTCAATTAAAGAAGGAAATTCATCTGCCCCCACTCGAGGTGGAAGGAATTCATTTGACTCAAGAATATTTGGTTGCGGAACGATTGACGGCAGTTTTGGAAGAAAAGTTTGGGATTGAGATTCCAGAGGATGAACGCCGATACATTACCTTTCATCTGCTCAGTTCTCATGTGATGACAAGCGAGGTGGAAGATGATGATTTGCTTTATGTTGTCGAGGAGATGCTGGATGCTTTGGAAGCAAGTTATCAGGTTGAATTTGGACCGGATCGGCATGTAATCGCTCAGAACTTGATGGTGCATTTACGGCCAAGTGTATATCGCATTCGATTTGGACTTCGGCTTGTCAATCCACTATATGAGAGTATTGTAAAGAATTATCCGGATCTCTTCGAGCAGACTCGTGTCATTGCCACCCGCTATGCGGAGTATGTGGGGATGCCGATTGATGATCATGAGATTTCCTATATTACCCTGCATTTTGGCGCTGCATTGGAGCGTGCGAAAACGAAGCAACGGAAACCGACACGGGTTGTGGTGGTTTGCGGCACGGGCATCGGGACTGCGAGCATGCTGGCTTCGCAATTGAATCAGCATTTTCAGTTGGAGATCACACAGATGATCTCGGCAAGACAAGTGCCTATGCTTAGGCAGGACACCTACGACTATGTCGTTTCAACGGTGGAAATTCCAGAATGGCAGAAAAACGACTATCTGCGCGTGCGAGCGATCTTATTGCCTGATGAGATTGAACGCCTTTCGAAATTCTTCACTTCAAAGGGAGTGAAAAAGAAAGCGCAAGAAATAAAACAGGTGCAACGGATTCTCGAAACGGTTGAAAAATTCGCGACAATCCATGACCGTCAAAAGCTGGAAGTGGAATTGTTATATACCCTAAAGAGAAAGAAACAGAAATATGATCGAGCAGCAAAGGAGAAAGAGATTATGTTAAAGGATTTGTTGGACCGCAAGACCGTCCAAATTAATGTGGAGTGTAAAGATTGGAAGGACGCTGTTCAGCAGGGTGCCTGCGTGTTAGAGGAAAAGGGAAGTATCACAGCGGAGTATGTGGAAGCGATCTTTGAAAACTTCAAAAAGATGGGTCCCTACATGGTGGTTGCGCCGGGAATCGTTTTATCCCACGCGCGTCCGGAGGATGGAGTCAATGCGCTTTGCATGAGCTTGATCACCTTGAAGGATCCGGTGGAGTTTGGAAGCGAATTGAATGATCCGGTGAAACTGGTCGTCACCTTTGCGGCGGTGGACAATAAAACACATTTGACGGCGTTGTCGCAATTGATGAATCTGTTTATGGACACAGAGGATCTAAAGCGGATTATGGCATCTTCGAACAAAGAAGAAGTACTGGCGATTATTGGAAAACATTCAGAAAAATAGGAGGAAATAAGATGAAAATTTTAGTATGTTGCGGTTCAGGTTTGGGAAGCAGTTTCATGATGGAGATTAATATCAAAAACGTTTTGAAGGAATTGGGCATGACGGATATCGAGGTGTCTCACTCAGATCTTTCAAGTGCAACAAGGGACAGTGCCGATGTTTTTGTAGCCACTCGAGATATCGCACCGGAAGTCGCGAAATTGGGAGAAACCATTTCCTTGAATAATATGATCGACAAAAAGGAATTAACGGAAAAATTGACAGCAATGCTCCAAGAAAAAGGGTTGTTATAAGCGGTAACGCTTAAATATTATACATAATAGGAGGATACAATGGCATTTTTGGATTTTTTAGTAGACATTTTAAGTGTTCCTGCATTACTCGTTGGCGCGATCGCGCTGGTAGGTTTGCTGGCACAAAAGAAACCGACAACGGACATTATCAAAGGAACCATTAAAACGATTCTCGGTTTTGTTGTATTGGGCGGCGGCGCCGGCATCTTGGTTGGTGCGTTAAGCAGCTTTGGCGTGATGTTTGAAGTAGGCTTTGGTGTACAGGGCGTTGTGCCGAACAACGAGGCGATTGTTGCAATGGCTTTGGGTGAGTACGGAACAGCAACAGCCTTGATCATGGCGTTTGGTATGGTTGCGAACATTTTAATTGCTCGCTTCACGCCATTGAAGTATATTTTCTTAACGGGTCATCATACCTTGTATATGGCTTGTATGATTGCCATTATCTTAATGGTTGGTGGGTTGGAAGGTTTTGCGCTGATCGCTGTAGGATCAATCGTTTTGGGATTTGTAATGGCTTTCTTCCCGGCGATTGCACAACCGACCATGAGAAAGATTACCGGTACTGACGACGTGGCATTCGGTCACTTCGGCACTTTGGGTTATGTTTTGTCAGCTTGGGTTGGCAAACTAGTCGGCAAGGGATCTGGTTCGACAGAAGAGATCAACTTCCCGAAAGGGTTAGGATTCTTGCGAGACAACTCGGTTGCGATTTCTTTGACCATGGGTATTTTCTACATTATCGTTGCGATTGCCAGCGGCGGGGAATATGTGGAAGCAAACTTGTCCGGCGGACAAAACTATATCTTGTTTGCTATCATGCAAGGCATCACATTTGCCGGTGGTGTATATATCATCCTTCAGGGTGTTCGTTTGATCTTGGCGGAAATCGTTCCTGCGTTTAAAGGAATTGCGGATTCATTTGTTCCAAATGCGAAACCGGCATTGGATTGTCCTGTTGTATTCCCATATGCGCCAAACGCGGTATTGATTGGCTTCTTGTCATCATTCCTTGGCGGTATTGTGGGCATGTTCATCTTGATGGGCATGGACGCAGTTGTTATTCTTCCAGGCGTTGTACCTCATTTCTTCTGTGGCGCGACAGCTGGTGTATTTGGTAATGCAATGGGCGGCAAGCGTGGCGCATTCTGGGGCGCATTTGCACACGGTTTGTTAATTACATTCCTGCCGGTATTGTTGATGCCGTTGATGGGTGATCTTGGTTTTGCCAATACAACATTCTCGGACGCAGATTTCTGTGGCGTCGGTATTATCCTGGGTGGCATCGTAAAACTATTTGTATAGAATTGTTGAGCGGGCGGAAACGCCCGCTTGTATTATGAATGAGGGGGAAAAGCAATGACAGAAAACAAGAACCAAAATTTGAAAGAGCTTGCTACGGACCTGCGGGTTCTTTCGGTGGAAACACAAAATCTGATTGGGTCGGGCCATCTGGGCGGTTCATATTCAGCAGCGGAATTATTCGTCTATCTTTATCATGAGGAGATGAACATCTCACAGGAGAACGTTAAGGATCCGAATCGAGATTATTTTATTTTGAGCAAGGGCCATGCTTCTTTGGGGTACTATTCGGTATTGGCGCAAAAAGGATTTTTCCCTCGTGAAGAAATGAAAACCTATCGGCAATTGAACTCGCGTCTTCAAGGACATACGGAAATTGACACGGTTCCTGGAATCGAGTCATCGACTGGATCGTTGGGACAAGGATTTTCCTACGCCATTGGCTTGGCGATGGGCTTGAAGAAACAAAATCTGGCGGGAACAGTTTATGTGATGTTGGGCGACGGGGAATGTCAAGAGGGTCAAATTTGGGAAGCGATTATGCTGCAAAGCCATTTGAAACTCGACAACCTTGTACCGATTCTGGACAACAACCGCATTCAATTGGACAACTTTGCTGAAGAGGTTGTGGGCGATGTGAAATGGAACGCGATCCTATCCTCTTTCGGATATGACGTACGAGAGTTTGACGGCCATGATTTCGAGGCCATTGAAGGCGCCTTTGCAAACCGACCGATGGAACAACCGGTTTTCTTGCTGGCAAATACCGTAAAAGGAAAAGGCGTCAGCTTTATGGAAGATGTTGTGGCGTGGCATTCAAAAAAGTGTGATGAAGATGAGTTTGTTCAAGCGATGGAAGAATTGAAAGGGGGCGTTCAACATGCGTAAGGCAACCATGGCACCACGTGATATGTACGGGAAAACAATTGTTGAACTCGGCAAGAAGAACGAGAAAATTTTTGCGATGAGCGCCGACTTGGCGGCGGCAACAAAACTGACAGCATTCTCAGAGGAGATTCCGGAGCGGTATTTGAATCCAGGAATCGCCGAGCAGAACATGGTCGGAATTGCCGCGGGATTAGCGCGAACGGGTATGATTCCATTTATCAGCACATTCTGTTGTTTTGCCCCAGGCCGAACTTATGATCAGATCCGACAATCTATCGCGTATAACCATTTGAATGTGAAGATCGTTTCGACGCATCCGGGATTGGCTATTGGCATGGATGGCGCGGTGCATCAAGCCCTTGAGGATATTGCCTTGATTCGAACCATCCCGGAGATTGTTGTGGTTGCGCCTTCCGATGAGGTTGCAACGAAAAAAGCGATTGAATGGGCAGCGGATTACGACGGTGCGGTTTATGTCCGCGTGGGACGCAAGGAGTGCGATATCCATTTCCAGGAAGACTGGGAATGGGAGCTGGGAAAATCATATACCTTGAAGAAAGGGAATGACGTTACCCTGATCGCTCATGGTTCCATGGTGCCGTATATGATGAAAGCGGCCGAGGAGTTGGAACGGGAAGGGATCGCCGCGCGTGTGATAGACATGCCGTTTATCAAGCCGATGGACACAGAAGCCCTTGTCAAAGCGTCAAAGGAAACAAAGGGGATTGTAGTTGCAGAGGATCATTCGATTTATGGCGGGCTTTACAGCGCGATCTCGGAGCAGCTTGCAATGCATGCGCCATGCAAGATTTTACCGGTGGCGGTTCAGGATACCTTTGGGGAATCTGCAAAGCCTGATGAATTGTATGAAAAGTATGGATTGAGCGTAGCGAATATACTTGCTCAAGTAAAATCACTATAAAAAAATGGCAGGAATCGAAATTTTCGATTCCTGCTTTTTTTGTTTAAAACGGCGCAAAACTTTGCTTATTCCACCACTCTTCGCGATGCTTGTTGTATTCGGATTGGAATTGTTCCAAGTGGGTTTTCTCCCACGCAATCAAGATCTCATAAAGTTTCCTTGCTTCTGGAAGTTCGGTTTCCTCAAAGGCATTTTGATAAAATTTGATTGATGCCTTTTCCATTTCCATTCCGATGCTGAAGATGGTTATCGCAAGGCTTAAGTGTGCGCTGTTATTGATTTCACTGAAGCGATAAATCCCTGGTGAGGGAATATCGTTGAGGAAAGCCAATTTGAAATCATCGCCTTGTTTTTTAATTTGGTTGAAGAGTTCTTTTAAGTAAGTTGAGTGTTTAAACTCTTCATCTGCCAATGCCAAAAGCGCGTTTTTGCTTTCAGCCGATTTTGTTTGATTTGCAGCCATCTTATAAAACTCGTATCCTTCGATTTCATTGAGGATGGCTTGTTTGATTAATGTTAATTCCCGTTCTTTCATCCTTTCACCCCAATCTGTAAGATTCTATCTTACAGATACCCGAGGCGGATTTTCTTATTCATGGAGTTTATCAATTTCTTTGAATTCCATTTCCAGATTGACAGCGTTCTTTTGATCCAGAGAACTGACAATGAAAATTGCTAGGGAAGCGAGCAGGAAGGCTGGCAACAATTCGTAGAGATCAAACCAGCCGCCAGAGAGATTTCTCCAGATCAATACCATGGCGCCACCGACTATCATACCGGCCAAGGCACCGTTCCCTGTCATCTTCTTCCAGTAGACTGAGATCAACACGACTGGTCCGAAGCTTGCGCCGAAGCCTGCCCAGGCGTAAGCGACCAGGTCCAAGACGGAGTTCTCAGGATTCCATGCCAAGAGATAGGCAAAAAACGCGACTGCGATTACGGTGCCGCGACTCAGCCATACATAGGTCTTCTCTGAGTATTCTTTTT
The DNA here is from genome assembly GCA_030625815.1 of Eubacteriales bacterium. Taxonomy (GTDB): domain Bacteria; phylum Bacillota; class Clostridia; order Tissierellales; family GPF-1; genus GPF-1. The sequence goes on from DAOUQF010000026.1 coordinate 50,032, forward strand.
TAGAAAAAACCTTTAATAGGTCTTCAATCAAAGCGGAGCTCGTTACGAGCAATTGGCTGTCCGCAGTGGACATAATTGCCGCCAAAATTGCTGCCAAGAGGATTCCGGCAATGATTGTCGGGAAGGTCCTTTCCACCATTTGAATAAAGATGGTTTCGCTGGAGCCTACCAATGTGCCGCCAAGATAAACCAGACCGATCATGCCGATCAATACGGCAGCAATCAGGGAAAAGACAACCCAGGTCATGGCAACTCTTCGCGCATTCTTCAATTCACCGATTTTTTCAATGGCCATAAACCGGGTCAGAATATGGGGTTGTCCAAAGTAGCCGAGGCCCCATGCCAAAAGGCTTGCTATGGCTAGGCCGCCAAGGGGCGCGCCGTTCATATCGGTAAAGGCATTTAAAAGCTCCATATTGATCGCTTTCAATTCTGTTATTGTAACTCCGACGCCGCCGACTTTTCCTACACAAACAATCGGAACGATAATCAGGGCCAAGAACATCAAGATCCCTTGGAAGAAGTCTGTCCAACAGACGGCCATAAAACCGCCAAGGAAGGTGTATCCAATGATGACCAGGGTGCCGATGGTTAATGAAACCGCATAAGACATGCCGAAAACCGAGCTGAAAAGTTTTCCGCCGGCAACTAGGCCGGATGCCGTGTAGATCAGGAAGAAAATGAGGATTACCACGGCGGAAATAATTCGAAGCCGCGCCGAGGTTTCCTTGAATCGGTTCTGAAAATAGGAAGAAAGGGTGATGGCGTTGCCCATCTTTTCCGTTAGAATCCGCAGCCGTGTAGCGACAAATCTCCAGTTCGCCCAAGTGCCCACCAAGAGGCCTAGGGCAATCCATACGGCTTCCATGCCTGCCGTATATGCATAACCGGGAAGACCCATCAAAAGCCAGCCGCTCATGTCAGAGGCTTGGGAACTGAGGGCAGTCACCCAGTAGTTGAGTTTTCGATCGCCGATGATGTAGTCGGATAGTTTTTCGGTACGTCGGTAATAGAGCCAGCCGATGCCGAGCATCATTAAAATGTAAAAGAAAAAGATGGTTAAAATTCCTGCTTGTCTCGTAGTCATTGTATTTCTCCTCTCAATTAAAAAAAACCTCCATCCCAAACATAGGGACGAAGGTTACTCCGCGGTACCACCCAAATTGAAAGAAGTTCATCTTTCCTCTTGATCAATCAGTACGGAGCTTTTGCTCGATACTGTCCGGTTTGATAACGGTCCGGTTCCGATTTTCCTTTCGGAAACATACTCGGGGTTAGGTTCCACAGGGTTCTCACGAAAAACTTTCAGCCTTGGTTTCTCTCTCTAAAGTGAAAAGCGATCTGTGTACTGGCACCCTTCATCGTTTGGTTGGGATGAATTTCATTCATTGTAATAGATAGAAATACATTCGTCAAGGGGTGGAAAACCAATTGTTTCGAAATTACTCGAAAAAGATCGCTTCCAATTGCTCTAGATTCAGGATCTTAAAGCTGTTTTTTTCGTAATCGATCAGTCCCTCTTCTTTCATTTTCGCCAATTCGCGGGATAGCGACGGGCGAGGTGTTCCCAGACGTTCAGCCATTTGTTTGCGGGATAAGGGGAGCTGAAACATCATGGTCTCTTGTTTATTATAGATCTCTAAAATAAAATCAACGATTCGTTGCCGTAAAGTATGGTAGGACAGGCTTTTCACCCGTTGATTCAGTATTAAAATTTTATGAGAAAGTATTTTTACGAAATTTTCCATCAGTAGCGGAAACTCCTGATTGAGCAGTATGATCTCTTCTTTTTTCAGGAAATACACCTCTAACTCAGTTTGAGCGATAAGCGTAGCGGGAAAGGTTTTGCGGTCTGAAAAGACGATCACCTCTCCAAACAATTCTCCTTCGCGAAGATGGTTGATGGTTATATATTTTCCGGAGGGGTATGTTTTCTGTGCGTTGATTACACCGGAAATTACGAGGCCGATATGGGTGCAGGGGGTTTCTTCATTTGCAACAATCTGCCCTTTTTTAAATTGTTCACGGTTGGCGTGAGCCTTCAAGAGGAAGTGTTCCAGTTCGCTTTCGGTGAATCCTCGAAAAAGTTCGGAGTGCAGGATAATCGATTGCCATTTTTCCAAAGTTGCCTCCTTTGGTAACGTAGGTTACGGGTTTTTTACCCGAAATTGAGTATGATAAGCATATCACAAAAGGATGATTGAAAAGGAGAAGAATAAATGGAGCGATATAAAAGAAAGATTATTACGATTCATGAAGATAAATGCAACGGATGCGGACTTTGTGTGACTGCATGTCACGAGGGCGCGATTCAGATGGTGGATGGCAAAGCAAGATTGATTTCGGATCAGTATTGCGATGGCTTGGGCGATTGCCTGCCGGCATGTCCCATGGATGCCATTGAGATGATTGAACGGGATGCGGAAGCCTATAACGAAGAATTGGTCATGGCAAAAATGGCTGAGAAAAAGGCGGTAGAACCGGCAACCTGTGAAGGATTTGCAGACGCGATGCCGAGTATTCCATGCGGCTGTCCGGGTTCAGCGGCGCAATCGATTCAAAGGGAAGAGCCGAAGGCGCAAGCGGTACCTCAAATGCAGGAGACTGATTTTCCAACCGTGCCGTCGCAATTGAAGCAATGGCCAGTGGAACTGGAATTGGTTAATCCATATGCGGATTATTTCCAGGGTGCCGATCTTTTGATCGCAGCCGATTGTACGGCATATGCCTATGGGAACTTTCATGCTGAGTTTATCAAAGGCCGTGTAACGGTAATAGGATGCCCAAAGCTGGATAACATAGCGGCTCACACTCAGAAGTTGACAGAGATTGTGAAGGCAAATGCCTTGAAGAGCATTACGGTTGTCAG
>DAOUQF010000038.1 GCA_030625815.1 Eubacteriales bacterium
GATATTGCCCATGCGCTTCCCTCCAGCATTTATCTTATTCATAACTTCGAGGAAAGCTATGCCTTGGCCCTTGAAGCCAATGCGATGGCGGGAGGAGACTGTGCGGCGCGAGGCATGTTTGTTGGGATGGTTCTGGGAGCCTATCATGGAATCGATGGAATTCCAAAGCACTGGATCGATTCTCTGCGGGCGAAGGAAACCATTCAACAATTAATTGGAGGATAAAAAACGCGAGCTGAGCTCGCGTTATTTTTTATGTCTTTTTTTCAATTCCTGCATAATCTCATCCCAACTGATGTCCTTTTCAGCGAGAAGAACGGTCAGGTGATAGAGTAGATCGGCTGTTTCGTAGATCACCTCTCCACGATCGGTATTTTTTGCCGCGATGATGACTTCGGCATTTTCCTCGCCAACCTTCTTTAGAATCTTATCGATGCCCTTGTCAAACAGGTAGTTGGTGTAAGAGCCTTCCACAGGCGCTTTCTTACGTTCCAGAACCAAGGTTTCCAGCGTGCTGAGCATGGTTGTCTTCGGCAGTGGAGAGCCGTCCAGGGTTCGGTAGAAGCAGCTGGTGTTGCCTGTGTGGCAAGCGGGTCCTTTTGGCGTTACCAAAACAACCAGGGTGTCGCCGTCGCAATCATAAAGAATCGAGGAAACGGTTTGAATATTGCCGCTGGTCTCCCCCTTGTGCCAAAGTTTTTCCCGACTGCGGGAGTAGAACCAGGTCTCATTGGTTTTGATGGTTTGATCCAGAGATTCCCGGTTCATCCAAGCCATCATCAAAATGGCTCCTGTCGTTTCGTTTTGGACGATTGCGGGAATCAAACCGGCTTGGGTAAATTGTAGTTCGTCGATTGCAAGTTTCATTTTTTGTCCTCCTTTACCGGATGATCAATCCGCGGCTGCGCAAATAATCTTTTAATGTGGGAATAGGGATTTGTTCATAGTGGAAGACGCTTGCGGCGAGGGCTGCATCGGCGCCCGCTTCCAGGACATCGGCAAAATGAATCATTTCACCTGCACCTCCCGAAGCGATAATGGGGAGGCGAACCGCCTGGCTGACCGCCTTGGTGATGCCAAGGGCGTAGCCGGTCTTGACGCCGTCCGCGTCGATGGCATTCAAGCAGATTTCTCCAGCGCCCAAGGCTTCTCCCTGTTTGGCCCATTCCACCACATCGATTCCGGTGGGGGTTCTTCCGCCATGGATAAAGACTTCCCAGTGATCGCCCTGATTCTTAGCGTCGATGGAGAGCACCACGCATTGACTGCCGTAGATTTCGGCTGCTTCCGAGATCAATTTAGGATTGAGAACAGCTGCTGTATTGACTGAGACTTTATCAGCCCCCGCTAATAGAACCTTTCGAAAGTCGTCGGGGGTTCGAATCCCGCCGCCGATGGTAAAGGGAATGCGCACCTGTTCCGCTACCCGTTCCACGGTATCGAGAAAGATTTCGCGATCCTCCGAGGAGGCAGTAATATCGTAAAATACCAATTCGTCCGCCCCTTCCAGGGAGTAGCGGCGAGCCAGTTCAACCGGATCGGCGACATCTTGAATGGATTTGAATTTTTTCCCTTTTACGACCCGGCCATGATCGACATCCAGGCAGGGGATAATTCGTTTGGCTAACATGATGATTCCTCCGAAAATAAGCCCAATTGAATAGCACCCTCGTAAAGGGCTTTGCCGGTGATCGCACCATAGAAGCCATGTTTTTGGCTTCAAGAAGATCCTCATTGGACCTGACTCCACCGCTCACGATCAATTGCGCGGGGATTTTTTCCTGAATTTCAATCATGATCTCCAGATTGGGTCCCGTCATGGCGCCGTCCCGCCTGATATCGGTTACGACAAAGGTATCGATGCCTATGGCAAACAATTCCTCGGCGAAACCCACAGCATTGATGGCGGATCCTTTTACCCAGCCTTCCACACGGACGAGTCCATCTTTCGCATCGATGGATACTGCGATTTGTCCCGGGAATTCAGCGGCCAGCCGTTTGAGCAAACCGGGATCATTGACTGCGGATGTTCCAAAGATGACACGGCGCACGCCGGCTTCCAGATAGGCGCGTGCTTGGGATTCGGTTCGAATTCCGCCGCCAACCTCAATGGGGATGGCGATGGATTTTGCGATTCTAATAATCGCTTCATGGTTCTGAGGTTCGCCGGTAAAGGCGCCGTCCAGATCAACCACGTGGAGCCATTTTGCTCCCTCCGCTTCCCATTGCTTGGCCATGGAAACCGGATCCTCGCCGTATACCGTTACTTCTTCTTTTTTGCCTTGAAAGAGGCGGACACATTGTCCGTCTTTGATATCGATAGCGGGAAAAACGATCATCCTATCATCTCCTTAAAATTCTTTAGTAGTTGCAGGCCGACTTCGGCGCTTTTTTCAGGATGGAATTGCATGCCCAATATATTGCCTCGTTGAACAACGGCTGGAAATTGGGTTCCATATTCTGTCGCGAAGACCACATCTTCAGGGTTCTTTGCGACTGCGTGATACGAGTGAACAAAATAGACGTAGGATTCCGGCTCGATCTTGGCGGCTATGGGAGATTCGGTGTTTGGGATTAAGGTGTTCCAGCCCATATGCGGGATTTTGGGAACATCTTTAAAGCGAACAATCTCGCCTTCAATCAGACCCAAGCCTGTCCATTCTCCGCCCTCATAGCTTTTATCAAAAAGCAATTGCATTCCGAGACAGATTCCCAAAAAGGGTTTTCCACTTTGGGCTTGCTCTTTTAAAAGATCGATCAGGTCGTATTTCTCCAAATTTTGCACGGCGTCTCGAAAGGCGCCAACCCCTGGCAGGACAATGGCATCCGCTGCTCGAATAACCTTGGGGTCACGGGTGATTTGGGCGGGAATCTCAAGAATCGAAAAAACATGGCGGACGTTCTTTAAGTTTCCCACTCCGTAATCAATGATTGCGATCATTCGATGACCCCCTTTGTGGAGAGGTACCCGTTAATCGTTGGATCCAGTGTGCACGCTTCGTGCAAAGCGCGACCAACGCCTTTGAAAATGGCTTCAAATATATGATGTTGATTTCTCCCGGTTAGGGAGGAAATATGCAAATTGATTTTCGCGTTTTGGGTGAAGGCGAGGAAGAATTCTTCAACAGTCTCGCTCTCCAGGGTGCCAACATGCTCGCGCACAAGAGGAACCTCATAGACCAGGCAAGACCGGCCTCCGATATCTGTACAAACCCGCGCCAGGGATTCATCCATGGGGGTGAAGCTTGTGCCGTAGCGAATCAAGCCCTTTCGATCGCCCAAGGCGTCCCGAAAAACTTGTCCCATTACGATGCCTACGTCTTCCACCGTGTGATGGGTGTCTACCTCCAAATCTCCCTTTGCTTGGAGTTTGAGGGAGAAGCGGCCATGCTTGGCCAGGAGCAAGAGCATATGATCGAAAAATCCAATCCCCGTGGAGACGGAAGATTCGCCCTCTTCCAAGGATAAGGCACATGTGATCTGAGTTTCAAAGGTATCTCGTGTTACGCTTGCTTTTCTCATGCATGCACCTCCTGGAAGATTTGAAGCAGTCGATCGTTTTCTTCGGGTTTGCCGACACTGATGCGCAGGCAGTTTTTTAAGAGCCCTGCTGATTGATATCCTCGAATTTGGATGGAGGACTCTTTGCAGGCGGATTCAATGTCGACCGCGTTCTCTGTACGCACCAATAGGAAGTTTGCTTCCGAAGGGAAGAGGGAAACCCCTGGATAAGCCTTTAAGGATGCTTCCAATCGCTTTCGTTCCTGTAAGAGAAAGGCGACTTGTTTATCGAAAAGCAGTCGATTCTTCAGGGCGACCATGGCGATGGTCTGGCTGGCTGCATTCAAATTATAGGGAGCGCGAACGCGATCCAAGGCATCGATCAGGGAGGGATTTGCGATCCCGTATCCGACTCGAATGCCCGCCAACCCAAATGCCTTCGAGAAGGTTCGGGTCACGATCAGTCGTGGGTGATTCAGGGTTTCGTTGATCATGGATTCACCGTAAAATTCGACATAGGCTTCATCGACAAGAACCAGAGACTCTGTCTCATCAACAAGGGATAGAATCTCTTTTTTTGAGAAAGCCTGTCCCGTTGGGTTGTTGGGATTGCAGATCATGATCAGTTTCGCCTTTGTTTCATTGGCTTTTTCCGCCAGTTCGATCAAAGAGGATTGCAGGGTTTCGGGGTTTGCCGCTACCGGTATAAAGTTCGCTCCTTGAATTTCCGCAAAGATCTGATACATGCCAAAGGTTGGAGACAGGCTGACAATGGAATCACCGGGATCGATAAAGGCTTGCAGAATCATTTGCAGGATTTCATCGGACCCGTTCCCGCAAATAATTTGATCCTCAGAGAGATTTAGATCACGAGCCAAGGCCTGGCGCAAGGGCGCCGCGTTGATGCTGGGGTATCGATTCCCGTCGCATTGAAAGAGGGCGCTCATAATCTCTTCCTTTAAATCTCGAAATGGATTAAAGGGATTTTCGTTGGCATGAAGATAAACCTCATACGGTGTCGGATCGACGGTATAGGGGGTAATCTCCTCTAGGTTTTTACGAAGGTAGGGATTCATAATTGTTCTCTCCTTTCTATGGCATTGGCATGGGCGTCGAGGCCTTCTTCCCGCGCAAAGGCGGCAACACGTTTGCTTACAGCGGATAAGGCGGTCTGATCATAGAAGAGCAGACTGCTTCTTTTGCAATAGTCATAGGTTCCAAGGGGGGAGGCAAATCGCGCCGTGCCGGATGTCGGCAGGGTGTGATTGGGTCCTGCAAAGTAATCCCCGATGGGTTCTGGTGTATAGGGTCCAATAAAGATTGCGCCGGCATGTCGAATTTTAGGCACCCATTTCATGGGGTCTTTCATCTGAAGCTCCAGATGCTCGGGAGCAAGCAGATTGGAAATTCGTACGGCTTCTTCCAGGGTCTTTGTCAGGAAGATGGTGCCGTAAGCATCCAAGGATGCCTGGATAATGGTTTGCCGTTTCAGATTGGACAATTGTGCTTGAATTTTTTCTTGCACCTGGGTCGCCAGTTCTTCACTCGTGGTGATTAAAAGGGAAGCCGCTTTTTCATCGTGCTCCGCTTGGCTGAGGAGATCGGCCGCCACAAAACTGGGATTCGCTGATTCATCAGCGATGATTGCGATCTCGCTGGGACCTGCAATCATGTCGATATCGACCTTGCCGAATACTTCTTTTTTTGCCAAGGCAACATAGAGGTTTCCGGGACCGACGATCTTGTCAACGCCTTCAATGGTTTCCGTGCCGTAAGCCAAGGCGGCAATCGCCTGGGCGCCGCCCACGCGATAGACTTCCTGAATGCCAAGAATCGCGGCGGTTGCCAAGATAATGGCATGAATTTCGCCATTTGCTCCCGGCGGTGAAACCAGAGCGATCTCTTGCACCCCTGCTACCTGTGCTGGAATTGCCGTCATTAATACCGTCGATGGATAGGCAGCTTTTCCACCGGGAATATAGATCCCTACACGATCCAAAGGCGTAATTTTTTGTCCAAGCTTCACCCCGGGACGCGGTTCTGTCCACCATGTCTCTTCGACTTGTTCCTGATGGAAACTGCGAATATTATCCGCGGCTTCCCGAATGGTGGCAATCAATTCAGGATCGCAGTTTTCCAAGGCTTCCTGAAGGGTTTGAGGATCAACCTTCAGGGCCAGGGGCGAAGGACAATCGAATTTTTTCGTATAGGAAAGTACGGCTTTATCTCCGTTTTTATTGATGTCTTGAAGAATTGCCCTAACGAGGGATTCCGTCTCGGCCAAATCGCTGTCTCGACGGTTGAGCAATTTATCGAGGTCTTTTCTTGTGAGAGTTTCCGTTTGATTAACAATCTTCATAGCGGTTCATCGTCTCCTTTCTAAGGGTTTCGATTAAGGATTCAACGACTTTTCCTTTTGTTTTTAAGGAGACTTTGTTGACGATCAGGCGGGCTGAGATGGGATGCATCTCTTCCAACACGACCAGTCCATTTTCTTTTAAGGTTTTTCCGCTTTCCACGATATCCACGATGACGTCAGACAAGCCCATAATGGGCGCCAACTCAACAGAGCCGTTCAAGTGCAAAATCTCAGTTTTGATTCCTTGATTTTGAAAATACTTCTTGGCGACATTGGGATATTTTGATCCGATGACCAATTGTTGGCGTCGAATTTTCGTATTCGGATATCCGGCCACGCAGATTCGGCAGGCGCCCATCTTCAGATCCAGCATTTCATAGACATCCGGCTCGATTTCCATTAGGATGTCTTTCCCGACAATGCCGATATCGGCAGCGCCTTTTTCTACATAAATGGGTACATCCATGGATTTTACAAAGGTAAGGCTGATGGTTTCGGTTTCATCTACAAAGACAAGCTTTCGGCTTTTTTTCGTATAATCCGGGAAACGATAGCCGCTCGTTTGGAGAAGATCGATGGCGATTTCTGCCAGGCGTCCTTTTGCGAGTGCGATTTTTACCATTTTTTTGCCTCCTCCAGATTCCGTAGGTCGAGAATCTCTTGATCAGACGGTGAATTTGCACCGTCTGAAATGGTGATGACGATGGAACCGCTTTGTCTTTTGATTTTCGCTTTTTGAACAATCAGTTTTTTGGTTTCCTTTGAATAGCGCACAACCTCAGGAATTTGCGCAATTGCCTTCGGCAACAGGGTGCTGAGGTAGCTGAGGTTGAGGCCAAAGCCGCAGGCGGGTCTTGTAGGACCGAATTGCGTGCTCAAGTCGTTGTAGCGGCCGCCGGATACAAGGGCGGTACCCGCGTTTTGCATATATCCTTTGAAGATCAATCCTGTATAGTAATGCATGCGATTTGTAAAACCAAAATCGAGTTGCAGGGGAACACCGATCAAGTTTTCTAGATTTTCTACAACCAGCGCAAGATTTTGAACGGCGTCTTCCATCTGCTCGTTAAGGCATAACGCTCTCGCTTCTTTCAATACCGCTTTTGGCTCTCCATATAATTGAGGAAGGCGAAGCAGCGCGCGCGCCCCCTCGTCGGGGAGATCCCAAGAACGAATGGCTCGTTGAAGTTCCGGCAGATTCTTGCTTTCTACATAACCCAGCAATTCTTTTTCCTGCGTTTCTTCTAAGGACAAGGATTCGAAGAGACTGGCCAGAAATCCTGCATGACCCAGGTCGAAATGGAGATTGTCCAGTTGAAGGGCGAGAAGGGCTTCAACGCCAATGGAAACGACTTCTGCATCGACTTCCGGGCTCGCGTCTCCAAAGGTTTCAATTCCCGCCTGATGCCATTCACTGAGGTCTCCGACACCGGCTTCCGCTTGACGGAAGATGGTTGTTTGATAAGAAAAGCGCAGGTTTTTTTTCTGCGGATAATTCATGGCGACCATTCTTGCAAGGGGAACCGTTGCATCTGGGCGCAAGACTAAAACTCGGCCCGAGGCATCGATGCATTTCAGCATGGAATTGCGGTCCGGTGCTCCCGGGAAGTGATAAAGGTCGTAGGCTTCAAAGCTTGGTGTTTGTACGGAACGGTATCCGTAGGATTGAAAAAGACGGCGGATCGTGGTTGCGGTTTCTTCGACAAGTTGAAAGTCTTCACTGGTCAAATCGCGAACGCCATCGGGGAAATTTTTTACCATGATGTTCTCCTTCGCTTCACTTTATTACGCTAAAGTGGTAAAGTATTTAATCTGAGTATATGGGTCTTTTTCCATCATGTCAAGGGAAGATTGGAAGAAAAGGTTTTTCGATGGAAAACTTTTATATAAGAGAAGAGTCTGGCTTGAAATTTGCATTATAATAGAAGAGAGGTGATTGTATGTGGTCAGATTGGATTTATCCGGAAACAGATATTTGTTTTGCCTGCGGAGATTATGTGGAAGGATTGGGACGGGCGAAATTTTGTGCGTCCTGTCGATCGAAGTTATCCCCAGTGGGGGAGACTTGCTGCAGGAGGTGTGGAAAACCGATCGCCGATGGTGAGTTTTGTGAATGGTGCAGGCAGTTTCCGCGGGGATTTTCGCAAGCCTCCGCCCCCTATCGCTATCAAGGATTGGCGAGGGAGTTGATATTGCGCTTGAAATATGAGAATCATCCGGAATTGGCTCGAGCGATGGCGGGAGAGATGGCGCTGTTTTTTGAAGAACGAAAGGAAGAGAAAATTATTGATTGTATCGTTCCTGTCCCGCTTCATCGGAATCGATATCGGGAACGGGGATACAATCAGGCGGGGTTGATGGCGCATGCCTTGGGCAAGCGATGGGAGATTCCCGTGGTGGAGGATTGGTTGATCCGAACGGAGGCTACGCGGGCACTCAAGGAATTGACGGCAGCCGAACGAAAGCGGAGCTTACGCCATGCATTTCGGTTGGATTCAAGATTTGAACCGATAAGGATGCCCAATCATATTTTATTGATTGATGATGTGTTGACAACCGGTGCAACGGCGGAAAGTTGTTCCACGGTATTCCTGAAGTGGAAAACAAAGGAAATTAAGGTGCTCACCTTTGCCACGCGCGCTTGAGATTCACATTTTATTCACATCCAAAGAATCTTGAAAATGGCTGATCATCAGTTGTACACAAAGTTATCCCCATGATTCACAATGGGAAAATCAGTGTTTCCACAGCGCAGGAATACTTATCCAGAAACCTGTGGGGATAATGGGGGATAAACATTCTGAAAATTAGAGTTCATGCGGGTTTGAGCCTGTGGATAACAAATGCTTAGAATGATCAGAAAATAGTGACATCGAGGGGGAAACCCGATGGCTTTGCGGTTTTTCCCAAGTTTCACATATCCACAAATTTATCCACATTATCCACAGACTTCACAATGACGATTGCGTGTTAGATATTGAAAAATAACGGTATAATATATATAACCTAGTACTCGAAAGAGGAACGGATCGACCTGGAAGGAGATGTGTATATGAAAATCAAAATCGTAGGCAAAAACATGAATGTTAGGGAATCACTTCAGAGGAGGGTCGAAACAAAGCTCGGAAAGTTAGATCGGATGTTTAACCAAGAGGTGGAAGCAACTGCTACCTTCACGAAGGAAAAAGACCAGCATATCATTGAGGTGATGATTCCTTTTGCAGGCACTAGGATGAGAGCGGAAGCATCAAGCTTCGACATGTATGATTCTCTCGATCAAGTGGTTGAGATGCTTGAAAGGCAAGTTCGCAAGCATAAAACCAAGCTGGAGAAGAGAAAACATCTGGGTGAGTCGATTCGATTCGGCGATATTCCGGAGTACAGTGAATCTGAAGAAGAAGAGATTCGCATTATGAAACATAAGCGGTTTGACATGAAGTGGATGAACCCAGAAGAAGCGGTTTTGCAGATGGATTTGTTGGGGCATGATTTCTTTGTTTTCTTCAATAGCGATACGGAGGAAATGGCGGTTGTGTATCGAAGAAAGAAAGGTGGATTTGGACTGATTGAATCGACGGCCGTACAATAAAAAGAAGATGGACCTAGGGGTGAAAATCCCCTAGGTTTTTTTGTGGAATTGGCTTGACTTTTTTTTGTGAATTCGATATCATGTAGAAGTCGTTAAAAAGGCAAGGGCCTATAGCTCAGCAGGTTAGAGCGCACGCCTGATAAGCGTGAGGTCGATGGTTCGAGTCCATCTAGGCCCACCATTTTTTTAGAATTTATTCTAAAGTAAAAAAACAGATCACGATGAAGAATCCGTGGTTTGTTTTTTTTGCGCCAAAAATCCGAAAATCGATCAAATTATAATTTGCCACATGGTGCGGAAGAGGTTTGGACTATCCAAAGTTTTTGGGGCGTGGGTATAATGAACTCACAAGCAAACGTTTTCGATATTTCCTCATGAAGAAAGGATGAAATGATGTTTAGCTTAAGCAAAAGACAGGTGGAGATCATGCTCTTTCTTTTAAAAGAAAGAAAGACGGTTTCTACACAAAAAATTGCAGATGCTTTCGGTGTAAGCCGACGAACGATCCGATACGACTTGGATTTGGTTGAGGAATGGTGCGCCAAAAATCAGGCGACCCTTGTTCGCAGTCCGGGAAAGGGCGTCCGTCTGGAAACCGCAACACAGCGGAATCAATTGGAAAGACAATTGAGAAATCTTTCTCCGCAGGATCGCATTTTGACGGAAGAAGAGCGGGTTCGATTGATTCTGCAGGAATTGATTGCATCTGGAAGGCCCATGACGCTCGATCATTTGAGTCAACGGATTCAGTGCAGCCGCAACACGGTTATAAAGATGATGAAGATTGTGCGTGTTCGTCTGGAAGAATGCAATCTGGAGCTTCGAATTGTGACGGGAAAGGGTTATCAGGTCGCTGGAAACGAAAGTGTGATTCGCCGATTGCTCTTTGATCTCTATGCAGAGCGGGTTGATTGGCGGAAATTGGCGGAGTTCTTCACCAAAAAGAATCAACAATTGCCATCTTATCTTGCTCAATGGTTTGAGGACGACGAGATCGATCAGGTTTTTTCTATCTTGATGGAAGCCGAGGAGATCTTCTCGCATCCTATAGCAGATGTGGCCTTTATCAATTTGACCATTCATATTCTGGTCGCCATGGAGAGAATTCGCATTGGCGCAGAAATCGAGCTTCCTGATACGCAAGTTGTCAATACATCGGAGATGAAGATTGCTGATTGGATCGTAAAAAAGATTCGAGCGGACTTTGGATTGGAAATGAGTCCTACTGAAACTGAAACCATCGCAATGCACCTATTAGGCGCGAAGTTGTTTCGACGGATTGATGAATTGAGTGAAACCGTGGTGCAAACTCAAGACGACACGAAAAACTGGGTCGAAGAAATCATTCGGTATTTTGAAGAAGAAACGGGTCTTCAGTTGATGGATGATCAACAATTGCATCAGAGTCTGATGCTGCATATGAAGACAGCCATGAATCGGTTTCGCCGAGGCCGGGTAGCGAAGAATCCATATTTGCAAGAGATAAAAAACAAGTATCCCTTTGTCTTTCAGATGGCAAAACAAAGTGTCCAGGGATTGGAAAACCACTTGGGTCGGATGATTGACGAGGATGAAATCGGATATATCGCCTTGCATTTACGCGTGGCCTATGAAAGAAATGCCGGTCGAGGAACCCAGATTACGGCGCTGGTGATTTGCGCGTCGGGGATTGCGACTTCCGAGTTTTTGAAAATGAGATTGGAGAGTCTCTTGCCGGAATTGACAGTGATTGACACCTGTTCCGTGCAAGACTATGAAATCTATAAGGATCGAATTCACTTTGTAATTTCGACCCTAGACTATGAATTGCCAGGAGTGGATGTGATCCATGTCAGTCCATTTTTGGAAAATGAAGAATTAATGAAGATTCGAGAGCATATGATCCAGGCGGCGAAGTTTCGCCAAATATCGGACATGACCGCTCCTTCGAAATCGGAAAACGGAGGGAAAGAAATCATGCTAAAAGATGTACTCCACGCGGACGTGGTTCGGTTAAATGTGGAAGCAAGTGATTGGGAAATGGCGATTCGAGAGGCTGGTACGCTTTTGGTTGCACAGAAGTCCATTGAACCGGCTTATATTGATAATATGATTACCGCGATCCATGACTTGGGTCCGTATATTGTGATTATGCCCCATGTGGCATTTGCCCATGCACGACCGGATGAAACGGTCAATGAGAGCTGCATGAGTGTGATCACGTTGAAGGAGCCTGTGGAATTTGGTAGCGAAGCCAATGATCCTGTATCGATTGTTTTTGCTTTTGCGGCTGAAACGGGCGCTTCGCATATGAAGGCGTTACAGGATTTGGCAAAATTCTTGTCGAAGCCAGAGAACTTAACATTTTTGATGGAATGCGAGGACAAAGACCTTGCATTAAATAAATTGCTTGAATACTAACCAGGGGGGTAGAGGAGCATGAAAAAATTAAAGATATTGGCAGTGTGTGGTTTTGGTGTAGGTAGCAGTATGTTGTTGAAAATGAATATAGACGACGTTATGCAAGCGCAAGGGATCAGAGCGGAGGTCGAAACAGCGGACATTATGACAGCGTCGTCGGTGAACGCGGATTTGATTTTCACATCCAAGGAATTATACGGTCAACTCAAAGACAAGGTGACCATTCCTCTGATCGAAATTCTCAATTTTATGGATCACAAAGAGATTGAGGGAAAGTGCATGCCGATTATCAGGGAAATACTCGGTCAATAAACAAAGGGAGGAAGTTGGAGAATGGTAGTATTGAATTATTTGGTTAACACAGTATTTCGTCAACCGCCGTTATTTTTAGGTCTTATTGCATTATTGGGTTTGCTTCTTCAAAAGAAGGGGTTAAGCGACACGCTTAAGGGAACCTTAAAAACTGTTATTGGTGTCATCGTATTGATGAAGGGTGTTGACATCATTGTTGCCTCGATCAATCCGTTGGCAGCCGCGTTTACATCGCTTTACGCAATCCCGGCATCAGAAGTGATCAGTCCTATGGGAATGGGAGGATTTTTAACTGAGTATGGTTCTGTTGTTGGACTCGTTATGGTATTGTCTTTCATTGTGAACCTACTGGTCGCACGATTTACACCGATTAAGAACATCTTCTTAACGGGTCACATTTTCTTCTGGATGTCTTTCATCTTCGTTGCCGTAGGTGTAGAAACAGGATTATCCGGTACAGCATTGACAATCTTTGCAACGATCTTCTTATCAATTTACATCGTTGTGACACCAGCCTTGATTCGTCCATATGTCAGAGAGATCACGGGAAACGACAGCTTTACCATTGGTCATACGTGTTCATTGTTCTGCTTGATCGGATCATGGGTTGGAAAACTGTTTGGAAACAAAGAGCAATCAACGGAAGACTTGAAATTGCCTGAGTCATTGGATTTCATGCGAGATACAACCATTGCCACTGGTTTGGTTATGTTTATTGTATACTTCGTAGTCGGTCTTTTGATCGGTTCAGAAGCACGCATTGCAGCATTTGGCGGCACGGATGTATTCACATTCAGCTTGATGCAAGGTTTGACGTTTGGCGCTGGCCTTACGGTTCTATTGACAGGTGTTCGTTTGATGTTGGGTGAAATTATTCCTGCATTCCGCGGCATTGCAATGAAATTGATTCCGGGCGCGATCCCAGCATTGGATTGCCCAATGATCTTCCCATACGCTCCAAATGCTGTTTTGATCGGCTTTGTTGTTAGTATGATTGCCAGCATTGCGACAATCGCAATTCTTGCGGCAACTGGATCAATCTCTTATGCAGTCATCCCATTAACGGTAGCATGTTTCTTTGATATAGCCCCTGGAGCAGTTTTCGCGAACGCAACGGGTGGGCGACGGGGTGTCATATTGACAAGTATCCTAGGCGGGGTTGTTTTGATCCTCTTAGAAGCTTGGTCAATTCCATTCCTACAGCACACCGTTTCCGACTTTGTTCAAGCGTTTGGAGGCAATGATTTCTCATTGTGGGCAATCATTTCATCCTTCTTTGCGGGATTGTTTTAAGTTAATAGGTTGAGGGAGATGACACACAGAGATGTGTGTCATCTTCATTTCAAGGAGGAAAGTATGAAATTTGGCATTCATCTATCAACCCTCGTTCACTCTTGGGGAGATGATCATTTTGCATCCATGGAGCGACTGAAAGAAATTGGATTTGACGGGGTGGAATTTCCGTTGATGGACCCGGAGCATTTCTCAGTTGAGAAAGCACAGGCAGAATTAAAACGATTGAAGTTGCAGGCAACCTGTGGAACGGGACTTTTGCCGCATGCCGATATTAGCTCGACAGAGCCAGTGATTTATCAGGCTGGCGTGAATCGATTGACAAAATGCATTGAAATTGCACACGATTTGGGAAGTGATTGTTTGGGAGGCGTACTCTACGCGCCCTGGGGAGCGACACAACCTCGAAGGGAAACATTGGACGGCAAGAAAAGAAGCCAAGAGACGCTTTTGCGCTTGGCCGATACAGCGAAATCTTATGGGGTGAATTTGGCGCTTGAAATGATCAACCGCTATGAGACATCCTATTTGAATCATACAGAAGACGCCATAGAATGGATGAACGCCATTTCTCATCCATCGGTGGGGATCCATTACGACACCTTTCATGCACATATTGAGGAAGCCGATCAAGAAGAAGCTATTCTGCGGTTGGGTGAAAACTTGTTCCATGTTCATTTTTGTGAAAATCACAGGGGAATCCCGGGTACGGGACAGGTTGATTTTTCAAAAGTCGTAAATGGGTTGAAACGAATTGGATACGATCGATGGCTGACCTTGGAGAATTTTGTCTTGGCGGATTGCGAAATCGGAAATGACTGCGCGATCTGGACATCCAAAACGGCAGATCCATTTGAGGCGGCAAAACAAGGGTTAGTATACGCGAAGCGTTGTTGGGAGGAATCGAAATGAATGCAAAAATGACAAAATCTTGCCTATTGGCAGTTGCGAACATGTTTGAAGAAAAGAAAGAGGAACTATCCTCCTATGATGCGGTCATAGGGGATGGGGATCACGGCATTACCATGGCAAGAGGTGCAAAAGCGGCAAGGATAAAATTAGTGGAGATGGAGGAGAGCACCTGCCGGGATTATTTCAAAACTTATGGAAGAACGCTGGTATCGACACTAGGCGGCGCCATGGGACCTTTGTTTGGCAGCATCTTTTTGGAGTTGTCAAAGGCTGTAAAGGGAAAGGAAGTGGTTGACGCGAAATCCTTCGCCTTAGGCTTTGAAAACGCCATGAACAAGGTGATGGAATTGGGTGGCGCGAAGCCCGGGGATAAAACCATGGTGGATGCCATGGCAACGGCAGTCGGCGCCATGAATGAAGCAGTGGCAGCGGGCGATTCCTTTGTTGAAACCCTGGAAAAAGGGGCAAAGGGCGCGAAAGAAGGCATGGAAGCGACCATTCCGATGATTGCAAGCCGTGGCCGTTCACGCTACGCGGAGGAGAAGGCAATCGGCCATCAAGATGCGGGCGCGACATCCATTGCGTATTTGCTGGAAACCTTGACCACTGCTTTGAAGGAGGAAATCAGCCATGAGTAAAAAATTTATCAATGATCCGGAGTTGATTGTCGAAGAGATGATTGCCGGTTATGTGCATGCCTATCAAGATCGATTGACGAACCTGGAAGGAAGTCATGTGATTCTCAGAAAAGATCAGAAAAAGACGGGGAAGGTTTCTGTTATTATCGGAAATGGATCTGGTCATGAACCGGCTTGTATCGGATTTGTCGGGTTTAATATGCTGGATGCCAATGCCTATGGCGGCATGTTTGCGGCTCCAAGCCCGGATACGCTGTTTGATGCCATTGAATCAACCGATCAAGGCGCTGGCATTTGTGTGCTGATTTCCAATCATGCCGGAGATGTCATCAATTCAAAAATGGCCATTGATATGGCAGAGGATGATGATCTGGTTTGCAAGAGCGTTATTTTATACGATGATATCGCTTCAGCGCCAAAGGATCAGCCGGAGGAACGCAGGGGAACGGCTGGAACTCTGTTCAACTATAAAATTACCGGGAGTTTCGCAGAAGAGGGACACGATCTGGAAGCCGTCTGCAAGATGGCTGAAAAGGTGAGAGACAATACGCGCACGTTGACAGTGGCTACCTTGCCCGGCACATCGCCAATTACGGGGATTCCAATGTTTGAAATCGCTGATGACGAAGTGGAGATCGGCATGGGGGTTCATGGAGAAGCGGCGGCTCACAATATGAAAATGGATTCGTCCAAGGCGATTGCAAAGGTGATGACGAAGAAATTATTGGAAGACCGTCCCTTTGTGGCAGGCGAGAAAGTAGCCGTTTTGGTGAATGGTTGCGGCCAAACGACACAAATGGAGATGTTGATCTTTTATAACGATGTTCGGGAGATTTTGGAAGCCGCGGGCATTGAAGTCATTAAGCCAGCCATTGGCAACTTTATCACGACCCAGGAAATGGGCGGCATTGCCCTCGCTTTCTGCGCCATGGATGATGAAATGCAGAAGCAGTGGGAAAAGCCTACAAACGCGCCGGGGTTCGCTTGGTAGGATGGGACGAGTGACGATGAGAGAGTTGATGGCGGATGCAAAACAAAACGGATACGGATTGCCGGCCATAAATGTCAGTAACATGGAAACGATTCAGACGCTGTTGGAAGCCGCGGAAGAAATGAAATCACCGATTATTGTACAGGTTTCTCCGATGCAGCTGATGTATCATGAGATTTCCTTCGCGCTGTTTATCGATCTGCTCAAGCGAATTGGTCGAGACATTTCAATTCCCTGGGCGCTTCATTTGGATCATGCCACAACAAAGGAGCAATGTCTGGAGGCGGTGCGGGCAGGATTTGATTCTGTGATGTACGATGGATCGCATTTGGAGCTCGAAACCAATATAGGCACCTTGAAAATGCTGCGCAAGGCTGTTGGAACCGCCATTACCTTAGAGGGCGAATTGGGCGCTGTCGGCGGCGCGGAAGCGACGGAAGAATCATTGGCCTCCGTGATGACAGATCCGACTCAAGCAGCGGAATTCGTACAGGAAACCGGGGTAGATTTTTTAGCCGTATCCATTGGGAATGCCCATGGATTTTACAAGGGAGAGCCGAAATTGGATTTTCAGCGATTGGAAGAGATTGAAAAGGCGACGAAGATCCCCCTCGTTCTTCATGGGGGAACGGGGATCCCGGAAGCTGATTTGAAAAAAGCGATTCAGCATGGGATGTGCAAGTGTAATTTCTTTAGTGAAATCGATCGAGCTTTTCAAGAAGGATTGTTCGAAGAACCGGAGAAAAACGGGATGTATATGCAGAAGCAAAAGAATGCCCGTCGTAGAATGAAGATGCAAGTGAAACAAAAGATCGAGGAATGTGGATCGGAGGGAAGAGCATGAAACTAGGAATGATTGGCGTTGGGTTTCCTAATTTTCGCCATGATATTGGAAATGAATACTTTCAAACTGTGCGAAGAAAATGGGGAAAAAAACCGGGTGTTGCTGTGGTGGGACCGGAATCGATCGGTATTACGGAAGAGGCGATTATAAGCGTAATAGAAGACCTCTCTGTCGAATCGGTCGATGCCTTGATTTTGGTATGCGCGACCTATTCATACGGTTCGATTCTTTCGGAATTGACTCGCAGATTTCCAACGACTCCGCTTTTGATGTGGGGATTTGAAGAACCGCGATTGGAGGGCAATACGGAATTGCCACTAAACTCCCTTTGCGGATTGAATATGTATGCCAGTTTCTTGCATCGCTGGAATCATGATTTTTCTTACGTCTATGGGGGAGTCGATTCGGAATCGGTCTGGCAGGAGGCTGAGGTCTTCCTCCAGGCAGTGAAGGCGAAGGTCACTCTGTCGCAAGCAAAGTTTTGTGTGGTGGGAGGACGAGTGCCGGGGTTTTATTTGTCGGAGGTCAATGAGTTGTCTTTTCGACAGCAAATTGGACCCGCCATACTCCGCAAGGATTTGAGCGAAGTCATGCAGAGGATGCAAGCTCTTTCGGCAGAGGAAGTGGAAGCCGGGCGAAACAAATTGTTGCAGCCGGTTGATGTGATCATGGCCGGAGACCGTAATGTGGAACAAACCCTTCGTTTGACCATGGCGCTTCAGGCGATGGCGGAAGAAGAGGGGATTACAGGCTTCGCGATCAAATGCTGGCCGGAGTTTCAATCGATTCTAGGGATCAGCGCCTGTGGGGCGGTTGCGCTTATGAACGAGGCCGGCATGATGACAGCGTGCGAAGGGGATGTAACAGCCCTGGCCACTATGTTGATACAACAGGTCTGGTCGGAGAAGCCATGCTTTCTGGCGGATTGGGTGAATATCAATGAAAAGGGAGATGCCAAGATGTGGCATTGCGGACCTGCGGCGCCGTCCTTGGCGGCAAAGGGAGAACCGGTGCGATTGACGGATCATCCAACAATTCGACAAGGGATGGGAACGGCAATGGAGTTTTCTTTGAAGACGGGTGCCGTGACCATGATGAAGCTGAGCGAAGGACCCAAGGGGTATCGCATGCTGCTGGAATCGGGCGATTCGGTTTCACCGGATCGCAACTTGTTCGCCAACCAGATGGATGTTCGTTTCAAAGAAGATGCGAATCAAATTTTGGCCCGTGTGATGGAGAATGGATTTGAGCATCATTATGTGCTTGCCTATGGGAAGTACATAAAAGAAATGAAGATGCTGTGCAAATGGCTGGGCATTGATGTGATCGGAGGAAAGTCATGAAAGAGCAGTTTCACTATGCGGCCGGATATTATCCGCTGATGCAGGAACATGGTGATTGGAGACGGGATCTGACGCTGATGAAGGAAACCGGAATTCAATGGATTCGTACGGCTGAACTTTTTAATACCTGGGATCAAATCGAGCCGGAAGAAGGCGTGTATCGATTCGATTTTCTGGATGAGTTTTTCGATCTGTGCGTGGAGTTGGGCTTCAAAATTTTGTTGGGGACGGGAACCGTCTCGCCACCCCTTTGGATCCATGAAAAATACCCGGATGTCAACATTCTCAACAACCATGGGGAGCGATACCCCAATAATGTGTCCTATTCCTGGGCGTGCATGGATCATCCTGGATTTTTAAAGGAGAGCGAACGGTATATTCGCACCCTGGTAGGGAGATACAAGGATCATGCCGCATTGGGCGCGTATCAGATTCACAATGAAATCGGATTTCCCTTTATGCCCTTGCAGGCGGGCGGCGTTGATTTGTACTGCTATTGCGATCATTCGAAAAAAGTTTTTCAGCTTTACTTAAAGAAAAAATACCAGACCATTGAAAAATTAAACTACGCCTATCGCTGGGGTGCGACCAATACGGTGGTGCAGTCTTTCGCGCAGGTGGAACCGCCGATGACGAAGCCGACTAGCTGGTCCAGTGTGACGCGATGGCTGGATTGGCGTCTGTTTTGGATGGACAATACGGTTCAGTTTGTTGACTGGCAAGCCAAGATCATCAAGGAGTTGGATATTGTTCATCCAACCAGCACAAATATTTTCTTCCTGAAATCGCAAGACCCTATGGGAGTCTTGACGGGATTGGACCAGCATCAGATGGCGAAGGTCGTCGACTATATCGGCTATGATTTATATCCGGGAAGCGGCAACAAGTTAAACAAAATGCCGGAATTTGCTTCGATGTTCTTGGATTTGGCGCGCAGCACTGTGCTGGATCGAGGCGGACGTTTCTGGATGATGGAAACGGAGAGCGGTCCAATCAATGGATGGGTATTGGGACCAAGCCGCAATGTGAAGGGTTTTGACTTGAAGCGAAATATATTTGAGGCAATTGGCCATGGCGCCACCATGAGTCTGTATCAGGGATGGCGGGAATGGGATTTTCAGCCGATTCATTGGGGTGCGATTGTGGATCTTGACGGCCAGCCGACAGAGAGAACCGAGGCGGCTGCCTGGATCGGAAAGACCGTGCAAGCCGTGGAGGAGATTGGCCAGGCGATGGTAGTGCCTCGAAAGGTTGCTATTGTGATCTCGCGGGAAAATGCCATCGTTTTAAATGGCATGGGTCAGGAAGAGTTTTTGATGGAAGCCCTTCGGGGAACCTATCGAGGGCTTTGGGATCAATCCTTTGGCGTCGATTTTTTGACGACGACACAGGTGGAAGAAGGACTTGCAGAAAACTATCAGATGATTTTTACGCCATTTTTGACCGTCTTGTCTGAAAAAACGGGAGCCGCTTTGTCCGCCTATGTGCAGCAGGGGGGGATCTTGGTTGGATCGTCTCGGCTGGGCATGTTGACGGAACGCGGCTGGTATCAACATGTGATTCCAGGCTCCGGTTTGGATCAGACATTTGGCGTTCGCACCTTTGACACCAATGCCGGAAAGGATCCGGTTGTTTGCTATCGCGGCAAGAATTATCAAGGTGCTTGGCATCAGGATGAGATTCAAGTTCTCCATAATCGGGTGGAGATTCTGGCGCGGTTTATTGATGAGAGTCCGGCAGTGACGAAGCATGCCTGCGGAAAGGGCGCTGCGTATTTTATCGGTACTCATCCGGGAAATGGCCATTTGCAAGGATCCGATCTTTTCTGGGACTTGGTTCGCGATATCGCTGTGGAACATGGAATTCGCCCGGAGGTGGAGGTTCAGTACACCAATCGACAAAATCGAGAAATCGATGTGCACCGATTGGAAGACGGGGAATCAACTTTGTTGATTGTGACGGCTTACGCGCCATCATCCTCCTATTTCGGGTCAGGGAAAAGAGTGGAAATCACCCTGCCCGATTACGGGGAAGTTTCACGATGCGAGGATGCCGTGAGCGGCGAAACAATTCCAGTGAAGAATACAGAGCGGGGAGCGAGTTTGGTGATTCGGGTGACCGGGAAAGAACCGAGGATCCTACGAATTGGGGGAGTGAAAGTATGAAGCAGTTGAATGAGATTGAATGTTTCTTATTAGATATGGACGGAACCATTTATCTCGGGGGAGAGTTGATTGAAGGGGCCAAGGAATTTTTGGCTTTGTTGAAAGAGCAGAATCGTCGAACGATTTTTTTGACAAACAATTCCTCCAAAAATGCTTCTGAGTATGAAGCGAAGCTGAAAGGCTTAGGAATCGAAGCGAGCACGGATGAAATTTTCACATCAGGGGAAGCAACAGCGAAGACACTGCAATTGAGGCATCCTGGCGCGCGGGTTTTCTTGATGGGCACTCCGGCTTTGGAATCGGTTTTTCTTGAGCACGGATTTGCCCTTGTGAAAGAGCGAGAAGAGATGGCTGATTTGGTGGTGCTGGGCTTTGATACGACCCTGACCTATGATAAGATTTGGCAGGCTTGCGATCGCATTCGAGAAGGAGCGATCTATTATGCCACGCATCCGGATTTCAATTGTCCCCTTGCCGGAGGCAAGTGGATGCCGGATACGGGTGCCATGATCAAGATGATCGAAGGATCGACTGGGATGGTTCCTGAGGTGATCGGGAAACCGGAAAAAACCATGATAGAAGCGGTGTCGGCGAAATTTGATGTGGACCTAGAAAAGATTGCCATGGTAGGGGATCGGTTGTATACGGATATCCGCATGGGAGAAGTTGCCGGAATCACCTCGGTTCTTGTCTACTCTGGTGAAACGACACCGGAAGATTACAAGGCTTCAGAGATTGAAGCAAGTTTTGTGTTTGATTCTGTCAAGGAATTGGCAGAAGCGCTGAAGGAGGCATAAGATGCAAGGATTTCAATTTGGAGTACCCACAGAAATTCGATTTGGGCGAGGCTCGGTTTCCGGCATTGCGGGAGCGATGGCAAGCTTTCAAGTCGATCATTGGTTGATTGTGACGGATGAAACCCTCGTTTCTCTAGGCATTGTGAATCAAGTCTTGGATGGCGTTGAACCAGACCGCTATGTGGTCTACCCGAAGGTACGACCCAACCCGGAAACCGGAAATATTCGAGACGGCGTCACGGCGTTGAAAGCGGCAGGCTGTACGGGCGTCTTGGCCATCGGCGGCGGAAGCGCCATGGATACAGCCAAGGCTATCGCGTATATGGCCAACCAATCTGGGGAAATCGAGGACTACCTTGATGGGCGAGGCAGCGACAAAAGAGCCTTGGAAGGCGAGATTCTGCCGGTATTGGCAGTGCCGACAACGGCAGGCACTGGCTCCGAGGTTTCCTTGTATGCGGTGATTACCGACGAGAAGACAAGAATAAAGGATTCTTTGAGCGAAAGCCGCATCTATCCTAAAATTGCATGGATTGATCCGGATTTGATGGATGGCTTGCCGGCTCATATTACGGCTTTTACGGGAATGGATGCCTTGGGACATGCATTGGAAGCCATTCTTTCCACCATTGAAAATCCCATGGCTGATTTCTACGCCATTGAAGCCATGAAGCGGATCTTTAAGAATCTTCCATTGGCAGTTGAGCGGGATCAACTGGCGCGTGACGAAATGGCTTTTGCGGCCATGCTTGCTGGGGCTGCCATGAGCCATTGCGGCGCGGCGCTCCCTCATGGCCTTGGTTGTCCATTAAGCGGGCACTTGGATTTGCCTCATGGATTGACCGTTGGGATTCTTCAAATTCCGATGCTGAAGATCAGCAAACCGGCCATTGGGAAAAAGGCCGAATGGATTGCTTCGGAATTGAAGCTAGAGGGAGATGACCCTGTGGAAGTCTTGATTGCAGCGATTGATTCCCTGGAGAAATCGATCGAATTCCCATCAAAACTGGAGGCGACAATCAAGGAAGAAACTCTGGCAGCCATGGTAGAGGATGCCATGATTCATGGGTGTACAGGATTGAACCCGAAGGCTTTGTCGAAAGAGGAAGTTACCGCGATCTATCGCGCGCTATAGACACAAAAAGACCCGTTCGTCGACCAATGTCATTAAGTTAAAATGACAAACAGAAAAATTTCTTGAGAAGTCAACTATGGAGAAAAAATATTCATGGTTGGCTTTTTTTGTTTTGCAAAATTTAGGATACATTTAATAAGCAGACGCTTGTTATGCTTAAGTCTTTGACCTATGAAACAAATTACAATACTCTATAAATCCTGAATTCCCGAGAAATTATAACGTGGTTGGAGGCTCAACTCCAAGCTTTCGATAAAGCTCTTCCTGCTTCTTGGTTATTTCGCCAAAACGTATGCTACTACCGGGCTGCTCGAAGCATTCAATGACATCTAATTCAT
>DAOUQF010000052.1 GCA_030625815.1 Eubacteriales bacterium
CGTCCGCTTCTGCGTCACTTTTCCAAGATCAAAGAAGCGGACTATATCATTGTTGAATCCACCTACGGACACACCACCCACCCGCCCATCGAGGATGCCTCAAAGGAATTGATTCAGATTATCAACGACACCGTCAGCAGGAACGGCACCGTGATTATTCCGTCCTTTGCCGTCAGCCGAACACAAGAGCTGATCTACACCCTCAATCAATACTATGAAAACGGGGATATGGACCACTTTATGAAAGTTCCGATCTATGTGGATAGTCCCATGGCTGTTTCCGCTACGGAAATCTATGCGCGAAACGCATCTTGCTTCAATGAAGAAACCCGCCAGCTGATCCTAAGCGGCGACGATCCCTTCCAATTTGAGAATCTCTTTTATATCCGTGATCAAGCGGAATCGCAGCGGCTGAACTCCTATCAATTTCCAAAGGTGATCATTTCCGCTTCCGGCATGTGCTCCGCGGGTCGCATTCGACACCATCTGAAGCATAATCTGTGGAAATCAAAAAACAGTGTGATTTTCGTCGGTTACCAGGCCGAAGGCACCCTGGGCCGGAAATTAAAAGAGGGACAATCCGTTGTCAGCATCCTCGGAGAAACAATCAAAGTCGAAGCACAGATCTTTTCCATCGACGGATTCTCCGGCCATGCGGACCAGCCCGCTCTATTGTCCTGGCTGCGCGGATTCCGAAAAAAACCGCAGCGCGTATTTGTGGTTCACGGCGAACCGATGCAAGCCCATGCCTTGGCGGAGGTCATCGAAAAAGACCTGAAATGGGATGTTTGCATCCCCGATCTGGGTTATGAAACGACTCTGGCCGAAGGCGCCGAATCCACAGAGGGGCGATGGCTGGATCCCGTTCGCAAGCGCGAGATCCTGGAAACCGAATTGCACGACATTCACGAGCAATTCAATTCCCTCACCCACAAGACTCAGCAAATGCTGGATGACAAGACCCTGAAAAAAGACTACGAAGCGATTCACTTCCGTCTTTTGGAGCTGCAGCAGCAGCTCTTGGATTTGAATCTTTTGCTTGGCAAGTAATTATGAAAGAGGAGAAGGCCGCGGCCTTCTCCTCTTCTCTATGAAATCCGTTCAATTGAACGGTAAAGATTCATCCCGTCAACCTTCTTCTCAAAATTCCAGAAGCTTAGTTCACTCGAATAAATCCATGTAATTAATCGTTTCATTTGGTACTCCTTTCCGTTTCCGGACAAATCGATCCTCTCTCCAAGCCTTTCGCCGGTTTATATGCCGATCTGTCATCATCTGGTTTCCTCCTCGTTTTTTATGTTACAGTCGCTCTATTCTTCTGTAGAGCTCCATCCCGTCAACACGACGCATAAAATTAAAATGCATCAGCTCAACTGGGAAATGGAAAAATTTAAATCGTCTCATCTACTACTTCCTCCTGTATGTTTGTCTCCGTTTTCTCAATTCATGATCGTCCTTCACTCTCATTTCGGTTTTTGTTTTGCTGATAATCATAATCATCATCTTCCTCCTTATCTATTTTTAGGATCGGTTGATCCTTGTAACCATTCAATTATGCTATCTGAAAGAAATGCGTGCATCATGTAAATCTATGTTCCTTGCCATGATTAACGCTTGTCTCAGGAAATGCAAGCACTCCCTGCTCCTAAGCTCATTCGTGGATCATATTTTACGATCCCTCCTTGGTTTTTCTTTAGGATCATATAAACCATATGATCCTCGCAAACATTGACGCTTGCGCCAAGGAATGTAAACACTCCCTGGCGAGCACATCAATGCTTGCCTATGCCGCGTCGAATTGACTTTGATAAAGACCGTAATAGATTCCCTTCGCCTTCATCAAACTTTGATGATTGCCCGCCTCGGCAATGCGGCCGTCCTTCAGCACCAGAATCTTGTCCGCGTGCACAATGGTCGACAGTCGATGGGCGATGATAAAGCTGGTTCTCCCCGCCAAGATGGCCTGGGTTGCGCGTTGAATCTGAAGCTCGGTTTCCAAATCAATGGACGAGGTTGCCTCATCCAGAATAAAGATCTGGGGATTCTTCAGGATTGCGCGAGCAAAGGAGATCAATTGTTTTTGTCCCGTCGAGAGCTTCGCTCCCCCCTCGCCGACTTCTGTGTCATAACCGGCTGGCAGCCGCTGAATAAAGTCATGGGCGTGAACCTGTTTTGCCGCCGCCACAATCTCCTCTTCCGTGGCGTCTTCCCGGCCAAAATGAATGTTTTCTCGAATGCTTCCGCTGAAAAGCATGGGCTGCTGAAGCACATAACCCAGGTGATCGTGCAGCCACAATTGCGACCGCTCTTGTATATTCACCCCGTCGATTCGAATCTCGCCTTCCGTCGGTTCATAGAATCGACAGGCAAGATTGACGATGGTACTTTTCCCGGATCCGGTTTCGCCTACCAGGGCGATGGTTTCACCCTTCTTCACATTCAGGGTGAAGTGGTCCAGCACGGGTTCCTTGGGGTTGTAGGCAAAGCTGACATCGTCAAAGGACATCTCCCCTGACAAGGATGGCCAGTTTTCTCGTTTCGGTGCCAATGCGGTGCCATATTCGGCAATTACCGCCTCCAGATCCCGCACCTCCGGCTTTTCTTCCAAGAGGGCGATCACTCGCTCCGCTGAAGCTCGGGTGGCCTGAAACTGCGCCATAACCACTGCAAAGTGGTGAACGGGCTCAAACATCAAAACCGCGTAGGAGATAAAGGCTACCAGGGTTCCATAGCTGATGCTGCCGTTAAGCACGCCAGTCCCTCCCCGAATCAGGATAAAGGCTTGCCCCATCACATTGATCAAAAAAACAATGGGGATATAGGCCGCGGAGAAGGTGGCGGAACGAACCGCCGCGCCCCGCATATTGCCTGCAAGGTCTTCAAATTCTCCGATGTTTTTCTCTTCCCGAACCAGGCTCTTGGTGGTTCTCGCTCCCATGATTCCTTCGCTGAAGGCGCCGGTGATCCGCGAATTCATCTTCCGCACCTTGCGTTGCTGTTTCAGGATGCGGTTCTGAAAGAAATAACTCACAATCATCAGGATCGGCATCAAGACAATCATAATCATGGTCAATCGCCAATTGGTCGCCAGCATAATGCCGAGAATTCCAATGATCATGGTAATTCCCCATACCAAGTCAACCAATGCCCAAGAGATGCCTTCTGTAATCTTCCCGATATCCGAGGTCATCCGTGCCATAATCCAACCGACCGGAGTCCGGTCGTAATAGGAAAAGGACAGCTCCTGCAGATTTTCAAATCCCCGCTTTCTCACATCATAGCTGACCTTGGTGCCGATAGAATCGGCAAGATAAATCAGAACATAGACGCTGATGCTCAACAGGATCACCTGAGTCAGATAGATCCCCGCAAAGACGCCGTAGTGATCCAGATTGCCGGTTTCGATATAGGTGTCGATCGCGTACTTGGAAAAGTACGGTGAGATGGCATCCATCATGCCCACAAAGATCATCAAGACGGTGAGTTGAATCACTTGCTTGCGATGAGGCTTAAAAAACTGTGTCAGTTCCTTGATAATGGTCCATTGACTCTTTTGTTGTTTATCCACAG
>DAOUQF010000051.1 GCA_030625815.1 Eubacteriales bacterium
GTTGCACTATGCCAACCGCGGTGCCGATCTGGGCCAGTTCGGCGTATTGGTCGATTTGGTTTTTGAATGTGTCCGCTCTTTCTTCTAAAGCGACGGTCACATCTGTGATGGACTCTTTGTGTTTCAATGCGTCGTTTAGCATGGCAATCTGGTCGCGGACGCTTTCTAATGCTTTTAGTTCCTTCGTAGACGCGGATTCAAGTTTCTGTGCAATATCCGTTCGGTACTTCTCTTGTTCGATGTCCGATAATGCCGAGATATCCTTCTGTTCGAATCCGATTAGTGTCTCTTTCAAAGCGGTTTGTATGACCGCCATATGTTCTTTGACTTCGATTAGGACTTTATCTTGGAGGTTTTTTGCCTCTTTGGTTGTTTCCGTTTTCATTCGTTTTGCATCACGTTCAGTATGCTTCTTCATTTCTTGTAACATCTGATCGATGCGCCGTCGTTTGTCAACGTAGCCGGATATTGACGCGAATGCTTTATTAATTTCTTTTTGCAGATAATCTTCCAACTGTTTGAATTGATTCTTTTCGAGTTCATCCGCTTCTTTCTGGTAAGCGTTCCAGTTAGCCAGCTGATTCTTGGTAAGACCTATGCCTCGCGGTCGGGTGATGGAGTAATGTTTGCGGAGATCCGCCATTTCTGTCCGAAATGCTGCCTCAACTTTCAGAAGTTGTCTCCCGGCTTCTTCGGGATTGTTTTCTATCAGTGTGCTGATGGTCGCGAGCTTCGTCTCAGTGCTGTCTTTGATATTAAGTTCTTCGTTTATGGGTTCGTCGTTCTCGATTTTCTGGAAAAAGTTACCCAGTTCCGAGGCGAATTTTTGTTTCCTATTCGATTTCGTTTTCTCGCGTTTTTTAAGAAGCGTATCCTGTCTTTCAAACTCATCTTTCACTTTCCAGAAATCTCCAGCGAGGTCACTTCCTTTGCGGAAATATTCGCGTACCACCTCTACGAGAAAGTTCTGGACTAATTCTCGCACTTGGCGGTAGGCTGCATTTTCCATGAACCCCTCGCGACCCGCTTTCTCGATAAGCCCTGAGTTCGCTTCTTTGCTTATCTCGACGACTCCGAATGTGCGCCTATAGCTGAAAAAGTAATCCTTGGCTGATTTGCTGCGGCGGCGCTCTATTCCCA
Organism: Eubacteriales bacterium; assembly: GCA_030625815.1. Taxonomy (GTDB): domain Bacteria; phylum Bacillota; class Clostridia; order Tissierellales; family GPF-1; genus GPF-1. Next base: position 1,141 of record DAOUQF010000051.1, read on the forward strand.
GCCAGTCGTAGTCCGAATTACCATAGGGCAGAATTCGGATCCCGTCGCGGTACACGTATACTCCGCCAATCTGGTCCAGTTTATTTGTAATTGGTCCATATATCTCCGGGGGAAGACGAGATTCGTTTTGCCGCCCCTGTACGTACGCCATTTTCAGTCTAAACGGTCCGCATTTTGTCGTTTTCCCTCCTGCCCCATTCCAAGGGAGGACGTATTTTATTGGCCTTCCACCGTAAATTGAGAGCGTACCGGTGAATTGTCCAAATTCGTCGAATTCTCCTTCGAACAGTTGATCTGCCGAACTGAAATCGGCGGGTCTGAAAAACTCTTTATCCGGGTCGATAAGGTCGTGGATGCTACCGTCTACTCGATGGTCACGGAAAGCAATGCGCACGGCGGGAACCGGTGCGTCTGGCGTCATGGTGTTGCAGAACCCAATGAGGTTTTTCTTCAGTGGTGCAGCGAATTCTCCATCACCGCCTCCATCTATATCCGTTTCAAGGATGGAGTCTACGGGATGGATGAAGAAGTGGGTCCCCCGCTCGTTTGCGAGTGATAGTCCGCCAAGCTGTTGATTAAGTACATCCGGAGCAATTTTAAAGTTGTCCAAATCATGAAAAATGGAACTACGGGTAGTTACGGGAATTTTATTTCCAAGTGTATTTACATTTTCACGAACACTCTCAATCAATGTTTCGACGAATCTGCCATCGGGCGAACCATTTCCAGACCATGTTTCAACTGGTATTTCGATTTCGCTCAGGTCAAGACCCGGAATTTCAAACAATTCCCAATTTATGAAACATGCCACTATATTATGAAGAACATCAGCTCGCTCCGCTCTGGTAAGGACCAGAACTTGTTTACCGATTGCGGCAATTGCAAGTCTGCCTATACCTTTTTCGCCAAGAATTGATCGCAAGGGTTTATTCGGGTCACGATAGAGGGGAGGTATTCCTGTTGTTTCCAATTTGCTTTCAGTACCTATTGTAAGCCATCTCAACTCGAAATCATCTTTGGTCATTCCGATGCCATCGTCTCTTATAAGCAGCGATGCGTCCGACCGGAAGTAATCCACCTCCGCATAGTCTGCATAAGCATCATGCGCATTTTTCAAAATCTCGTGTAATGCAGTAGGAATACCCGCAATCTGCTGGCGACCAAGCATGTCAACGGCCCTTGCCCGGACCCGAATTTTCGCCATCTATTCACTCCATTTTTGTTCCATTAAGGATTCGCCCATCGTATGTCCGATAGTCCGAACAAACTCCACCGGTACCGCATTACCTATCTGTCGTGCAATCTCTTGCGGACAACCCTTGAATATATAATTATCAGGAAAAGTCTGAAGTCTCGCGGCCTCCCTAAGAGTGATTGCCCTATCATCGTGCGGATGTAGGAATCTCCCGCGTGTCACATCCGTGCATCCAGTAGTCAAAGTGGGGGCGACAGCATTCCATGTCATTCGGCCATATACATCCGGATGACCTTTATGTTCTTTATGACAATCCAAAACCAGATTCGTAGGCAGGTCAAATCGTGATCCGCCATCTTTTTTGATATGTGCAAACCGCCTTAGGGCGATAGGTTTGTGTTTTCGGGCAAAATGGAGTGGATCATTGTCACTTCTTTCTCCGGATGATAGAGGCGGTAGATCACCGATTGCATCTTCTACTTTAATGCGCTTGCCTTCTGGCGAGGTCGGATTGGGAAATGTGGGTAGTGCATTTTTTTCACGTGAAACTACCATTATGAATCTCTTCCTACGTTGTGGTACTCCGTAATCTGCAGCATCAACGCTGAGAGGGCCGAGCCAATGATTATAACCAAGTTTTTTCAAATCAATTTTAAGTTTCTGAGTAATACTGGAATGCTTTGATGCAATAATTCCTTTAACATTTTCAAATAAAATCAATCTGGGTTTTAAGACTTTTGCGAAACGACATGCCTGAAGTATTAGATTCACTCTGTCGTCCGTGTTTTTTGTATGATTCTGACTACTGAACGGTTGGCAGGGAGCACATACCACCATAAGGTCTATGCTCTGATTGCCAACAACTCGAAGAATTTTTGAGACATCCAATTGAGTGATATCTTCTTCAAAGAAATTTACCTCCGGATGATTGACACGGTATGATTCAGAAGCATACGGATTGTTATCTACTGCGACAATAACTTCAAAAATACCCTTAAGCCCTTGCGTAACTGCTCCACAACCGCAGAATAAATCTATTGCTGTGAAATTTGGCATGGATTGTTGTTGGGTATTTGTCATAATTATCACTGATTCTTTTTCGCCTTCATCTGCTCTTCCATCATGATTTCGAACTGCCTGGATATTATCCAGCCCTTTTTCTTATAAAACTTCCTGTATTTATCGTATAAATCTTCATCGACGTTTAATGTTACATTTTTCAAAGGTATATCTATCACGTACAATCCCACATATTATTAAATGTATTTATTTGTTTCTCACGGAACTCCCCCCATTGCTGTTATTGAAAATTTGGGTTGAAACAAAGTGGAGTCGTTTAAACCACGTAAAATCCAGGTTTATCACGTAATTCTGTCATAAGAAGGGCTTTTAATGTGGGAAAATTATCAGCCATACATACTTAAGATTTTCGATAAAATACTATAAACTTTTAAACCGCCAGCAACAATACTCCACAATAATGTCCCCCACCAAAACCTTCCTGA
>DAOUQF010000050.1 GCA_030625815.1 Eubacteriales bacterium
CAACTAATCGTGTGATTCTGTCGCTATCGAGCCTGCCCTTCTTCCTTAGGGTTCGCTGGTTGTTAACCCACGATGCCAATTGCTTGTTTTTCCAATTGGTGGGAACTAAGCAATTTCCATGTTCTTCCTTATAGCTCACCAACTCTTGAAATCGAATCTCCCAGCTGCCAAGCCTCTCATCGATTTCTCTAAACGTTTCCAATATTTCCAGGCATTCATCATGGACATGGATCTTCGGTAAATAATCTGCGCTTAAACCAAACTGGCTCCGAAGCTCTCTCTCTTTTTCACCGGCTTCGTTCAAGTCATTAAGAAAATCTCCAGCTCTAATGGATTGGAAGTTATTTACAAAATCAAAAATAATAGGCTCAGCATCTGTTCCGACTTGAAGACAACGGCCAATTTGCTGATAAAAAATGCGAGGAGATTCTGTGGATCTAAATAACAAAACAGCCCCAACATCTGGAGCGTGTATCCCCTCGTTAAGCATATCGATGGCCAAAAGGATATGGGCCGTCCTTTTGTCTTTTGCGGCTAGGAACGCTTCAAGGTTCTCGGCGCTTTTTCTGTATCCCGAATAAACACGGTAGGTTTCCCGATCTTCAAATAGATCCGTCTTGCGAATCCACTTACGAACTTCATCTTCCAACTCGTCCAAATGTTTCTTGTCCTTACAAAAGACAATGAACTTATTGTTTTTAGTATTACTGAGATATTTTTTGAGAATCTCTGGGACACCGGAAGACTTCTCCCAGTTTATTTTTTCCAGTTCTATGTCGCCCTTAATCTTTTTCTTTTCATCATCTGACAGGGCGCTTTTGGAGAGAGTCTCCAGCAGATTGTTTGCTTCTTCATTAATCGTGTATAGTGAGGAAACATAGTTAGGAGAGGGTAAAATACTGCGTTGGATAGCCTCAGCCAGCGGGAGATTTACCGCTTCTTCGTCGAATAGCTCATCCGACATATCCCGTTCGCCATCGAGATAGCGAATTGGTGTTGCCGTTGTTCCTAGGACTTTGGCATCTGGGCATTGATTTAGTATTCTTTCAATACCAGCTCCCCAGACATCAGCCCCTGTTCTGTGAAATTCATCCAGAACAATAAGTGCTGGATTCATCTTTTCGATCTCAGAAGGCGTAAGGTTCTTGGCCGCCGCATACGTCATGTATTTGGTGCTACGATTCAACCAACGCGCAACCCCCATTTGCTGTTTTAGGATGTAGTTTGACGGAGCGATAACCAGTTTTTTTTCCTTGGGGAACTGATTCATCGTTTCCGCAATCACATAACTTTTCCCTGTGCCTGTCGCTTGAATACAGGCAACTCGGCTCCCTGCATTCAGTGAATTTATTGCGGCGTCAAAAGTCTTTTGGTTGTGCGAGTGCAGACGGATGACAGGCTGAGACTTATTGTCGGGATCATAAGTTTTGATCAAACTCTCGACATATCTCCAATCCCTGAGATTTAATCTAAAGCGCCCCAGTTTAGCCGCTTCAGCCACAAAGCCGTTCATAGAGATAATTTCAAACTCGCGGCAATCGTAATTTTCAGAAGCTTTTGATTCAAACTTATTGAGTTCACTTACTGTGTCGTCAAAATTCAGTGGAGAGGAATGGTTCTTCGCCTGAATAATGCAGTAGATGCCTTCTTTTGCAGAATCATATAAAAGAATGTCCGCGCCTAAATCGCCTCTGCCTCCTTGCCTTATCGCCGTGTAACCATTGCCGTTGTAAAGCAGTTCTAGGAACAGCTCAAATGCTGGGCCTTTCTCAGTCGCTTTTAGCCCCTCAAGATAGACTTTTAGCCCCTCAGTATCCTTGCATTCAAGCAGTGATTTAATATTGGGAGGACTTAAATTTAAAATATCTTCTGAAGTGATAATAATTCATTCAACCCTATCAATATTGTTTAGACCCACAAGAATTTATCTTGTAGATTGCTCATATATTACGATTTGTGGTTATCCGAAAATATAAAGCCTGGAGTAGTTGTTTCAAGAATTTCGGATTCATCTTCAACAGTTGAGGGAAGTCTATGCTCGGACTCATCCACATGCGAAGTAACTAGATTTCATCATTAATTTTGGCGTTGACTCGGCACAGTTTCCCCTGTTAACACAGGTCAAGACTATGGAATATTTGCGACCACGATTTATCAACTCAGGAGGATTGCACGGCGAATTCACCATCGACGATTACGGAATATTCCTAGGAATTGATGAACTCAATCATGTCCGTGATTTTTGGGAAGCAACCGTTGCTCAATGCTTGATTCTGGATCATGCACATGACCAAGAGATTAGTAAAATTACTGTGTCTAACCCTCCTGCCGATCCAGAATTGATGACCTTGCTTGAAGAGAGAAAGAATATTCTGAGCATTTCTGACAAATTCTTAATCAAAACCAATATATTTTCCTTGGTATCAGCGTTTTTCGAGTATGGAATGCTGGAAGTTTATAAGCTTGTGTTTGGAGGGTCACCCACAGCCGTTCGTCCAGACCTTGTCAGAGATATACTAGAACCGTTAAAAGAAATAGGTGTGGTTGGAGAGGCTCCAGATAATTACGATGCCCATGTGTTAGCGCATCGAAACCCCATTAGGAATGCGTTTGCTCATGGGCGTTGGGGCGATTTAGATGATGCAACTAAAGATGTTGATTTGCACGATGCTTTTTTGGGAACAATTGCATATTTCAGCGAAACAGAGGATCGACTATTGCGTCATTTAGCTGAAAATAATTAGGCGAAAGAAAGTTTGAGACGTCTCAAATTAGATATTTCTTGGCATCCAATTTCACCTTCGTATTAGATATGGAAAGCAATGGGGCAAGAGATGAATTATCTGAGCAATGTGTTTTTGATTGTTCGGCTTTCAATTCTTTTTTGGGACTTGCCGATAATATCATAGATGACTTAATACCCAATGAAGTCATTACAATTCTCTATGAGAAAGATCATGAACGATTCTATGCAGACGGGATGGATTTCTTGTTTGAAGTGTTTGATGAAACTTGCAACTGGGAACTGGAAAAGGGTTTGCTAGACCGCATTGAAGCGGCTTTTATGGGAAGGATCACTCATTGGCGTGGATGGCACTCATGCCGACCTGAATCCATAGATAGTTACAAAGCGAAAGGGATTCTACCTCTTACGAGAGACAGGCTTAAGGCGGATGCAATCAGGGTATTTGGAGAAAAATTTGATAAGGGAATCATTGAGGAAATAGTGGATGATCTAGATTTACAAACTAGAGAGGGGGTTGTGTGTTTATTTGATGATCCAATATCGCCTACGGAAATAACACAGGATCATTATCAAAAATTTGGTAGTGAAGCGTTGATTTTAATTGCCAACAAACTGCACGGTAATAGCCGCACAGTTATGATTAATTCCGGTGAGCCGATGTTGCTTCAATGTGCGGTGCCGATGGAGAATGTTGAGGAGGGATTTAGAAGAAGTCTGTGGCAGGAATTAGTGGTCCATCAATTGAAAATCAGAGTGGCTGGAGAAGGTGTTGAGGGGTGGGACAATTGTGCGGCTTTCAGAACGGATAAGGTGGTGTTACCTGAATATATTGAGAAGTTTATCCCGCTTTAAAAAGATGATAAGCACTCTTGCCTATCCAAATCCCAGATAAGCTGAATGCCCCTGAGCAGAGGCTTGTGTCCTTTTATCTTGCCATTGAATTGCTGTCATCAATAGCAGGAAGCGCATCTGCATCTTTTCCAAAACCGTCTGAAAACAGCATCTGTGATCGGGGTCAGTCAACAAATCTTGACTAAGTGATATCTCCATTGTTCTACGTCTTGATATTCCAAATTCATCACGGACTGCGGGGTTTGATGCCCTTTGGGCATCTGTGCGGCTTGCAGTCTTCGACTGTTCATTGCGAACGCCATCGCGTCGAGGCGCTCCAACAGGGACCCGTGCTTTTGGAAAAAGCACGCCTGTAGGGATTGCCTCCGGCTGCGCAGTATGGATCACTGCGTGATCTGAATTGTAAACCGCTTTGCGGTTAAGCGCTCGAACTGCGTTCTCATCCCAACAGGGACCTGTGCTTTTGGAAAAAGCACGCCTGTAGGGATTGCCTCCGGCTGCGCGATATGGATCACTGCGTGATCTGAATTGTAAACCGCTTCGCGGTTAAGCGCTCGAACTGCGTTCTCA
>DAOUQF010000004.1 GCA_030625815.1 Eubacteriales bacterium
AATATTCTCGCAGGTTCCGTCAAAAGAAATTCAATCGCATCCCTCTTCAAGAGGAACGTCAAACCCGAAACACTACCAGCACTATTCAAAGGAAACCGAGCAATTGCACCTGGCCTTGGGGCTTCAATTCCAACCCCTGACTGAATTGAAGGATCGCATCTATATGTCCATAATCAACAGCTACCTGGGATCAAGCATGAGTTCGCGCCTCTTTCAGGAGTTTCGAGAGGAGCGGGGATGGGTGTATTCGATCTATTCCTATTCGCAATTGTTTCAGCATCATTCCGCCTTCAATATCTACGCGGGATTCCAGCCGGAACGCACGGAAGAAGTCATTTCCTTGCTGACTGCAATCTTTCAAGATCTTCGCGCAAATGGCATCGATCGCGATTCCATTCACACCTTTCAGCGATATTTAAAGGGCACTCTCGCCATCAGCGATGAAAGCCCCACAAGCCGCATGAATTATCTGGGCAGGGCAACCCTCTTTGAGGAACCCCTGTATGATTCAGAAGAGATTTTAGCCGGTGTGGAGGCAGTTGATGAAGAAGAACTCAATGCCTTCTTGATCGCTCTATTGAAACAAGAAGTCAGTGTCGTCACACTCGGTCCCATTAGCGCGGCGCGCGCAGAAGCCCTAGCAATTTCCGTCAAGGGACTCAACGCGAAAGAGGAATAAAAGAAATCATCAGGAGGGAAACATGCCAAGACAAAAAAAGAAAAAACAAACTTCAGACCCAAACATTCGAAAACGGCGTGCACAATCGCTGCTCTTATTTTCAATTGGTGTGGTCTTGCTGTTGGGACTCTTAAACCTTTCCACCGGTTTTATTACCGATCGCCTCTTATGGGGATTTCAATGGCTGTTTGGAAAATCAGCCGGGATTCTGGCCGCTCTTTTCTTCTTCTTTTCCTTTCAGGTACTGAAAGGGGAAGAGCTGAAAATACGCGATGTGCTGGATTTCACCATCTTATTTTTGCTCGCTATCACCCTGGTTGAATTGCTGGCAAGTCCTTCTGGAAGTTTGCAGGACACCTATTCCGTCATGCTGAATGGCCGCACCGAAGATCTGCGCGTTCATCTGGTTTCTGCCGGCGGTGCGATTGGACTCTCCCTTGCATACCTGATGGTGGCTGCCATTGGCCGAATGGCAAGTTTTGTCATTTTATTGGCCACAGTCAGCTTTTACCTGATTCATCTTCTATTCACCGATGAATTGAAAAATCAATTTGCCGCCTATCAGGCGAAACGCAAGGAAGAACGGAAAACAAAAAAAACGGAAGCCATTGAGAAATCGATTCGCAAAAAAACAGTACGAAAACCAAAAAAAATGATCGAACCAATCGAGGCCGCAGCTGTGAAACCGGAGAGTAAAAACAAACCGATCCCGGTACCCAAGCCCGTGAAAAAAAGAACAGCGGAACCGCCGAAAGAAATGGTCATTCCTAAGAAGGATCATTCGGGCTATCAACGGCCAGGCTTTGATCTTTTGAAGCGCGGCAATCAAAACCCCGCCCGCGGCAATATGCACGCCCAGGAACAAGGGGAGCAATTGGTGGCGCTACTGCAAAGCTTTGGCGTAGAATCCAAAATTTTGAATATCAGCTATGGCCCATCCATTACGCGATTTGAATTGCAGCCGGCTCCCGGTGTGAAAATCAGCCGCATCAAAAATCTGTCGGACGATATTGCCTTGGGCATGGCCAGCGCGGATGTGCGCATTGAAGCGCCGATTCCCGGAAAAAAAGCCATCGGCATCGAGGTGCCAAATGAGAAAAAACAAATGGTTCTCTTTCGAGAGGTGATCGAAACCACGCAGTTTCAAAATTCCGATTCCAATTTGACTATCGGCCTGGGCAAAACCATCGCCGGAAAGCCATTGATCGCGGATATTGAAAAAATGCCTCATCTCTTGATAGCCGGCGCAACGGGTTCAGGCAAGAGCGTCTGCGTCAACACCATTATCTGCAGCATCCTCTATAAGGCTTCGCCCGAGGAGGTCAAGCTGCTTTTAATCGATCCGAAGATGGTGGAGCTCTCTTCCTATAATCAGATCCCGCATCTTTTGATCCCCGTCGTTGTGGATCCTAAGAAAGCGGCTTCAGCCTTGCATTGGGCAGTGGGAGAGATGACCAAACGCTATAAATTGTTCTCCGAGGAGCGGGTGCGTAACTATCGTGCCTACAACGAGAAGATGGCAGATCGGGAGGGTGTGCAAACCCTGCCTCAAATCGTCATTATTATCGATGAATTAGCGGACCTGATGATGACATCCCCCGGCGAGGTGGAAGACAGCATCTGTCGATTGGCGCAAATGGCGCGTGCGGCGGGGATTCACCTGATTGTCGCAACGCAGCGGCCATCCGTCGACGTCATCACCGGTTTGATCAAAGCCAATATTCCTTCTCGAATTTCCTTCGCCGTCAGCTCGCAGGTCGATTCTCGAACGATTCTGGATATGGCCGGTGCGGAAAAATTGTTGGGAAAAGGGGATATGCTTTTTTACCCGGTCGGTGCATCGAAACCCATTCGCACCCAGGGTGCTTTTATCTCCGAAGAAGAAGTCAATCGACTGGTTCAGTCCCTGGCAAAACCGGCTGAGTTTCAAGAAGAGCTCGTGCAGGAGTTGGAAAAGCCGAAAATTGATTCCTCTCAGGACTCCCTCGATTCGCTCTATGAAACCGCCTTGCAATTGGTTATTGACGAGCAACGGGCTTCAACTTCATTGATTCAACGAAGACTGAAGGTGGGCTATGCCCGTGCCGGACGAATTATCGATCAATTGGAAGAAAACGGAATGATCAGCGGGCACCAGGGCAGTAAGGCTCGATCCGTGCTCGTAGATGCCGATTACATCAATCGGCTAGATGAAAAGGAGGATTCTGTTGCTACCCGTACAGAAAATTAGTATTTCAGAATTGTTGCAGAATCAGGATGACTATGTCATTGTCGATGTGCGAACAACCCATGAATTTTTAGAAGACCATATTCCCGGTGCCATCTCGATGCCGATCTTAACCGATGAAGAGCATCATGAGGTGGGCACCATCTTCAAACAGGTCTCCCGGGAGACTGCAAAGGAAAAAGGCTTGGTCTATGCCGCGCCCAAATTATTGGATTTCTATCGTTATGCCCGCGGAGTTGTCAAATCCGGAAAACGGATTTGCTTTCAATGCTTCCGAGGGGGAATGAGAAGTCAATCCATCGCTACTGTCGTCACCATGATGAACCTTCCCGCCTATGTATTAGAGGGCGGCTACAAGGGCTTTCGGCAAGAGGTCAATCGATTCTTCGAATCGCCCATGCCGTTTCATCTCTTGGTACTGCACGGCTATACCGGCGTTGGAAAAAGCCTGGCTTTGGAACAACTGGAAAAGAAAAACGAACCGATTATTCATCTGGAGCGATTGGCCAAAAACTCCGGATCCGTTTACGGCAATGTATTTTACAACGATCAAACCATTACCCAAAAGAATTTTGAATCCATGCTCTATGCACAGATTCAAGCAAATCTTAAAGCGGGAAAAGACTATGCCTGGATCGAAAGCGAAGGAAAGCGGGTTGGAAAGGTTGTACTGCCGCCCGTCTTTTATCAAACCAGCGAAAAAGGCATCCATATTCGATTGAAAACCAGTCGCGGCCAGCGGGTGAAAAATCTCTATCGCGACTACTCCATGGGGGGAAGGGCCGATGTTTTAATTGCGGCCACCAATCGATTGCGCAAACGCCTCGGCCATGCGCGTTGCGATAAAATCCTTGCGGCCATTGAAGCCGACAACCTGGATTTCGCCATCGAAGAGCTATTGGTTTACTATTATGATCCCCTTTATGAACACACCTTAGACTGGCCCTACGCCACAACCATTTTCTACGAGAAGCCGGAAACCTTGTCCCTTCTCTTGATGGAATGGCGAAAGGCACAAAAGGAGAAGAAATGAGCGAGTATTTTTATATAGAAACCTTGGGTTGCTCTAAAAACGAAGTCGACAGCCAGCAAATCGCAGGCTATCTAACCCAAGCGGGGTATCCGCTAACGACCGACCCAACCCAGGCCAGCTTTATCATTGTCAACACCTGCACCTTTATTCTGGATGCCAAGGAAGATTCCATTGCGGCAATCCTTGAACTGGCCGATCTTAAAACCCAGGGAAAGGCGAAACGTCTGATCGTCGCCGGCTGCTTAAGCCAACGATACGGACAGGAGCTTCTGAATGAATTGCCGGAGATCGACGGTTTGATCGGAACAGGGAATTTGCAGAAAATTGTCGAGGCGATCGAGGCCCCTGGACCCTTTCTTGATCTGAACGAGCTGAACAGCCCCTATTGCGAAGATATTCTTCGCGTCTTGCCCGAAAAACGAACAACCCGATACGTAAAAATCGCAGAAGGGTGCAACAAGAATTGCAGCTATTGCATTATTCCCTCGATTCGCGGGAATCTGCGCAGCCGCTCCATCGAATCGATTCAAGCCGAAGTGGAAGCCTTGGTGATTGATGGCGCCAAGGAAATTATTCTAATCGCTCAAGACACCACCCGTTTTGGCGCCGATTGGGCAGGAAGTCCTCAACTGGATCGCTTGCTTCAGACCCTTGACGAAATCGGCGGTGATTTTTGGATTCGTGTTTTTTATATGTATCCTGAAGGGCTTGACGATAAAACCCTATCGGTTTTTCAGCATGCAAAGCATCTATTGCCGTATTTTGATCTACCGCTTCAGCATGCCAACGACAAGGTCCTCAGCGAGATGAACCGCGCCTCGACTCAAGCGGGGATTGAAACCTTGGTGACGAAAATCCGCACCATGATTCCCGAGGCCATCATCCGCACCACCTTTATTGTTGGATTCCCCGGTGAGTCGGAAGCGGAATTCCAGGAGCTGGTTGATTTCTTGCAACGGGTTCCCCTGGATAAAGTTGGAGTTTTTCCCTATTCTGCGGAAGAGGGAACTGCTGCGGCAACCCGAACCGATCAAATCCCCGAAGCAATCAAATTGAAGCGGAAAGAACAATTGATGCGAACGCAAATGCAGGTTTCTTCCAACTCTCTGACCCGATGGGTAGGGAGAGAGATGACAGCCTTGATCGAAGAAATCGATGCGGACGAAAAACTCATGATCGGTCGAACCTGGATTGACGCGCCGGAAATTGACGGGATCGTAGTTCTTCCCATGGATCGCCATGTTTCCATTGGCGACTGGGTGCGTATTCGCATTGCCGATACAAATGAATATGATTTGAGAGGAGAAGTGCTATGAATTTACCAAACAAACTCACCATTGTCAGGATTTTAATGATTCCCGTCTTTATGTTCTTATTGTTGTATGACTCTCAATCCTATCAAACCTGGGCGGCCATCGTCTTTATTATCGCCAGTTTGACAGACACCTTGGATGGATATATTGCAAGAAAATATAATCTGGTCACAAATTTCGGCAAATTTATGGATCCTTTAGCCGACAAATTATTGGTAACCTCCGCGTTCCTTTGCTTTATGGAAATAGGCATCCTTCCCGCATGGTTCGTCATGGTAATTCTGACTCGGGAATTTGCCATCACCGGCATTCGTACCCTGGCAGCCAAAGAAGGGATCGTAATCGCCGCCAGCAAGTGGGGAAAATTAAAAACGATCAGTCAAATGACGGCGATTGTTGTCGTATTGTTCAACAATTTGTCCCTCAGCTTCCCCTTGGATCAAATCTTGCTCTATATTGCCCTGGGACTCACCATCATTTCCGGTGCCGACTATGTCGTGAAAAATACAAAACTCTTTAAAAATGTCAATTGATGTTGACGAAAGGGAACGTTTGTACTAAAATGAAATCAGAACAATTGTTCGAATAAGGATGGTGACTTTCATGAGCAGAGAAAAAGCATTAGAAATGGCATTGAGTCAGATTGAAAAACAATATGGGAAAGGCGCGGTTATGCGGTTAGGCGAAAGCGCCCATATCAAGATGGAATCCATCTCGACGGGATCCCTGCAATTGGATTTGGCCTTGGGAATCGGCGGACTGCCAAAGGGACGAATTGTAGAAATCTACGGGCCTGAATCTTCCGGAAAAACAACCGTAGCGCTGCATTGTATCGCTGAAGCGCAAAAAGCCGGTGGAAACGCCGCCTTTATCGATGCGGAGCATGCCTTGGATCCGCTCTATGCGGAAAAATTGGGTGTTGATATTGAAAATCTCATCGTCGCTCAACCGGACACAGGGGAGCAAGCCCTTGAGATCGCTGAAGCGCTCGTACGAAGCGGCGCGATCGACATTCTGGTTATCGATTCCGTAGCGGCCTTGGTTCCGAAAGCGGAAATTGATGGAGAAATGGGTGATAGCCATATGGGCCTGCAAGCTCGCTTGATGTCTCAAGCCCTGAGAAAATTGGCTGGCTCCATTAAAAAATCCAATACCATCGCAGTCTTTATCAATCAATTGCGTGAAAAAATTGGCGTCATGTTCGGGAATCCCGAAACGACAACCGGCGGTCGGGCACTCAAATTCTATGCCTCCGTCCGCCTCGACATTCGACGCATTGAAGCCATCAAGAGCGGCGATGAATTCATTGGAAACCGAACCCGTGTCAAGGTTGTGAAAAACAAGGTTGCGCCTCCCTTCAAAAAGGTTGAATTCGATATCATTTACGGAAAAGGGATTTCCAGATCCGGAGATGTTTTAGACCTCTCTGTGGCAGAGGGGTATGTGCGCAAATCGGGATCATGGTTTAGCTACGGTGATGAAAAATTGGGGCAGGGTCGCAACAACGCCCGCGATTATTTGGAATCTCATTCCGGTCTGATGGAAGAATTGGATCGAAAAATTCGAATCAAATATGAATTGATTGAACCGACAGAGGCTGAAAAAGAGTAGGGATTCCCTGCTCTTTTTTTTTCTAACCCTTTGTCAATCTTGACACTCAAATTGATTAGTAATAAAATGTATAAGATACAACAATTTGATAACGACAGGGAGGTGAAGACAATCGATAATTCAATTTTTATTGCAGTAGGTACAGGCGCCGCATCATTGCTGGCTGGATATATGATTCGAAAGAAAATAGCAGAATCAAAAATCACCTCAGCAGAGGATGAGGCGAAAAGGATTATAGATGAAAGCAGACGAACAGGGGAAACCTTAAAGAAGGAAGTCCTCATTGAAGGGAAAGAGGAAATTCAAAAGATGCGCTCTTCAGCGGAGGCTGAAAGCAAAGAGCGGAGAAATGAACTTCAATCTCTCGAAAAGCGTCTGATTAACAAAGAATCAATCCTGGACAGAAAAGCAGAGAATCTCGAACGAAAAGATGAAGGCTTGTCGAAGAAAGTCAGAAAAATCGACAACCGAGAAAATGAAATCGAAAAACTCTACCACGAACAAAAAGAAGAGTTGGAACGAGTCGCGGGCTTAACCGGAAATCAGGCCAAGCAAATTCTTTTGGACGATTTGGAAAAAGAGATTGTCCACGAATCCGCGAAAATCATCAAAGACAACGAAGCAAAAACAAAAATGGAATCAGAAAAAAAAGCACGAAACATTATCACGTACGCCATTCAAAAATGTTCAACCGATCATGTGGCGGAATCAACGGTATCTGTTGTAGCGCTTCCTTCGGATGAAATGAAGGGACGAATCATTGGCCGAGAGGGACGAAACATCCGAACCCTTGAAACCCTGACTGGTGTCGATCTGATCATCGATGACACACCAGAAGCAGTGATCTTGTCAAGCTTCGATCCGGTCCGACGAGAAATCGCGCGATCCGCTTTAGAAAAACTAATCGCGGACGGTCGAATTCATCCGGCTCGAATTGAGGAAATGGTCAACAAGGCAAAAAAAGAATTGGAAGCGCAATTGCTCGAATTTGGCGAACAGGCTACCTTCGACGCAAACATTCATGGCGTTCATCCGGAACTGATCAAACTTTTGGGCCGCTTGAACTTCCGAACAAGCTATGGACAAAACGTTTTGAAGCACTCCATTGAGGTTGCCTATTTGGCGGGAACCATGGCGGCAGAACTTGGCGCCGACGTACGAATTGCAAAACGGGCCGGACTCTTGCATGACATTGGCAAAGCCGTCGATCATGAAATTGAGGGAACTCATATTGAGATCGGTATCGACCTTTGTAAAAAGTACAAGGAAAACGCAAAGGTTCTTCATGCAATTGCAGCACATCACGGCGATATTGAGCCGCAAACCATTGAAGCAATTTTGGTTCAAGCAGCCGATGCAATTTCTGCTGCACGACCAGGTGCCAGAAGAGAGACCCTGGAAACCTATATCAAGCGTCTCGAAAAACTGGAAGAAATTTCGAACTCCTTTGATGGGGTCGATAAGTCTTTCGCAATTCAGGCGGGTCGTGAAATTCGCATCATGGTGAACTCCGATTTAGTCAATGACGATCAGATTATCCATATGTCTCGCGATATTGTCAAGCGCATCGAAGATGAATTGGAATATCCCGGACAAATCAAAGTGAATGTTATCCGTGAAACACGGGCAATTGAATACGCAAAATAAGGATAAGTCTTCGGACTTATCTTTTTTTTTGCAAGTTTATGCAATTAAACTTTCATTTTTATTATTAAATTGTAATATAATGAAATTTAAATTGCATAACCAAAGTGTAAATGGTATTATAAAGGCGACAAAACAGAGGAGGGTACACATGGCCAACAAGAACGTTCATTTACGAATCAATCCATCCTGGTGCAAGGGTTGCGGTATTTGTGTCGCTTTTTGCCCGAAAGGCGTTCTATCCATCGTTGAGGAAAAGGTTTCCATTACAGATGAAGAACTTTGCATTCGCTGCGGGCTATGTGAACAACGTTGCCCCGACTACGCGATCTATTTAGAGGAGGACTAAATGGAAACAGAATCGAAATTAATGCAGGGAAATGAAGCCTGCGTAATGGGCGCCCTGCATGCAGGCATGCGTTTTTTTGCAGGATATCCCATCACACCATCGACAGAAATTGCAGAATTATCTTCCCTTTTGCTTCCGAAACACGGAGGAAAGTTCATTCAAATGGAAGATGAAATCGCGAGTATGGCAGCCGCCATTGGTGCCTCAATCGCTGGCGTTAAATCCATGACCGCCACAAGCGGGCCGGGATTTTCCTTAAAGCAAGAAAATCTGGGCTATGCCGCCATGGCAGAGATTCCATGTGTCATCGTCAATGTGCAACGTTGCGGACCCAGCACTGGATTGCCTACCTCTCCAGCGCAAGGGGACATTATGCAGGCCAGGTGGGGAACCCACGGCGATCATCCGATGATCGTGCTAACGCCGTCATCGGTTTCTGAAACCTTTTCGCTAACGGTTCACGCCTTTAATCTTGCAGAACAATTTATGACTCCGGTCATCTTGTTGATGGATGAAGTCGTTGGCCATATGCGTGAAAAGGTGAATATGACGAAACTACAATCGATGCCTCCTTACAACCGCCGTCGTTTTGACGGAAATCCAGACGAATACTATGCGTACCGTCCCGATCAAAGCCTAACACCGGCATTGATGCCCTTTGGGGAAGGATATCGCTATCATATTACCGGTCTCTATCACGACGAAACCGGATTCCCAACCAATTCAACAGAAAATGCGCGGAATCAACTAACGCGATTACATCAAAAAATCGAAGATCAAGACGTCCTTTGCCTCTATGAAGAAGTCAATGTCGACGAGGAAGTTGATCTTTTGATCCTCTCCTATGGGTCCACCTATCGCTCGGCCAGAAAGGCTGCGCGCTTGGCAAGAAAAGAAGGAAAAAACATCGGGGAATTCCGGGTGATCAGCCTGTGGCCATCCCCGGAAGAAGCCATTTTAAAAGCGGCTAAAAGAGCCAAAGCCATTTTGGTTGTTGAAATGAACGAAGGGCAATACGTGCAAGAGATCGAACGAATCGTGAAAAATGAAGCCCCCATTCATTTCTTGGGGAATGGCGCCGGAGAGCTGATTGATCCCGAGGATGTCTATCAAAAAATTGAGGAGGTGCTGACATGTCAAGCGAACTCATAACGAAATACTTTCGTGAAGAACGCCTGCCGCATATTTGGTGCCCGGGTTGCGGCCACGGCATTGCCACTCGAGCGGTCATGGAAGCGGTTGACAGACTTGGATGGGAAAAAGACGATGTCTGCATTGTATCCGGCATCGGTTGTTCCTCCCGTGCTCCAGGCTACCTGGATTTCAACACCCTGCATACAACCCATGGTCGCGCCCTGGCCTTTGCAACGGGAATCAAGCTGGCCAAGCCGCACCTGCATGTGATCGTTCTCACAGGGGACGGAGACACCAGCGCCATCGGCGGGAACCACTTGATCCATGCGGCACGACGAAATATCGATATCACCACGGTTGTTTACAACAACTATATTTATGGAATGACCGGAGGGCAGTACTCGCCGACAACACCTTTCCATGACAAGGGCACAACCGCACCATACGGCAATATCGATCAACCTTTCGACATCTGCAGCTTGGCACAAGCTGCCGGCGCCACCTATGTGGCTCGCTCGACGGTTTTCCACGCGAAGCAATTGTCGCAATTTGTTGAAAAAGCCTTGCAAAAGAAGGGCTTTTCCCTGGTGGAAGCCATCAGTTCTTGCCCGACCTATTATGGCCGCAAGAATAAAAAAGGGTCAGCCGTAGATATGATGAACTTTTTGAAGTTTCGAGCGGTTCCCTCTAGCCGCTTCGCAGCCCTTTCGGAAAAAGAAAAATTAGAACATGTGGAGACTGGCGAATTTATAAACCGTACAGCACCAGAATATACGGAATCGTATCAAAAAATCATTGATTTGGTCCAAGAAAGGAAGGAATCAAAATGACGGAACAAGAGATTCGATTAAGCGGAACGGGTGGACAGGGTCTTATTCTAGGCGGGATCATTCTTGCGGAAGCGGCCATGTTGGACGGAAAAGAGGTTACCCAGTCTCAATCCTACGGGCCGGAAGCGAGGGGCGGCGCCAGCAAGGCGGAAGTTATCATCTCAGACGAAGAAATTGATTTTCCGAAATTTCACAAATGCGATTGCCTTCTCTCATTGAGCCAAACTGCATGCGACAAATATTTACATTCTATTAAGACCAATGGTATACTGATAGTTGATGACACAGTGAAAGAGATCGACCGCTCCGACATCCACATTGTCCGCCTTCCATTATTGAATACGGCCAAGGAACAAGTGGGCAAGAGCATCGTCGCCAATATTGTGTCCATTACAGCGATGAACGCTATCTGTCATTACGTCAGCGACGAAGCGCTCAAACAAGCCATTCAAAATCGTGTTCCAAAAGAAGCGCTTGCACTCAATCAGGCGGCCTTTGACGCAGGAAAAGAATTGGCATTAAAATTTGCGGGGTGAAACCATGAAGGATCGAATTGATCTGATACGACAAATCAACCTAAGTTATGAATCCTTGAGCAAGGGACATCGAAAAATTGCGGATTATATCATCAACAATAGTGAGAGGGTTGCATTTATGACCGCTGCCGATCTTGGAAAAAAAGTCGGCACCAGCGAGTCTACTGTCGTTCGATTCGCAAAAGCCTTGAATTTTTCCGGATATCCCAAGCTGCAAAAGGCTTTGCAGCAATTGATCCGAAATAAATTAACGACCGTGCAAAGAATGAAAATGACGGATCAGGAAAACCAAAGTGAAATCTTGAAAAAAGTGTTGGATTCAGACATTCAAAATATCCGAAACAGTCTGACCGAACTGAATCCGGAAGTCTTTCAGCAGGTGGTTCAAGAAATTCAAAATGCCAAACATATTTTTATTATGGGCATGCGAAGCTCGAAACTCTTAGCGGAATATTTTGTATTTTATTTAAAATTGATTCGACCGGGGGTGTATATCGTAGATTCGGAATACAACGAACCCATTGAGAGTCTTTTGCACATTGCAAAAGATGATTTGGTTATTACCATCAGTTACCCCCGGTACTCGTACAAGACCATTGAAACTCTCGAGTTTATTCGAAAAAGGGGAATCAAAATTGTAGGAATTACCGATAGTACGGAATCGCCGATCTATTCGGTTTCTCACTATCCATTGATTGCTCAAGGCAATATGTTTTCTATTGTCGATTCTTTGGTCGCGCCCATGAGCGTGATCAACGCCTTAATTGTCGCCATTGGCAACGAAAGGCGAGAAGCATTGACGGAACGCTTCACAGAACTGGAAGAAATATGGGATTCCATTCACACGTATAGCCAAGGAAACAAATAAATAGAGCCGAATGGCTTTATTTTTTTTTGATTCATGGTTGTTACTGGTCCCAAAGTATTATATAATTGATGGGAATGTGAAATAGAAGGATTTGGTGGACATCATGATTATTGCCATAGACGGACCTGCAGGCGCTGGAAAGAGCACCATTTCAAAACTTGTTGCTTCCAAACTCAATTTTCAATATATCGATACGGGTGCCATGTATCGCGGCGTGACCCTCAAGTTTTTGCGCTTGAACATTCAGCCCGATCGCGTATCCGAAAAAATCACCGAGCTGCAAACTGAGATTCAAATGGACGGCGAGAGAATCTTTTTGGACGGGGAAGATGTTTCCCAAGAGATTCGAAGCATCGAAATCAATCAGGCGGTCTCGGCATACTCTGCCATTCCTGCCGTTCGACTTTTTCTAGTCGAGTTGCAACGCGCCATGGCTGTCGACCAAAACATCTTGGTCGATGGACGAGATATTGGCACTTATGTCTTTCCAAAGGCAGAATTAAAAATCTTTTTGACGGCCAATGTTGAAGTTCGTGCAAAGAGACGTTTTTTGGAGATGCAGGAAAAAGGGGAATCCGTTTCTTTTGAAGAAATTGTATCCAATATAGAATCGCGGGATCGAATTGATAGCCAGCGAGAAATGGCGCCCCTCAAAAAGGCGGATGACGCCATTGAAATTGACACCTCGGCTATGAATATCGCAGAGGTAGTGAATCGGATCCTGTCTCTATATGAAATGAAGCAGAGAGAGGGCTTGAATCGTTGAAAATAAAATTTGCTGCAACCTATGGGTTTTGTTTCGGTGTGAAACGCTCCATGGAATTGGCCGATGCCGAAGCGAGAGCGGACGTGCCGGTTTGCACTTATGGTCCTTTGATTCACAACGAGCAGGTCATTGAAGACCTTCAATCAAAGGGGATTGCGAAGATTGAATCCATTGATGAAATTCTTGCCGCCTATGAGCGCGTCATCATTCGTTCCCATGGCATTTCCCATGCGGAGTATCAGCGATTCGTCGAGTCCGGTTTGGACGTAATCGACGCGACCTGTCCATTTGTTAAAAAGATACACAAGCACGTGCAGACCTGTCACAAGCAGGGTCAACCCGTGATTATTATAGGAGACGCACAACACAAAGAAGTCATTGGCATCAATGGCTGGTGCGGGAATCAAGGATACATCATCGCTCGAAAAGAACAGATCGATGAACTGCCTGATCTCGACCATCCCTGTGTTGTCGCGCAGACCACATTCTCACTCACTCGATTCAATTCGATTCTAACGGAATTGAAGAAACGATTCGATCCGCTGCAAATTTATCGCACCATTTGCGCAGCGACTGAGAAGCGACAAAATGCTTGTATCGAACTGGCTAAAACCGTAGATGCTCTTTTGGTCATCGGAGGCAAACACAGTTCGAATACGAAAAAGTTGGTAGAAATTGGGGGGCTATACTGTCCTGTGGTGTTTCATATCGAAACAGCACAAGAAATTCCCTTTCAAGATTTATCGAAATATCATACAATAGGTATAACAGCAGGGGCTTCAACCCCTGACTGGATAACTAAGGAGGTTCTAAAGACTTTGAATCAACAAGGAAATGAACAAACAATGCAAGAAATGATGGAAGAAATGGAAAAGGAAATGCAAAAAATTTATACCCGGGCTATCGTAACAGGAACAATCCTTTCTGTATCAGAAGAAGGCGTTCTCGTGAATATCGGGTACAAATCAGATGCAATGATTCCGAAAAATGAACTTTCTTTCAAAAAGGACGTTCCATTGACGGAGCAGTTCAATGTGGGTGATGAGATTGAAGCCGTTGTTGTCAACATGAACGACGGAGAGGGCAATGTTGTCCTATCAACTCGACGTCTCGCACAAAAAGCAGCTTGGAAAAAAGTAAAAGAAATCCAAGATGCTGATCAATCAGTTAAGGTAACAATCGACGAAGTAAATAAAGGCGGATTGGTAGCGTACATCGAAGGCTTGCGTGCATACATGCCAGCTTCTCAACTCTCTGTAAGCTACGTCAAAGATTTAACGCAATACCTGAATCAAGAAATTGAAGCAAAAATCATTGAGTTGAACCCTCGCAAGAACCGCATCATCCTTTCACACAAAGTAATCGAAGAGGTTATTTTGAAAGTTAAGGCTGACGCATTCTGGGAAACCCTTGAAAAAGAGCAAAAGATCGTTGGAAAAGTCAAGAAGATCATGCCATTTGGCGTTTTCGTTGAATTGGGCGGAGTTGACGGCCTGATCCACATTTCTGACTTGTCATGGGGCAAAATCAAGCATCCAAAAGAGGTTCTTACTGTTGGAGACGACGTGGAAACAATCGTTCTTGATTTCAACCGTGAAACAAACCGAATTTCTTTGGGCTACAAGCAATTGATTCCTCATCCATGGGACAACATCGAAGCAAACTACGTGGTTGGCGAAGTGTATGAAGGCAAAATTGCTCGATTCACTGACTTCGGCGCGTTTATCGAGTTGACTCAAGGCGTTGACGGTTTGGTTCATATCTCTCAAATCGCCTACGAACGAATCAACAAGGTTTCCGACGTTTTGGAAATCGGCCAAATGGTGAATGTAAAGGTATTGAGCGTTGATGCTGAAAACCACCGAATTAGCTTGAGCATCAAGGAGACCCTTGAGAAGCCAGAACGTCCTGAGCGTCCTGAGCGTCCAGCATCGGACTCCAAGCCAAAGCGTAAACGAGCGCCTAAGAAGAGAGAAGAAAAGTTTGAGTCTTACACATCAGGCGATGATTCTGAAATCACAATCGGCGACTTGTTCAAAGATTTGGATCTAGACAAATAAAAATGAAACAAATAAAAAACGATCATCCTGAAGGATGATCGTTTTTTATTGCTTATGCTTACTTTTCTTGATAAGCCTCCAAGGCTAGCTGCAAGAGCTCCATGGCGCGAATCAGATCTTCTTTTTTTAACACATAGGAAATTCGAACTTCAGAGAGGCCTCGGCCCGCGGTCTTGTAAAAATCCTTTGCCGGCGACACCATCAAGGTCTCTCCATGATCCTGGAATTCTCCCAGCATCCAACGCACAAAATCCTCGGCATCGGAAACCGGCAATTCGATAATCATATAAAAAGCGCCCTCGGGGCAATGGAATTTCACGCCGGGAATCTTTTTCAACATCTCCATCATCACATCGCGCCTAACACGATACTCTTCAATCATGGGGGGCAGGGTAGTGTCGGTATCGCGAAGCAACTCGACAGCGCCTATTTGTTCCAAGGTGGGAACGCACAATCTCCCCTGACAGAGCTTTAAGGTTTCCTTGATGAACAATGTGTTCTTCGATGCTAAAACGCCAATACGGGCGCCACAAGCACTATAACGCTTGGATACGCTGTCAACCACAATTAGATTCTCCGCAAGTTCCGTAAATTCGGCAAATGATCGCCAAGCGCCGCCATAAACGAATTCACGATAGACTTCATCCGCGATCAAAAAGAGATCATGGTCCTTAACCAGATCCTTCAAGAGTTTCATCTCGTCGCTATGCAAGACTTTGCCCGTTGGATTTCCAGGGTTTGAAACCAGGACCGCACGGGTTTTTGGCGTTATCAAAGCCTCGATGATTTCCTTGTCGGGCAAGGAAAATCCCGTATCCCTTGTTGTGGGAATGGGAACGATTTCAATATCGCCGGCGAGGGCGAAGGCGTTGTAATTGGTGTAGAAAGGTTCCGGCACCATCACTTGATCGCCCGGGTCGCAGATGGTCATCAATGCAAACAGGAGGGCTTCACTGCCTCCATTTGTCACCAAGAGTTCATCTGTTGAGAAGGAAAATCCCGCCCGGTCATAATAGTCCTGATATGCCTCCCGCAAGGGAAGAATTCCACGGGAATCCGCATAGGCAAGTACCGGTTGATTGAAGTCTCCAATGGCTTGATAAAAGGCTTGCGGCGTTTGAATGTCCGGTTGCCCGATATTCAAATGATAGACGTGAACCCCTTGCTTTTTCACCTGGTCGCTGACGGGGATCAATTTTCGTATCGGTGATTCTGATAGTCTTTTAATTCGTTTGGATACTTCCATTTTGGCCTCCTTAGACTTGCTTCATAGAATGAATAACATGGGTCAAAATACCTACCACTGCTTCCGGGTTCCATTGAGGCACCCACTCGGGCGAAGCATAGGATACTACACTGACTAGAATGACTCCGTTAGGGCGTTGATAAAAGGTTTTCATTTCCACTTTTCCATTCCTTCTCAACAGCACCTGATCTCCGCTTGCCGGCTGAACATCAGTCTTTACTACCCAGATGTCCTTCGGTGCGTAGTGGGGCATATACTCGCGGCTTTCAAGCCTTACAAATAGCAAATCGCCCTCGCGATCCAACTCAAAAAGAGGGAAGGAGCCTTGGGTTTCCAAGTCTTGGATTTCCAAATTTCCTTCTCGCAGGCGCATTTGCGCTTTTACGGACACGATTACACGGGCTTTCAATGAATTCTCCGTTCCTCTTCGATCTGTAATTCCCAATAAATAATCGGTAGAAACAGAAAAAAGAGAAGCCATTCGAATCAGGGTTTCAAAGCTGGGAAATCGATCTCCCTTTTCATACCTTACTATCGTACTCCTATGGCTGTCAAGCATTCCGGCAAAATTCTCCGGTGTCCAGCGCTTTTCCAATCGCAAAAAGCGAAGTCTCTCAGGAAATCGAACCTGTTCCGACATCCTATTGCTCCTTCCTGATGGATCGGGAAAGCCGGAGGGAAGAGCGAAGAGACTCATTAATCAACAATCGATCGATCGATTCAATTTCATGACCGTCCAATTGCATCCCCGGTATTTCCATCAGCACCTGGAAAAGCTCTTCCAGGTTTGAAGAATGAATAAATTCCTTGCTTAAAATATTGCGATGCTTGGTGCGTCCCAATAGATAATCTGTTGAAACTTGAAATTCATCCGCCAATCGAACAAGGGTCTCCAAGTCTGGATGGCGTTTGTTTGCTTCATAAAGACTAATGGTCTGTTGGGATAAAGACAACTTCTGCGCCAATTCAGACTGCTTCATTTTTGACGCTCTACGTAAAGATTTCAATCGTTCACTAAACATGGCCGTCACCTCTCTTAACCTTATTATACCGAAAGAACTTGACAATTTGAAATAAGATATTAAGGAATTGACAACTAATTGTTAATTCTTATCAACATTCCCCCAAACCGTTGTTGGATTCTCTGGAAGTGGCAGGGGGGATTTGATATAATAAAGTGATTTGTAAACGGAGGGTAAAATGGAAGAAATTATCGAACTAACACAAGAACCAACAGCACAAACCGGCGAGCTTGGAATCACGATATTGAATCAATGGATCCGAGAAAATTACACCGAACACCCCTTGACCTATATCATCAAAACCTGGGGCTGCCAAATGAACGAACGCGATTCCGAGATTATGGCCGGCGTCGTCGAAGAATGCGGATACACACGCGTTGATCGGGAAGAAGAAGCCGATTTGATCGTATATAACACCTGTTTGATTCGAGAAAATGCAGAGATGAAGGTATTTGGAAATCTGGGACAATTAAAGGCGTTAAAAAAGAAAAATCCAAAAATGCGGATCGCCTTGTGCGGATGCATGGCTCAAAAAGAACATATTGTTGAAAAGTTAAAAAAAAGCTATCCCCATGTGGATCTGGTGTTTGGCACGCATAATATTCATGAACTGCCCGTCCTGCTGATGGATAGCTACAAGGTTAATCGACGCCAAATCCACGTCCTGGAAGACGGTGTTAAAACCTATCAAAATCTGCCATCCAGACGCCTCTATGATTTCAAGGGCTTCGTCAATATTATGTTTGGCTGCAACAATTTCTGTTCCTATTGTGTTGTGCCCTATACCCGGGGACGGGAACAAAGCCGTTCCAAGGATGAAATCCTCGCTGAAGTACAAGAGATGGCGGACTCGGGTTATCAGGAAATCACCTTGCTGGGTCAAAACGTCAACTCTTACGGAAATGATTTGGATTCCTCCGTGGTCTTTGCCGATCTATTGGAAGAGATCGCTGCCATTGAAGGGATCAAGCGCATCCGATTTATGACCAGCCACCCCAAGGATATCTCTCATCATCTGATTGATATCATGGCGAAATATCCAACGATCTGCAATCAATTGCATCTGCCTGTTCAAGCCGGCAGCAACCGAATCCTAAAAAAGATGAATCGAAAATATACCAAAGAGTCTTATCTTGAAAAATTAAACTATGCGAAGTCTGTTATTCCCAATCTGACGATCTCGACCGATTTGATTGTCGGATTTCCAGGAGAGACAGAAGCAGATTTCCAAGATACCTTGTCCATGGTAAGAGAAGCCGAGTACGATTTTGCCTTTTCCTATCTCTATTCTCCCAGAGCGGGCACCCCTGCCGCGACGGATCCCGATCAGGTGCCGGATGATGTCAAACACCATCGATTTGACCGGTTGATGGAAACCGTGAATCCCATCTTTTTGCGAAAAAATGAAGCCTTGGTTGGAAAAACACTTACAGTCTTGGTCGAAGGAGTCAGCAAAAATGATTCCTCTATTCTCAACGGAAGAACGAAAGGCAGTAAATTGATTCATTTCCCGGGAGACCCTGGTCTGATCGGCAGTATTGTCCGTGTAAACGTCAAGAGAGCACAGACCTTTATTCTATTCGGAGAAGTGGAGTGATTGGATGAAAAAAATGACACCAATGATGGAACAATATTTTTCAATTAAAGAAAAACACCCGAATGAAATTCTATTTTTCCGCATGGGTGATTTTTATGAGATGTTTTATGAGGATGCAATACTCGCCTCCAAGGAGCTCGAGATTGCCTTAACCGCAAGAGCAAGCGGCAACAAGGAAAAGGCACCCATGTGCGGCGTGCCCTTTCATTCCGCCCAAGGCTACATTGTGCGTTTGATTAAAAAAGGATATCGCGTTGCAATCTGCGAGCAAACGGAATTGCCGCAAAAGGGCAAAACCCTTGTCAATCGAGAAGTGGTAAGGATCATCACGCCCGGAACCCTTAACGATGAGAAGCTCTGGGTCAGTGAATCCAATCAATTTCTTTGCGCCCTGCATATTGGCTTGGAAGGCGTTGGACTCTCCGCCGTCGACATTACAACGGGAGAATGGTATGCGACACGCACTTCCTTTATCGACGATGCGGATCACCATGCCTTGCTGGCGGAGATCTACAAGTATCGCCCCGTTGAGATTCTTATCTCCAATGAAAACAAGGCTGCCGGTCCCATCACGGAAAAACTGACTCAGTACATGCCCACTCTGCGATTAACGCCATGGGTTGAACTGATTGAAACGGAAGCCATGAAAATATTCGAAAAAAAACCGGAGCTTTTGACCCGTGGGGAAGAGGAATTCCAGGAACCTTTGGCGATCAAATCCTCCGCCATGCTGCTGGATTATCTCTTTGAGACGCAGAAAATGACTCTTTCGCATCTCAAACCCATTTCCTTCTATCACCTTCGACAATTGCTGCGCCTGGACGCGACGACCCGCAGGAATCTCGAATTAACAGAAACCCTTCGAGACGGTTCCACCAGAGGAAGCCTGTTTTGGGTGTTGAATCGCACCAAAACCGCCATGGGGGCTCGATTGCTGAAGCAATGGATCGAACAACCACTTCTGGACTTGGATCAAATCAAGGCGCGACAGGACATGATCAATGGCCTGATTTCCAATTACAGCCGCATGCTTCAGCTCAAAGACTCCCTCAAAGACGTGTATGACTATGAGCGCTTATTGGGAAAGCTCGGGTATGGGAATTTCAGTCCAAAGGACTTTGCTTCTCTAAGGCGCTCCTTTGCGCCCCTGCCGCAGATCCGAGCCCTTCTTTTGGAACACCCGGAAGAGAATTTATTAATCATGGGAGAAACCCTGGATGATCTGTCGGATCTTTGGACCCTGATTCAATCCGCAATTTCCGATGATCCGCCTTTTCTTATAAAAGACGGAGGAGTCATCCGTCAAGGATACTCGCCGGAGCTCGATGAAATTCGCGGTCTTGTCAACAACAGCCAAGCCTGGCTGATTGAATTTGAAGCACAAGAACGGGAACGGACGGGTATTAAATCTTTGAAGGTGAAATTCAATAAGGTGTTTGGCTACTATATCGAAATCACCAAATCAAATCTCGCCAACGCCCCTTTGGATTATCACCGAAAGCAAACCCTCGTAAACGCGGAGCGGTTTATCACACCGGAACTGAAACAGATGGAGGATCAGATCCTCGGAGCGGAAGAGCGCGCGTTGCGCCTGGAACAGGCCTTGATCAAGACCTTACAGGAGGAACTCTCAAAGTCCATTCCACGCATCCAGAAAACGGCCTCACAGGTCGCTCGGCTCGACTCCGTCATTTCCTTGGCCACCGTAGCCCGCGAGGGGCAATATGTGCGGCCGGAAATCAAAGAGTCCGGTGATCTACGCATCGAGAACGGACGCCATCCAGTAATCGAAAAAATGATAGGCAAATCAGATTTTATCGCCAATCACACCCTGTTGAACCAAGAGGATCACCGCATGTTGATCCTCACGGGACCCAATATGGCAGGTAAATCCACCTATATGAGACAGGTAGCCCTGATAACGTTAATGGCGCAGATGGGATCCTATGTCCCTGCAGATTCTGCTGAGATTCCCCTTGTCGATCAGATTTTCACAAGAATCGGCGCCTCCGACGACCTGGCTCAAGGCCAGAGCACCTTTATGGTCGAAATGAACGAGGTCGCCAACATCCTGAGCCATGCCACCGCTTCCAGCCTTGTGATTCTCGATGAAATTGGTCGAGGAACAAGCACCTACGATGGATTGAGCATCGCTTGGGCTGTCGTCGAATACCTCTCCAACAAAAAACGCTGCGGGGCGAAGACCCTGTTTGCCACCCATTACCATGAACTCAGCGAATTGGAAGAGAAGGTGGACGGTGTCAAAAACTATAAGATTTCCGTCAAAGAAGACGGAGAACAGATCTATTTTACACGCAAGATTTCCCGTGGCAGCGCGGATAAGAGCTATGGCATTGAAGTGGCAAAATTAGCCGGGGTGCCGAATCCGATCATCCACCGCGCCAAATCAATTCTTCAAGCGCTGGAAGAAAGCGATTTGACTCGCCAGGATCGCGCGATCCAAATGGAGATGAAACTGACGAGTCCTTCTGCGGAAGCCGAAGTGACTCCACAGCATCAAGAAGTGATTGAAGCCCTAAAAAATCTGGACACCAATCAGATCAGACCCATTGAAGCTTTGGTTTTACTAGATGAATTAATTGCGAAATGCAATAATTAGAAATATGAGGTGCAATATGAATGCGAATCGTAGTGTAATTAATTTATTAGATGCCAATACGATTAATCAAATTGCCGCAGGCGAGGTCATTGAACGTCCTGCTTCCATCGTAAAAGAACTGGTGGAAAATGCCATTGATGCGGGTTCCTCGCAAATCGTTGTGGATTTTCAAGAAGGCGGCAAGAAAAGAATTCGTGTTTCCGACAATGGAAAAGGCATCTATAAGGAAGATTTTTCTAAGGTCTTTCTGCGCCATACCACCAGCAAGATCTCCCAGGCCAAGGACCTCTACGCCATTACTTCCTTGGGCTTTCGCGGAGAAGCCTTAGCCAGCATTGCTGCTGTAGCCTCGATTCAACTTTTCTCCAAAGGGGAAGAGGAGGAATCCGGGCATTATATTCATTTCCGCGGAGGCAAACAGTTGGATTTTCATCCGACAGGAAGCAATCAGGGAACGCAAATTGTGGTAGAGGATCTCTTCTTCAATACCCCGGTGCGCAGCAAATTTTTAAAGTCAACCCAGGTGGAGTCTGCGCGAATTTATGATATTGTCAAACGCACAGCCCTTAGTTTTCCCTTTATCTCCTTTGAATGCATCCGGGAGGAACAGCAAATTTTCTATTCCTCCGGAAACGGCAAGGTCGAAGACATCCTCTTGGACCTGCAGGGGATCCACTATTTCGAACAATTATTTCCTCTGAATGAGAAAAATGCAGGGATTCGGGTTTCAGGATTCCTATCGGAACCCAACGCCTCGAGAGGCAGTCGCAATCATCAATACTTCTTTTTGAATCATCGATTTGTTTCCAGCCGCATCTTCAGATTTGCTCTGGAAGAAGCCTATAAGCCCTTTCTGATGAAGGGACGGTTTCCCATCGCAATTCTCTCCGTCGAAATGGATCCGAGCCGAATTGACGTGAATGTTCACCCCACCAAACTGGAGGTTCGATTCCAAGAGGAGAAAGAGGTGCAGGGGCAAATGACAGACCTTCTGCAATCCGCGCTGATTGCGCATCAGCAACCGAAAACTTGGAAATTCGAAGAAAAACAGAAACCGGCGGATAAACACGAACCCCTCAAGCTGGAAAAAGTCGAAGAATCGTCTGAAGCCCTTTCACAATGGATCAATCGATATGCCATGGATGAAGCTGAATCCATTCAGCTCAATCTTTCGGAGCCGAAAGAGCCTGAGGCTCAAGACTCACATCTGGAACAAACGGGATATGAAGTTCCATATCGGAACAATTCTCCATTCCAGCCATCCTTGACGCCAAAATCCGCTCCTCCATTTTCCTATCCCAGCCTGTATGTATCCGAGATTTTCGGAACCTATCTATTGGCAAAATCAGAAGCTCCGGAGGCTCTGTACCTGATCGATCAACATGCGGCCCATGAACGGATCCTCTACGAAAAAATCCGAAACTACGCAAGGGATAGCAAAAAGAATCAACAATTGCTCTTGCAACCTCGCATCATTTCCTTGAACCAAAGCGAACGGGAGCTGGCGGAGCGATTCTGTGATCGCTTTGCCCGATACGGGATTGAAATCGAGAGCCTTGGGGAACAGACCATGGTATTGAGAAGCGTTCCTCTGGAGCTGTCTACTACGGATCCCGAGCGGTTTTTCATTCGTCTTTTGGATGAAATCAGCCGCTTGAGCGAACGGGCTTTATCCTCGGAACAGGAGGCGGCAATCGCTCAAGCCGCCTGTAAAGCCGCCGTCAAAGCCGGAGATCCTCTCACTGAAAAAGAGGTGTCCGCCTTATTTAAAGAGCTGCAAAAATGCGAAGATCCGTTTCATTGTCCCCATGGACGACCGACGATGATCCGGCTGACTCAAGCAGAACTTGAAAAGAAATTTGGGAGAAGAACATAATGCGAAAATCATTGAATTCATCCGTCATCTTTGTTGTTGGACCCACTGCGGCAGGAAAGACCGGTCTATCCATCGAACTGGCACACCGCTATCAGGGAGAAATACTCTCCTCAGATTCCATGCAAATCTATCAGGGCTTCACCATCGGAACCGCAAAAGCAACCCGGGAAGAACGGGCTGAAATTCCACATCATCTCTTGGATATGGTGGAACCCACCGGCAGCTATTCCGTTGCCGAATATCAGCAAGAGGCGTTAGCCTTGATCCCCGATATTCAAGAGAGAGGAAAAACCCCCATTGTTGTCGGGGGAACTGGCCTCTATATGCAGGCCTTGCTCTATCAGCTTGATTTCTCGGAAACCAAGAGAAACGATGCTCTGCGGCAACAGCTGGAAGCCCGAGACACAGAAAGTCTATACGCGGATTTGATTGCCAAAGATCCAAAGGCAAATAATCAGATCCATCCCAATAACCGAAAGCGGATCATTCGCGCCCTGGAAATCTTAAGCGATCAAGAAACGCGAAAGACCGATTCCTTCCGTAAACCACGAGAGGAGTTTTCCTCAATTCTGATCGGCGTCAATTTTCGAAATCGAGATTCCCTCTATCAGCGAATCAACGACCGCGTTGATATCATGATAAAAGACGGATGGCTGGAAGAGATTCAAGGCTTGATTGATCAAGGCGTGCCAAAATCAGCTCAAGCCTTTCAAGCCATTGGCTATCCGGAACTGCTTCAGGTAGTTGAAGGAGAAATATCGCTGGAATCGGCGATTGAAAAGATCAAGCAAAATTCAAGGCGATACGCAAAACGACAATTGACTTGGTTTCGAAAAGAACCCAATATCCAATGGTTTTATTGGGAGGATTATGATTTAAATCCAGAAAAACTCTTTCAAGCCGTGGATGAAGCCATCATGAGCCCCAAGACAGAAACCACCGAGGAGGCGTAGTATGACAGACTTTCAACAATCCGATTCTCCATTTTCATCATTCTCCTGCTCGCCGGCAGACAAGATCTTCTTAGATGGCGCCTATGTCCGGATCTTGCCACAATTTGCAAAACTCGAAGCCATTCAAATACAAAACGAAAAAAAGATTCTGGATATCTTTCGGGAATCTCGATTGGAAAGCGCACATTTCCAATGGAACACCGGATATGGCTACGATGATGTGGGGCGTGAAAAGGTAGAAGAAATTTATGCCAAACTCTTCCGCGCGGAAGCCGCTTTGGTGCGCCCAACCATCGCGTCAGGCACCCATGCCTTGGCCTTAACCCTGCGGGGTTTGCTGCTGCCGGGGGATGAGGTTGTCTCCATTACGGGAACGCCCTATGACACGCTTTTAAAGGTTTTGGGCATCAGCGGCGATGAGCCGGGAAATCTCCGCGAGTTCGGCATCGGATTTCGCGAACTGCCCCTCTCGGCCCAGGGGAAGATCCAGATTTCAGAGCTGGCGAATTTTCTTTCCAATACGACCAAGGTCGTCATGATCCAACGCTCTACAGGCTATGCAGTCCGGCCAGCCATCCGCATGGAAGAGATGGAGGCGGCGATTGCCGCAATCAAGCAAATTCGATCCGATTTGATTGTCATGGTAGACAATTGCTATGGCGAGTTTGTTGAAACCAAGGAACCCGTTGAAATCGGCGCCGATCTCGCTGTGGGATCATTGATTAAAAATCCCGGCGGCGGGCTCGCCTTATCCGGCGGATATGTAGCCGGAACCGAATCCCTGATCAATCGAATCGCCAATTTCTTGACAGCTCCAGGGGTAGGGAAGGAGTGCGGCTTAACCTTCGGACAATCTCGTTCGATTCTCCAAGGTCTGTTTTTCGCTCCACAAGTCGTCAACAACGCATTGAAGAGCGCCCTGCTTTTTGCCTCCGTATTTGAGGATTTAGGGTATGAAACCTATCCAGATACAAAAACAAGTCGAGGCGATATCGTACAAACCATCCTATTGAAAAACGAAAAAAACATCGAGGTTTTCTGCGAAACCATTCAAAAATTCTCACCTGTAGATTCTTTCGTGCGTCCGATTCCATGGGAGATGCCAGGCTATTCAGATCCCGTTATCATGGCTGCCGGCACCTTTGTTCAAGGCGCTTCCATCGAACTCAGCGCCGATGCGCCCATGCGCGAACCTTTCGCCGTTTATGTACAGGGCGGATTGATTTTCACCCAGGCGCTCTACGCCGTTGCTGAAATGATCGCATATTTTCGGCAATAGGGTAATCTGATAAGCAACCAACACACAAAGAAAATAGGGCATAAAAAAAGAAGTTCCAAACAGGAACTTCTTTTTGTTTATATTCCAAACTGTCACACTTTTGCTGCTGAATTCAATGAAGTTGTCGAAATACCCCAACAACCTTTCCAATCACAACAGCATCACTGCTGTAAATCGGTTTATACAGCTCATTTTCCGGTTGGAGACGAATGCGATCTTTTTCCTTATAGAATCTTTTTACTGTGGCTTCATCTTCCAATAAGGCGACAACGATCTCTCCGTCTTGAGCCGTTTTTTGCTGGCTGACCAAGATATAATCGCCATCGTGAATTCCCGCATTAATCATGCTGTCTCCACGAACCGTCAGCATAAAGCATTGCTTGTTGCCGATAAAATCAGCCGGAACGGGGAAGCTGTCTTCTATATTTTCAATGGCTAAAATTGGAGCGCCCGCCGTTACTTTTCCAACAACAGGAACATTGATAACCTCCCGCTTAGTGGCAAAAGAAAAGTCATCTCGATCGAGAATCTCGATCGCCCGCGGTTTTGTCGGATCTTTGCGGATATATCCCTTTTTCTCAAGGGAGGAAAGATGGGCATGGACGGTAGAAGGAGATTTCAGTCCAACAGCCGTACAGATCTCACGCACCGCTGGGGGATAACCACGATCCATTAAGCTCTGTTTGATATAATTGAGAATGTTCAATTGCTTGTTACTTAGATCTTCATACACATTATTCATCTCCTTTCAGGTTTCGTATAGCCTGATTATATCAGAACTTCAGCCGTTTTTCAAACATTTGTTCGAAAAGCCCTTGACACCGAACGCGCGTTCTTTTATAATGAATTTAGAACAAGCGTTCGGAGGTGCTTAGAGATGAAAAAATGGATGAATTGGACAATCGCAATACTCACAATTGCAGTAATTTTATCCGGGGTTACTATTGTATTTGCCATGGGAAACGAATCGAATTCCCATCAAATCGATCCCTCGCTGCAAACGAAAGAAACTGCAGAACCTTCAGGGTTGTACGAAACCGAAACGCCATACAAGATTCAATCGGGCGACAGTCTGTGGAAACTCACTGCAAGTTATTCGGGAACCCTCAGCCGTCAAGATGTAATCCTGCAAATCATGGCGCACAACGATCTGACTGACGCGGCCAAATTGCAAATCCATCAAGTTATTTATCTTCCGGGATGCCTTTCTTTAACTGACTGAGCGGATGGGTATTTAAAGCTTGGCGCAATCGATCATCATCAATATGGGTGTAGATCTGTGTCGTGGCAACGCTCTCGTGTCCGAGAATTTGTTGCAGCGCGCGAATGTCGACATGACCGTGTTGATACATCAGGGTAGCCGCCGTATGACGAAGCTTATGGGGCGAGTATTTTTTCGGATCCAAACCCGCTGCCAAGAGATGCCGTTTGATCAGATGTTGAACCGCACGCACACTAATTCTCTCTTTTCTCTTGCTTAAGAATAGCGCGTTTTTATCCTTTTGAGATGGGGGACGGACTGCTAAATAAGCGCCGAGCGCCGCTATACACGCCTCATTCAAATAGATCGTCCTTTCTTTATTGCCTTTGCCAATCACGGTTAGGGTATCCTCTTTAATCCTGTCAATATCAATGCCCACCAATTCAGAGATCCTCATTCCGCAATTCAAAAACAGCATAATGATCGCATAATCCCGTTTTGCATTTTCACCCTGCACATGTTCAAGAAGTCCAATGGACTCATCCAAGGTCAAAAACTGCGGATGTCGCATACTGCTTTTGGGCGATTCCAAGCGCTCCGCTGGATTTTCCGAAATCAACCCCACGATTTGATGATAGTACTTGAAGAAGGAACGGATGCTGGCCACTTTTCTTGCGCGGGTTCTGCTGCCGTTGCCGCATTCCCGCTCCAGATATCCAATATAGGAGAAGAGGTCTTGGAGGGTAATCTGTTTAAAATCATTGACGTCATAGGACACATATCGTTTTTCGCTGACATCTTCCAATTTCGCCAAACGATCTTTTCGAAGAATCATATATTTTACAAAACGCCTGAGATCATATCGGTATTCACGAACGGTATTCGGCGACTTGCCGCGAATCGTTGATAAGTAGTCAATAAAATCCATAATCAGATTGGGATCCATATTTTCCTCCTGTTTTTCTGATTTTTTATGCTTAGTCGCAAAATAGATATTTTGCGACTTTATTATACCAAAAAAACAAAAAAAAAGCAAATATCCGAAGATTTTCGCCTTTTTTTGCTTGTTTTCCGCTAAATTTAGATAGTCAGCTCTACATGAACGTTTAATTGATCTTGATAAGCCTCTAAAATCGGTTGTACAACTATTTCTACGTATTCTTGAACCTGTTCTGCAGATCGTCCCGTATATTTCATCGGATTCAAAATATCTTTCAGCTCGGATTCCGTCAGATCAAAATGATCGTTCGCAATAATCCTTTCCATCAAATCATTGGACTTGCCTTTGACTTTCACTTCAGCGCCGGCTTCCATGGACAATACGCGAATCTGTTCATGAAGCTCTTGTCGGTCGCCGCCTTTTTTTACGGCTTCCATCAGAATGTTTTCCGTTGCGATAAATGGCAATTCTTCCATGATGTGCTTGTGAATCACTTCCGGATAAACCACCAATCCATCAAAGA
Source organism: Eubacteriales bacterium (assembly GCA_030625815.1). Lineage (GTDB taxonomy): Bacteria > Bacillota > Clostridia > Tissierellales > GPF-1 > GPF-1. Next base: position 28,308 of record DAOUQF010000004.1, read on the forward strand.
TATTGATCCCGATTGACAAGATTGCATCGGTTGCCAAATATCCTTGCGCCACTGCCAAACGTTTGTTCGCAGAATCGTCCAGGGTTCGTTCAAACCATTGCGTTGCTTCCACCAAGGCTGGATTCATTGTATTGGCGATTACAAATTTTGCTAATGCAGAAATCCGTTCCGAACGCATCGGATTTCTTTTATAGGCCATGGCAGATGAACCGATCTGCTTCTTTCCAAAGGGCTCTTCCACTTCCTTCAAATGCTGCAGCAAACGAATGTCGTTGGTGATTTTATGCAAGGATTGCGCGATGCCTCCCAAGACATTCAATGCAAAGCTATCCAATTTTCGCGTATAGGTTTGACCCGTTAAGGCAAAGGTTTGTTCAAATCCCATTTTCGCCGCTACTTTTTCTTCCAAAGCTTTGACCTGCGCATGATCATTGTCAAAGAGCTTCATATAGCTGGCTTGCGTTCCTGTGGTTCCCTTTACGCCTCGGAACCGGTACATCTTTTTCAAATCCATCAGCATTTCATAATCGAGCACCAGATCCTGAAGCCATAAACCGGCTCTCTTCCCCACCGTTGTCAGCTGCGCCGGTTGAAAATGAGTAAATCCCAGGGTTGGCTGTGAACGATATTCCATGGCGAATTTCGCGACTCGCTCAATCAGATTGACCAGTTTATGCTCGATCTCTTCAGAAGCCGCTCGAATCTGGATCACATCCGTATTGTCTCCAACATAAGCGCTGGTCGCGCCCAGATGAATGATTCCTTTGGCGCTGGGGCAAACTTCCCCGTATGTATGAATATGCGCCATCACGTCATGACGAAACTCTTTTTCCTTAACCTTCGCCAACTCATAATCAATATTTTCGATCTGCGCCTTCATTTCAACCAATTGCGCTTCTTTAATGGGAAGCCCCAATTCTTTTTGAGATTCGGCCAAGGCGACCCACAACTTTCTCCAGGTTGTAAACTTATAGTCCGGAGAAAAAACATAGGACATTTCTTTGCTGGCATACCGGGTGATCAATGGATTTTGATACTCTTTCATTCTACTCCTCCTCATGAATCTATCTCGTTAAATATGCGCGAATTCGCTCTAACCCCTCTTCGATCAAGGCTTCCGATGTCGCATAAGACAATCGGATATAGGTGTTCATCCCGAAGGCGTCCCCTGGTATTACCGCAATTGACGCTTCTTCCAGCATCGCCTGCGCCAATTCCGAAGCAGAATCAAAATGGAATTTCTTTAAATAATAGGAACAATCCACCATTACATAAAAGGCGCCCTGGGGATCGATAAATTGAATTTCAGGAATCGTACTGACAATCTTGACCATCAATTCCTTTCGCTTTTCGAAAACAACCCGCATGGCTTCAACTTCCCCAGACTCCTTCTCCAATGCAGCCAAGGCCGCGTATTGAGAGATTGTATTGGGATTGGAGGAGACATGACTTTGCAGGCTTGTCATTCCCTTTGTGATTTCGACTGGAGCCGCTGAGTACCCAATTCGCCAGCCAGTCATGGCATAGGCTTTTGAGAATCCATTGATAATGATCGTTTTTTTATGAATCTCTTTGGATAAACTGGCGATACTGATATGTTCCACGTCGCCATATACCAATTTTTCATAGATTTCATCGGAGATTATCCAAATGTCATGTTCAACTGCCCAAGTCCCAATGGCCAACAATTCTTTCTCCATATACACAACCCCAGTTGGGTTGTTGGGCGAATTCAAAATAATCGCCTTGGTCTTGTCTGTCCTTGCCGCTTCCAATTCAGCCACTGTCAATTTGTACTGGTTCTCTTCTTTTGTTTCAACAAAGACGGGTACGCCATCGGCTACCTTAACCAACTCAGGATAACTCACCCAATACGGCACCCCGATCAAGACTTCATCACCGGGATTGAGGATCGCTTGAAAGGTGTTAAAGAGCGCTTGTTTCGCTCCCGTGGAAATCACGATTTGGTTTTCTTGATAACCAACCCCTTGATCCGCTTGCAATTTCTTGCATATTGCAGTTTTGAGCTCTAGAATACCACTTGCTGCTGTATATCCAATATGGCCTTCCTCTACTTTTTCAATGGCCGCATCACGAATATACCTTGGGGTAGGAAAATCAGGTTCTCCTGCTCCAAAACTGATCACATCGACACCAGCTTGTTTCAATGCCTTTGCCTTTGCTGTGATCGCAAGGGTCATAGACGGTTGAATCTTTTGAATCCGATTTGATAACATACGATCGCCTCCTTATATTCCTTTGTATAATATATCATAAATATGAAAAAAAATAATCCTTTCGGACTATTTTTTTCCTAAACTGGATAGGTTTCATCCTCATTATCCATCTGCCATAAATCTGTATCGATTTTATATAGACCCGTCTCTCGCCTTTGGAAAAACTCCAAAGCAACCTGCGGAAACAGCAAATATGTCAATTCATCCTCATCCTGCTCCATATATTTTTTAATCTCGCTTGGGATCTTATGCATCATCGGTTCCAGCAAATCCGCCGGACGAACTTGAATCTGACGTTCGTCGCCAATAATCTTTTGAACAATTTCCTTTGAAATTTCAACCGGCGGCCGGCCGTACATGCCTCTCACATAATTTTTTATTTCTTTCGGCACAATTTTATAGCGCTCTCCCAAAAGCACATTGAACACGGCTTGGGTTGCCACCATTTGACTCATCGGTGTCACAAGCGGCGGATACCCCAGATCCTTTCGAACATAAGGCACTTCCTCCAGCACCTCTTCCAATCGATCTTGCGCCTGCTGTTGTCCCAATTGTGAAAGAAGATTCGAATACATCCCCCCCGGCACCTGATTAATCAAAGTAGAAACATTGGTTCTCATTACCTTCGGATTTAAGAGCCCTTCGCTCGCATAGTTGGCGCGCAATTTCTCAAAATACTCTGCGATTTCAGCAAGGGGTTTGAGATCAAGCCCAGTATCATAGGGTGTATTGGCAAACTGAGCAATAACCGCCTCTGTAGGGGGTTGGCTCGTCCCATTTGCAAAGGGAGACAGGGCAGTATCCAGAATATCGACACCCGCTTCTACCGCTTTCATATAGGATTGATTGGCCATTCCCGTTGTACAATGGGAATGAAGCTCCAAGGGCACATCCACAGTTTCCTTGATTCGAGAAACCAGTTCATAGGCGTCATAGGGCAACAAGATCCCCGACATATCCTTGATACAGATGGAATCGGCGCCAAGATTTACGTATTCTCGCGCTTTCTCTACATAATAGCCGATATCATGAACCGGACTTTTGGTATAAGAAATGGCCGCTTGCGCATGGGCACCCGCTTCCTTGGTCTCATAAATGGCCAGCCGAATATTTCTCGCGTCATTTAGGGCATCAAATATTCGAATAATATCAATTCCGTTGCGTACAGAGGCATGGATAAAGGCGCTGACGACATCATCGGGATAATGACGATATCCCAACAGGTTCTGCCCCCTGAGCAGCATCTGCAATTTTGTATTGGGCATAGCAGCTCTAAGGGTTCTCAATCGCTCCCATGGATCTTCGTTTAAAAACCGAAGGCTTGCGTCAAAGGTTGCTCCACCCCATACTTCCATGGCATGATACCCAATCTGATCCAAAGCGGTTGCAATGGGAACCATTTCACTGGTTCTCATCCTTGTCGCAATCAATGACTGATGCGCATCTCGAAAAATCGTTTCTGTAATTCGAATCATGAAGTTCTCCTTTTTTCCAAACAATACATCACTGGCGGATTATTTTTTTGATTCAAAAATGTGAATTTCCAAGTCTGAAATCTTCGCTGGTCATATGTGGCCAAATGGGATTCAACCCCTTCGCATTCCGCTTTTCCAGCATTATGTCCAGGGTATGCGATCATCATAATCACACCACCGACCTTCAGGAGCTCACTGGCTGCTTGAATACTCTGAATGGTAGTTGTCCCCTGGGTTGAGATGGATTTGTCTCCACGGGGCAAATACCCAAGATTGTACAAGACACAGGCAATTTCTTGAAATCCGTATTGCATCAGATTCTCGTGGCCATCTAGCTGCAGGGCCAAGTTTTCGAAGTTCCCCAATCGATTTCTTGTGGATTCCAGGGCTTCCGCTTGAATATCAAAACCGGTTACATGGCCCTCTGGTCCAACAGCCTCCAATAGCCACTCTGTGTCATGACCATTGCCGACAGTTGCATCGATAACAGCCTCACCCTCAAAGCTGTAGTTCTGCTGCAAATAGAATTTTGAAAATGCCATCGCTGAATTGAACTCATGCTTCATGGTGACAGGATCCCTTCAAGAGGCTTTCGATCTCCGCCTTGGCTTCAAATTGAAATTCCTTCATCAGAAAGACGCAGTTCTCCGCGGCCTGCAAAAAAAAGGCTCCTCGAGTGGTCATGGCGCCCAAAATACCCTTGAAGAAAAAGTCCCGCATCACGGGTTGGTTGGACAAGGGTTCCATGGCAAAACTCCGAATAACCACGGTTAAATCCACTCGTTCCACGGCCGCAAACCCAATGACTTCCTTATTTCCATTATACAGGCTGAACCCCTCCCAATTGGGTTGGAAGTTCTTACAATCTGTCCATTCATTTATGACAATTTCTTGAATTCTTGTTTCGCTTCGAACTTGCTCGACTGAAAACATCGCTACCTCCCTGCGGTTAAGGCGTCAATTTCATTTTTTGTAAGGATCCGATACTCTCCGGGTTTTAACTCTCCCAGTTGAAGGCTTCCCATTTGAATTCGTTTTAATTCGATCACAGGATGTTCAATCACATCGCACATTCTTCGCACTTGGCGATTTCTTCCCTCTTGGATCGTCATTTGAAATTGAAGATCGTTCCCTTTTGGAACTATGTTTTCAACAAGTGCCACTTTGGTTTTTCGACCTTCCAATTCAATTCCGTCTCTCAATCGATCCAGTGCCGCTGGAGATGGTCTTCCCTTCACCAGCACCTGATAGGTCTTGTTCACCTCATGGCGTGGATGAATCATATAATTGGTAAAATCTCCATCATTGGTTAAAAGAATCAAACCGGATGTCATAAAATCCAAGCGTCCCACCGGATATACCCGAGGCTCCTTCGGCAAATAATCGGTTACCACCCGACGGCCATGGGGATCACTCACAGAAGTAATTACGTGAATGGGTTTATACAAAAGATAATAAACATACTCCTTCTGCAGGGTCACCACTCTTCCATCGACTACCACGTGATCCTCGCCCGGAGTCACTTGGATCCCCATTTCAGTTACAATTTCTCCATTAACGATTACCCGTCCATCTGCGATCCATTGCTCCGCTTTTCGACGCGAGGTAATTCCCGCCGAAGCGATATATTTTTGCAGTCTCATAATTTCTTCTCTTTTCTGGCGACTTGATAATTAGGCAATTCCTCGATTTTATCCAAACCGAAGTGAATCAAAAATTCATCGGTTGTTCCATAGATCATCGGCTTTCCCGGCGCATTCTTTCGACCGCGTATACAAATCACACCGCGCTCCAAAAGCGTATGCAGACTGCTTTCCGCCCGCACGCCGCGAATCGCTTCGATTTCCGCCCGTGTAATAGGTTGCCGGTAGGCAATAATCGAGAGGGTTTCCAAACAAGCCGTCGATAAACGCACCTGTTTTTCGCCTTGAATCAATCGGGTTGCCGCCTCATAATATCTCTTATTGGTGCAGAATTGATATCCACCGCTGATTTTTCGGATATTGATCCCCTTATCCACGTATTGCACGATCAATTCTTCCATTTCCTTTTCAATTAAACTTGGATCCACCTGCAGCACCTTCGCCAAATCATCTCGCTTGACTGGCTCGCCATGCGCAAATAAGATACACTCCATCGCATTTTGCAAATGATTCACGCGCTCACCTCTTTCCTTGATAAGATCAATGTTTTATCTTCACCCGTCTCAACACAAATTTCTTGCTGTTTCAATAATTCCAAGATTCCCAGAAAGACTGAAATGTAAAATCCCACCGGCTCTCCCGCGGGGAAACAATCTTGGAAAGAAACCTTGGATCTTTTCAAGTGATTGCGGACCGTACGAATTCCGTCTTGAATCGTGAATTGTTTCGATTCCAATTTCAACTGCGGGATCTGTTCCATCAATTCTTGAGAGCCGACAAATCGATCCATCACCCGTTGAAAGGCACCCAAAAGATCCATGCTCCGGACATCATCAAGCATCAATTGCGTTTCATCAACAGGAATCGATTCTTTCTCACGCACCACGAAAGGCGCCGCATCCGACTCTTTATGCACCAGCCATTGTGCGATCTCTTGGACCTGTTTGTATGCCAAGAGTTGCTGCACCAATTCATCCCGCGGATCATCGACTTCTTCCGCCTGCAGGGATGCCTGATATTGCGGCAACAGCATTTTCGACTTGATCTCCACGAGTGTAGAGGCCATTACGAGAAATTCGCTCGCTATTTCAAGATTGAACTGCTTCATGGCACCCAAATATGAGAAATATTGATCCGTGATTGTTGAAATCGAAATATCATAGAGATCCATTTGATTCTTTTCAATTAAGTGAAATAGCAGCTCAAAGGGACCTTCGAACTGCTTCAAGATAATCTTCATCGCGCCACATCCTTAATAAATTAAGTTCATATATCCCATCACTAAAGGACCCATCACCTTGCTGATTGCATTGGTCATAATGGCAATCAACAAAAAGATATACAAATATCGTTGGTTGCGATACATCCAAAATTCCATCCGCGTTGGCAAAAGACTCATCACGATCTTGGAACCGTCCAATGGCGGTAGAGGCAGTAAATTAAAGAAACCCAACCCAAGATTGACATAGATTAAAAACAAAACAGTTTCCAACAGAAAGGCATTGGTCGGAAAATAGACCTTTAGCCCCAATAGTAAAATCGTTGCAAGACCAAGATTGATTGCAGGACCTGCCAGAGAAACCAAAATCGTATCGCGTTTTCGATTTTTAAAGAGACTTGGATTAATGGGTACCGGCTTTGCCCATCCAAATCGAAGGAACAACATGCATAAAGCGCCGACAGGATCGATGTGGTGAATAGGATTCAGGCTGAGTCGCCCGCTTCTTCGAGCCGTATCGTCCCCAAGCCAATCGGCCACCTGACCATGGGCATATTCGTGAATGCTGATGGTAAACAAAACAGCTATTGCATTTAATATCCACTGAAAAATTGATGCTGTCGTCATCCAATCAATCCTTTCTGCTTCGCAATGAAATACGCGCACAATGTTTTCGCGTCGCGAAATTCTCCGCGCAGAATTCTCGATTCAAACTCCCCGCGATCCATCCAGGTGATTTCGACAGATTCATCTTCGTCAAGTTCCTGTGCGCCCTGCGACTGAATCTGATCGGCAAAGTAGAGATGAATCTTCTCATCGGTATATCCCACGGATGGATATATTTCTCCAAGGTCCGTCATGGATTCGACAATGATGCCCGTTTCTTCCCGCAGTTCCCGAGCCGCGCAAACAGAAGTCTCTTCCTGAAAATCCAATTTTCCAGCAGGAATTTCCAAAATCATTTCATCCATTGCTTTTCGATATTGTTGAACCAAAAGAATTTTCTCCTGATCAACAACCAAAACACCAACCCCGCCCGGATGTTCAATAATCTCTCGCTTGGAATACTTTTGATCCGTTAATTCAACGGTGTCCACGCGTAATTTTATAATTTTTCCATCATAAATTTTTTTTGAACTAATGGTAACTTCTTGTTTCATACTATTTTTGTTCCTTTCTCTTCTCTGCATAGTTAATCATTTCTCGCGCATACGCCTGTCCAGAATGTGCTGCTTCATCCCCCGACACCAATTGCGACAGCGCAGTAATTCGTTCCTCGCCATCCCTTCGGATTGCGCTGGTATAAACTTGATCCTGATTTGTTGTCTTCCTAAGTTGAAAATATTGATCGGCAAACGCAGCAATCTGCGGTTGATGGGTGACACAAATCACCTGATGCTCTCGTCCCAAAGCATTTAAAGCTTCTGCGACTCGCAGAGCCGCCTTTCCGCTCAAACCCGAATCGATTTCATCGAACACCATAATATCCGTTGTGCCCGACTCGCCTTGACAGATCAACAAAGCCAAAAGAATTCGAGAAGCCTCTCCACCGGATGCGATCTTTCTCAATGGCATAAGAGGAACGCCCGGATTCGTACGAATATAGAATTCGATCTCATCACGCCCGGAAGCATTCAACTCCGCCCGCTGCATCACTTGAACCTCAAAGCTGGCATCCCGCATCTCCAATCCTTGAATCTGCGCTGTGATCAAAGCGGAAATTTTTTGACTCACTCGCCGTCTTTCCCGAGTCAAAGTCTTGGCGGCAGTCTCCGTATTCTCTTTGGCTATCCGACAATGCGACTGCAGTTCACTCTTCTTTTCTGCCGCCTCGCAAAAATCAAATAATTGTTCTTGAATGCCGCGAAGATACACCAGAAGATCGGGAAGGTTCATATCGTATTTTCGAGTAAGATCAAAATAAATTTGCAACTGATTTTCGATATATTCCAAGCGTTGCGGATTCAGTTCAAGGTCAAGTACGGCTTCATTGATAGTTGCGCCGACCTCTAAAAATGATTCCGACATCACTGATATTTCCGATATAAAGGGCTTCAATTGTTCATAATAACTAGCCAAGACTTCAAGGTCTTGCTGCAACCCTTCAGTCAATTCAATCAACCGATTGGTCCCGTGAATTCGGTCGAGAACCTGTTGCCCCCGCATTACGATTTCTTTTCCATTTTCCAATACACGCAATTCCTCTTCCAAATCATGGAGTTCTTCTTCGCTCAAATTGGCAGCGTTTAATTCCTCTTCCTGAAACTTCAGAAAACTCTCCTCTTTCGCGGAGATCAAATTTGATTGAAACGTCTCATAGACACGCAAGGCCTCTTGATAGATGGCCCATTGTTTTCGATAAGATTGTATTGCAGTTTGTAATTTATCATCGCCATAAGAATCTAAATACAACGAATGATAGGCTTTTTTCATCAAATCCACACTTTGATTTTGAGAATGCAAGAGAATCAAAGGGCGAAACAACTCCCGTAAAAATCCAACCGTAATATGTCGATGATTCAGTAAAATTCGCGAAGAACCAGAACGGAAAATTTGCCGAAAGACAATCAAGGTTTCAGGATCTTCCCACCCTTGATCTTGCAATATTTCCCGAATCGACGCTGGTGGTTGATCCAGAACCATCTCGACTGAGGCGTATTCTTTTCCGTCACGAATCATGCTGCGATCAGCACGCAAACCTGTCAGCCATGCAAAGGCTTCAAGAAATATTGATTTGCCCGCTCCGGTTTCACCGGTTAAGATATTTAATCCTGTCCCCAACGAAAGTTGCAGATCCGCAATCGTTGCGAGATTTTGTATGCGGATGTCTCTGATCATTTTTCTCTCCTATTTCTCGATAATTTTGTGAAATTCAGCCTTGATACCATCAATATCCGCTTGATCGGATATGGCGATAAACACCGTATCGTCTCCAGCAATCGTACCGATAATTTCATGCATATCCAATACATCAATCGCCGATGCCGTGATAGATGCAGCACCTGAAATTGTTTTAATAATCACCATTCTTCCGGAGGAGTCAATCGCCAAGACAGAATTCTTGAAAATATTCGTCAAACGCTCTCGAAGGGCATCAAAATTGGTCTCCATCGTTGCATATTTGTATCGTCCATTTCTCGTCAATGCCTTGATCAAACCCAATTCCTTTAAATCCCTCGATACCGTCGCCTGTGTGATCGCAAATCCGTCTCGTTTCAAAAGCGCCGACAATTCTTCTTGGGTCTCGATTTCATGGAGCTTAATTAATTTCAATATATGGCTCTGTCTCGCATACTTTCTCATTTCTTCTCCCCCTTTTGATACGCGTCAAATACGATTTTCTCGATTTCTTCCGCCGGTATTGACCCGTTTTTATCCGCATTGATATGTAAAAGAAACTCAACATTCCCCTTCTTTCCCTGGATCGGAGAGGGAATGATTCCCTGCAAATAATAGTGTCCGGCTTCCAACTCAAGGATCAATCTGCGCAAACTCTGAAGCACAACCTTTGGATTTCTTACAATGCCATTCTTCGAAAGCGCTTTCTTCTCCGTCTCGAATTGCGGCTTGAACAAAAACAGAAAACAGGCTTCTCGATCAGACAATCTCAATATATCAGACCAGATTTTTCGAATCGAAATAAAGGAAACATCCGCCACAACAAGCTTGGGTTTCACGAAAAGCTCCTCGATTTCAATGGAGCGAATATCTCGATTTTCCATCACTAAAATCTGCGGATTGCTCCTGAGGGAATCGCTTAATTGACAGTTTCCCACATCGATGGCATACACAGATTTTGCTCCATGATTCAACAGGCATTGCGTAAAACCGCCCGTCGATGCGCCGACATCCATGCACACTTGATCTTCTACGGGAACTGCAAACTCTTGAAGCGCAGCTTCGAGTTTCAATCCCCCTCGACTCACAAATGGAATGGAATTGCAGCTCTCTTCAATTCGATCTCCCTCGTGAATGGAATGGCTGGGTTTTTTTATGATCCGCCCATTCACGGTGAAATCTCCATTCTTTATCCGTTGTACAGCTCGCGAACGACTGATTTCTGCAAATAATTGGGTGATTGCTACATCAAAACGCATTATTTCTTCTTCCCCTTCTTCAACTCCTTCATCACACGGATATGAAATTTCTCATCCAAAATCTGCAGGATCCGTGCAACCTCCATAACGATCTCCTTATGGCGAGACAAGGCCAACTCTTTTCCAAAAGCCTTGCCGCCTACCGTTATCGCGGCAAGAACCCCGCTGAAAACAATCGAAAGCCAAAACAAATCTTCTCCCGGAAAACGAGAAACAACACGAAAAATGATAGAGGCGCCTGCGACACCGCTAATGATTCCGCAAATATCGCCGATCACATCATTGCAGAAGTTGGATACTTGGCTCGCATTGCGCACCAATAAAACCGCATATTTCGCCTGATAGTTTCCCTTCGCCGACATGGCATGAAAGGGCTTCTCAGAGCTTGCGGCCACTGCAATTCCAATGGTATCAAAAACAACCCCTACAAATACGATAAAAAACAGAATCAAGAAGGCCAAAACGAGGTTTGCGCGACTGATGACTTGATCTGAAATTAAGCTTGTAAAGATTGCAAGTATAAATGTTATCAATATGGTTTTATAAATCCAATTATATCGTTTCATAAGACTCCTTTAAAAAAAGCTGATAGCATAGGCTACCAGCTAATAGATGGAGGGTTAATGGTAAATTTTGCGGCTTAGGTCCAGCAGGATTTCCCAAACGAAAACTGCCTGTCGCCATAGCAGCGGTTCCCCTTTCATTTCGTTTCATCCGCGTCGCCACAAGAAGAGCTGGATCACCACTTAGGCCACACTGCAATCCCAATAACCTCTAAGTCTAGGAGTTTTCCTCTACAACCTCTGCGTATCCTTATCCGCTTTTGCAGAAGGGGTTTCAATAGCAAAGTGTTTTTTCTCTTGGCCTTCGATCAAAAACACCGATCTATTATCCACCGCTCCCACTCATGGCAGGCTACGCTGCAGCGAGTTTACACTCTCTGCAGGTTATCTTATTACGCTTCCATAATAAGTCTCCACGGAGGTAGGGTCATCGCCCGCATGCCATTGCAGATCGCCCCATCCTCCTTACTCCCAGAATCTCCCCCCGACTGGGCGTCAGAAGAATCAACCAGGAACTTCATCGATATGCCCTTTGACGGATTTTTAGCCCCGCCTTCAGGATACGTTCAGTTGACTAGAATACTTTTCCATCAATTTATTATAGCATGAACTGGTTTTTTGAACAAATTAAGATCTTCGATTTAACATTTCATTTACAATGGTTTGCAATTCTTCATTGTTTCCAAAGGAAGACACAAGCTCATCCGCCTGAACAAACAAGTCTCGAATTGTTTCTTTTGTCTGTTCAACCCCATACAATTTCAAAAATGTCAGTTTTTCATTCTTTTTATCCGATCCGATGGGTTTCCCCAGCTCTTCAACGGTTGAAAAGACATCCAAAAGGTCATCCTGCAATTGAAACGCATATCCGATCACTTCGCCTAATTTTTTCAGCGTTTCGCATTCCTTCTCGCTCGCGCCCCCCAAAATACCACCGACTTCCAAGGCCGTTCGGATGAGTGCCGCGGTTTTCTTTTGATGAATAAAAAGCAAGTCGTTTTCCTTCGCTTCTTTGCCTTCAAAGAGCAGATCCGCTGTTTGACCGCCGATCATCCCCTGAATCCCGGCAGCGGTAAACAGAGAACGAGCTGCTCGCAAAGAGGTTTTCGGTTCTTCCGCCGACAATCCCGCTGCAACGACAAGCTCCATTGCCTGATTCAATAACCCGTCACCGGCTAAAATCGCATTTGCTTCTCCATGAGCAATATGGCAGGAAGGACGGCCGCGACGCAGATCGTCATCGTCCATGGCAGGCAGATCGTCATGAATTAAGGAGTAGGTATGAATCATTTCCAAGGCTGCCGCATAGGGATAAATCGCCTCTTCCCGCTCTTCAAACATTCGATATGCCGCAATCATCAAAGAGGGGCGTACACGCTTGCCTCCCCCCAATAAACTATACCGCATGGCATGGATAACCGGCGCTTCATATCCCGAGCGCTCGGGAATTGCCTCCGATAAGAAATTTTCAAACATTTCATGGTTCATCCCTCTGTATCCTCCACATCTAAAAAGATTGTGTGAATTTCTCTTTTTGCAGTGTCCAGGATTCGATTTCCTTCATGGGTCAATGCTTTTAATTGCTTCGCTTTCTCCATCATCACACTCAAATCCATGGTTTCATTTTCCTTTAGTTCTCGGTTCAGTTCTTCAATTTCCTTAAAGATTTCATCAAAGCGTTTATAGGTTTCCACCCTGTTCCTCCTCAACGAGAATTTTTTGACTTGTCGTCGATCCATGCAGCTGATAAACTCCTGCCGGTACCGTTTGATCATTCCTCACAAATTGTCCTTTTTTGTCTTGGAGCAAAAACCGAAACGGTTCCCATCGTTTTACAAGGGCGACTTCCGTCTCCCGGGAATCGGCTAGGATTCGATTCCATGTATCCAAGCGATTCACACTTTCACGAAATACTCGCTTGTGCTGCTTTGAAAATCTCAATTCCAATTCACCGATTCGCTGTTCGATCTCTCTCGCGATCGACCGCTGGAATTTTGATTGCTGAGATTCAATCCGCTTCAACCGAAAGGTGATTTCAATCCTTGCCTTCCATTGCCCCTCAACCAGCCTTTGACGGATTTGTGAAATCGTTGGAACTGCCAGTTCCGCAGCTCCAGTAGGTGTAGAGGCCCGGGCATCGGCGGCAAATTCCGCAAAGGTCCAGTCCTTTTCATGTCCGATTGCGGCAATCACAGGAACTTTAGAATCAAATACCGCTTGAACCACTCGGATATCGTCAAAGACCTCGAGATCGCTCGTATCTCCGCCGCCACGCGTCAAAATTACGCAATCCAGCTTATGACTTGCAATACGGCGAAACGCCGTCTGAATGGCTCCAGCCGCTTGATCTCCCTGTACCAACACTGGAACAACAACCAACTCCACAAAGGGATAGCGGCGTTCCATATTTCGCCGAACATCATCGATTGCAGCTCCATCCTTCGATGTGATAAGGCCAACCACCCGCGGATATTTTTTTAGGCTTCGCTGATTGACAAAGAGGCCTTTTTTCTTCATCTCTTCAAACTGCAGATTGCGCTGAATTTCTCGCTCTTCCTTCTTCGAAATTTCAATCGATTCAACATGGAGCCGCAGGGTTCCCCGTTTGCTGTAATACCGCACAGCACCAGTAACAATATATTCGTTTCCTTCCTGCAATGTTTCTTCTATGGACTGAAACGAAACACAGGCCAGCATCGCTTCCTCATCTTTCAAATGAAAAAACGACCACTGGCTCGACTGTCGCAGATTCGCCATTTCTCCAACGACTCGAATCTTTCTAAGCACAGGATCGGTTCTCAGATGCTCTTCAATATAATAGTTGATTTGACTAACCTGTAAAGGATTCATTAAATTCCCTCCATGCACGCCAAGCGCATCCCAATGCATGATCCGCCGAATAGTCTCCCCGCACAAAAAGCAAGGCTAGATCAAGATTTGCCAATTGTTTCTTAAGCGCCTCGCGGATGGTTCGACTCTCTGCAACACCACCGACAAGAATGACCGTCCTGCGATTCCTCTTTCTCGTTTCATAACGAATCATCTCCGCCAAGGCTTCTGAAATCTGGCAAAAGAGGGTTGCCGCAATGGTCTCCGGCGATTCCTGACCGATCATTTGATTTTGGAACCAGGTCTCGATCCCGGAAAGATTCCACCAATCGTCAACGCGATGAACCCGATTTCTTGTCTTTATCGGCTTTGCATCAATCGCCATTTGGTCCAGCCACGGACCTGCTGGAAATCCCCCCTTGAGAGATACCCCGATTCGATCAATCAATTGTCCGAAACTGATGTCCCGGGTCCCGCCGATCAATTCCGCGCCCGATTCGAACCAATGGCTCACATCGAGAATTTCGGTTGTTCCACCAGACAAATGAAACACCACGCATGGCTCCGGCGCAACACGCTCAAAAAAATCCGCAGCGTATAGATGATTCATTTGATGGGAAATCCGTACAATCGGCGCATCATATATGGCAGCCAAGGATTCAGCGAAGGCAATTCCAACCTCAAAAACCGGCATATACGAGCCTTCTGCATCCCGCGGCTTATCTGATACGGCAATCCCCGCTACGCTTCCTGTGCGCAAAACGGATGCCGCCCCTTCAATAAGGCGGGGAAGGTTTTGAACATGCTGAAAAAGGGCCTCCTGTTGTCGAAGCCCCCGTTTTCCCTCTGGAACCAATAAAACCTTTTTCTCCGAAAAAAGGATCTGCTGATTCTCATCAAGCACAACCATAGAGGTTGTATATGCACTTGTATCAATCCCGAGAAAGAGTCGATTCTGCATACCCGTTCCCCTTCACAAATCCTGCCAATACGCCATTGATAAATTTTGAGGATCCTTCTCCGCCATATTTCTTGGCAAGCTCAATCGCCTCATTGATCACGACTGCGTATGGAGCGTCATCGCGCTCTGAAAGCTCATATGCCGCAACCAACAACAAACTGCCGTCTACCTTTGTCAAGCGTTCGAAGGTCCAGTTTTCCAAATAGGCTTCATAACTATATTGAATATCATAACGATGTTCCAAAATCCATAGATAGGCTTGATGCAAACGCTCTTGCTCTTTCTCCTTTACATGGGTGTCCATCTCTTCCTGACACGACATGAGTAATTGGGAAAAATTTGCTTCTTCGACTTCAAAAAAACCACTATATACCAAACGGAACAATAACTCACGAAAATGAACTGCTTTCATCTACTTTTCCTCCACAAAATAAACCCTCTGATTCCTCAGAGGGTTTCACGTTACTCTTTGGTTTCAATCGCTACATCACATACATGAACAACGACTTCTGCAACCCGCAAGTCCGTCATGGTTTCAACAATTTCTTTGATATGTTCTTGCAAATCTGTTGCGATCACTTGAATTTTCTTTTCGGATTCCACAACAACATAGGTTTCAATGAAAACAGAATCGCCTTCGATCTTCACCTCTACCCCTTGTTCCAATTTATTTCCAAAAATTCGTTTCGTCCAATCGGAATACATCCCGACCACGCCTTCAACCTCATTGGCAGCGATCCCAGCAATAATGCTGATGACATTATCCACGATTTTAACTTCACCTATATTTTGTTCTACTTGATCAATTGTCATGATTAGCCCTCCAACTCTTTGCTATGGGACTATTATATCAAATGCCTCATAAAAAATATATGAAAAACTCTTGGCACCGGCCTTTTGTTTACGCTCTGGACAAATAATCCCCTGTTCTTGTATCCACTTTAATCTTATCTCCTACATTGACAAAGAGTGGAACCTGAACAATCGCACCGGTTTCACATGTTGCCGGCTTAGTCGCTCCAGTTGCTGTATTTCCCTTCACTCCAGGATCCGCTTCCGTTACTTCCAACTCGACAAAGTTTGGCGGCTCAACCTGGAATGCTCGTCCATCATGGAATTTCATAGTCGCAACATCATTTTCCTTGATGTATTTAATCGCCGCTTCCACTTGCTCGTAATTCAATGGAATTTGCTCAAATGAAACTGTATCCATAAAATAATACAATTCCCCATCATTGTATAGGTATTGCATATCTTTTGTTTCAATCATTGCTTTTTCGAATTTTTCAGTTGGATTGAAAGTTTCCTCTCGAATGGATCCAGTCTTCAAGTTTTTAATCGTTGCTCGAACAAAAGCAGCGCCTTTTCCTGGCTTTACATGAAGAAAATCAACGATCACGTAAATATCGTTATTTCGTAAAAATGTTAAACCCTTTTTAAAATCACCCGCAGAAATCATAATTTTCCTCCTAAATTCTTAAATCATCAATGCTTATTCTACCATACAAACGGGTCAGGAAACAAGCTATTTCCGCCGTTCCAACTCCCAATAATACAAGATTTCCTCAACAACTTCTTCGTGTGCTTTTTGACCCACATAAATTCGATAATCCGCGGCATCCTCATACAAAGGACGCCGTTGCTCAATCAAATCGCATACGATCGATTTCCAATTCTCCCGCATCAGCAACGGTCGCTTGATATAGGCATTTTCCAATCGATAAATCAAATTTTTCGGTGTGTTTTCCAAGAGGAAAACAACGCCATGCTTTTTAAGCAATTCAAGATTTTTGGGGTTCAATATCGTTCCGCCCCCCGTCGAGATCACCGCTTTTTTGTATCGGTGCACCCGTTGAATGGTGTTGTGCTCCAAATTCCGAAAATACTTCTCGCCATTTTGATCAAAGATTTGAGGAATGGTCCGCTGTTCACGTTTCTCGATCAGAAGATCCGTATCAACAAATTCATATCCAATTTGTTTTGCCACGCGCCTTCCGTTGGTGGTTTTTCCCGTTCCCATGAAACCGACCAAGATGATATTTGATTTCATTTTGCCTCCCCTTATCCCTCTTTCTTATAAAGATATATGCGATTTGTCCATACGTCAACTGTGATTTTCCTGCGATATGTCTTTTTTTCATCAAAGAAGGTTAAGGTCCCCGGCATCCCCAGTGTCAAATTCGGATCAAAGCGAATTTTTGTGCCCATATTCGACTGAATCAACAACCGTTCCGGAAGCTCTACAGTCTTTATGATTTCCCAATTGGGGTATTTCTCTCGGCAATCTAATCTTTCAATAAAGACTGTCCGATATCCCCCTAAACCATCCACGATATCATGATCGTAAAACTCCATACGGTACAGGGACTCCGTGCGATAGGTATACTCCCGCAGATTGATCATTTCATAATAAAAGCCCTTGACGAAAGAATCGTATTTCAAGGTGTTTATCGGAATCCTCGGAATGGCCAAGGAAAGAATAATTCCCATAACGGCCAAAGCCATCAGCAATTCCAATAGCGTAAACCCACATCGCTTCATCCTAGATTCCTCATAGCAAAATAGAAATCATAGGACTTTTTCAAGTTTCCCTCTTCGAAGATTAAAAAAAGGTGAAGGAGCGGGGTCCCCTTATGATCTTCTCTTTCTATCCATGTGCATTGAGCGTCAATAATATGATTCGCAAGAGGTTTTTTCACATGCACATATCCATCGGTCACATCCCAAAGCTGCAATTGTTTTCCCTCTTGAACAAATCGAATTGTCTTCCATCCTGAAAAGCCAAGGATCGGACAATTATTTTCATGATACGAAAAATCAATAGCAGAAATCGGCATTCGCGCATCGGTAGAATGAATCGATACTTCTTCGACCGAATACAGGGTTTCAAAGAAAAATTCAGAAATATATCGTTCTTCGTCTTCAATGCAAATCCGTTCCGCAATGCCAGCCGCGATTCGATTCTCCACAACGATGATCTGAATCAAAATCACAAGAAAAACCCCGACAACTCCTAGCGTAACCAGCAGTTCGATCAGGGTAAATCCAATCTTTCGAGTATCTGTTTTCATTTTCCTTCTTCCACTTCCTTATCCTTGTTAGTCGAATTTTAAATTCCTCAAGTGATAAAAAAGATCATATTGCTTTGTAATGCCATCATGTAGGTAATTGATCTTCACTTTTACCAGGCTCACCACGCGGCGATCCTGCGACAATCTTCGATAGAAAGCGACATGAGGTTCGATCCCAGTTGCAAGATGCTCCCCAAGTGTCGCTGTATCTATTAAATTTGCAACAACAACTGAATCCGTATACCGATTCATAACCAATTCATTGGCATTCGTCGCGTCGCGACCAAAGGTTACAATTACTTTAGCTGTACTATCATCAGACTTTGTATAACTCAATCGAGTATTTTCCAGAGGCACTTCATTGGGTGAAAAATAACCGGGAGTTCCTGAATTTTGAAGGATAGAGTTGTATCCGTTTCCATCTTCAAGATCAACAAGAACATCCTCTGCCGCGATAAACTCCTGAATAATACGATCATTCACATCTTTGTTTTCCGCACTTAACACCAAATAGGCATCCACATCACGAATGATGGCATACTGAGAAGACATCATGGAGATGATAAATGTCATAATCACCCCGACAATGACAAGGGTTACCAATAATTCAATTAAGGTAAAGCCATCATTTCTTTTCATAATCCCGATTCTCCATTACAGTGAATTTGAATAATTCAATTCCTTACCCACAAAAAAGCTTCCATAACCATCAGCCGGTCTTGCAGCTGGGAAAAAAAAGGTTACCCGAATCTTTCTATGCGAATTCCCTCCTGATACAAGAATATCCAGTTCCAATTCATGGGTCGAGGCATCCGGCCAAAAACTCCCGCCGTTTGCATCCGTAACTGAAATTGTCAAACTAGAAAAAGCCGACTCGCCAACAATGGTTTCGACCGTCGGATACATAAACCCAGACAATCCATATAAATAATCATCATGCGTGTCAGTCGTATAATTGGTTATTAACTGACCGACTTCAATAGATTCTATCGCATCGTCATTTGCAAGTTCCTCTAGCAGATAAAATTCAATAGAATCAGCAACCCCTTCTGCCAAGTACATTGCCTGTTCATTTTCCGCTTCAATTGCGGCAAAACGAATATTTTGCGTATTGAACCGCAAGAGAGAAGCGACGATCAAAACAACGGCGCTCATCATGACAATCAACAAAAGAAGGACAGCGCCCTCTTCGCTTTTTCGATGTCGTCTCATCACAATTCCTCCAAGTTCTTGACCGTCATTAAAATCACTTTACGATCATTCTCATCCTTGCTCCTGGCAATGACCGCAATCTGATAGAGGACCTTATGGCTGTTATTGCCATCTTCCAAACGGTAGGCGCCGATTGCATATTCGTATTCCGTTCCCACGGTTCGATAAGTGGGTGAATCGATCCACCCCTGATACGCCGTATCGCTCGTATAGACATAATTGGCGGTCATCACCGAATACATCTCCGTTACGGATTCCGCCGCCATCACCAATTCCATCTGATTCTGCACAATAATATTCAGATCGGTAACGGTTTTATCGATTTCCTCCGCCCGTTTCACCGCATACAAATAGGAAAAAGTGGAAACGATAACAATGGATAACAAGCCCAAGGCTAGCAATACTTCAATTAGTGTAAAGCCTGACCGTTTTGACATAAACTCATCCCCTAAACGTCTGTTTCATTCAGCAACACATATAAAGTGGTTTCCAGATTCACCGTATAATTCGATCCGTCCAAATCATCTTCTGGCTTTTCCAAGTCAATGACATTGATATTCACGGATTTCAAATTCGTATGCAGGGACTCGACCAAGTTAACCAATTCATCGTAATTGCAGGTCAGCTCCGTGTAGAATTTGATTTTCCCAATGGACAGGCTCGGATTCGCTGTCTCTTCTTTGACAAGATCAGTAAAATTGATGTAATCATACTCCAGATCCACGGCGCTAAAGGCGTTATTAACGTCCCGTACAATCAAAGTCTGGCTGGGCTGAATATACCATTGATCCGAATTGAATTCAATCTGATCAATTTCTTGATAGTATTGTTCCTCCAAGATTCCTTGTTCCGCAATCCGTTGATTGATTTGATCCAAGGTTTCTTGTGAAGTTTCCTTCACCTGTCTCAATTCTCTCAGCTCTGTGTTCTTTGGCATATAGAGTAAAACAAAGATCAACAAAACCAAAACGAGCGGAAGGTATTGCAGCAAGTTTTTCGATTGCTGCGAGAGGGGCGCACGTTTCTTGACATCTTGATTTTCATTTTCATTGTTCTCATTAGGTTTTTTCTTGAAGATATTATTGATTTTCATAATCGCTGCCCTCTAGTTCGCAATTGATGTTTGCGACATACTCGCCAAGATCTGTCCGCGCAATATTATCGACCTGTACCTGTTCAAAAAAATCACTGGAATCGAGATTGCTTTGGAAGATAAACAATTCGGTTTCATCCGTCGTTCTTGCCTGCATATACACATTCTTGCCGTTCAACCGGAATTCATCCAGCTGGATTCCATCAGCCATCAGCTGCCGTGTGTTTTTCAACACATTGGCATTGATCAAATAATAGCCATCCAATCGCGTTGAGACATCCAAGACCGTTGTGTTCAACGCGCTTGCATTGGCAATATCGGTTTCACTCAAAAAATTCGCTTGCATTGCCTGAGCCGTTTCAATCATCCGATCGAGTTGAACGATCTCTTCTTCCGTATTCTTAATATTTGTTCGAACCAAGATGTAAAGCGTAATCATCGCAAAAATCGTCACACCATACAATGTCGCAAGAAACCAGCGTCTCTGATTGCTTCTTCTATGCTTTTTTAAGTTGATCGAGAAAAAGTTAATATCATACATGAACTCACCTCCCAGCCCGACGACTTGATTGAACCTCAATTGCGGCTCCGATCATCGGGAGAAAAAGATTGGACTTGGTTTGATTGGTCACATTGGATATGGAACGAATCGTCTTGGCAGGCACCAAAAGGCTCTCTTCAAACAACTCATCCAGATTTTCCCCTTGTGTCGCTTGACCCATCAACAAGATATTCGATATGCTTTTATTCTTTTTATGCGTCAGATAAAACCGAAACGTATTTTGAATTGTATCAAATTGCTGATAGATCCGATCCACCAACGGCCGTTCATCTTCGGCATCCAAGAGAATTTTTCGATTTAAGTCGACATTGCCATCACTGATAAAATAGAGATTGATTCGATTGAAATCAATATCGAAAATCGCAAAGGTTTGATCGCGCTGAATCGGTATATTGTTGAAAGACTGTACCGCCATGATTTGTTTCGTCAAGGCATTGGAGTTGATATCCAAACGACCCGGTTTCAATCCCAGCTCGCCGACAAGGACCCAAATATCTTGATAAAGGGTTTTTGACAGAATCACAGTAGACATGACATATTTCTTGGCACCATCGTCGATCTGATCCACAAGCCTATATTGGAGATGATAATCCGCCGTATCGATCAATAGAGATTCTTTGATCTCATAGGCTACAACAGAATCCAACAGCTTTTTCTCGACCTGCGGAATTTGAACGTCCCGCGTCAAGACCAAACTGTTTTCCAAAGAAAGCGCCAATCGTTTTGACTTTGGTTTCAACTCGCTAATCGCCTTTGCCAATTCCGCTTGAAGCATTTCTGGTTTCAGAATATGCGACTTGTCCATCACCTCTTCATCAAATCCATAGCTCTTCACTCCGCGGATCGTGAAATCACACTGAATGCGATCAACTAGACCCTCTTTCATAAGCACATTGTCGAAAGTCGATCGATAGTCGATGACTCGAAAATAATTTGAGCCGAGTTCGATTCCAATCCAATCTTGATTCTTATTCGCCACTTTCTTCACCCTCTCTCTATAGATTAAACCATTGAAAATACCAATTCATTATTGGATCTGCAAAAAATATGCCGAAAATCGCGGCAAGCGATATAAAGGGTCCAAAGGGAATTCGATCTTTTCTTGTTTTCACCTTCGCTGCCAATAAAAAGACAGACAAAATCGCACCGACAATAATCGAAAAAAACAAAACAAACAGTCCGTTTTTAAAACCAAACCAAAGACCCAATACGGCAAACATCTTCGCATCTCCCATACCCATTCCATTGGTTAAAACCACAATAAGCAATATTAATAAACCACATACTGCAAATCCCAATAATTCGGTCCAATAGCTTTGACTCACTATCATCTTAATAATTGCAAGGATCCCAATTCCAAGATTAAACTCGTCCGGAATAATCATCTCCTTGTAATCCACCAAAAAGATCACGATCAAGAACGAGTAAAACAGCCAATTCAACACCACCAACGCAATCTCAGCCCCGTTGCTCGGCTGCATAAAACTCCAGATCAGGGCGAATCCAATGCCCGTTATGGTTTCGATCAAGGGATATTGCCAAGATATTTTTTCTCTGCAATACCGGCATCTCCCCTTCATCATTAAAAAACTGACAACTGGCACCAAATCCAATGGTCCCAATCGATGATCACAATTTGGACAATGAGATGGTGGAAATATCAAACTCTCTTCTCTCGGTACCCGATAGGCCACAACGTTTAGAAAGGATCCCCAAATCAATCCCAATACTCCTGTCAATATCGTCATCTGTCGCTCCTTCTACATGATTTGTTCAAACATCCCAAACATCGGAAGCAGCATCGCAATTACAATGGTTCCGACCATGCCTGCAACCAATATAAGCATTGCCGGCTCTAACATCTGTGTGAATTTCTTTAAGGCGAAATCAACTTCTTCTTCAAAATAAACCGCCGTATCATCAAGAATGGAATCCAATGTACCAGATTCTTCGCCTATTCGAACCATCAGGGACAACATTTCCGGAAACTGGGAGATCGCTCTCAATTTCGTTGACAATTGATGTCCGCGTTTGATATCCTCTTGCACACTCATCAATTGTTCCTGAAAGACAACGTTTTTCAAGACGGAGGCAGACTGGCCCAATGCTTCCACAATATCCAAACCGCTGGCTAAAAGTGTCGAAAGGGTTCGGGTGAAAAGTGCTGTCTTTGAACCGATATAGACATGCTTGTACCCCGGGATCTGCGTCTTGAAACGATCAATGATATACCGTCCCCGCTTGGTCTGTTGAAATGCACGCCCAGCCAGGAACAGGACAACCATTCCCCCTAAAAGTAAATACCAATAATTTTCCAAAAAATCACCCATCGCAACAACCGCTGCTGTTAATCCGGGCAACTCCGCATCATTTTGCGAAAAGATCTCGACAAATGTCGGCATAACAAAGGTTAAAATGAAGACCAACACAGAAACGGCAACACCGACGACAATCAAAGGATACCGCGTCGCATTGGCCAGCTTTCGCTGCAAATCCGTTTCCTTCTCATATTGAACGGCCAGGCGTTCAAAAATAATATCCAACTGCCCGCTCTGCTCGCCCGCTGAGATCATATTGGTATAAAATGCATCGAAATACTTGGGGTATTTCCCCATCGCCTTTGACAGATAAAAACCCTTTTGCACATCATCCGCAATCTTTCGCAGAGCTTCAGAAAAAGATTTGTTTTTTGTCTGCCGCGCATAGATCTCCAGGGTGTCTATCATCGGCAAACCAGCACGAAACATCGTGCTTACTTGCCGACTAAAAATCGCCAAATCACGCTTCTTCATTTTTTTTGCGCCGAAAGACAAGGAAATTTCTCTCGATCCCCGGCTCTGCTTGATCTTCAGCGGCATGAGCTTTTGCTTTTCCAATTGCAGCACTGCAGCTTCGTGACTGTCAGCCGATAGGACGCCTTCTATTACATTTCCATTTTGTAACGCGCTATACTTGAAATTCGCCATAAGCTCACCCTTTTCCCATTAATCCATAAAGAACCGTTCGAAAGTTTCGCGGTCAATCTTTCCGCTTTGATTCATCTGAGTCAGATATTGATTAAAGGTTCTCATCCCCAACCCCGCATTGGTCTGAATCATATTATTGATTTGATGCGTCTTTCCTTCCCGGATCAGATTTCGGATCGCATTGTTTGCAATCATGATTTCCAATGCCGGAATCAATCCATTATGCTGCGCATTTGGCAACAAACGTTGCGAAATAACTGAGATCAACACATTGGCCAATTGAACTCGAATTTGCTGTTGCTGATCTGGAGGAAACACGTCCACAATCCGGTCAATCGTCTTTGCCGATCCCATGGTATGCAGGGTGGAAAAAACCAAGTGTCCGGTTTCAGCGGCAACAAGCGCCGTTGTAATGGTTTCCAAGTCACGCATCTCGCCCACGAGGATAACATCGGGATCCTGCCGCAGGGCAGCACGCAAACTCTTGCCAAAACTGATCGTGTCGTCGCCCAATTCCCTTTGATTGACAATACAGCTGTGATGCTGATGCACATATTCAATCGGGTCTTCAATGGTGACAATATGTCCCCGTTTTCGGTGATTGATAATATCGATCATGGAAGCCAGCGAAGTTGATTTTCCACTCCCCGTCGGTCCTGTTACAATGATCAGCCCTTGCTCTTTCATGCATAAGTCCCCAAGGCTTGCGGGAAGCGAAAGCTCTTCCAAGGATGGAATCGAGGCATTCAACCGACGCAACGCAAAGGCATATTTCCCCTTTTGCCGATAGGCATTGACTCGATATCGCGTTCCGGATCTTGAGGTATAGGCAAAATCGCAATCGCCTGTTTTTTCAAATGTGCGTTTGTGCTTATCGGACACAAAACTATTATACAACTCAAAGAGCAGATCATCATCGATAACCCCCTCGGAAAGAGACACGAGTTCTTTGTTGACGCGGATTTTCGGCGGCGACCCAAAGGTAAGATGCAGGTCAGAAGCACGGTATCGCTCAGTAAGTTCCAATAATCGCTCTAGATAGTTCATGATAACCTCCTACATACTTCCCAAGACACGGTTCAATTCGTCGACACTCGTCAGCCCTTTCTTGATCAACTCGATACAGCTGTCCTTCAACGTCAGGTATCCCCTGCGTTTCAGAAGATTCAACATCTCATCTTCCTGCATGCCGGTATAAACCAATGATCTTGCATACTCGTCCAACAAGAAGATCTCATAGACTGCTGTTCGGCCTTCATAACCCGTGCCGCCGCACTCAAAGCATCCCTTTGCGCGATACAGGGTTCGCGGCTCTTCCAGATCCATGGCACGCACTTCAAACTCGCTGCTCTCGTAGGCCTCCCTGCAATTCGGACATAATTTCCGCACCAGGCGTTGCGCAATAATCCCCTTCAGGGAAGACGCCACCAAATACGAAGGCACGCCCATATCTGTCAATCGAGTTACCGTGGACAAAGCACTATTCGTATGGATGGTAGACAACACCAAGTGACCCGTAATAGCCGACTTAATCGCAATTTCCGCAGTCTCGTTATCTCGAATCTCACCAACCATGATGATGTCCGGATCCTGTCGCAAAATTGATCGAAGCCCTTTTGAGAAGGTCATTCCTGCCTTTTCGTGAACCTGCACCTGATTGACTCCATGCAGCTTATATTCCACCGGATCTTCCAAGGTGACGATGTTTTTTGAGGAGGTATTCAATTCATTCAATACAGCATACAAAGTTGTTGTTTTACCGCTGCCTGTAGGTCCAGTAACGAGGATGATTCCATTCTGTCCACTGATTAAGCGGTGAAACGGATTGACGTGTTCTTCCATAAGACCCAGTTCTTCAACACTGCGAAGGCTGACAGACCGGTCTAGGATACGGATAACAACCTTTTCTCCGTATACCGTCGGCAAGGTCGATACACGCAAGTCAATGCTCTTGTTGTTGATAACCAGTTCGATTCGACCATCCTGAGGAACACGGCGTTCCGCAATATCCATGGAGGACATAATTTTAATTCGAGCAACGATGGCTGGCAACGAGGCCAAGTCGGGATGCATGATTTCACGCAAAATCCCATCCACCCGGGTACGCACCCGAACTTCACTGGCAGTAGGTTCGATATGAATATCACTTGCTTTCAGGTTAACCGCTTGAGTAATCACCGTATTCACCAATCGCACGATCGGTGCGTTATCGATGGAGTTCGCTAAATCCTCTGTACTTAAACTCTCCGGTTTCACCTCTTCAACGGAAAACTCATCAACGATTTCATCAATGGCTTCTCGCGCCGTGATATTGGTATACAATTGATTGATATACTTCATGATCTTGTCTTTTTTGGAGATTGCAACTTTAATCTCGTATCCCGAAATAATATGAAGATCTTCGATCGCAAATACGTTGAGTGGATCTTCCATGGTGACCGTCAATTGATTCCCATCTTTTTTCAGAGCCAGCACCGTATATTTTCGCGCAATCTTCTCCGGCACGTAATAGACCACTTCCAAGTCAAACTTATACTTGTCCAGGTTGATGTAGTCGATCCCCTGCTGATACACCAAGGTATTGATGATCTCATTCTCCGTCACATACCCAAGATCCTGAAGCGTTTCTCCCAATTTCCCGCCATTCCGTTTTTGCGTTGCCAGGGCATCATTCAATTGATCATCTGTTATAATGCCGTTTTCAATTAACAAATCACCTAATCGCAGCTTATGTACACTCATTTTCTCACCCCCGTATTCAAAAAACGGTCACAAGACCGCTATTTTGTTAGTTTCATTATATTCCTTTAGGAAAACAGTGTCAATTTACCAGGATTTGTTCTTTCCATAAACAAACCCTTTTCTTATCAATCCTTCCAGCTTTCGATTGATTTTCGTCTTCAATAAATCACCTTTGGCAACCGGATCCACCAACACGGACAGGAATCCCATTTGATTGGCCAGCCAAACATCGGTAAATACTTGATCGCCAATAAATACAATCCGATTTGGCGACGCTCCCAATTCCTTTGCGATTTGTCTGGTTCGGAAGGGCAAGGGTTTGTATAAATTTGAAAAACCGGTTAATTTTGCTTCCTCACAAAAGTTTTTTACCCTTTCTTCTCCATTATTAGACAAAATATATATTTCCCAGCCCTCATTTTTTCGATTTTCCACCCACCTCAAGAATTTTTCTTCCGGAAAAGGCTTATCATAGGCAGAAACTGTATTGTCGAGATCACAAAAGAGGATGCGATACCCCTTCTCCCAGAATTCTTGACAGGGAAGATCATAAATGGATTTCAAGCATAGATGGGGCGTCCAATTCTCCATCATCCTATTTCCCTTCTAAAATTGATTGCACTTTTGTTACCATCAAGTCAATCGCAACTTTATTGTACCCGCCTTCTGGGATAATCAAGTCCGCATAGCGTTTGCTCGGTTCAACAAATTGCAAATGCGCCGGCCGGACAGTTGTCATATACTGTTGAATCACAGAATCCAACGATCGTCCCCGATATTTCATATCCCGTTGAATGCGTCGAATCACACGAACATCCGGGTCTGTATCAACAAATACTTTGATGTCCAGCAAATCTCGAATTCGCGGATCTTCGTACAACAAGATTCCTTCTAGAATCACGATGTCTCTAGGCTCCACAAGAATAGTTTCCTTTTTGCGATTATGGATTTCAAAGTCGTAAATCGGTTTCTCTACTGCTTGCCCTTCGCCTAAACACTTCAAATGTTCAATAAGCAAATCATTGTCGAAGGCTAACGGGTGATCGTAATTTGTCTTTACACGATCCTCGTAAGAGAGCTCCGATTGATCTCGATAATAGGAGTCCTGCTCAATCACAGCAACAGAGCTTGCTGGCATCGATTGGAACACCGCCCGCGCTACCGTGCTTTTTCCAGAGCCAGTTCCCCCGGCAATCCCAATAAAAACTGGTTTTTTCATTCTGTCATCTCCTTTGCTTTTCTTAAAAAATCTCCTGTTTGGAGTGGTTCTGACGTTTCCAAGCGAATTCTCTGTTTCGGATGAGGGGCGCAGTCCATTGCCTCTCCCGATTCATTCCATATTTTTGTAACCACAAACTGGCCTGCATGATTCCCCGGTCCAAAATACTCCACCGTATCTCCAACGGAAAATTTGTTACGCTGCTCAACCAAAATCGTGTTTCCATCCAATCTTTCCAGTACAAGCCCAATAAAATCATGGGTTCGAATATAATGATTGTTTTGGTACAATTGTGCTTCTTCGCCCGCTTTTCCAAATAAAAATCCTGTGGTAAAATCGCGATGGCTCACTTTGCGCAATTCATCCATCCACTCATCTTTACATTTATACCCAATTGGATCCAAAAGATAAGCATCAATTGCCAATCGATACGCACGAACAATAGTTGCCACATAATATTGACTTTTCATTCTGCCTTCAATCTTCAAGCTAGTCACTCCCGCCTCAATATACTCCTTCAAATATGGCAAGAGACAGAGATCTTTCGAATTTAAAATATAGGTGCCCCGCTCGTCTTCTTCGACGGGGAAATATTCATTGGGTCGCTGTTCTTCCACCAAGTGATAACTCCAGCGGCAGGCTTGCGCGCAATTCCCTCGGTTGGCATCACGACCTGTCATATAATTGCTCAAAAGGCACCGACCGGAGTACGCCATGCACATCGCGCCATGCACAAAACTCTCAACTTCCATATCCTCCGGAAGCTGTTCCGAGATGCTTCTCATTTCGTCAAGGGTCACTTCTCTTGCAGTGACAATCCTTTTGACGCCCTGTTGATGCCAAAATTTTGCCGCATAGGCATTGGTAGTGTTTGCCTGCGTCGACAAATGCACTTCCATTTCAGGAACACTCTGGCGAACCACCATTAAGATTCCAGGATCGGAAACAATCACTGCATCGACTTCGATTCGAGCAAGGTCCAAAAGATATTCTTCCAGCCCTTCAAAATCCTCTTGATGCGCATAGATATTCAAGGTGACATAGACCTTTGCCTGATGCTCGTGGGCAAACACAACCCCTTCGCGCATTTCTTCAATCGAAAAATTCTTTGATTGCGCCCGCAGCCCAAACCGCTGGCCGCCCATATATACAGCATCCGCACCATAAAGCACTGCCGTCTTCAATTTATCCAAATTACCTGCTGGTGCCAATAATTCTAATTTTTTCATCGTTATCCTCTCTTTACAGAAATCGAAATGCCATCATCGATGGATAAGATTCGCGTTTCCAAGTCTGGGTGATTCCGTAGCGTTTCATGAAAAGCCTTCAGCTTTTTTATCATCGTGCGATACCGTTTCGGCACTTCTTCCGCTTCAACAAATCCGTGGAATAGCATATTGTCGCAAATCACAACGCCTCCGGGACGAATCCGTTTGATGGAATCTTCAAAAAATCTGCCATATTGCCCCTTCGCCGCATCGATAAAGACCAAATCATATTCTTCAGTCATCTCGGGAATCAACTCCAAAGCGTCTCCTTCATGCAGAACAATCTGCCCAACCAGCTCAAATTGCTGAATATTGGAACGTGCTTCTCTTGCCCGCTCCGGATCTTTTTCAATGGTATCGATTTTTGAATTCGGACTAACAAGAGCCATTCGTATCGCAGAATATCCGACGGCAGCCCCAACCTCTAAAATTCGATCAGGCTTTAATAAGAGCAACCATGAATCAATCACCTTCGCGGCCTCATCCAATAGAATTGGTACGCGATCCTCCTTGGCCTGCTTATACAGGCTCTGCATCATACTCCGTTTTTCATCATTCTTGATCCAAAGAAAATCTTCCACTATTCCGTTCCTGCTTTCTCTCTCGCTGCGTGAGTTGCAGCCAAATGCTCTTTATAGGTTTCTGTAAATGTGTGGGTGCCTGTTCCATCCAGGTTTGAGGTGAAGAACAGGTAGCTTGTCTCAACAGGCGACAGGGCAGCCTGAAGGGCTGTTTTGCCTGGAGACCCAACAGGTCCCGGAGGAAATCCCGCATACATATAGGTGTTAAAGGGAGAATCGATTTCCAAATCAACATTCAATAGCCGTTCTTTTCGTTCACCCAACAAATACTGAATGGTTGCACAGGATTGAAGCGGCATCTCAATCTCGATACGATTGAGAAAAACCGATGCAATCACAGGAAATTCCTCAGCCACCTTGCCCTCGCCCTGAATCATGGAAGCCAGTGTTGTCATCTGGTTCAGATTCGAAAAATCATTCTCCGTCAAGGCTCCGTATACCTGAACAAATTGATGAATCATCTTTGTGAGAATTTGCTCCTCCGAGACATCCGTGAAGAACTCATAGGTTTCCGGGAACAGAATTCCCTCCAAGGAGTTAAATCCCTGCACTTCCTTCGGAAAATCTTGATTTGACAACCATGCTTCATCGGCTAGAATCGATTCATAGCCTTCCGCTGTGCCGAGATTGTGATCCAATAAAACTTGAGTAATCTCACCCAAGGTATAGCCCTCAGGAATCGTCACACGAACAGTTTCCCGTAAAACCCCAGGACCTTCCGTCAATCCTTGCATCAAAGCTTCCAAGGGCTGATCGTTTCGCACTTGATAAGTTCCCGGACGAAACTGACTCTCCAAGCCTGTTTGCTTGGCGATGTAACGAAACGCATATTGGCTGCGGATCACGCCGGCAGATTCCAATCCCTGAGCAATCATCGCTCCGCTCGCGCCCTCCAGAACCACAAAGGATTCTTCCATTCCATTCCCGGCCGAAGCAACGGGTTGAAATTGCAGATACCCGTATCCGCCAACTCCAAGTACTATGAGCAATAAAAAAACGAAACCTTTCTTCATCTTCTTTCCCCCAACATAGAAATAACCAGACAGCTACATCTGGTCATTTCTTCCTTTTTAATCTCTACAATCGTTTCTTATACATCCATGATAACTGGTAAAATCATTGGATTTCTCTTGATCTTCTCATAAATATAGTTACGCAAACCCTCTTTGATCTTGGCCTTGATCGTTGACCAGTCCGTAATCTTTTTGGTTTCACATTCTTTCAATACCTTTAAAACAACTTTCCGGGCGCCTACCATTAAATCTTCCGATTCACGCACATATACAAATCCCCTTGATACAATATCAGGACCCGAGACTGTTTTTGCAGTCTTCTTGTCGATCGTTACCACGACTATAATCAAACCGTCTTCAGACAAGTGCTTGCGGTCCCGCAATACAATATTTCCAACATCACCGACTCCAAGACCATCAACAAGAATTTTCCCTGCAGTCACTGTTCCTGTCGCTTTCGCTGACTTCTTTGTCAGTTCTATAACGGTTCCGTTTACACCAGTCAAAATATTTTCTGTCGGCATGCCCATGGAAATCGCCAAATCCGCATGTGCTTTCAAATGCACCTGTTCCCCATGCACCGGCATAAAAAACTTCGGTTGCAAGAGCGCTTGGATCAGCTTGCACTCCTCGCGGCAGGCATGTCCGGAAACATGGATATCGGCATTGCGATCATGGATGACCGTAACCCCTTTTTCCACCAACAGATTTATGATCTTTGAAATGGGCTTTTCATTCCCGGGAATCGGGCTAGCACTTAACATCACTGTATCGCCTGGAATCAATTCCATATTGCGATGCATGTTTGCTGCAAGGCGAGAAAGCGCCGACATGGGCTCTCCTTGACTGCCGGTTGAGATAACACAAACTTCTTCATTCGGATATTTCCCAATATCCCGCAACTCGATGATAGCGCCCTTGGGATATTTCAAATAGCCCAATTCCGTGGCAACTCCGGAAACATTCAGCATGCTTCTTCCGGAAAATGCCACCTTCCGATTAAATCGAACCGCCGCGTTGATAATTTGTTGCACCCGATGCACATTGGAAGCGAAACTTGCCACAATAATGCGGCCCTCCGCTTGCATAAACTGCGCTTCAAGAGCTTCTCCAACCGTTTTTTCAGACTGGGTATAGCCCTCTCGAATTGCATTCGTGCTGTCAGCCATTAAAAGGGTAACCCCTTTGTTTCCCAGCTCCGCCAATCGAGCAAAATCCATCGGCTCGCCGATAATCGGCGTATAGTCAATCTTGAAGTCTCCCGTATGCACAATCACCCCTGCCGGCGTATGCAAGGCTATGGCAAAAGCGTCGGGAATGCTATGGTTGACATTGATGAATTCAGCCTTGAACGGGCCGACGGCGATGGTGTCGCCCGCATGGACTCGATTCAATTCAACATCAGTTAATCCATGTTCTTTCAATTTGTTCTCCACCAACCCCAGGGTCATTCTTGACCCGAAGATCGGCACATTGATTTTCTTTAAAAAATACGGCAGAGCACCGATATGGTCCTCGTGGCCGTGGGTCAATAAAATCCCCTTCACACGATGTTTGTTTTGTTCCAAATACGTAAAATCCGGAATAACAACATCAATGCCTAGCATTTCATCTTCTGGAAATGTCATTCCTACATCGATAATGACAATCTCATTTTTACACTCAAAAACCGTTAGGTTCTTTCCAATTTCGTTCATTCCCCCTAAGGGAATAATCTTGACTTTTGTCAAATTTTTTCTCACGTTCAATTCTCCTTTTTATTTGAACGGGCGTTCTGACAATACTTGCAAGTCCCAAAAAATTTTACGCTGTGATCTGTAATCTGAAATCCATTGTTTTCTTCAATCGATGCTTCCAATCCTTCCAACAAATCAATTTCTACTTCCTCAACCCGACCGCACTGCAAACAAATAAGATGATGGTGTTGATGCGCATTGCTCATGCACAATTCGTATCGACTCAACCCGTCATTAAAATTCATCTTATACACAATGCCTAAATCTTCCATTAGTTGTAGGGTGCGATAAATCGTCGCAAGCCCAATTTCAGGATATTTATCCTTCACCCGATCGTAAATTTCTTCAGGACTTGGATGTTCGTTTGAGCCCTCGTAGAGAACCTCAAAGATCACCCGTCTCTGTGTTGTCAGTTTATACCCGTTTTCCCTAAATATCTCTAGATATTGTTCTTTATTGTCCATGTCATCCTCAGCTTCTTATGAATCCAAGTCCATTAAAATGAGGTCGCGCACCTCTTGGTATTCGCTTTCTGTCCCAATTTGCTCCAAGATCAATTCTTCACCATGCTCTTGAACGCGGAAAATAAAGGCTTCCCCGTCTTCATCAAATTGAACCAAAGCATATTGTTTCTCCGAATACTCAAACATCTCAAGAATTTCAAGCTCTTGCTTGACTCCCTGGTCGTTCAAAAAGGTTCCTGTCATGCCTTGCTCCTTTCCAGATCCAATACTGTTTGCAATATTTGAACTGCCGCTACTTGATCAACAAATTGCTTTCGGTTTTCCCGACGAATGCCGCTTTCAATCAAAATCTGCGTGGATCGACTCGTCGTCAGTCGCTCATCGGAAAACTCAACGAGAACATCGAATCTTTTCTTCAGTCCTTCTCCAAATTCCATGGCCTTTTCCGCTTGCAAACCAATGGAATTATCCATGTTCTTTGGCAATCCCACCACAATTTTTTCAATGTCATAAGAGTGAAGCAGGGCTGCAATTGCAGCATAATCTTTCTTTTTTCCGATGCGTTTGATTGTTTTCACCGGCTGTGCCATCCATCTCATTTCATCGCTGATGGCAACGCCAATTGTTTTATCTCCAACATCTAACCCTAAATATCTACCCATTTCACACAACCTTAATACAGAATTCTTTGCAGGCCTTGGCGCAATATCCGCACCGAACACATAGGGACTGATCCAAAACAACGGCTTTGCCGTCTCGAAGCCCCAGTGCGTTTTGTTGACAAGCTTCAACGCAATGTCCGCAGCCTACACACCAATCTGCTATCTTTAATTTTTTTTCCTGAAAATGAAAACGCTCCTGTTCGGATTGCGTCCAAGTTCGATCCACGATGCTTCGAACGTTCAAATCAACTTCCGTTTTACTTTGCATCCCAATGGCAATCACCGCATCCGGGAATTCCTCGTGAAGATACGAAATCGCCTGGGGATATTCCTTCAAAAGATGACCCCCGCCCAAGGGTTTCATCAAATAGCAGCCTATTCCACGAGCAATCTGCTCATGTATGGCTTCTTCCATCTCCATTCTTTCCCCATCCACAATGCCAATCCCTCGTCGATTGATCAAAGGATGAATCACATCCATTGACGGAATAGTCGACGCCGCTTTTACCCCTCGAACAAAATGCGTCGAATAACCAATCCCTCGAATCACGCCTTTTTGCTTTTGTTCCAAAAAATACGCTATCGCTTCTCTATGACCCCTCAAGGTGTGTTCGCTTTCCTGTTCGTGAAGCATCATCAGATCCAAGTAGTCCGTGCCAACCTCCGTCAAGGCTCGCTCCAGACTTTCTTGAGCGGTCTTCCGATCATACGCATAACACTTTGTCGACAAGACAAACTCCCTTCGCTTCACCCGGTTGAGAAGGGCGCGAAAATGCGCGTAGTTTCCGTACAATTCCGCCGTATCAAAGAAATTGATTTGATGCTCTTTGATCGCATATGCAAACAACTCCGCGGCTTCCTCTGCAGAAAAATTCTTCTGGAGCCGGCTCGTTGTCAAACTGCCAAAACAAATTTTCGAAACGCGAATTCCCGTCGTACCTAATTCAGTAAACTGCATAAATTCCTCTTTCACTTAAAGAAAAGTACAGCAAATACGGCTGTACTTTCTTCCCCTTACTTGGTCACATTATTTTGAATATACTCGCGCAGAATTTCTTCCAATAATTCATCCCGCTCAATTCTACGAATCAGGCTCCTCGCGTTGTTGTAGCTTGTAATATACGTCGGATCCCCTGATAAGAAATAGCCGATCAGTTGATTGATTGAATGATACCCTTTCTCTTCAAGCGCTAGATAGACGTCGCGTAGAATTTCTTTTGCATCATTTTTATCGTCGACTGCAACCTGTAAATGAATGGTATGATTTGAATCAACGGTTTTTTCTTCTGTCATAATGGTATCACTCCTTTCTCTCAAATTATACCACAGAAAGAAGATCCATCAAGGATTTATAAAAACTTCTTCGCCTCTTCTTTAGCAAAAGTCAAAATTTCATCAATTTTTTCCGTGTTCGGAGCGCCTGCTTGCGCCATATTGGGACGTCCGCCACCGCCGCCGCCAGCCAATTTCGCCATGGCGCGAATCAAATTTCCTGCATGGAATCCTTTTTTCACAAGATCTTCACTGCCGGAAACAAGAAGCAACAGCTTGCCTTTCGACTCTGTAACCCCCGCAAACAAATATGATGGGGATTGATCCTTCATGCGATCCATCAGGCCTCGCAATCCATCGCCGTCTTGTCCCTCGAAAGCCGCAATCAAGACTTTGGTTTCGCCCACAACCTCTACTGCATCAAAGATCGATTCAAACATTTGATTGCGCAATTGAGCCGTCGCTTGCTCCAATTCCTTCTTCAATTGCTTCTGCTCCGCCAAAAGGTCAGAGACTCGACCTATCAAATTGTCCTTTTTCGTGCGTAAGAGTACCGCCATTTCAGCCTGTTCCTTCTCCAATTCGTTTGTATAGGCATAGGCCGACTTGCCCGTAACCGCTTCAATTCTTCGTACACCTGCCGCAATCCCGTTTTCATGCAAGATCTTGAAAATTCCAATATCGCCGGATCGAGAAACATGGGTTCCTCCACACAGCTCTTGGCTGTATCCTTCCACCGATACAACCCGCACCTTATCCCCGTATTTGTCAGAGAACAAAGCCGTCGCTCCAGATTGAACCGCCTCTTCCATGGTCATCAAATCGGTCACCACCTTGTGGTCTCCATAAATGATCTCGTTGACACGTTGCTCGATTTTCCCAAGTTCCGCGGGCGAAATCGCCTCGATATGCGTAAAATCAAAGCGCAATCGTTCCGGCGTTACAAATGAACCCGATTGACGCACATGATCGCCCAGCACCTCCTGTAATGCCTTGTGAAGAAGATGGGTCGCCGTATGGTTCCTGGCAGTCGACCGTCTTCTGTCCCCTTCAACAATCATCTGAACCTGATCTCCCACAGAAAGAAGGCCTTGCTCCACTTGTACTTGATGAAGAACAGCGTTGCCGTTCTTTTTGGTATCTGCGATCTGTGCATGGCCGGCAGAAAATCGAATCTGGCCATGATCGCCAACCTGTCCGCCGCTCTCCCCGTATAGAGTTGTGCGATCGACAATCACGATTCCCTTTTCGTTTTCAGTCAAAGCGTCGACCGCAACACCCTCTTGGAAAATCGCCAGAACCGTTGCTTTCGTCCGCACTCTCTCATATCCAAGGAATTCCGTTTGATATTGGTCGAAGGTTTCAGTCGAGCCTGACAACCAGCTTTCTTGATCCTGTGCGTTTCTAGCCGCGCGAGCCCGTTCCTGCTGCTGCTTCATCTCGTCTTCAAAACCGGCTTGTTCCACAATGAATCCCTGTTCTTCCAAGATCTCGATGGTCAAATCGAGAGGGAATCCGAATGTGTCATAGAGACGAAATGCTGCTGTGCCAGACAATTCCGTCTTGCCATCGGCCTTCATCTCCTCTAGGAAGGATTCCAGCTTTTGAAGACCCTGCTCCAGGGTCTCTTGGAATTTCTTTTCTTCATATTTTAACACCTTGTAAATCTGCGTTTGCTCCGATTCAAGGTTCTTGTAAAACTCTTTCCAGTTGTCAATGACTACGTGGGAAAGATCCGCCAAAAACGGCTTTTCGATGCCAATCAGCTTGCCGTGGCGATACGCGCGGCGAATCAATCGGCGCAATACATATCCACGCCCTTCGTTGCTTGGAAGAACGCCATCAGAAATCATAAAGGTTGCCGCGCGAAGATGATCCGTAATGACCCGAATGGATACGTCGGTTTTTAAATCTTTTTTATAGGTCAGATTCGCGGTCTTTTCCACAGCTTCAATGATTTTAACGATGGGATCAATTTCAAAGATGTTCGCACACTCATTCAATACAACCGTCAAACGCTCCAATCCCATTCCTGTGTCAATATTTGGCTTGGCCAACGGCAAGTACTCCCCGTTTTCCTGCTTGTCAAATTGAGTGAATACAAGATTCCAAACTTCAACATATCGATCGCATTCGCAACCCGGCTTGCAATCAGGCTCGCCGCATCCATATTTTTCGCCTCGATCAATATAAATTTCCGAACAAGGTCCGCAAGGTCCGGTTCCATGCTCCCAGAAATTGTCCTCTTTACCCAATCGAACAATTCGAGATTCAGGAAGTCCCACGATATCACGCCAGATTTCGTAAGCTTCATCGTCCTCCAAATAAACAGACGCCCATAGAATTTCCGGATTGACTTTCAATACATCGGTCATAAATTCCCAGGCCCATTGAATCGCTTCCACCTTAAAATAATCACCGAAGGAGAAATTCCCCAACATCTCAAAAAAAGTGCCATGGCGATCCGTCTTTCCAACATTTTCAATGTCGCCCGTCCGAATACATTTTTGGCAAGAAGCCATTCTTACACTCGGGGGTGTTTGGGTTCCAACAAAATATGATTTCAATGGCGCCATTCCCGCATTGATCAATAGCAGACTCTTGTCATTGATCGGCACCAACGGATAACTGTTTACAATCTGATGTTCCTTTTCTTGGAAAAAGCTCAAATATTTTTCTCGTAATTCATGCAAATTCATAGGAAGCCTCCATCTCATTCGTGATCTTTGATACAGTTTTCTTCATTAAACAATTCTACTGAAATCCCAGCTGTTTGTCAATTGCACAAAAAAACCGGCTTCCGCCGGTTAATCATTTGACAAAATCAAGAGTGCCGCTCCATCCGCCACTTCGATCTCAATATCTTCTCCAAGGCTCTCGTTGCTGACCCCTCTTGTATGGCCAAACAACAATCGCTCACGATTCAAGGGATACTTGACACCGGTTACAGAAACGAGAACACCCTCCATGCTGATAGGCAAAATCGAAAGATATCGATACTCTTTCAATACTTCTTTTCGAATCCTCTGGTGAACGGTTAAAGCCATGGCTCTATTTTTCTCATTCACCAAAACGACCTGCAGTCCCAAGTCAAGGAACCGCTTCAACATGAAAAGATTCGAAAAACTATGATCCCACCTCGTCCCGGTCGCACCATAAACTTCAACCCGTTCCAATTCCAGTTCCACGCAAAGTTCCAAAGCCAACTCCAAATCAGATGCGTTTTTTTCCGCCGCAAACTTTTGCAAGCGCTCTGTCGGAATGTCAGGTATGTCTTTGGGATCGATGGAATCAAGATCCCCCAGATAATAATCGGCTTCCAAGCCCGCCTTTATAAAGACAGAGATTCCTCTGTCCACGCCAATGGAAATCGTCCCAGGCTCTCGAATCTTTAAAATTTGTTGGATGCTGTGATCGATTGTTCCTCCGGCCACTACGATTCCACGTTTCATTTGATCTTAGCAAGCGGTCGCAGCAAGACGCCCAACAGCAAGAAGGTAACCAAAATTTCCGGTAGCATATAGGAGCCATTATAGATAAAGGAATAAACCCAAGGATTTTGTCCCTCTGGCGCATAGATCGCCCATACGGTTCCACCTGCAATAAAATGAGCAACAAACCGTCCGAGCATGCCCACTAGAATGGCTAGATAAATACTAAATTTTGCTTTTCCGCCAGTGCGCATCGCGTCAAATCCAGTTTTTGCAAATCCGGCCAGTCCCAAGGCTCCAAAGGCCAATCCATAATCCAATAAGATTTGCACGGGAGTCATCGCATAGGGTTCAAGAATCATCTGAATGGTTCCATACACCGCACCCACAAGAATCCCCGGTTTTACACCCCATCTGAGGGCAAAGATCAAGATTGGTATCATGCTGCCGGCAGTAATGGATCCGCCATAGATATTCAGTGGCAAAGAAAGCTTGATCAAACTCAATACCGTTGCCAATGCAATTAGAATTCCTGCTTCAGTGATCATTTTTGTCGATTTCGTTTTCATGATTTCCTCCTCAAAAAAAGCCATTTTCAAGGAAAATGGCTCTAGATTCAGAGTCACTTCCCTACGCTGGCATCATCCAGATCAGGTTATAAGGGTCGAAAGCAAGCTTTCATCTCAGCCGTTAGGCCCCCCTAGTGCGTATGATTCAATTCTTGCTTAGTATAGCAGGTTCTATTTCCCTTGTAAAGCCAACATTTCTCGTACGTCCCTTGTCGTCTGTTCGGGATCTTCGCTATTGAAAATGGCCGATCCCATAACAAAAACATCGGCGCCAGCAGCCTGCAAATCAAGGAGGTTTTCTCGATTTACACCGCCATCCACTTGAATTTCAACGGTCAATCCCATTCCTTCCACCATAGCTCGAAGCGCCTGAATCTTCGCCTTGACCTGAGGAATAAAACTCTGACCGCCAAAACCTGGATTTACGCTCATCAATAAAACCAAATCCAAATCCGGCAGCAGATACTCGATTGTTTCCAAAGAAGTGCCCGGATTCAACACAATTCCCGCCTTTAGGCCCTGGGCATGAATGGATTGAAGCACACGATGGGCATGAGGCGTAGCCTCGACATGGAAAGTGATTAGATCCGCACCCGCCGCGGCAAAGGCTTCAATATATCGTTCCGGTTTATCAATCATCAGATGAACATCCAAAAACATCTCCGTGCAAGCCCGAATGGATCGAATGACCGGGGGTCCCATGGTGATATTGGGAACAAATTGTCCATCCATGACATCGATATGCAAATACTCGGCTCCGCCACGTTCTACTTTTCCAATATCCTCAGCCAATCGTGCAAAATCAGCCGATAAGATTGAGGGTGCAATTTTTGCCATTTCAATACCTCCGTTTATTCATAGTCTCTTCCAACAGCAATAGGTAATTCTCATATCGGACGGGATCAACCGCTCCCCGCACCGCGCAACCTGGCTCCGTTCGATGCAAACAGTCATTGAATCGGCACGAGCCCGCCAACGCCTCCATCTCCGGATACCCAAGCTGAATATCGTGCGAATCCAAGGAAGCCAAATCCAAGGCGCTAAATCCAGGTGTATCGGCAACCGCACCGCCGCCGTTCAAGAGCAAAAGCTCTGTATGGCGCGTTGTATGCTTGCCTCGTTGCGTCTTTTCACTCACTTCACCTATTCGAAGGGCCAATCCCTCTTGCACTGCATTGAGCAGGGATGATTTCCCTACGCCGGACGGACCTGCAAAAACAGAAATCCGGTCCCTGAGAACATCTCGCAGTTCATCGATTCCCTGCTCCGATTTTGCCGAAGTCACAAGCACGAGATACCCCGCCTTCCGATAGATCTCCGCCATCGCTTCCGTTTCGGCATCCGATACCAAATCGCCCTTGTTGAGGCAGATAATCGCATCAACTCCGCGAACTGCACTCATCACCAAAAAACGATCCAAGAGATTCAAATGAGGGTCGGGCGATTTAAGCGAAAAGACAATAATCGCGCAGTCCACATTGGCGATCACGGGCCGCAACAGGGCGTTTTTTCTAGGCAAGATCTTTTCAATCATGGCGTTTCCCTCAGGATCGACTGACAATTCCACAAAATCCCCCACCGCGGGGCGAATCTTGGACTTTCGGAGTTTACCCCTCAGCCGGCCTTTCACAAGTTCCCCATCGGCTAGAATCGTGTAATTGCCGCCAACACCCTTTACAATTCTCGCTTTTTTCATTGGCCCGTCCCGCTAAAAGTCACATTGTAATCAATCAAGTATTGATCATCATAATAGATCTTATAGGTTTGTTGACCCGTCCCCTTCAGGGCGATCGCTGCATTTCCCTGTTCCGTGCTCAATACTTCCTCGTACACGGTAATCTCTCCGCCTGGACTGACAAGGGTAAGCTTGACCTTCACCGTCGGATTGGTTTGCGGCAGTCTGAGTGTAATCGTTTTCGATACTTCCTTCGGGCCTGAATCAGCACTTTCTTTACTTACTTTCACGCTAATTTCACTTCCCTTCACAACATCCGAACCCTCTGGATAACTTTGATACAAGATTTCGCCTGCGGGTTGTTCGCTGTTTTCATAAATAATCTGTCCAATTGCAAATCCTAAATCTTCAAGTTGTTGCGTCGCTTCTTCCAATTGAAGCCCAATAATCGACGGCATGGCGCGGTATTCCTTCTCCACACCGGAACTCACAATATAATTGACTGGAGTTCCTTCCGCAACCATCTCACCCGCTGAGGGTTCTTGGCGGATGATAATTCCATCCGGCTCATCAGAAAACTCATAAACCAAGCTTCCCTTGATCAATCCGCTTCCGCTTAACAGCACATCGATGGAATATGCATAATTATTGACAATGTCCGGTACTTCCACCAATTTAGCGCCCTTGCTCAAGGTTACGCCCACTGGAGATCTTTTGATCTTTCTGCCTGCGGGAATCCCTTGTTCCACAATCACGCCCTTGTCATAGGAGTTGCTATAAATTTCCTTTTCCACATACAGCTCAATTCCGATATCATCGATCAAGGCTTGCGCTTGCGTCAGGGTTAAGCCCTGCATATTCGGCACTTCCACCTCGCTGATATTGACAATATTGTTCATGGACAATTGATAGGCGCCAAACAAGACCAATAAAAAGGCTAAGATCACCGCTGTGCCTGAAATCGCCCATTTCTGAAGACTTGAAACTTTTTTCTTTTTTGTCTTTTTTTTCGGCTGCTGTTTTTTCTGCTGCATGCTGCTCCCATCCTCCGCCCTTTTTCTTACCCGCTCTTTAACCCCCTCAACATCCACTTCCGTTGTGGGTGAATCTGAAAATGATTGTGAGGCAATGGCCTCGTTTTCCGGCTCCGCCTTTGCCTTTTTCAAATCAACAACCAATTCTCGAACCGATTGATATCGATTCTCCGGCAATTTCTGAGTCAGTTTTCGAATGATGTTTTGATAGCCTATGGGCACATCATCCGTTTCTTCAAAGGATAATTCTTCCTCCAGATGTTTCATCACCACAGAAATCGGAGTTTCGCCTTTA
Organism: Eubacteriales bacterium; assembly: GCA_030625815.1. GTDB lineage: Bacteria > Bacillota > Clostridia > Tissierellales > GPF-1 > GPF-1. The sequence continues at coordinate 70,197 of DAOUQF010000004.1, forward strand.
AAGGGTGTCCGGCCTGTCAACATTTCATAAAACACAATCCCCAAGGAATATAAATCGGAACGTTCATCGCTATAGACACCCTTGGCTTGCTCAGGAGACAGATAGGCAACAGAACCCAACACCTTGTCCGAAACCTGAAGGGTTTCCGAGGTTGTCGCCCGCGCAATCCCAAAATCCATCACCTTAATATTGCCAAGATGATTCACCATAATATTCTGCGGCTTCAAATCGCGATGAATAATATGTCGATCATGCGCAAATTCCACCGCGCTGGCAATCTGTGCAAAAACCCGAACCGCTTTTTCAGGACTCAATCGTTTCCGTTCCCGTATCACTTCTTGCAATGTTTTCCCTTCGATCAATTCCATGACAATATAGTACATGCCCTGATCGGCGCCAACATCAAAGACATTGACAATATTGGGATGATTCAGCCCAGCGGACGCTTGCGCTTCAATCTTAAATTTTTGAACAAATTCGTCATCCTTCATCAATTCGCTTTTCAAGATTTTCACCGCGACCTGTCGATTCAACAAATGACATTTCGCCCGATAGACTTCCGCCATACCGCCCGACCCAATACACTCGAGCAATTCATAGCGATTCCCTAAAAGTTTCCCCTTCATGCCTTCACCTCTATTTCGCTGATCTCAACCAATACCAGTGAGATATTGTCTTCTCCGCCCCGCAGCAATGCCTCTTCAAGCAGTTCTTTCCCTTTGCTGTCCAGGGGAGCATCTGATACCAGTATTGCTTGTAATGCCTTCGCTGGCAATTTATTGCTTAATCCATCGGAACAGAGCAAAAACAAATCATTCTTTTGAACCGGAAATTGAATCACATCCGCCTCTGCCAGGGAGTGCGTACCCAAGGCGCGGGTAATGATATTGCGGTTTGGATGAGAAAAAGCTTCTTCCCTGGTAATCTTTCCCGCATCGATCAGCTCTTCCACATAGGAATGATCCTTTGTCAGCAATTCCAGGCTGGCTTCACGCACGCGATAAATCCGACTGTCTCCAATGTGCCCGATCCAACCGATGCTGCAATCCGGTTCGATATACAAAAGAGAGGCAGTCGTCCCCATAAGTTTTTTCTCTTTGTTCTTTGAGGTTTCAAAAACCGTTTGATTCGCGAGTGAAAAACCCTCCGTCAAGATAGAGCGATTGACTTCTTCGCAATTTTGAATGCAGGCGGACAACACCTCAACGGCCAATCGACTCGCAATTTCTCCGCCAAAATAACCGCCCATCCCGTCCGCTACAATATACAATTGCTCCGATTCACTGATATAAACCGAATCCTCATTGATTTCTCTGATTTTCCCTCGATCGGTGCACGAATAGATTTTCATTGAGTATCGTCCTCCTGTGATGCAACGAACCGTTGTTTCAATTGGCCGCAAGCAGCAGAGATGTCCGTTCCAAGTTCTCTTCTTATTGTAACATTCATGACCCCTGCATCTTGTAAATGTTTTTGAAACTTTCGTACAAAGGCAGGTTTGGGTCGCTTGAAGCTTGGATCCACCGGATTGATGGGAATCAAATTCAAGTGATAATTCTGGTCGCGAAGGATTCCCTTCAATTGCTTTGCATCATCAATTCGATCGTTCACACCCTTAATCAGGGTATATTCAAAAGTCGTTCGCCGACCGGTCTTTTTTTGATGATACTTCGTCGCCTTCATCAACTCCGGCAGCTGATATCGCTTCGCAATCGGCATCAATTCCTCTCGTTTCTCTTGAAAAGGCTGATGCAAAGACACAGACAAATTCACGGGAATTCCCTCATCCGCCAGTGAATAGATATTCGGAACAACGCCAGCCGTCGACAAGGTGATATGTCGATATCCCATCCCGCGACCTTCCGGATGATGGATGATTTCAAAAAACGTCTTCACGGCTTCCCAATTATCCAAGGGTTCCCCCGATCCCATCATCACAAGATTCGTCGATTTCTCGCCAAGAACTTTTTCGATCATCACAACCTGGCCTAAAATTTCACCCGGGCTAAGATTACGGACAAAGCCTTCTTTGCCTGTTGCGCAAAAAACGCAACCCATCTTGCATCCGACTTGAGTCGACAGGCATAGACTGATCCCATGCTGATAAAACATTGCAACCGACTCAACAATATGCCCATCGGACAATTGAAAGAGAAATTTCCGCGTTGGATCCAATTGCGATTGCATTTCATCCACACAGCTCGGCAAGGCCAGACTTCCCTTCGCATCCAAATCCTCTCTCATCTTTTTCGAGAAGACCGTAATCTCTTCCATCTTTTCTATGGGATTACGATGGATCCATTGGAAAAACTGCTTGGATCTAAATTTCGGATATCCGAAGTCTCGCATTCGATTTTCTAATTCTTCATAGGATAAGTCTCGGTAATTCATATCGTATCCTTTCTCAAAATTGCAATAAAGAAACCATTCATTCCATCCCGATGAGGCATCAAGGTAATCATGCCCGGATTCTGTTCCAGCGCTATTCTAGAAGCCGGGATCGGTTTGCCGATCTCTGCCGGAATCAGACCGGTTTCCTCGCACAGCCAAGCCACCTGTTTCTCGTTTTCTTTGCGATTCAAGGTACAGGTTGCGTAAATCAAGGCTCCCCCCGGCTTGAGATATTGAACCGCTTGTTTCAAAATACGTCTCTGAATCTCAATGATTTCATCCAAATCTTCCGGTTTTCTAAGCAATTTGATCTCCGGCTTTCTTCCGATCAAACCCAGTGCCGAACAGGGGGCGTCCACCAGACAAAGATCAAATTTTCCGATCCAATCCTCCTGCAGTTTTTCAGCATCTCTTACGGTAAAACGACAATTGCTGATTCCCAAACGGTTCGCTTCCCGGTGCATCCTTTCGATTTTCTTTTCAAAGATATCATTGGATACAATCTCGCAATCCGGACATTTTTCCGCCAGATGAAAACTCTTCCCCCCTGGTGCCGCACATAAATCAAGAATGCGACCTTGGGCAGGTGGCGCAATCAAATCGCCGACTAGCATGGCACTTTCGTCTTGAATGGAAAATCGGCCATTTTGATAGGCCTCACTTTCTGATAATTCGCTGGCGTGTTCAATGCGCAGTCCGGAAGGCGAATAGGAAAGCGGAGAAACTTGATAGCCCGCTGCCTTAAGTTCCGCCCGCAATGCTGAAACAGATCCAACCTGTCGGTTCACACGAATCGTCACGCCCCTTTGCAACCCCATGGATTCCATCAGCTGAAGCGCAACCGATTCATCATATTGCTTTCGCCATAAATTCGCAATCCAGCCGGGAAATCCCCAAAACAACGCTTTTTCTTGAAAATTTGCTTGGGTCAAATCCAATAGATCCTCCCGATTCTCAAGAATTCGTCTTAAGACAGCATTGATCATAGCTGATGCATGACTGGTTTTTGGATTCTTCTTTGCCAAAGAAACCGTTTCAAATACGGCGGCATGATCGGGAATCCAAGGCATAAATAAAATCTGATATGCCCCCATCAATAGAACCACGCGGACTGCCAATCGATTCTTTTCAAAGGATTGATGCACCACCCTGGCCAGAACGGATTCCAGATAAAGACGGCGTTCTGTAACACCCAGAACCAGTTCGCGAATCATCCGCTGATCCTCTGGAGGCACCTTTCCCGTTAATTGCGCATGCAATTCAATATTAAGATAGCGATTTTCATGGATCGCTTGTTTTAACAATTCAAAGGCTATGCCTCTTGCATCTCTTCTTTCGATCGCAACACAACACCTTTCTCCAATGTATTTCCCCTCAAGAATTCCTCTACGGTCATCCGTCGTTTCCCGGGTGCCTGAATTTCTTGAATCAGCAAAGATCCGACTCCGGTTTGAACCGAAATTCCATTCTTGGAAACCGCCAAGATCTCGCCGGGCTTGCCCTCCGAATCCTCAGAGCGGCAAACAGAAGCAAAAACTTTCAGCTTTATTGCGTCCGCCCTGGTCCAGGCTCCCGGGAATGGATCAAAGGCACGAATCTGATTGTGAATCGCTCTCGCGCTTTGCGCCCAATCGATCTCCGCCTCTGCTTTAGAAATTTTCGCGGCATAGGTTGCCTTCGATTCGTCTTGCGGGATCGCGTCGATTTCTTCCCGAAGCAAACCGTCCAAGACATCGGTAATCATACATGCGCCCATCTTTGATAGTTCATCATGCAATTGACCTGTCGTCAAGGCCTCCGAAATCGCAATGGATTCCGATCGATACATATCGCCGGTATCAAGACCGACATCCATCTTCATGATCGTAATGCCCGTCGTCGGATCGCCGGAAAGAATCGCACGGTGAATCGGTGCGGCACCACGATGTTTTGGCAACAGGGACGCATGAATATTGATACATCCAAAGGTCGGAACGTCCAAAATCTCTTTTGGCAGGATTTGTCCATAGGCCACGATGACCATCACGTCCGCCTCCGCCTCCAGAACGCGTTGAATCGCCTCAGGGTCGCGTAATCGATTGGGCTGATAGACGGGAAGACCCAAATCCATGGCCCTTTTCTTTACTGGAGAAGGGGTCACTTTCTTCCCTCGCCCCCGTGCTCGATCCGGTTGCGTAACAACCATCACAATTTCATGAGATTGATGAATTGCATTCAATGCCGAAACAGAAAAATCCGGAGTCCCCATAAAGACTACTCTCATTCTTGAACCTCCAAAAGTTCTTCTTCAACTTTGTCAATATAGAGAATCCCATTTAAATGGTCATTCTCGTGGCAGATTGCACGAGCAAAAAAGCCTTCTGCTTCCAGAATCTGATCATTTCCTTCTAAATCCATATACTGCAATTTCACATAATCCGGGCGCTTTACCTTGCCGGATTTTCCTGGGACAGACAAACAACCCTCATAATCGGTTTGTTCGCCATTCTGCTTAATAATTTCCGGATTGATTACGACATGAAGACCAATCTCTTCGATTTCAACCACAAATAATCTTCTGAGAATGCCGATTTGCGGCGCTGCTAAACCCACGCCTTGCTCCGCCCTCATGGTTTCAATCATATCCTTTGCCAGAATCCGAATTCGATCCGTCACGGTATCGATCGGACGGCTTACCTTGCGTAGAACTGGATCTCCATCGTATCGCATTTGTCGTATTGCCATTTTCACCCTTCCTTTCTATGCTTCTTCGTTCCATAAAACTGAAATCTGACATCCCTCGGAACGCAATCCGATAAGAGGCGTTTCGATCAGCTGAAAATATCGATTCCGAAATTCTTCGATTCGGTTCACGGGGATTTGAATAATAAATTCTTTGCGAAAATATCCATCCGCCTTTGAGATTCTGGAAGGAATCGGTTCCCCGATTTGAATCTCTCCCAGATTTCCTCGCTGTTCCTTCAAAAACAATTGTCTTGCACTTTGAATCCCGCGTTCCAAGCGGTCTTCCTTCCGCGAGGAGCCAAAGACCGTCAATAAATGGCCAAAGGGAGGGAACTTCAAGACTTGCCTGATGCCTTGTTCATTCTGATAATACCAATCCGACGAATGGGTTGCAACCGCCTCAATGGCATAATGATTGGGAGAATAGGTCTGCAGCACCACATGGCCGGCGTGATCGCCTCGCCCTGCTCGACCGGACACCTGATCCAACAATTGATAGGTTCGGTCCGCTGCATCGTAATGGCTGCCATACAGCGATAGATCCGCTGCCAAAACGCCAATCAATGTGACTCCTGGAAAATCCCACCCCTTGGCAATCATCTGCGTGCCAATCACGATATCGCAATTTCCGGACTTGATCGTTTCGTAAAGTTCCTGAAAACTTTCCTTGGATCGCGTCGTGTCATAATCCATCCGTACAATTTTCGTTTCTGGAAAGGCTTTTTGCACAATTCTCTCCAATTTTTGCGTCCCCGCTGAAAAAGGCTTCAGCCAGGTGCTTCCGCAGCTTGGGCAGGTGCGAATTTTAGGAAATCTGCGCCCGCAAAGATGACACCGCAGGGATCCGTCCTCGTGATGATAGGTCAAGGACACATCGCAATGGCTACACTTCAACGCTTCTCCGCAAGCCCTGCACGAGATAAATCCGGAATACCCCCTTCGATTCAAGAACAAAATCACCTGTTCCTTTCGCGCAAGGGTTTCCTTCATTTCCGCATACAGGCTTCGGCTAATCATGCTCCGATTCCCCTGCTTCAGTTCTTCGCGAAGATCGATTACTTCCACGCTGGGCAATACCGCATCCCTCGCACGCTCCCGTAACGGGGTGTAGTGATAGGTATCGGATTGCGCCGCATAATATTGCTCAAAGGTCGGTGTAGCAGAACCCAAAATAACGGGTGCTTCCACCCTTTTCCCAAGTTGTGCCGCCACTTCAGCGGCGCGAAATCGTGGCGCCGACTGAGAATGATACGATCGATCATGACACTCGTCGACAATGATCAACCCTAAATTCCGCATGGGCGAAAACAAAGCGGATCGTGTCCCCAAAACCAATGAAACCTGATTTTTCGCGATACGATCCCAGGCATGCTTTCTTTCCTTTACCGAGAGACGACTATGCAAAACTGCAACGGAAACTTGAAATCGCTGTCGAATTCTGTCAATCATTTGCGGCGTTAAGGCAATCTCTGGAATCAAATAACAAACCGTCTGATTCTTTGCAAGCATCTGATCGATATAATGAAAATAGATCTCGGTCTTTCCGCTTCCGGTCACCCCATGAAGCAGGATCGGTTTTTCACTTCCGATTTGCTGGATTTCTTCCAAAACAACCGACTGCGCATCGGTCAGTTCATAGATCCGAATCGATTGCTCCGGCGTTCCAGGTCCCTTTGGCTCTCGCACTTCAATCATCTCTTTTTCCCGCATCGTTTTCAAAATGCTTGTATTGGACAATTGAAGCGTCTCGAGTAGAACGGAAACCAAAGTCCAGTCTCCCTGATCGCTCAAATACTGAAAAACTTGATTCTGTTTGCGCGCCTGCCGAGAAGGTGCAATCACTGGCTGCGCCAAACAAATTTCGCAGTCTCGAATCGCGAACTGCGTCTTCTTCACTTTCTCCTGGATCGTAAAAAGAAAATGATTAGAATCCATCGGTTGCTTAACATTTTCGCTTTCCTGAAAAATCACGCCAGTTTCGTGATGAATCAGCTCATAGGACGAAAAAGCGTATTCCGGGAAAAAGAGTCTTGCGGTTTCATAAAAGGGTGAAAAATATTCCTGCCGAATCCACAGCAAAAGAGACAATCGTTCGGCAGACAAAGTTAGACTTTGCGGAAACCGGCCGACAATAGGCTTTAGGGCATATTTCCCTTGATGATCTTCTCTTGTTCGAATCACCAAGCCCTTCTTGATCCGATTCCCCTTTCCAAAAGGAAGCGCAACCAGTTCCCCCGGGGAAACCCACTCCTTGGCAGGCACCGAATAGGTGAATACCTGATGCATCCCCAATTGGAAAACCAACACCTCGGCAAACACTATTTCGACTCCCGAATTCTCAGAAACCGATCGAGAATGCAATCGGCAACCGATGCCTTCGTCATTTTCGGCAATGATTCCACACCATCCAAGTCAACCAGTGCAACCTGGTTTTCTTCAGAACCAAATCCAATGTCCGCGCGGGATATATCGTTGGCAACCACCAAATCCAAGGCTTTCTCCTCGCATTTTTTCTTCGCGTTTTCAATGAGGTTCTGACTCTCGGCAGCAAATCCAATCACAACTTGTCCCGCTTTTCTCGGAGTTGTGCGTAAAATATCCACGGTTCTGACTAGGGTCAATTGAAGCGCGCCGTCGCCCTTTTTGATTTTTTCTTTTTCCACCCGATTCGGTTGATAGTCCAAAGGCGCAGCAGCCATAATCAATCCATCTGTATGCTGAAAAGAGCTTGCTACAGCCTCAGCCATATCACTCGTTGTTTCAATGGGTATCCAATTTACAACAGATTGCAAGGATTTCGGACAAGTTCTTGCGATCAAATCCACCCTTGCGCCTCGCTGGCTGGCTTGTTTCGCCAGCTCAAATCCCATCTTTCCCGTCGAACGATTGGTGATCAAACGAACCGGATCGATGGCTGCCGCTGTCGGGCCCGCAGTGATCGTCAAAGACACGCCCGAAAAATCAGTTTTCGTCAAACTCTTTTCCATGGCAAACACAATCTCTTCAACATCCAATAATTTGCCTTTCCCGATATCGCCGCAAGCAAGCCTGCCTTCCGCCGTATCCAGCACAAGAACCCCTCGCCTGCGCAAGGTCTCCATATTTTCTTGAACGGCGGGATGCTCAAACATCTTCGTATTCATCGCGGGAGCTACCATCACGGGAGCGGTCGTTGCAAGAATCGCTGTGCTCAAAAAATCATCGGCGATTCCGTTCGCCATCTTCCCAATCATATTCGCCGTTGCGGGAACAACCGCAAAAAGATCCGCCTTCTGAGATAAAGAAATATGTGCCAATTCCCACCCCGTAGGCGTTTCAAATTGCTCAACAACGACTGGATTCCCCGATAAGGTTTGAAAGGTTAAGGGATTGATAAAAGAAGTGGCATGTTTCGTCATCACAACATCAACATGCGCGCCGGCTTTAATCAATCGACTGCATAAATCAGCCGCTTTATATGCCGCAATCCCTCCCGTTACACCAAGAACGATATTCTTTCCTTTCATCTTTGACCTCCGATCTTATTCGGTCGCTTGTCCTTCTCCAATTATCGATTCAACCGCTTCCACAACCTCTGCCGGCTCCTCAATCGCATTTGGATCATATTCGGTATAATGCACCTTGTCTTCATAAAATTCTTCGACGGCCACCGAAATTGGTTTCGTTGATTCGCTTTCCACCAAGGGTTCATTCTTCTCAATCAATTGGCGCGCGCGTTTTGCAACCACCATCACCAAGGTATAACGACTGTCTACCTTCTCCATTAATTCGTCAATATTAGGCTTCAACATAAAACTCTTCCTCCCTGTAATTATGAATTCTCTCATGATTTCTTTTGATCAAACAACGTTCAGCCTTTACAACAGCTTCCATCTCTTCAACTGCCGCATCAACTTCATCGTTTACAATGCAATATTCATACTCAAACGCCAGTTCGATTTCCTCTAATGCGGCACCGAGCCGTTTTTTGAGGGATTCTTCCGTTTCCGTCCCCCGTGAAGTGATTCTCTTTTGCAGTTCCTTCAGGGTTGGCGGCAAGATAAAGACAAAAACACCATCTGGGTATGTCTCTTTTATCTTCAAGGCTCCCTGGATATCAATTTCAAGCAATACATCATTTCCGGCTTCCAAGGCATCAAGAACGAATTTTTTAGGCGTGCCGTAGTAATTTCCGTACACTTCCGCATACTCCAAAAACCCGTCGTCGCCAATCTGCTCGATAAATTCCTCTTTTGTAAAGTAGTGATAACTCACTCCTGGCTTTTCCATATTTCTCGGCGCGCGCGTCGTTGCCGAAATAGATAATTTGATATCGGCCTGCTTGGCTAAAAGAGCGGAACAAACCGTGCCTTTGCCGGCTCCAGATGGTCCTGAAACCACAATTAATAATCCCTTTGACATAGAACTCCTCCTAGACATCCGCTGACTTGTGATCTTCCAAGCGATGTGCGACCGTTTCCGGCTGCACCGCTGAAAGGATGATATGATTGCTGTCTGCCACAATCACAGCCCGAGTACGGCGCCCATAGGTGGCGTCAATCAATCGGTTCGCCTCTCTCGCTTCTTGAATCAGCCTTTTGATCGGCGCGGATTCTGGATTGACGATTGCAATAATCCGTTTAACCGGCACTATATTTCCAAATCCAATATTGACAAACTTCGATTGCATTCGCCCCTCCTATTCGATATTTTGAACCTGTTCCCGAACCTTCTCCAAATAGCTTTTGATTTCAATGACAGACTCTGTGATTCCGACATTGTTCGATTTTGATCCAATTGTATTGGTTTCCCGGTTCATTTCTTGCAGGATGAAATCGAGTTTCCGTCCAATCGCGATATCCTTCTGAATCACATCTTCAAATTGCTTCATATGACTGTTCAACCGCGTGATCTCTTCATTGATGTCCGCACGATCCGCAAAGAATGCGACTTCATTGGCAATTCTTGCTGGATCCAACTCGATCTTTTGATCCAGCAGTTCCGCCAAACGCGTTTCCAGTTTCACCTTGTATTCCTTGACTACCAGGGGTGCTCGTTCTGCAATTCTTTCTGTCAATAGGGCGACTTCATTCAAATACTCTTGAATATCCACCTGTAGATGATCCCCTTCGATTCCCCGCATCTCTGACAGATTTTTGACTGCCGCCTCTGTGGCCTCAAGCAATACCGCCAGCAATAAATCCTCCTCTGCTTCCGATTGCTCCACCTGAATAATGTCGTTGAATCTCAGCAAATGATCCAAGCGTGTTGATTCTTCCAGGTTGAATCGCTCTTTTAAGGCATCAAGGGCATAATAATAAGCATCCGCCAAGGCATTGTCGACAGAGACCTTTGTAAATGCTTCGGTATCCATATCCATATTGATATAGGTCTCAATCCGTCCTCGCTGCAAATGCTTTTTAATTGTTCGTTTTACTGACTCTTCCGCAAATTTCAACATCCGCGGCATCTTGATATTGGGATCCAAATAGCGATTGTTCACACTCTTCATTTCCACAACAATTCGAATTCCGTTCTTTTCCGCTTCTCCTCGTCCAAATCCAGTCATGCTCTTCATTTTTCGCACCTCCATACTCTATATATAGTATCATGTCCCCGCCCAGAACTCTATGGAATGTGACGTTTTCTTAACATTTTTTCTTTCCCCTCTCCAGTACAATTGAATGATAAGGAGTGATCATTATGGCTTATGACGGATTCCTTGTGAATCGGTTAGCAAAAGAATTACACGATCTGCTTGCAGGCAGACGAATCGATAAGGTCTTTCAACCCGAACGAGACGAGATCCAACTCAGTATTCGAGGCATCAAAAAAGAACGGCTTTTAATCTCGATCAACGGTACCTTTCCTCGCATCCATATGACGACATACAGCAAGCCCAACCCGGCGCAACCGCCCATGTTCTGCATGTTGTTGCGCAAGCTCTTAGGCGGCGCGCAAATCGAATCCATCGAACAGGTTGGATTTGACCGAATCATTCGAATCAATTGCATCCGCAAGACGGAATTGTACGATCATGAAAAACTCTCTCTGATTATTGAAATGATGGGCAAGCACAGCAATTGCATTCTCATTGATGATGAAAATCGAATTTTGGAAGTCCTGAAGCGGGTATCGAGTGCTATGAGTTCTGTTCGACAATTGTTGCCGAACTTGACCTATACCCTTCCGCCGAATAAAAAGGAATCTCCCTTCGCCCTAACAACGCCCGATGCTTTTCAGGGAATTCGGACAGATTCACTGTCCCGCTCCTATTTTCAACTGGTATCCGGCACAAGTTATGACATTGCGGATGAATTCGAGTGGCGCGCCACGAACGATCATGCTCAAACTCCCGAAGAATTTCTGGGGGTTCATTTAGCCTTGCTTCAAGAGCTGACAGACTCGGCAGCACCGCTCCTTTACAATCCGGATGCGGAACGGAAGCAAAAAAGAACCATCAGCGCCCTTGCCCTCACCCATCGATCGGCTGAACCCCTTTCCTTTCCAAGCTTCAGTCTCTTGATCGACGAGTTCTTTTACTCTCAAGACAAAGCGCAGCGCACCCACCAAAAAACCAGCGATTTAACAAAATTGCTGTCCCAAAAAGTTCATGGGCTTGAAAAGAAGATTGAAAAATTGCATGCTGAGCAAGACAACGCCAAAAAAAGAGACATCTACCAAAAATACGGAGAGCTCTTAATGACCAATCTTTATAGCAAGCAAGAATCCCGCGACTCCATTGTCGTTGTGGATTATTATACAGAAGATCAATCCACCTTGGAAATTCCGCTGAATGATCAATGGAATCTCCAGCGCAACGCGCAATACTACTTTAAACGCTATCAAAAACTGAAAGCGGCAATGATCCACACCGCGGAACAAATGGAAATCGCCACGCGAGAGAAGAACTATCTCGAATCAGTCTTGACTGCTCTGGAATCCGTCGAAACTGAAGATGACATCGAAGGGATCCGATTTGAACTGCAAGAAACTGGAATCCTGCGGAAGCGGCATACGAAAAAACAAAAAAAAATCCGACATATCCCGCTGCGCTATAAAACCAGCGATGGATTTATCGTCTTGGTTGGAAAAAACAATTATCAAAATGAAGAGATTACCTTTAAAAAGGCGGATCGAATGGACTGGTGGTTCCACATCACAGCATATCCGGGCTCTCATGTGATCTTAGTCACCAATGGGGAGGAAATTCCCGATCGAAGCATGGAAGAGGCCGCTATGATTGCCGCCTACCACAGCAAAGCCCGGGAATCGAGTCTCGTGTCCATTGACTATACGCGAAAGAAACATATTAAGAAACCGCCCCACAGCAAACCCGGCATGGTGATCTATCATGAGTATTATTCCATGCACATCACCCCGGATTTAGAAAAAATTCAATCGCTGCGAGAAAAGGAGAAATAGGCTTAGCCTATTTCTCCTTTTCTAAAATGGTAACCGAATCCTCTTGATCCGATTCAATGAACTTCACACTGATTACCTCATTTCTTGAGGTTGGTGCATTTTTCCCGACATAATCAGGTCGGATTGGCAATTCTCGATGGCCGCGATCAATCAATACCGCCAATTGTATACTTCGAGGACGTCCATGATCCACCAAGGCGTCTAATGCAGCCCGAACCGTTCGCCCGGTAAAAATAACATCGTCAAAAAGCACGACATCCTTGCCTCGCACATCAAAGTTGACCGCCTGATTGATTGTGGGCTGCTCGTTAACCTCCGACAAGTCATCGCGATAGAGGGTGATGTCCAGCATTTTAACCGGAATTTCCACACCCTCGATCTGCTCGATTTTTTCTGCAATCCGTTTTGCAAAGGGAACGCCGCGCGTCTTGACGCCGACAAGCACCAGATGCGCCATGCCGTGATTCCTCTCTAAAATTTCATGGGCGATTCGTGTTATCGCCCGTCCCATTGCTTTGTCGTCCATTAATCGTGCTTTGGTTTTCATTTATTCCCCTCCTGATTCAAGATCCGCAAAATTCGTTGAAAAGATTCCGGCAATTCCGTTTCAAAATGCATCCACTCTCCCGTTCGCGGATGCTCAAACTCAATCTCTTTCGCATGCAAACACTGTCCATTTGTTTGAAACCGCTGTTTTTTATGGCCGTAAACCGGATCGCCCACCAAGGGGTGTTTCACCGAAGCCAAATGCACGCGAATCTGATGCGTTCGTCCCGTTTCCAGCTCACAGCGCAACAGGGTATACTTCGAAAACTGCTTGAGCACCGTATAATGCGTAATGGCATGTCGACCGTTTGCAACAATCGCCATCCGCTTGCGGTCCCTTGGATCCCTCGCGACTGGCTTATTGATTATCCCGCCTTCCTTGATCCGCCCCTCCGCCAAAGCCCAATAGATGCGCTTTATCTCATGGCGTTTCAATCGATCGGAAAAAAACTGATGGGCATGATCGTTTTTCGCAATCACCAAGAGCCCCGATGTGTCCTTGTCAATCCGATGCACGATTCCAGGTCGAATCACGCCATTGATGGAGGACAAATGCTCCAAATGATACAACAAGGCATGAACCAAGGTTCCGGTGCTGTGACCGGGCGCAGGATGCACAACCATTCCTTCCGGCTTGTTGACCACCGCTAAATCCTCATCCTCATAGATGATTTCAATCGGAATATCCTCCGGAATGATGGCCAACGAAATTGGCTCCGGAATGTTGAGGATGATCGTTTCTTCCATTTTCACTTTGTAGTTTGCTTTTCGAACTCTCTCATTAACTGTTATCTGCTCTTCTCGAATCAGTCGTTGAACAGATGCTCGAGACGCCCCACTCTGTTCGGCAACAAAGAGATCCAATCGTTTGCCGACATTCAACTCCGTCACCACATAGGTCTCATTCTTCATGCTTAAAAATCTCCCCTTCTCGGAATATCACCCAAATTGCAATCAGTATTGTCGAAACAACAATACAAATATCAGCAAAGTTAAACACGGGGAAATCATAGAATCGTCCAAAAGTCACATCCAAAAAATCCACTACATAGCCGCGAAACATGCGATCGATAAGATTTCCAACGGCGCCGCCCGTCAATACCATGATAAAAATCATAAACGGCGTACGGAAATGATAGCGCTTCATCACATAGATAACCCCAACCACAAAAGGCACGGTCAAAATCAAGAAAAATAGCCGTTGATTTTGCAGGAGCCCGAAGGCCGCACCGTAATTTTCCACATAGTTCAACTGAAAAAAACCAGGGATCATCGAAATTGCCGGTTGCCCGGCCAGCGAAGCACTCGCCCAAATTTTAATCAGTTGATCAATTGCAATCAATGCGATTGCCAATAACCAGCCCATAACTTCCTCCTTATACTAAAAACGAATTGACTGAATCAATTCCTCAAATTCGACAAAAGTCAATGATTGCTCCCCATCGGAAAGCGCCTGATCCGGTGATGGATGAATCTCCACCATCAGCCCCTGTGCGCCTGCAGCCAACCCCGCCTTCGCCAATGGAACCACCAAGCTTCGAACTCCAGCCGCATGGCTGGGGTCCACAATGATCGGATAGGTGCCCAATTGACGCAAATAGGCGACCGCACCCAGATCCAGGGTATTCCTCGTCACCTCCGTGACCGTTCGTATTCCACGCTCGCACAAGAGGATTTTCGAATTCCCCTCGTTTTCTATATAGGCGGCTGCTTGCAGCCATTCGTGCACCGTTGCCGCCATGCCTCGCTTCAATAAAACGGGGCGATTCTGCCTGCCCGCTTCTTTCAGCAATGCAAAATTCTGCATATTTCTTGATCCAATTTGAATGATATCCGGGAGCCAATCCGTATTTTCAAAATCTCGGGGATCCATGATCTCTGAGATGGTCATCAGACCAAACTCCTCACCGATCTGCTTTATTATCTTTAATCCCTCAACTCCAAGCCCTTGAAAACTGGTCGGTGATGTTCGCGGCTTAAAAGCCCCGCCTCTCAAAATAGGCACACCATGCTTGACCAGAATCCTTGCAATCAACCTCATCTGATCCTCCGATTCCACTGCGCAAGGTCCAGCAATCAAAATCGGCAGATCCAATCGTTCCTGAATTTCTTTCCATATTTCCATTCAACTCATCCCTTTACTGATTCAACTCATGCGTCAAACAAAAGCTGCTTCGACACAAAAAAGGCTTGTATCCCTAACCTAACTAGTATACAAACCTTTTGGCACTTTCGTCAATCCTTATTCTTTACTCAAATAATCCAGGTTCTTCTTGCAGGGCTCGAAGATTGGATTTCAAAAAATCGCTTTGGTTTTGCAACAATTGCGTAAACTTTGCTTCAAATACAAAGAGCTCCTTTTTCAACAAATCGGACTTTTGCGTCAGCTCAACCGCCTTCATCCGCGCCTCGTTGATAATCTTCTCAGCATCGCGTTGCGCTTCGTTGATCACCATGTCCGCTTTGTCCGTCGCCTGCATATTCAAGCGTTCTGACGTCTGCTGCGCAAGAACCAAAGTGTTTTTAAGGGTTAACTCAAGATCATCATACTTGGCGATCTGCTCCTGTAAAATCATGGCTCGCTCTCGAAGTTCGACATTCTCTTGATACAGCCGTTCGTATCCGGCAATTACTTCTTCCAAAAAATCTTCCACTTCCGTAACTTTATATCCACTCAATGCTTTTGAAAATGTCTTCTGCTCAAGATCAATCGGTGCCAGCATTTGTATCCCCCCTAAAATTTTTCGATTTCGCACTGAATTCTTCCCTTTTTCGATGTCTTCACATCAACGCCCAACTGGTATCTTCCCGCTTTGCGAATAGAAATCAGATCTCCCGGTGAAAGCTCATAGGCAATTCTTTTTTCCAACTGATGATTCACCTTCACCCTCTCCTGTCGTATCAATTCCTGCGCCTTCCCGCGACTCGTCGGCACAAGGGCCGAAACTACCGCGTCCAAGCGAAGGGATGCGACGGAAATCCGCTTGATCGTCCCGACTTCACGCCGATGCTCAAACCCCTCCAAAGAAATCACCTCTCCTGAAATGGATTCTCGCCCAACTTCAGCCAATTGGCTCGAGACATAATTCTCAATCTCTTTCTCCATGAACACATAAAACTGATTCTCGCGAATCACAATATCTCCAAATTTGCTGCGATCGATCCCCAAGCCCATCAGACTGCCCAAAATCTCTCGATGCTCCGGTTTCCACGATTCCTGACCGACGCCTCGATACAAGGAAATTTCCGCATCCTGAAGCCATTCTTCCTCCCCATAGGTAAAAAGAATTCTTTTTCGTTCCGCGTCCCTGTATCCCCCTTCCAAACGGTAGGAAAGATCAGACTCTTGCCTCATAACCGATTCCGCCACCTCAACCGTATAGGGATCAAGGAAATCCGTCGTCTCAACTCCCCTGCGAAAACTCGCTCGTCTCATCAGATCCATCAAACGATAAATCTTCTGTCGGCAATCATCATCACGGATAAATTGCAGATTAAGCTCTTTTACCATGTAAGTTTTAAATCGTCAGAAGACTGAATGGGTTCCGCGGCAGCTCCCGCAGTAGAAATCTTGACAGCCTTTGGCGTAATGATAAAGATATTGGAATCAACTTTCTCAACATTTCCTTCCAGGGCATAAACAGCTCCCAGCATAAAGTGATATGCATTTTTCTTCCAATCGCCCTTCAATTGCTTGAAATTGATTATAACCGTCTTTTCATTTTTCAATCGATCAATCGATTTTGTGATTTCATCGTAGTTGACCGGTTCTTGAATAATAATGCTGCCATCCTCTCCAAAGCTTGAGGCGAAATGGCTTGATTCTGATTCGCTAAATAAAATTTCCTTATTGATATCCAATGTATCCGTCATCTCTTTGCTTCCTTCCTCCAGCCCATCATCCTGGAATAGACCTTCTTCGACATCCATCCCTTGATCTTGATTCATTCCAATTAAATTTTTAAACTTTGATGCGAAGGTTTCCTTTTCTTCCATGATATCCTCCTTATGCTAGATAAATCGCGCTGCCAATGCGAACCATAGTCGCGCCGGCGTGAATCGCCTCTTGATAATCATTGGACATCCCCATGGACAATTCCGTCCATTCCTTTGCGCCGGGATGCGCCTTCACCTTGTTCAGCAATTCAGAAAGCCGCTGAAACCAGGAAATATTTTCTTCTGGCGTTCGTCCATAGGGTAAAATCGTCATCAATCCGCATATTTTCAAATGTTCGAATTTCTCCATTTGATCCAGGGAATCCAATAATTCCTTCTCGGTAAAACCAAATTTATTGGGATCCTCTCCAATATTGACTTGAAGCAGCCCCGCCTGTCGGCAACCTTGCTTTTCACAAATGCTCTCGATGGTTTCAAGCAACCGTATCGAATCAATCGCATGGATCATCGCGACTTTGCCAACGATTTTCTTCGCCTTGTTCCGCTGCAAATGCCCAATAAAATGCCATGAAATCTCCAGGTCCTGAAGTTCTTCCATTTTTTTCTCAAGCACCGGAACCCGATTCTCGCCGAAATCCCGAATCCCCAGTTTATAGGTCTCGCGAATTTTATCTGAATCAACAGTTTTCGATACGGCAACCATGGTAACCGATTCTTTCTTTCCCTGCTCCACTGAATCCTCAATATTCCCTTGAATCTCAAGAATTCGCTGTTTTAATAGACTGTCCACTCTCTTCCTCCTGCAATTGTACTTCGTCATATGCGCGCAATCGATTTTCTTCAATCGGCTGCACAATCAAGTCCACTCTATTTTGATCCACAATAGTCACGGGGGTCCACACCACATCTTTGTTCAATCGTAGGCGATCGACACCCCATGATCCGTCTTGAAAACGGACGGCTTGCCGATCCAGCCGAACCCCCTCAGGAATTCTTGCCGGCCGCAATTCCATGCTAAGATGCCGCACATCGTTGATTTCATAGAATCGTTCTTCCACTTCAAGGAGCCAATACTCGCCGTCGTCCGTCCTGCTGACAAAAGACTTGGTCCCGCGTACAGGAACCAAACACTCCTCACAGGTGAGAATAAATTGATTGCTCTCTCTAAAAAAAAGACTGGCTTCGTCCGGAATTCGAAGCAAAACATACCAGGCGCTATTATCCGATAGGCGATAGATCGGCTGCATCCATTCCCGTTCCGATTCAATGGGCAATCCTTGAAAAGGATCATGGATGTATCGATATGCCCGCTCCAAATCATTGCGTACATTCTCAAATAAAAATTCTTCTTCATAGGAGTCAAACACATAGGAGACAATCCCGGCAATTGGCGCTTGATATTGAATTTCGCCATGCTTCATCTTGTCCAATTCCCGTTTTGTCCGCTGTACTTTCGCCAATTGAATACCCATGACGTTTTGCTCGGAAAACAATCCGTCATAGGTGTTTTGATAGTCTTGAACCGACTCTGAAACGGTTAGAAAATCATTTCTTTGAATGGCGCGCCGATAGGCATCGGAAAACACCTGATTGGCTCCGTCAATTTGCCCTCGAATCTTTTGGAGATCCACCCGAATATTGTCATAAGATGAGAGTTCCGAAATAGTCAGTTCATATCGGCTCTCCACCGCTTCAAGCGACTCCTTTTGATCCCATTCATAAAGACCCATTTCAGCGCCCCGCCGCACCTTCTGCCCTTCCTCCTGAGAGATTGTGAATTGTCCTGACACCGGTGCGTAATACACAAATTCCTTTCGAACTACAATTCCCTCTACTTCAATCGCCAACGCTTGATCCACGGGTGCCGCCATCATTGTCGGGTGCGATTGTTGCGGCAGTATTTTTGAAAGAAAAAAGATACTCGTCACCATGCAGATCATCAATATTAATGTAAGTATTCGATTCGCCTTCATTGCTTCCCTCAATTGCTGAATTTTCTTCTATTATATCATAACTGATAAGTCTTGAAACAAGAAAACCGGAGGGTTAATCCCACTCCGGTTTCGAATCTCTCATCATCAATTTATAAACGGACCCGGAGACATCCGCAGTCCCGTACAAGACTTCATAGATCTCTTCCGTAATCGGCATTTCAATATCATATTGCCGCGCCAATTCAACGGCCGCTTTCACCGTTTCAGCTCCTTCAACTGCCATGCCAATCTTTTGAATCGTCTCCTCGAGGCTCATGCCTTTTGCCAGCAAAATTCCAGCTCGTCGATTGCGGCTGTGCTTGCTCATGCATGTAACGATCAAATCGCCCATTCCAGACAAGCCCAAAAACGTCTTTCGCAAGGCGCCCATTGCTTCTCCGAGTCGAGTGATTTCAACAATTCCACGATTCATTAAAGCGGCTTTAGTATTGTCGCCATAACCCAATCCATCGGAAATCCCGGCGCCAATGGCGATTACATTTTTCAATGCACCGCCCAGCTCGACACCCGTCAAGTCGTCGTTTCGATAGATTCGCAAAAATTCTGTTGTAAAGGTCTCTTGTAGCAAATGTGCAAATGCGGTATCTGTCGATGCCACCGTAATCGTTGTTGGCATTTTCTTCGCCACTTCTTCTGCATGGCTCGGACCAGACAAGATTCCGTAAACCGATTCCGGCAATTCTTCCCCAAAGATCTCGGAAATTCGCAGAAGGGTACCATTCTCCAAGCCCTTCGCAACATTCACAAAGCGATGCCCCGGCTCGATCATGGGCTTTAATTGCTTCAATACCTTGCGAACCTGTTGAGTCGGCACGGCCAGGAGTGTGAAAGAAACCCCTTCAACAGCCTCGTGCAAGCTTGACGTTAACGCAAGATTTGAAGGAAGCTTGCGTCCAGGCAGGTAATGATGATTCTCCCGTGTCCGCTCCAGCTCTTCCCGCTTCTCCGGGTTCCTTACATAAAGCGTTACATTAAAATTCTTTTCGGCGAGTGCGATTCCCAATGCGGTTCCCCAACTGCCTGCACCGATGATGCCAATTTTCATGTCTACACCTTCTCTCCAAATTTTCTTTCATTCCCATTGATCAATCGAACAATATTGGCACGATGTCTAAATACCGCCATCAAACCCATCAGACCTGCAGCGAGAATCAAGGTCCATGAAAATGGCCGATAAAAAATCGCAATAAAAATCGGCAAGAGGATGGCGTTCACAACAGAACCCAAGGATACGTATTTGGTGATCCATACAATCAGGACCATCAGCGTAACTTGCAAGAGAAGCAGGAGGGGCGACAAGGCCAACAAAACCCCCGCCGTGGTGGCAATTCCTTTGCCCCCTTTGAATTTCAAAAAAACTGGATAATTGTGTCCAATTACGACTGAAAGCGCTGCTATAGCCATCGTGGTTTCGCCGCCTAGGGCAAACCCGATCCGCGTTGCTAAAAATCCCTTTAGCATGTCGCCGGCCAAAGTCATCAAACCGATTTTGATGCCAAAAACTCTCAAAGCATTCGTTGCACCGGCATTTTTGCTGCCATATTCACGAATATCTGTTTTCCGTAACCATTTCCCCAATAAAAAACCGGTAGAAATATTCCCAAGCAAGTAGGAAAGAACAATTACCAAGCCTATTATCATTTCTGACTCCTTTCGCGGATGGTAAACCAAATTGGCGTTCCTTTAAACCCGAAATGAGACCGAATTTGGTTTTCCAAATATCGTTGATATGAAAAGTGCATCAATTGCTTGTCATTGACAAAGATAATGAAATGCGGCGGTTCCGTACTCCCTTGTGTCGCGTAGAAAATCTTCAATCGTCGACCCTTGTCAGACGGCGGTTGATTCATTAGAATCGCATCTCCGATAATATCGTTCAAGACGCCCGTCTTCACGCGGATGCGTCGTGTTTCATAGACCTCGTTGATCGCATCCAACATCTTATGGGCGCGCTGTCCCGTCAGGGCAGAAATATACACAATCGGCGCATAGCTCATAAAGGCCAGTCCGTTTCGAACATCCTTCTCAAAATTCAAATAGGTCTTGCTGTCTTTCTCAATCAAGTCCCATTTATTCACCACGATAATTGCGCCTTTGCCGTTATCGTGCGCGAAGCCGGCAATTTTTTTGTCTTGTTCGGTGAGACCCTCGGTGGCGTCGATCATGATCAGACAAAGATCCGCTCGCTCTACTGCGGCAAGGGTTCGGATCACACTATATCGCTCGATGCTTTCGTCTTCGATCTTCTTTTTCTTACGCAATCCGGCTGTATCGATAAAGACGTATTTTTTCTCGTCGACTTCAAAGCCCGTATCAATCGCATCTCGCGTCGTGCCCGGAATATCGCTTACAATTACGCGTTCTTCCCCCAAAAGACGATTGACCAAGGATGACTTGCCCACATTTGGCTTGCCGACAAAAGCAACCTTGATGACGTCTTCATCCGCTTCCGTTGATTTTCCTTCCGGAAAGAGGGCAACCACTTGATCCAGCAAATCCCCAAGACCCAAGCCCTGGCTAGCCGAAATCACATTGGGTTCTCCCAATCCCAGTTCGTAAAACTCATAAAAAGTATCGGGCATATTGTTGGTGTCGATCTTGTTAACAACCAAGAGCACCCGCTTATTCGCCTTGAACAATATTTGCGCGACCTCGCGATCGGTGGCGGTCAATCCCTGGATCCCATCCACCATCAGCATGATGACATCAGCCATTTCAATGGCCATTTCTGCCTGACGGCGCATTTGCTTTAGAATTATATCCTTGCTTGCGGGCTCAATTCCCCCCGTATCAATCATGGTAAAATATTTATTTAGCCATTCAGCCTCTGCGAAAATACGATCCCGCGTAACGCCCGGCGTATCTTCCACAATCGATATTCTTTTTCCTGCTAATTTATTAAATAATGTAGACTTCCCGACATTCGGTCTGCCCACGATGGCTACAACTGGTTTTGCCATGGTGTTCCTCCTTAAAAAAAGCGAAAGAATTGATTTCCATCATTCTCCATAATAATGATATCGGTATTTAGCCGAGCTTTCAAGTCCTCTAGTAGCATATCATCCAAAAAAACGGCTTCTCCCGTTTTCAGTACATTTTCAGGCAAGAGCAAAGTTTTCCCTTTGACCTTATCCTGAACCTGTGCGAAGATGTCCTGCCCGGTCAATAAACCGCTTACGGTAATGCTGGAGCCGAAAAACTGATTTTTCACGGCGATAACCTCAACTGAGATATGCGGCTTTTTTTCCATCAGAATTTTTGCTACCCTTTGCATAATCGCTTCCATCAAGGTGCCTGTCGCCAACAAAAATTCTTGCCGTTCCTTGGCGGGCGATTCCTGATAGGAGTCGCTTGCCTCCATAAATTCCTGAACAAATTTAGAGATCATCCCTACGCCGTCTTCCAGCATATCAAAATCTTCGTAGTGTTCCGCCCTCGGCAAATCACGCTTCGCCAATAGATAAAACTCATCTCCAGCGAAAACGAATTTGGTTTGAAATCGCTCCAGGCATTCTTCCTGATACCGAGACAATTGATCCAGAAACTCGGCCGCCTCCGATTCTCGAAACCCACGAAGTTCCGTCAGCCCGTCCCGGTGTTTGGTTAATCCAATGGGGACGATGGCAATGGAATGCACCGCCGGATGCAATTCTGCCAGGTCGTGTATCGTTCGATCCAAATGAGTCCCGTCGTTCATTCCGGGAATCAATACGATCTGGCAACTCATCTCAATCCCCGCATCGGCAAACCGCTTCATCAAAGGAAGCAAATTACCGGCTTTCGGATTTTTCAACATCTTTACGCGCAACTCCGGATCCGTTGTATGCACCGATACATTAATTGGCGAAATCCGATACCGAATGATTCGCTCAATCTCTTCTTCCTCGATATTTGTGAGTGTGACAAAATTCCCTTGCAAAAAAGACAAGCGACTGTCATCATCTTTAAAATATAGGGTTTTCCGCATTCCCTTAGGAAGTTGATCCACAAAACAAAACAGGCATTTATTCTTGCAATGATGCGCGCATCCTAGCAGTTGATTATGAAAAAGGATTCCCAAATCATCATCGTATTCTTTTTCCACCTCGATTTCCCATTGCTCGCCATTGGCTTTTTCCATCAAAACCAGAATGGACTCATCTGCGATTAAAAATCGATATTCAATGATATCATTGACTGCAATACCGTTAATCGAGATCAAACGATCTCCCGGTTGTATGCCAACTTCATCTGCAATACTGTCTGGTTCGACAAATTCGACGCAATTACGCAACGAACGTTCATTCTTTACTTCCATAACAATCCTCTCAATTCTTTATCCTTCTAAGGATACATGCTTTCCTGCCTGAAATCAAGAAAAAACGCCCAAAAGGGCGTTTTTCAACTATCGATATAATGGATAGTTGGAACAAAGCGAGTCAACCAATTTCTTCGCTTGCTCTAAATCCGGGTTTTCTTTCAATGTCAGTTCAAAGATTTCTGCAATCACATCCATATCCGCTTCCGTAAATCCCCTTGTGGTTATCGCCGGTGTGCCAAGGCGAAGTCCGCTAGTCACAAATGGGCTTTCCGGATCAAATGGAATGGTGTTCTTGTTTGCAGTCACCCCGATTTCATCCAAGCGATGCTCCGCCTCTTTCCCAGTAATTCCTCGATTTCGAACATCAACCAGAACCAGGTGATTATCGGTTCCGCCGGATACCAGGGTAAAGCCGCGTTTCAATAGCGCGTCGCTCAATGCCGCTGCATTATCGATGGTCTTCTGTTGATAGACCTTGAACTCTGGTGTCAAGGCTTCCTTGAAACTCACCGCTTTTGCGGCAATGACGTGCATCAATGGACCGCCCTGGGTTCCGGGGAAAATTGCCTTGTCAATCTTTTTCGCATATTCTTCTCGACAGAGAATGGCGCCGCCCCGCGGACCGCGCAAGGTTTTATGTGTGGTCGTTGTGACAAAATCAGCATAGGGTACCGGATTTTGATGCAAGCCCGCTGCAACAAGTCCAGCAATATGCGCCATGTCCACCATCAAATAGGCGCCAACCGCATCCGCTATCTCTTTGAATTTGTCAAAGTAAATTTCCCGCGGATAAGCGCTCGCACCCGCAACAATCAGTTTTGGTTTTACTTCTTTTGCCAATTCCATCAAGACATCGTAATCAATGACTTGAGATTCTTTCTCCACGCCGTAGCTCACAAAATTAAAATAGGTTCCAGAAATATTAACAGGACTGCCATGAGTCAAATGTCCACCATGGGACAAGTTCATTCCAAGAACGGTGTCTCCCGGCTTCAGAATGGCGAAATATACGCCCATGTTCGCGTTTGCTCCGGAGTGCGGCTGAACATTGGCATGGTCTGCGCCAAACAATTCCTTCATGCGATCCCTCGCGAGGTCTTCTACAATATCAACAAACTCGCAACCGCCATAATATCGTTTCCCCGGGTATCCTTCTGCATATTTATTGGTCAGATAACTCCCCATTGCCTCCATCACAGACTCGGAAACAAAGTTTTCCGATGCAATCAATTCAATCTTGTCGGATTGACGATTTTTCTCCAATTGAATCGCTTCATATACTTCTGGATCAGTTTTCATTACTTGCTCAAAATTCATACGCGACCTCCCTCTAAAAAGATACCGTTATTATATCATAGGTTTCAACACAGTTTATGCATTATTTTGAATACTTCACGACCAAATCCAGCAAGTTTTTCAATAGGTCTTCTTGGTTTCCTTCTTTCAATTGATTCACCAGGCACTCTTCGATATATTCTTCCAGAACCAAACCGCCAACTTTATGCAGCGCCGCTTTGGCCGCTGAAATTTGGATCAAAATATCCTGACAATCCTTGTCCTCGTCCACCATCTTTTGAATCCCTTTTACCTGCCCTTCAATTCGTCTCAATCGAAGAATCAAACTGCCTTTGTCCTTCCGACTACAAGATTTTGTCGTCATATTGATCCCCTCCCAAAACTCGTTTCATTGCCAATCGTTTCTTCTGGCGGCTAAATACCTTTCGATCCAAAACCCATAGAAATCCAAATGTCGCGATCATGGTCAACAGTCCTACGCCAAAGGCTTTCACCTCGGATTCGAACCAAGCCGACCCCAGTAAGATGCCAATGATCATGCCGGCGGCCGGAATCCCGTAGACAATCAGACTCGACAGCAAAATAAATCGCGTATCGGAAATAATCTCCACATAATCCCCTTGACTTGCACCAAGTTCATTCTTCAACGCAACAACAATCGACGGCGCGTCGCAAGATCCCCCGCAGGACTTGCAATTCCCGCCGCATGAAGAGATCCGTCTCACTTGTACCATTACTTGGTTCTCTTTTTCCTCAATTACATATCCTATTTGATCCATACCCTCATCCTTTCGGTACCCCTACACCGTATCATTCCAGTATTATCATACCACAAATCCCCTCTTTTTCAAGCAAAAAGACGACTCTAGTCGTCTTCTCTCAACAATTCCAAATATGCTTTCATCTTCTTTTCATAACCCTGATCGGTGGGTTCGTAAAAATCGCTCTCTCCCAAAGAATCCGGCAAATACTCTTGCTTCACATAATGATTCGGATAGGTATGGGTATGGGGATAGCGATATGCCGGTCCCGCATCGCCTTGATGCCGCGCCTTCATGCCGCGCGCCGTGGAATCCCGCAAATGCTCGGGAACCGCCGCAATTTTTTCAGTTTGCACCTTCTGCAGCGCGCGATTGATCCCCAAATAGGAGGCGTTGCTCTTCGGCGCCGAAGCCAGATAGGTCGTCGCTTGCGCCAGTAAAATCCTGCCCTCAGGCATGCCGATCCGCTCAACTCCTTGCGCGACGGACAGCGCCACTTGAATGGCTTGCGGATCCGCATTTCCGATATCTTCCGAAGCACTGATCATCAGCCGCCGGCAGATAAATTTCGGATCTTCTCCCGCTTCGATCATCAATGCCAGCCAATACAACGCGGCATTCGGATCCGAGCCTCGAATGCTTTTGATAAAGGCGGAAATCACATCGTAATGGAAATCGCCATTTTTTTCATAACGCACCGGTTTTCTCCGGGACGCGTCCGAAATCAAAGCAAGGGAAATGCGTATTTCCTCTTCTGTCGATTCGGCAATCATAACCCCCATCTCCAAAAGATTCAACGCAACACGCGCATCGCCATTTGCCACTTGAATCATATATTCCACGGCCTCATTCTCAATATGAATCGGCAGTTTGCCAAACCCATTTTCTTGGTCACTAATCGCACGCTGAACGATTTTGCGAATAGCTTCATCCTCCAAGGGTGCGCATTCCAATACGATTGATCGTGAGATCAATGCCTTGTTCACTTCATAATATGGATTTTCCGTCGTTGCTCCAATCAAGATCAAGGTGCCGTTTTCAACATAGGGAAGGAGGGCATCCTGCTGCGCTTTGTTAAATCGATGAATTTCATCGATAAACAAAATCGTTCCAATTCCCTCAAAGCGTTGAGATGCCTTTGCCTTCTCAACCACCTCGCGAATGTCTTTCACCCCCGAAGTAACTGCATTCAGCCGAAAGAAGGCTTTTTTTGTTTCATTGGCCAAGATCCGCGCCAGGGTTGTCTTTCCCGTGCCCGGAGGTCCAAATAAAATTAAAGAAAGCAATTGATCATGATCAATCGCTTTTTTCAACACTGAATTTTCACCGACCAAGCGTTCCTGCCCTTGAAAATCGAACAATCGATTCGGACGCATTCGCTCTGCCAATGGCTGATATACTTTTTTTTGTTCTGCAAATCCAAATAAATCCATTTTTCTCCTACTTTTCGTCAAGCATCTTTTTCAATTCATCAAGAAAGGTATTCAAATCCTTAAATTGACGGTAAACCGATGCAAAGCGAACATATGCAATCTCATCCAGGTCTTTGAGCTGATTCATCACCAATTCGCCAATCATCGTGGATGAAATTTCCCGCTTCAAAGAATTCTGCAAATTCTTTTCAACTTCATCTGCAATCGACTCCATCTGCTTCACGGATACCGGCCGTTTCTCGCAAGCGCGAATCAAACCATTTAAGATTTTATCTCGATTGTATTCCTGCCGAGTTCCATCTTTCTTGATGACAACGATCGGAATATGTTCGATTTTTTCATAGGTTGTAAAGCGCTGGTTGCATTTTACGCATTCCCGACGGCGACGAATCGAATGACCCTCTTCTGTCGGTCTCGAATCTACCACTTTTGTTTCATAATAATCACAAAAAGGACATTTCATTTTCGTCTCCCTCCCTACTAAAAGTTCTGGCGTATAAACGTCGGAATATCCAGCGTATCTTCTTCTGAATCCTTCTCAGGCGTTTTTTCAATTTTCTCTTCAGACGCAGTCCCGTAGACTGTCGCTTCCGATTGCTTCGGTTCAATTTCTTCAGCCTGCTTGGTCTCAACAGACTCGGCCGCTTCCACTTTCACCGCAACCGCCTCTACAACCGGTTCCGGCTTTGCTTCAACAACCACTGGCTCAACAGGCGCTTTTTCTTCCTTTTCCTGATAGCCTGTTGCAATGATGGTCACCTTGATCTCTCCGTTTAAGCTGGCGTCTTCCGCAGCTCCAAAGATGATATTGGCATCGGGAGAAGCAGCCTGTTGAACCAAATCGGCTGCCTGGGTCACTTCCATCAAACTCAATTGATCCCCGGTAATATTTAATAAAACACCCGCAACCCCATTAATGGTGGTTTCAAGCAAAGGACTTTCGATCGCTTTTCGAACCGCCTCAATGGCACGATTCTCTCCACTGGCAGATCCGATTCCCATATGGGCAACCCCTTGATCTTCCATAATGGTTTTTACATCGGCAAAATCCAAGTTAATCATTCCTGGAACCACAATCAAATCAGAAATTCCTTTGATACCTGAATGCAAAACTTCATCTGCAATCCCGAAGGCTTCCAGCATCGTCGTGCTTGGTTCCACAATATCCAACAAGCGATCGTTTGGAATCGTCACCAAAGTATCGACTGCCTGCTTCAACGTATCAATCCCGGATGTAGCAAAACGCATCCTCCGAGATCCTTCAAATGTAAATGGTTTTGTTACGACAGCCACCGTCAAAATACCCATCTCGCGCGCAATGCCAGCTACAACCGGAGCAGCGCCTGTACCGGTTCCGCCGCCCATCCCCGCTGTGATAAAGACCATGTCTGCGCCTTCAATGGATTCCATAATCGTCTGTCTGCTTTCTTCCGCCGCTTGTCGTCCAATGTCAGGGTTTGCTCCCGCGCCTAAGCCACGTGTCAGTTTTTCACCGATTTGAATGGTGAATTCCGCTTCCGAAGCCTTTAGTGCCTGCATGTCCGTGTTGATTGCGACAAAATCGACGCCCTGCAAATCCTTGGTAATCATTCGATTCACCGCATTGTTTCCGCCTCCGCCGACGCCTACCACTTTAATTTTTGCATTCGAATCTTTTTCAAAATCTATCTGAAACATTCCGCACCTCCGAAATCACGAGATCTAGTAGTTATTATCAGTAATAATGTTTTTAAAATCTATATACAGTTTATCGTATTCCAAGCGAAAGTACAATCCTTCTATTCGGACAAGTTTTCAGCCCAAGAACGAATTCGACCGAACATTCGTATGCAGATCGGCAAATACGCACCCAGATACAACAGGTTGTTGAATTGATCCGCTAAAAAAACGATCCCTGTGCAAAGAAGCATCTCCATTCCAAGGGCCATCAGGGTATGACTCTTCTCCGAACTTTCCGGTTGCAAAACACTGCCCAAAATGCCATCAATAGAAAGCAAAATATAGGCCAATAAATAGGCGGAAAAGTTCAAGGGCCATCCCAGAGGAATCAGATAACCAATGACGCCTCCCGCAAGAATTCCCAGCATCAAATATTTCATTTACCTCCTCCTCTCATAACCTAAAATCTCCAAGTTTTCACTCACCCGAACACGAACCTCCAGATTGTATACCGATCGCAAAAGATCCGTGTACGTATTGGGAGCCGTGACTGCCGCAAACAGAATCGATGGATCCCCAATGACCTTCATCACAAAGGGAGCCGTCGTGCTCTCGTCATTTACCCAGATAATCGGTCCGCCGCATTGAATCTTCGATCCCCAGGTCACCCGTTCGCCTTCAATGCTGATGGCCTCCGCGCCCGCGGCTCGAAGATCGTTGACGATATTGAGAATATCCGTATTGTGAACCAAATCAAACATCTCCACTTGCTCGCCGCTATCGGATCGATCGTTCACCTTAATCAGGATCCCCGGTCCCTTTACAGCCTCCGCGCCGGAAAAAATCCTTTTTCCCTGCAAGTCTTCACGCAAATACGCAAGGGTTTCCGTTTCGTCTGTCAGGCTCTGATACGTTGTAAGGATCTCGATCCTCTTGGTTAACGAATCTTCCCGGGTCTGAATCTGTTCCGATATGATACTAATCTGATTTTCCAAGCGAATCAGTTCCGCTTTCTCAGCCTCCTGAAGCCGATTCGATTGAACACGCACAAGCCACAATAAACAAAATCCAAGAACAAGCGAGGCGATAAACAACGAATGTTTCTTCTTGTCATTCATCCTCAACACCCCTTATAAATCGATTGGATTCGCGAGAAACTTGGCTTTTTAATGTCATTTCCTCTTGCTTCTCAACCTCAACTTCCAATCCCAAGTAGTTCTCAATGGCAAAAACAATCCCGCCTTTCAAATCCAAAGCGGCTGCCAATTTATCGGGATCGCCAATAGCGCGAATAACGATTGGACTTCCAATGGAAATTCCATTGACATTGATATGCGAACCAACCTTGAGGATTTCTGTTCGTGCTGTATATCTTTCCCCGTTGATCTCTATGGCTTCCGCATCGGCAACATTCAAGTAGCTGATGACATCATGTAAAATATCTGTATTCTCCGCCAAAACACTCATATTGGGATATAAATTGTCTTCTTGAATCCTCACCTCGACGCCAGGACCCTTTGCTTGGGTGTAGCCCAATTTCAATTCAAGCTGATCAATGGTTTCAATATACTGGTTCACGATTTCATCGCTGGACTTGGTTCGATCCCGCAAAAACCCGTTCTCCGTTTCCAAAACCGTGATGGTTTCCGATTGTTGCTGCCGCTCTTTTTTCAGTGTTTGAATCTGCTGCAACAAGGCTTCATTCCCAAATGGATACCGCTGTTCAATTTCCATTTGAGAGGCAACTCGAATGCCGGCAACACAGATCACACCTATGATTAAGCCTTCAATCCATCGTTTCTTCATACCCTCACCTACTCTTCTTGTAAAAATCTGGCATCATAGCCGGCTTCAAGTTGAATGGTCCCAGCTGAAATCCCTTTGCGAGACAGGTCGCTGACTATTCTCGCAAGCATATCCACAATATAGGGTCCATCGATCATATCCTTCACTTCTACTTTCAAACGCTTTGTCAGCCAAAATTCCATCTCTTGATCGGTCAGCTTCGTCACCCGAAATGCCCTTTCTCCGACAAGCGTGTCTTTCCAATTCAAAATTTCCATCAAGCAATCCCATCGCTCAGGCGAAAAATTGTTCGGGGATGTTCCTAGCTCAAATTCCAATGACACATCCATGATCTCCGTATCCCCATCCCAAGGATCATTCGAATTCGCATAATCCAAAAAGATCCCCTCTTCATCCATCAATACCACTCTTTCATCACTCAATTGAATCATATATCGAGGGGTTCGCTCTGTAATCTCAATTTCCAGTTGATCTGGCAAATTACGTTTGATTGAACTCGATTGAATCCAAGGTAAATTTGCCAAATTGGTTTCGACTTGTTTCGGATCAATATTCCATAGCATCTGCTGCGACTCCACATGGGCCGCAGCCAAAATCTCTTCTTCCGATAATTGCTCTTCTCCATGAATCACAATGGTGCCAACGCCGAAAATAAGATATTGATAACTGAGCATGCCCAATAAGCCACAAAATACAGCCCCTATCACAATCCAGCTCGACACCTCTTTGATTCTATTCACCATGTTTCACACGCTCCCAAATCAATTGAAATATTTCTTGCGTCACCATCGGGTTCGACATTTCATGAGACTTACTCGCCATCTTCTTTCGCAAGTCTGAATCACGCTGCAATTTTTCTATTGCTTCCATCAGCCATTGCCCTGTCAAGTCCTTCTCTTCGCACATCAAACTGGCACCCGCATCCGCCATGGCTTTTGCGTTGAAAAATTGATGATATTCTGTCGTATACGCCTTCGGTATCAAGATGGAAGCCTTCCCCAATGCTTGCAATTCCGCAATGGTGATGGCGCCAGCACCCGTTATCACCAAATCTGAATTCACCATATCCTCAAAGATCTCCGGCAAATAGGCATGAATTCGAACCCCTTTTGGAAGTTCCTCCAGACCTTTGATAAAGGCGTCATAATGTCTTTTCCCCGTCGCATGCGTCCAGGAAAAATTGATTTTCGTTTGTTGCAAGAGCGCAAGAATCGCTTGATTCAGAGAGGTTTGACCCCCGGATCCGCCAAAGGAAAGAACGCGAAACTCACTCGATTCTCTTTCGTGCGTTTCATAAAACGCCTTTCGAACGGGATTTCCAACCAATCGAATTTCTCTTGCTCCCTTTAACCATTTATGACTCTCCTGGAATGCCGTAAACACAAGATTCACCCGTCTGGAAAGAATGCGGTTCGTAACCCCGGGATATGCATTTTGTTCTTGGATCGCTGTGAAAACGCCAGGAAACAAGGTGCCCATCATAACGATCGGACCGCTCACATATCCCCCGGTTCCAATCACGACATCCGGCTTGAAGGAACGCAGCACTGAAAATGCGCCGAAAATCCCCTTCACCAATACCAAAACGGTCTTTATTGTCTCAACCGACAATTTTCTTCTGAATCCCTGAACGAAAATCCCATGATAGGCAATTCCCTTCGCTTCGGCCAATTCTTTTTCCAAGCCGTTCGGTGTGCCCACATAAAGGATCTCCCCCTCAGGATCTTGCTTCTGAATTTCTTCTGCCAGCGAGAGAGCAGGGTAAATATGTCCGCCCGTCCCTCCGCCACTAATGATATACCGCATGGTTCCCCCTTATTCGCTGATCGAAATACTGATTAAGATTCCCGCCATGGACAGAAAAGTAATCAATGCCGTTCCTCCATAACTAATCAATGGCAATACGACTCCCGTATTGGGCAGCAATCCCGTTCCCACACCAATATGAATAATGGTTTGGAAGGCATAAAGCGCAGTGATCCCAATAGCCAGAAGCGCCCCATATCGATTTTGTGTGCGCATGGCAGTCTTCAACCCCGCCCAAATAAATAACCCGTAAACAAAGATCGTGGCGATTGCGCCGATAAACCCCAGCTCCTCGGCCAAAACTGAAAAGATAAAATCATTATACGGAAACGGCAAATAATAATATTTTTGTATCCCTTGACCAATGCCGACTCCCGTTAAACCGCCATGGGCATAGGCGTAGAGAGACTGTCTTAATTGAAAATTCAAGGTGCCTAAATATTCATCCTGGTGCAGCCAGGCATCCACTCGTTTCCATTGATAGGAGCCACTGACAAATGCTCGATAAAACACCGCTCCAACAGCACCTGCCCCCACTATAATGGAAAGAAGGAGCTCGCGCAATCTCAATCCAGCGCAAATCAACATCACAAACATGGTTGCAGCCACCGTCAATGTGCTGCTCAAATCGTCTTGAATCAATATCAGTCCCGCAGTCACCGCAATCAATAACAGCGCCGGCAAGGTTTCTTTCAGAAAACTCTTGAACTCGCAGGTTGACAAAAACTTCGCATAGTAAAGAATAGCGCCAACCTTCACGAATTCCACCGGCATCATCCGATACCCGAAAAGCTCCAAAAATCGTCTCGATCCATTCACTTCTTTTCCCAACGGAGAAAAAAGGGTCAACAAAACAAGACTGATGGAAGCTGCGTACAACAAAATGGAAATCCGCTCATAGAGCCGATAATGGATTCGACTTGCCGCGAAAAACAGAATAAATCCAAGACCTAGGAATTTCAAATGACGGGAAATGAAATAATAGACGTCCCCGTTTTTCTGAATCAAGGCAGTTGGCACGCTGGCGCTATAAACCATGACAACTCCAAGAATCGATAGAATTGCAACAAGGATGAAAATCATCCAATCCATTTTTTTTCGATTAATCAGTTTCTTCAATTTGCATCACAACCTGACGGAATATTTCTCCTCGTTCTTCATAACTTTTATATTGATCCCAGCTTGCACAAGCCGGCGACAAAAGAATCCAATCATCTTCTTGGGAACTCTCCATGGATAGGGCAACCGCCTCTTTCAGATTCGATGCATCCAAAATTGTTGGAATCCCCGCTAGCCTTGCGGCCTCTTTCATCTTCGGAGCGGTCTCCCCCATCAAAACAACCGTGTGAACTTGATTGCGTCGACAGACTTCAAAAAATTCACCGAACGCCTCGCCCTTGTCGTATCCCCCGCCAATCAGCACTTTCGGCCCTTCTACAGCTTGGACCGCCGCCACGCTGGCTTCCGTATTCGTTCCCTTGGAATCGTTGAAAAAACCTCGCTTTCCGTGTTTTCCCAACCATTCAAACCGATGGGAAATACCTTGAAAGGAAAGGATCGCTTTCCGTATAGCCTCAATCCCGATCCCGGCCTGAACGCTCAAGGCAACGGCAACAGCTAAATTTTGATAGTTATGACGTCCCTTCAATGGAACCTCATCGAGTTTCGCAATCACAATGGTTTCGCCATTTTCACGATACACCAATGCATTGTCTAGAAGAAAACAGCCTTCCTCCAACTCCTTTTCTATGGAAAAGCCAATGATCTTGGCCTTTGATTGTTTCCCCTCCGCCATAAGCTCCGGGTCATCTTGATTGACCACAATGATATCGTCTACGGATGCATTTATCCAGATCCGCTTTTTCGCCGCTTTATACGCCTCATATCCCCCGTGCCACCCTAGATGATCGGGACGCAAATTGATAATCGTTGATATTTTCGGCTGAAAACGAATGCAGGATTCCAATTGAAAGCTACTCAATTCCAAGACAAACCAGGTATCTTTCTTTGCATGAACCGCACATGGCAAAATTCCAACACCGATATTCCCGGCAACACAGGTTTCTCTTCCTGCTTGCCTGAAAATCTCTCCAACCAAGGTCGTCGTGGTAGTCTTCCCGTTTGTCCCCGTGATCCCGACAACCGGAAAATCAAACTGCGTTTGAAAAAATTCCACATCCGTGACAACCTGAATATTCGCCTGAATCAATCGCTGGATCAAGGGATGATCCATTCGAATTCCCGGGCTTTTAATCGCAATGTCCAAGCCCTCCGGAATCTCATCGCCAGCCCATAAAACAGCCGAAGAATCCTCGCAGAAATCGGCTAACTGAATGTCATTGTCGTCATAGATCATTACTTGATAACCCATATATAATAAGGCTTCCACATTTCCCTGTCCGTTTTTTCCATATCCAATGACTGCCGCGTATCTCATGTCAACCCCCTACAATGCCCAATATCCAATCATTCCCGCCAATATCGCAATCAAAGAGAAGCGAATCACGATTTGATTTTCCGTCATTCCCCCCAATTCAAAATGATGATGAATCGGACTCATCCGAAAGACGCGTTTTCCCCTTGTTTTAAAAGAAGCGACTTGGATAATCACGGACAAGGCTTCAGCGAAATAAATACAGCCGACAATGGGAATCCACCACTGCAATCCCGACAAAAGCGCCAGAACAAAAACGGCGCCCCCAAGTCCCAGGGAACCGAGATCCCCCATAAATACACGAGCTGGGTAGCGATTGAACACTAAAAATCCGAGGAGACTCCCCACGGAGGCAATTGTCATGATCCGCAATTCCGATCCGACACCCAACTTGACGCCAATTGAATAGAACGCCAATAAAACAACGATGGTGACACTGGTTGAAAGTCCATCCAATCCATCCGTTAAATTTACGCTGTTGACTGTAGCAAGACATACAAATACGGAAAACAGAACGAATGGTAAAAATCCAATTTCCCATTTTCCCGGTAAAAACGGAATTCTTACAGAAAAATCGCCAACTATTTTTGCATAAAGCAGTACGATGATCAATCCAACTGCAAATTGTAGTATTATTTTCTGTTTTGCAGTCAACCCAAGATTTTGTTTCTTGACCACTTTTTGATAATCATCAATAAATCCAATGGCAGCAAATCCGAAGATACCAAGAAACATCAATACACCCTCGATACGCCGGTGAACCATGGCCTCTGTAAGCATCACGATTCCCATGGGAATCAAAAAGAAAAGGCCTCCCATCGTTGGGGTACCTGTCTTTTTCAAATGAGATTGAGGTCCATCTTCTCGAATATGCTGGCCAACTTTCAATCGTATCAGCCATGGCAACAAAAGTTTGCCGGTTACAAGCGCTCCTATAAGCGCAATAATCCCTATGATCCACTCACTCATTCCCAATTCTACTCCTTCTCAAAAAACGCCTTCACGATCTTTCGCTCGTCCATTGGAATCTTTTTGGTTCCAACAATCTGATACCGCTCATGTCCCTTTCCAAGGAGCAAAATCAAATCGTCTTTTTCAGCTAACCGCAATGCACGTTCCACTGCTTTCGTTCTATCGGGCTCGCAAAGATAATTTTGATTCTCTACAGGAATTCCCTCTTGAATTTGTGAAATGATAAAGAGCGGATCCTCGGTGCGCATATTGTCCGATGTGATCACAACCATATCGCTGCCTTCCGAGGCAATTCGTCCCATGATCGGACGCTTGGTCTGATCCCGCTCGCCGCCACAACCAAAGACTGTAATCACGCGTCCCTTTGTGATCGCTCGTGCCGCTTGAATAACTTTGTCCATGCCGTCTGGGGAATGTGCGTAGTCGATGACCACAGAAAATTCCGCTGGCGTTTCGACCAATTCAAATCGTCCGCAAATGCCCCTCACAAGTGGAATCGCCTTGCAAATTGCTACAAAGTCCATTCCTTCATGATACGCGATCGCCGCCGCCGACAGCAGGTTGTAGATCGCAAACTCGCCCAATAATTGCGTTTCGACTCGCGCGCGCTGCCCATAGACAATCAAGTCAAAGGAAGATCCCCAAATGTCGAGTTCCAAGTTCTCAGCGCGAAGATTCCAATCCCCGTGCAATCCAAAGGAACAGGCATTGTCCTTGTACTCATCAAACAATCGAAGTCCGTAGGGATCATCGCAATTGATGATGCGTTTGCCATCCGTTCGTTCAAATAATTTTTTCTTTTCCAAAAAATATTCTTCCATCGTATGATGGAAATCCAAATGATCCTGGGTCAGATTTGTAAACACGGTATGACGAAATCGAATATCGCCCACCCGTTCCAATGCCAGTGAATGAGAAGAGACCTCCATCACACATCGCTTGGCGCCGGCCTTGACCATCTCACGAAAGGTTTGCTGCAACTCAATCGCCTCAGGTGTCGTTACCGTCGTAATCGAGATCGGCAATTTCTTGTCCCCTAACTGGATGCCCAAGGTGCCGATCACTCCGACTTGCGGATCAAGTCCCGCCAGGATTTGTTGCGCAAAGTAACTGGTGGAAGTTTTTCCGTTTGTGCCCGTAATGCCGATCACACCCAGTTCGCGAGACGGATTCTGGTAAAAATTCGCCGCGATAGTCGCCATGGCGACCCGCGAGTCCTCCACCATAACAGCTGTTGTTCCCTCCATGGAGGAAAGCAAACATTCTTTCTCCGTTACAACCGCCGCTGCACCGCGTGCAATCGCTTCTCCGATATAGGCATGTCCGTCTACCCGAAAGCCCGAAACCGCTATAAACAGTCCATCTGAAGTGATTGAGCGTGAATCGTACGTAAGGCCGCCAATCTCTTTGTCCAAATCCCCAATTGAATTTAGGATTTTCACTCTATGTAGTAGGTCTTTCAGTCTCAAAATTCTTCCTCCCATGCGCTAATCTGTTGTTACTATCATACTTCTCCCCCCCGAAAAAATCAACTTTCCTTTTCCGCTTTTTCGATCTGGATTTCTAGGTAAATCCGGTCTTCCAGTTCCGTTCCCGGCTGAGGATACTGAGCGATCACAAGGTCTTCCAACTCTCTGTCGCCTAGAAAGCGATATGGGATTTCCGCCTTTTTACAACTCTCAATCGCCTCTTCTTTTGTAAGTCCGATTAGGTTCGGGATTAAAACAGTTTCCCAGGCTGCTTCCGGCTGATAGCCATTCTTATCCAACAAAAAGGCAAGCAACCGCGATGACGCATAACCCGATGTGCTTCCGCCTCCAGTCAATTCCCCTTGCGGCTCATCGACAATGATTAATACACTGTACTTGGGCGCATCCATGGGCGCCGCAGCAATAAAGGACGCAATCAAAGCTCCGTCATCATAGGATCCGTTGATCAGTTTTTGCGCCGTACCGGTTTTCCCGCCAATTTGATACCCGTTGAGATCCGCTCGTTTGCCCGTGCCTTCCTCGACCACTTTACGCAGCATCCATCTCAACTCCTCAGATGTTTCTCTCGAAACCGCCTGACGAAGAATATTCGGCTCAAAGGATTCAACCACCTTTCCCTCGTTGTTTGCAATCTTAGTCACCAAATGCGGTTCAATCAGATAGCCCCCATTGACCAGGGCATTAAAACCGCTCAGCAATTGCAGAGGCGTCAACTGAAACCCCTGTCCAAAGGACATGGTGGCCAATTCGACAGCATTGATACCCTCCGGCTTTCCATAAATCCCCGCCTGTTCACCGCGCAAGTCAACCCCTGTCAGCCGATTCAATCCAAACTGATCGAGATAGCGATAGAAGGTATCAACCCCCAGCCTTTGTCCAACCTCTACAAAGACTTCGTTGCATGAATTCGCCAAACCATCCGAAAAACTTTCCGCGCCATGAGGGTGTTCCCAGCTCCAGCAACGGATATCCGCGCCGCGAATTTGCCTGACATAGCCATCACAATAGAATCCCTCCTCTTGATTTACGCGCGCTTCCTCAATGGCAGCCGCAGCGACAATGGTTTTAAAGGTGGAACCCGGTTCATAGCTGTCCATGATAAACGGAATTCTCCACAATTGATAAATCTCTTCGCTGATCTCCGACCAGGACTTCCGATTCCACTCTGCAATTTTTTCCGCATTCAAGTCGGATGGCATTTCGGGATTCCACAAAAATTCCGTAGGGCTATTGCCGTCATAATTGGGAAAAGCCGCTGCGGACAAGATTTCGCCGCGATTCACATCCATCACGAGAATCTGAACCTGTTTCGCTTGTGTTCGCTGCGCAATGGTGAACGCCTCATCTTCAGCCAATTCCTGCAATTCCATATCCAAGGCTGTGATCAAATTCTGCCCGTCTTCCGCTTGTACGGATCGATCCATGCCAAACAAGACATTGTTGTTCCCCGCATCGGTCATCTTCATAACACGCCCTGGCGTTCCCGCCAGATAGGCATTATAATACCGTTCCAGTCCATATTGACCGACTCCGTCATAATTGGTGAACCCAATGACATGGACCGCATATTCATGATAGGGATAAAATCGCTTGTTTTTTTTGCGAATCTCAATCCCCGACAGATCGCTCGTCATTAAAATCTTCATTTCATCCAGGGTTAAATCTTCCCGCAAAACCACCTCGGACCGCTCGGTTTCCAATTTTTTTATCACCTCTGCAGGATCCAGATCCAGCAACTCGCTGATTGCAACCGCAAAACTCTCCTTGTCTTCAATCAGTTTCGGGGTGGCAATCACAGTTTGAGAAACAATATTTTCCGCCAAGACCTTCCCGTCTCGATCGTAAATCTCTCCCCGCTCCCCTTGGGTCCAATAATCCTTTGTCCATTGTCCATATGCTTTTTCCGTCATCTCGCCGCTGTCCAGCAATTGCACTTGTCCCAGCGTGGCAACGACGACAAAAAGCGCTCCATAAATAAGAAGCGCCATCACAAGTATTCTTCGATTCAATTTTAATCTCTGTTTATTCATCGCACCTATCTCCTAGAAGCAAGAACCACTCCATCGTATGCAGATATTCCATCGTTCAATGCCAAAACAATTTCCTGTTGTGACCCCGGATAATCCATTGCGATCTTTTTTGCAACCCGCTCAAGATCGATTTTCTTTGCAATTCGATCGATCTCCACATCCAAAACCTTCTGATCCTCTGACAATTGCTGGATTTGATCATCCATCGCGCGAATTTCATTTTGAATCTTAATTTCCGCGCTTTGACAGTATAGGGTAATCACACCGAAGCTGAGTCCAAAGAAAATTGTGGTGATTATGATTGTGATTCCCCATTTTTTCATTCCTCTACCTCCATTTTTTCAGCAATCCGCAACTTCGCGCTTCGTGAGCGTCTATTTTCCTCAATCTCTTCATCGGAAGGGATCATCGGCTTTCTTGTGATAATCCGCACCTCTTGTTTTTTATCGCATTGGCAAATTGGAAATTCCTTTGGACAGATACAGTCTTTCGCCAAATATTTAAAGGTTTCCTTGACGATGCGATCCTCGAGAGAATGGAAGGTAATAACGCAAATTCTTCCCCCCGGTTTTAAAACATCAACAATATTTTCTAGGGCTTGGCGCAGCATGCCGAGTTCATTGTTCACTTCAATTCGCAAGGCTTGAAAGGTTCTTCTCGCGGGATGAATCTTGCTCCTTAGTGCCTGTCCCGGCATTGCCGAGCGAATCACATCAACCAAATCCAAGGTTCCGTCGATGGTCGCCTCTTCGCGCCGCTCAACAATTCGTCTTGCGATGCGTCTCGCATATCGTTCTTCCCCATATTGATAGATCACATCTGCCAATCGACTCTCTTCATAGGTATTGACAACATCCCAGGCGCTCAGTCCCGTCTGAGACATGCGCATATCCAATTTCGCGTCATACATGTAAGAAAAACCTCGATCCGTTGTGTCAAATTGATGAGACGAAACACCCAAATCCAAAATCATGCCATCGATTTTTTCAACACCCAATCGTTTCAAGACAATCTTGATGTTTTTAAAATTATTTTCAACAACGGTGACCCGGCCGTCTTCTTCAATGCCCAATTCCTTTGCGTTTCGAATCGCATCCGGATCTTGATCGATCCCAATGACTCGGCCCGTCGACAGTCGCTTGGCAATTTCTCTCGTATGCCCCGCGCCACCCATGGTGCCATCGACATAAAGTCCGTCTGGCTTAATCTGCAAGCCTTCAATTGTTTCATGCAATAGTACGCTAATATGTGAAAATTCCATTTTATATCCCCAATTCTTCCATTTTTAATGCGATGCTGTCAGAACTCAATAAATCCGATTGATTGTATGCTTCCCATGAATCCTTCGACCAAATCTCAACACGGGTAGATACGCCAATAATCACCGCGTCTTTTTCAATCTCTGCATATTCCCTCAAGCTGTTGGGGATTAAAATGCGTCCCTGCTTGTCAAACTCGCATTCATTGGCACCGGAAAAGAAAAATCGTGTAAATGCACGCGCATCCCTCTTTGTCAAAGGCAAGGCTTTTAATTTTTCTTCAAATAATTCCCATTCTTTTTTTGGATAGACAAACAAACATTTATCGAGGCCTCGGGTAATGACAAAATGCTCATCCAGCGCAGCACGAAATTTTGACGGAATAATAATCCGCCCTTTTGCATCCAACCCGTGTTGATATTCGCCTATAAACATGAAAATCACCACTTTCCCCGATCAAATCTTCCATTTTGTGACACAATCTACCACTTCTATCCACATTATACTACTTTTCCTATTCCTTGTAAAGGAATCCCGCAGTGAAAATTCGAATTTTCAGAATACTTTTCATCCTTGCTCTTTCGCAAAAAAAATAAGCATTTGCTTTCAACCAAATAGGCCAAAGGCATTTGCTTATCCTGCATAAAATCATTCGATTTCTAAAACTCTTTCTTTCCCCTGGCATAGAGAATCAATCCAAAGGCGATCATTCCAAAAGAGACCAATTGTGCAACCCGGAATGGTCCGAGCATCAAACTATCCGTTCGCAAACCTTCAATCCACACGCGCCCCAATGAATACAAAATCATATAGGCTCCGATGGTTTGTCCATTTCTTTTGAAGACTCGATCCCGCAAGGCGATCAAAATAAAAAATACCGCCAGATTCCAAAAAGATTCATACAGAAAAGTGGGATGCACGCGGATCCCGTCAACCAAAATTCCCCAAGGCAAATCAGTCGGTCCGCCATGGGCTTCCTGATTGATATAATTCCCCCAACGCCCAATGGCTTGAGCTAAGATAATGCTCGGCGCAACAATATCCAAAATCTTCAAGATGGAAATTTGTTTTCCCTTGCAGTAGAGCCAGGCAACCAAGATAGCCGCAATCAGCCCTCCGTGAATGGCCAATCCGCCACCCCGCACATCCAGGATTTTCGCCAAATCCCCGCGATAAGCCGGCCAATTGAACAACACATAATAGATCCTTGCGCCCACGATTCCACTTGGAATCGCAATCAACAAGACATTCAATAAATCATCTTCAGAAAATCCAACCTTTTTTGCTCTTCGCAAAGCAAGTAAAATTCCCAACGCCATTCCGATTGCAATCAAAACGCCATACCACATCACAGAAATTCCGAAAATTTCAAAGGCTACTCGACCCATTGTATCATCTCCCTTTTGTCTCTCCTATTATAGGGTGAGAAGAAAAAATAGTCAAACCCTTGCCCTCCCCAGCCGATTGCGATATAATTCATCTGTTATAGACAAGGAGGAATTGGTTTGAAACTAGGAATTGTTGGCCTACCCAATGTAGGAAAAAGCACTTTGTTTAATGCGATCACCGCCGCCGGCGCAGAATCCGCAAATTACCCATTTTGCACAATAGAACCCAATGTCGGAACCGTCGCAGTGCCTGATCCGCGATTGCAAGCATTAGCCGAGGTCTTTCATTCAAAAAAAATTGTTCCAACGGCCATTGAATTTTATGATATTGCAGGCCTGGTAAAAGGGGCTAGCAACGGCGAGGGTCTTGGCAATAAATTTTTATCTCATATACGCGAAGTTGAATCAATCGTCCACGTGGTTCGATGCTTCGAAGATGATAACGTCATCCATGTAGAAGGAAGCATTGATCCTATTCGCGATATCGAAATCATTGAATTGGAATTGATCTTGTCGGACTTGGAAGTTATCGAACGCCGCGTAAACAAAACTGGAAAAATGGCAAAATCCGATAAAACTTTACTCAAAGAACTAGCACTTTTAAAACGGATTCAAGATGTCCTGACAGATGAGAAACCAGCCCGCAGCTTAGACCTCGACGATGATGAAAGATTGAGCCTGCGCGGCTTCAACCTTCTCACATCAAAACCCATCTTGTATGTCTGCAACGTCTCTGAAGACGACCTGGTTGATGGAAACCCCAATGTTCAAGTGGTTCGGGATCGCGCAGTAAAAGAAAATGCAGAAGTCATCACGATTTGCGGGAAAATTGAATCAGAGATTGCCGAATTGGACGAATCTGAAAAGCATGAATTTCTTGAAGAGTTGGGACTGGAGGAATCTGGCCTCGACAAATTGATTCGTGCCAGTTACACATTGCTCGGTCTCATCTCCTACCTGACAGCAGGCGTGCAGGAAACCCGTGCCTGGACAATCAAGCGCGGAACCAAAGCACCGCAGGCTGCTGGAAAAATTCATTCCGATATCGAACGTGGCTTTATCCGTGCCGAAATCATTCATTTTGATAAATTGATGGAATGCGGCACGATCGTGAAAGCCAAAGAACTCGGACAATTGCGCCTCGAAGGAAAAGAATACATCATGAAAGACGGCGATGTTGTTGAATTTCGATTCAACGTATAGCCAAAATCCCAGCGGCCTCACTATGGCCGCTGGGATTTTTTATACAATCCAAGTGTTTCTACATAAAGTGTCGCAATTGATTTGATAATTCATCATATCAAATGAATGGCTTGCAAGATCCTTGGAATAACCTGCTGTTTTCGAGACACCACTTGATTAAAGAACTCACCCTGTTCCGCAACCTCAAAAATCCCCTCAAAAGTTTCCTGCGCTTGCTTCGAATAGTACATATAGCTTCCGCGTTTTGAAATATCCGTCACCATCAAGATCGCCAAAACCAAGTCTCGTTCCTTCGCCTTTATATCCAGAGCCTGAAGCAAGGCATCTCGATTCTTTTGAATCCCTTCATCGTCCAAAGTAAATACTTGACTCACTCCAAATCGACCGATGTCACATAAAAACTCCTTATAATCCTGCGCCAGCACCTCTCCCGGGTCATCACCCATCAGCTGCGAAGCCGCCAAAAACATTTCATGAGAAAACTCCTCCAAATTCAAATGAAGACTTTCATTGATTGCCTCGACCGTTTCGATATCCAGGGCCGTTGTTGTCGGAGATTGAAGCATCAGCGTATCGGAAATAATCCCGCTGATCATCAACCCCAACACCCATTTCGGCGGCTCGATCCGCTGCTCTTGATACATCTGATACAAGATGGTATTCGTGCTGCCAACTGTCATATTCCGAAAATGAATGGGTTTCATGGTTGAGATGTTTCCGATCTTATGATGATCGACAATCATCACGATCTCCGCCTGTTCAATCCCCAGCACGCTTTGCTCATATTCATTGTGATCGACCAGCACCACTCGTTTTCTTCCAGGATTAAACAAATGCTTGCGGCTCAACATGCCTTTATACCTGCCATCAGCAGAGACGACCGGGAAATTCGAATGTTTCGAATGCCTCAATGTTTCAGAAAAATCATCCATAAAATCCGCTTCCGTAAACCGCATAATATGTTTCGCCTTCATTATGGCGCCCACAGAGTTGCTTTGATGAAGGATGGTGCTTGTCCGATAGGTATCATAGGGGGTCACCAGCAGATTCACTGCATGTTCTTCCGCCAGATCCACCAAGTTTTTCGGAATCACCGCACCACCCGTAACAATCAAGCACACTGGTCGCGCAACGATCGCCGCCTCCATCAATCGATAGCGGTCCCCGACTACCAATACCTCATATTGGCTGAGAAGCTTCGATCGATAAATGGTTTCCTCTTCATAGGTCAAGATCCCCACACGGCCTCGAATCTCGCGCAGCTTCCCCGAAAGAACATCAGCATCCAGATCAATCAATAGATTGTTGATCGAGGTGTTCAGCGAATCCATTTCTCCGTGGATCAAAGACATGGCGATATCCTTCATGGTTACAATCCCCACCAATTGCTTGTCCGAATCAATCACAGGGAGGGTTTTAATCGATTCCTGCTCCATCTTGCGATATGCAGCCAACAGGGATTGTTCCGGTAAAACCCCTCGCGGATGATCATACTCAATATCGCGAATCTGAACGCGAACGTCCTCCAGCAATTCAGGCTCAGACACTCCAAAATATCGGAGCACAAAGGCCGTATCCTTTTGAATCTCGCCCAAACGGTAAGGTTTTGCCTTTTGCCCCGTTTGATTCAAGAGATACGCATGCACGATCGCCGCTGTAATTGAATCCGTATCCGGATTGATGTGACCAAAAACTTTTATACTCATATTCCCTCCAAAACAGAAGCAATCCTTTCCGAAGAAAG
This sequence comes from Eubacteriales bacterium, assembly GCA_030625815.1. Taxonomy (GTDB): domain Bacteria; phylum Bacillota; class Clostridia; order Tissierellales; family GPF-1; genus GPF-1. Next base: position 114,734 of record DAOUQF010000004.1, read on the forward strand.
GATTGCTTGGACCAACTATTTAATCTTACTTTCTACGATTGTTTCTTTTCCAAAGGCGTTGACCGCTCGTACAACAATCACTTCATTCTCAGGTGCGTCCGTTTCCAACAGATACTTCCAGTTGCCCAAGTAATCAACCCGTACCTGTTCTCCATTGACCGTCACAACCGGGCTGCGGTCAGACTCGTCATAAACGTGTCCGCTGACTATAAATGCTCCGCTGCTGGTTTCTTTGATATCGTCAATCGAAAGCTTCGGACTTCCAATTCGGAAAACAATGGTTTTCTCGATTGTGGTTTTCAATCCATCCGGATCTTCAACCTCAAAGAGAATCGTATTGTTGCCTTCTTCCAGAACCACCTGTGATTCAAAGTATCCGCTACTGTCCACTTCCACATATTCATTGTTGATGCGCGCCTTCATCAATGCCGGACTGTATGCCATATTGGTGATTCGCGCCTTCGCGGTAATCCGAGCCTTGCTGGTCTGTTCCGCTACATAGAGTTCCATTTCCGGTTCTTCCGGTTCAAACTCAATAATCTTCTCATATTCATAGGTCTGATTGTACTTGTTTTTCACCTCGAATAAAATACGGTTTTTCCCGGGAACCAATCGAATCTTCACGGCAAATTCACCGTCGCCATCGACTGCAATGATGTCATCATTGACAACTAAAACAGGATCTTCATCATTCGAATCCCGAACTTCCCCGCGAATTTCAATGGTCTTGTTTGTCACTAATTCCGGATACTCAACCACCCCAATCAACTCAGGCGCTGCTGGTTCAAATCGAATATATTTTCTCACACTCGTCGTTTTTCCATAATCGTTCTCTGTGACGAAGTTCAAAACATTGTCTCCGACATCCAATTGATATGGTAGATCAAACTCTCCATCCGCGCTTAATGGCAAATTGAAATCGTCAAGATATAAACGCGTCGGAACGCCGGCTGTATCAACCTTGCCTCTCAACTGAACAGCTTGATCGTCCGAAACACTCTTGAAATGATAAAACTCAATATTGGCATTTTCAATCATATAGTCTACGTATTGCGTTTCCGTGCGGCTTCTACCGTTGGACGTAACAGCCTTAATCCGGAATTCGTGGATTCCTTCTTCATTCAGCAAGACCGTCTCTTCAAAGGATCCGCCATAGACATCGACAGGATCGTCATTGATAAAGACCCTTGTGCCTTCGTCAACACTTCCGCTGATCTCGAGAAGATTTTCATACACTTCCTTGTCCATCGTTACCTTAAGAGCAACATTGGTGTTGTCGATATAATTCTGCGTATAGGATGACTTCAGTGAACGGTAAACCAGGTTGATTGCGGTCTCCTTGTCCACATAGCTTGTCCCGCGGAAGTCCCCGTCGATATTGGTGGTGATCAAATTATATGCAATGGCTTCATTCACCTCATCGACCAATTGAGGCGAAACCGTATCAATATCATTGAAGTTACCGGCTGAAACCGCTGTGTTTTCCGTCTCGATGCCCAGCACGCGCACCAAGGCTACGGCAACATCCTCACGACGCACCCATTCCGTCGGCAAATAAAAGGACTCTCCGTTTGGTGGGAAATATCCCGTCAAAAAATCCTTGGCCGATTCTACGTATTGAAAAGACCAGTCTTCAGGCGTCACATCCGAGAAAGTCGGCCGTACCACCTGAGGCGGCTGCAGATGAAACGTCAAACTCAATAATTTCGCAAATTCTTCGCGTGTGATTTTTTCGGTCGTTGAGAATGAGCGCACCATCATATCCCACTGATTCATGTCAATTGAAAGCTTCTCATAATTATGATTGACATAGTCATCATAATTGGTAGCCGTTGCAGCAAATCCCGCACCAGATACCATAAAGATGATCAATATGCCACCCAACCATCGCATCAATTTTCTTTTTTTTCTACCGCACGGAAAATTTGTTTTCATCCCGATCTCCTTGCTTACGATTTTTCGACTCCATTATAGGCCTATTATATTCCTGTTTTTATGAGAAATACAACTTTTTTGTAATGATATACAAAATAATCTAAAAAATAAAAATTTATCCTTATCCATATCTTACCACAAAATCGTAAAAAAAATCAGCCCGAGGGCTGATTATCTATCAAAATATGAAAATGTTCTGGATAAATGATACAAAACAATGGTATGAACTGGAATTGTAATCAAATTCACGATGATTCTAGCCGGCAATAAGACCAAAAAACCCTTGCCCAGCAAAATACTTAGCCACAATGTGTTCAACCCCATGGAACAGACAAGATTCGTGAGAATCACCACCATAAACAGTCGTCCGATGGATCCATTCCGATTTCCTCTTTGATTCTGAAAGTATGTGGCGGCAACTAGAACGACACCAATGCCGGCAGCACCGAGAATATAAACAAATGAAATCGAGATTTCTCCGACAAACAATTGAGTGCCTTCCCAGCGAAGCGAGCCGACCCGAAAAATCGAAGCCACCAATCCGACGCAAAAAATCCCAACAATAATCCAAAGCGTTTTTGAAAATCCCCGTTCCTTCCGTTGTTCGGTCATGCTCCATATCCAACCTGGAATGGCTCCTGTCATGGCGGCTGTCAAGGTGAATCCCGGCATAAAGGAGCCCATTGGATTCATCATAAATCCCACGATGTCCGCAATGCCCCCCACCGCAAAGCCATACTTGGGACCCAGCACAATTCCGGCAATCATAATAGGAATGCTGCCAAATCCAATGCGGAAAAAGGGCGTTGTGATCGACAGCAACCTAGTCAGCACAATGCTGATGGCAATAAGGAATGCCGCATTGATCATTCGTTTCAATGATCGTTCTTTGTTCATAAAAAAACCTCCCTTTGTGCAGCAATACTCTGCATCAAAGAAAGGGCCTCTAATGCAGCAGTGGACGCGATCAATCACCGCGGAATTATCCTTCGTTTTGAGGCAACATCCCATCCCCAAACACTTAACGCAATTGATCTACTCTGCTCGCACAATTTCTATAAAATTTATCAATCGCTCCAAGCGATGCATGAAGCAATCCATAGGCAATTAAAATCCGCAAAAACAAGACCTTTGCAGCCTCGATAAAAAATGGTTCCGGCATGATCTGAAGTAAAAAATCACGACTCGGGTCCAACATCCACATGTCATTCGTAAACAAGAGCTCGTGGAACCGAATAAATGCCGCCTGAAACTCATTCATCATCAAAAGTGCGAAAACACCAACAACAAGAAGACTGATCAGCGAACTTATCCATATTGTCGCACCCGAAACACGCCTTGTCAAGGCGAAAAACAGGATAACGATTCCCACACAAAACCCACTCCATGCAATTCGCTCCAATAGCAAAAAGAGCCCTTGTACATCCTTCATATGCGCAATTTCCTTCTCCGAATAGGAAAAGGAATCATCTGGATTTGCGAGGGTATCCCGATCCCCCGTCGAGAAATCAAAGATTTGTTCATAGGCTTTTACAATCTCAGCCTTGTCCAAACCTACAACCTGTTCCAGTTGATTGGATTCAATCTGTCTTACCAAGAAAGTCTGATCTTCCCCCAATTGAAACAGCATAACATATGAAAAGAAGATCAGCGAAATCATCGAGAAAACAATTCCCATACCAATTTCTCCAAGTTTTTTCATTCTGCCTCCTTACCCCAGCAACAAATACAGATAATGCGCTGAAACTCCCGCTGCAATCCCGCCGATTAAATGGCTGGAAATAGCTTTTGAAATCAACTGACGAAAATTCAAGGCATCCAGCATGGCAACATGGGTGCTTAAAAATCCACTCCAACACATCCCCATGGCAGTGAAAACCGCGATCTCATTTGCTCCGATGATTTGCTCGTTCAAGAACTTCGGCACCAGACTCAGAGAAGCCCCTACAGAGCCTAAAGCCGTTAATGGAACCGCAATGCTCTCGCTGCTCGTAAAACCGAACAGGAGCCGCGTAACCGGTGCAAATAGCTCGCCGACTCGTGGGATTAACGCGATCCCTTCAAAAGCCGCTCCGGTGTACCCGCTCTCCGAGGGGCCAAAAGTCAGCATCATAATCACGGTGCAAATGATCAGCACCCCCGGGACAATTTCCAAGCCAATCTCCACACCATACTTTCCCCCCTCCAAACAGGCTCGCATCATGCGCTCCGTTCTCGATCCCGAGTTGGGCGCAAGCTTGCTCTCCGCCATGGAGTCTGTTTCTTTCATGGGTCGTGAATCGTCGGAAACCAATTTTTTCGTATGTCTCAACATCAATCGCACACTGACAACACTTCCAACGACTGCACCCAACAAACCAATTCCCGCCGCCTTTCCATATCCTAGGGAAGCCATAAATGTTGTCACGATCAACCCCATCCCAAAGGAGGTTCCCAGGTTGCAAAGGCAAGGAATCTCATGGCGCTTAAAATAACGAAGAAACTCTTTGTTTCGCGTTAGGGAAATAATCGCAGGATTGTCCGATAGAAAGGTCGTAATAATTCCCAGAAACGCACTCCCCGGAAGATTGTAGAGCGGCCGCATCAAAGGGGAAAAAATAAGATTCAATTTTTGAATCAGTCCAAATTCATCGGCAACCTTCCCAAAGGCGCCAGCCAAGACCGCAATGGCCATAATATAGAAGACCGTATCGATTAAAAGGCGATATGCGGTTTCCATCAGGGTTGAAAACATTTGACTCACGCCCATCGATACACCCGTCAAAAGAAAAAATCCGCCAAAAGTCACCAATAAAAAAAGAAGATCCAATCCTTCTTTTTTGGTGTTCGTCCGTGTACCCCTCTTCATAGCTGCCCCTTATTGGTTCTGTTTTTTTCATTATAACCGAATCTAAAACGTTTGCCACGCTTGAAAATATGATCATTTTGTAATAATTTTTTACAAAGAAAAAAAGAAGCGCAAAGCGCTTCTCTTTTTACAATTTTCGCGAGTAAAATTCGACAACAAGCTGATCTTCGATTTGAATCGGAACTTCTGAACGGCTTGGCAAGCTAGCCAAAGTCGCTGAAAAGTTTTTTCGATCAACTGTCAAGTAATTCACGCTAAAGTTTGCATTCTCAAGGTTTGCAACGTAAAGATCATTCTTGCGAGATTTCTCGCGAAGAGAGATCACATCGCCTACTTTTACGATGTATGAAGCGATGTCGACTTTCTTTCCATTAACCAAGATATGTCCATGGGAAACCATTTGACGTGCTTGGCGGATTGAATTGCCGAAACCTGATCTGTAAACCATGTTGTCCAATCGACACTCAAGTGTTTGAACCAAAACCTCGCCCGTTACACCCTCTGAGTTAATTGCTTTTTCAACATACTTACGGAATTGTTTCTCCATTACGTTGTAGTAGTTTCGAAGACGTTGCTTTTCTAGCAACTGCTCACCGTAACTTGATAACTTCTTGTCTGCTCGACTTGTACCGCGCTTCGCGCGGTTCATCGCCTTTGGATGACCAACTACGTTCAATCCGAGACGACGACATTGTTTAAAACGTGGACCTTTCATTCTTGCCATTGTATAAAATACCTCCCTAATTTTTGCCGCGGTAAGGGATAAACCATGAAAAGTATACCATGATCCTTCAGATTTGTAAACGACAAAAATTATAAATGATAGGTTGCGACAAAAGAATATCCCTGTTCTTCATGCAGCGGCTCCAATTTCCACTTTCCCAAATAATTGTCGTCGGATGCAAGCCCTTCAAAAAGGAACATTACAATCCCCGCATCTAGATATTCATTGGGTTTGTCAAAGGACTTCATCGCCAACCAAACCTTCCCCTTTCGAATGACAAATCGCCATGGTTGATGATTATAGGCGGAAGGAGCATTTCGAACATAGTAAAAAAGATCTTCAATTCCCCATTTATCTAATTTTTCCAGATCAAAGGGGTGGTCCAAGTCATCCTCAAAAACCAACTCTTTCAACGGTAGTCGGTTGGCTGTTTCATTCGGCCTGAAAGGCAGGTGGTCTTTTCCCTGTCCCAAAGCAAGCACAGCCTCTGTCCGTTCTTCCGGATCCGCTGTCACACTCCCTCGTATCTCGTCTGAGACATCCTGCAAACTAATCCAGCAACTTTCAACATCAAGTTCAAAGGCTTTTTTTTCTAGCGCCGCCAAGGCAAATGCTCCCCACAGATAGGCTTCATAGGTATCTTGTTTGACACTGAATCCAACATAATGGGGACTTTCAATCATCACACCGTGATACCCGGCATGACCTTTCAATTTTCCAATCACTTCTTTGCCGTTTTCAAAAAAAGATAGTGAAAACCATTCTTTTCCATAGACCTCGTTTAATTGTTCCATATAGTACTTCAACTGCGCCAAACAACCCTCGTCCAAATCATGCTTGTGATAAGATCGATAGGACTTTCTTTGCGCCAAATAGGTTTTGAATAGCATCGATACCCCTCCCTCAACGTCATGTATAATACTCATACCACCCTTTTTCAGGAATAATCAAACCAACTCAATTTCTATCTCTTCGCCAGAAATCCATTCATACAAGTACGCCGTTTTGATGTGGATATTGAAACAAGTTGAAAGAATTTCACGATATGCATGGACCTGGCGAACCGCCAAGTCATGGCTTTCATGGATGCGGAATTTATAGTCGACCAACACCCAGCCATCGTCTTCGAGAAACAGGCAATCCAGTTTCCCTTGGGCATACAAGGCATCCTGATTGTCCGGCAGGGTGCCCACAAACGATTTTTCGCGAAAGACTCGTTTCGATTTCGCAATTCGCCTGCCGATGTTCGACTGCGTCCACTTCCAGAGAAGATCGATATCCACCCGTTGCCCCGTTTCCGGCATAACGCGTCTCGCCATCACCAATTGTTCAAGGAAATCTGCGACATGCTCGCGGCTCTCAAATTGAATAAGAGGCAATTTTTCAAGCACCTCGTGAAACGCAAGACCCAATTCAATCCAGGTGGTTTTTTCTTCAAAAACAACTTGCTTTTCCTCTTCTCTTCGAATCCACCCAGTCAAATTCACCTTTCTTTTCTTCCGTGATTGCACCAAAAACTCGGTTTCCGCGGTTTCAGCGACTGCTTGCCCTCCCGAATCCTGCAGGAAGAATTTTTCTTCCGAGTCATCATGCGCAGAACCGGCTAAAAAAGTTTCCTCGTGATACGCCCAGGCCGGATGATCCCAAAGCTTTGCTCCCACCATCCAATGATAGAGAGAAGGCGACTCGATTCCGCCATAAACCGTTGCATAATATGGCTGCTTTTCCTGTGTTCTCTCGGGATTTATGTCATGGGCAACCACAATCAAGCGTTCAACCGCTCGTGTCATCCCCACATAAAAGATCCTCAATTCTTCACTTACCCGTTGTCTTCGAATTCGCTCCCTGGCGATTTTCATCTCCAGCGGAATATCGAGAGCCTTATTTTCATGATGATAACACGTCATTGCAATCCCGAATTCATCGTGGATCTGAACCGGCTCATACAGCTCGCGAAGGTTGACTGACTGGCTGGCATTCACGATAAATACCGTTTCAAATTCCAACCCCTTGCTGGCATGGATCGTCATCAGGCGCACGCCTTGTTCGGTCTGAGCAACGGGAAGGGTCATCGCGATTCCCTCTCTCTGCTCTTCCTCGATAAAAGCGCATAATTGATGCAGGGTTGCACAATTTCCATTGACTCTGATCTGAAGGCTCAAGACATAGGACTTCAACCCATGCACTCTCTGAAACCCGCCCGGCAAGCTGGCAAGCTGGCCTATCAAGTCATCCATTTCCAGCAATTCCTCTAGAAAATCCACCAAAGGAATCTGCCTCACCCGCTCCCGCATGGCGGCAATCTTTCGATAAAAGCCTTGAATCTTTCGCCCCAGGGGATCCCGCTTTTGTTTGCCATAGGCGCGGCAAGCCAACTCAAATCGACCTTGGGTTTGAAATCCGCGGATTGTCGCCAATTCATCAGCGGCAAACCCCCAAATCGGCAACCTCATTGCCGCAAGGAGCACCATGTCGGAAGTGGCTCCATTGATATAAAACAACAGGGATTGATACATTTTAATCTCAACTGAATCCATCGCATTCAATTGCGTATTGGTCTGAAAAGGAATCCCTCGTTTCTGAAAAACCTGCTGAAACTCTTCCTGCACCGCGGTGAGAGAACGCGCCAATATGGCAATTTGATTGGGCGGATTCCCTTGATTAAGAAGGCCTTGAATCTGATCGGCAATCCACTCGATCTCCGCTGTTACTCCCCACTCGCTCTTCACCACCACGAATTTTGGTTTCTCAACGCCCGACTTGGCTTGCCCGTATTTCAACTGATCGGTCTTCAGATAATCCACACCGCCGAATTCCACTTCCATACGCTGATTGAAAAAAGCATTGATTCCATCGATCACCCTCGCATTCGAACGGAAATTCCGATTCAATCGGATCGCGGAAAATCCATGCCTTCGCTCGCGAATTTTCGACAAAAACAACTCCGGTGTCGCTCCTCGAAATTGATAAATGCTTTGCTTTCCATCCCCCACAAAAAACAATTGATTCCCCTGATGAATCTTCATCAAAACCGCTTCTTGCATATGGCTTGTATCCTGATACTCATCCACATAGATCTGACCGTATCGCTTGCGATAGCGATGCGCAACCTTTGGTTGTTGAAGAAGCTCGTACGCATAGGTCTCCAGATCATCGAAATCCATCATTCCCTCTCGGATCTTCCGGTTTTTTATCTCTCGATCCGCTTCCCTCCCCAGGGCAATCAAAGCCTTCGCCTGGGATTCCATGGCAACACTCCTGGTCCAATCAGATGCGGGAAGAAGGGATTCATCCAGCCATTTCTTTAGCAGTTTTTTACTCAGAGTTCTTAGGCTTTTCACGCGATCGATCAATTGCTCATCCAATTGGGATTTCTCCTCTTTTCGAATCGCCTGAAACCGCGCAAACTTCCATTCTTTCGTCTCCGCGAACCTCCCATAGTCCTTCTCCTGCAAAAACTGCAAAAGAGTGCCGATCAATTCGCGATCCGACTCCAGCGCCGCCTTATACTTTTTGGGTCCGAAAGGCTCTTCGCAGATCCCCGCCAAATCTTGCAAAACCGAGTCCAGGGATCGAAGCGCGATCTCCATTTCCCCTGCCAGAATGGATTCCCATTCCTCTTGTGCCGTGGAAACCATGGTTCTTTCTGGATGGCTTCTCAGGAAACGGTTCACTCGCTCCAGAACCTCAATTAGTTTCTCGTCGGATTTCGCCGTCCTGAATTGCTTGAAAACCGCTTGAATAGACGGATCTTCCGATTGATAATGCTGTTCCAGCACCTCGCGAATCACTTCCTTTCGAAGCCGGGTCCGCTCTTGGTTCTGGATCAATCGATATCCTTTGTCATAAGGCAAAAGGAATAAATTCTGATCGATGATTTTTTTGCAAAAGCTGTGAAAGGTCTGAATGGACGCCCATTCCAATTGCTCCATCTGCCGTTGCCAAAACCGCTGATTCCCCGCCTCGCTTGTTATTTCCGCTTGAATTTTTTTTCTGATTCTCGCTTTCATCTCTTCGGCCGCTGCATTGGTGAAGGTTACCACTAAAATTTGCGTCACCTCGCCGCCATGTCTCAAATAGGTTAAAATCCGTTCAGAAAGCACGGCTGTTTTCCCGGATCCCGCTGCAGCCGCTACCAGAATTCTGTTGTCTGAAGAGAGAATTGCGCATTCTTGTTCCTCTGTCCATCTCATGCCTTGCAACCCTCCTTCTGATCCGCCGCATTTCCTCGACAGGTATTCTCAAGAAAAGCCTCGTCGAACTGACAGATGGCGCCGTAGGCACATCCCTGGCAGGAATTTCGATTCGCCGTTCGATAGGGATGAATCTCGATTTTCCCCTCCTGAATTTCTCGTACGGATCTTTCGATATGGACAAGGTTTTCTTTTAAAATGACGTCCATCTCCTGGCGATCAATGATCCCGCGATTCCGTTGAATATTCCCGTTTTTTAAGCGCTTCGCTGAAATCGAGTCCGCGATTCCCGTATCCTGAAACCCGCGATCCATGGCATTAATCAACTCTCCTTCTCCAAGAAACATGCCTTGCATCTTGTAAAACCCACGGATTTGTTTCTCCAAGTCCGTTCCCTGTCCCAAAGTGGGCAAGGGCTGATCGAGATAGTAATAAAACATCCCGGCCGGTATGGGATTCACTTCCCCGCAATTTTCCCGAAAAACATTCATATATGCCGGCAACTGAAGCTGAATGCCTGCATGCATCTCTTCCGCATCCACCGTGTTTCTGCCCGACTTATAGTCGATAACCCGCAAATAGGTTTCCTGATTTTTCTCAAAAAGATCCAGACGATCAATTCGTCCGCGCAATGAAATGATGCGCTCCTCCGTCAGGGGAACTTGCAGCGGCTTCAGGTTGGCATCTCGAGCTCCAAAGTCCAATTCCTGTCCCAAGGTATGAAAATCGCTGAAATCGCTTTGAATGATCAATTGACGCAAAGAGGCTGAAACACGATCCCGAATCTGATTTTCAATATAGCGAGAGGTATTGGTTTTTCGAAATATTCCGTCCCGATACGCCTCAAAATAATCATCGGCCAATCCATCAAAAACAAGTTCCATCGCCTCGGGCTCCACCCCGCCATCAATGTGCTTTTGAAACCCCATTTCAATCAAATCGTGCATAACTTGACCGACATCCGGATCTTGAATGCGATAGGGCTGAGGAACAAAGGGCTTTAGTCCATAGGAAACAAAATGCGCGAATGGACATTGATTTTGTTTTTCCAGTTCGGTAATCGAGGTTTCATCCGCAGCAAAAAGAACCTCCGACTGAAACTTGGAAAGGTCGTTCACCTGATTTCCATATTGCAGCAAATGCCGCAAGTTCCCTCGCGCTTGAGAATCCAATTCCATAAAAGCACGATCGGCAAACTCCCGCTCCTCCACAGAAACCGCTTGTCCCTCCATCAATTTCCGATAAACGCGTCTGCAGATCCGCATCGCTTCTCCCTTGCAGAGAACCAAATCCTTCCAGTCAATCGCTCGAATGGACAAATTATTATGCCAGACCTCCAAATCGCGAATCCACGCTGCCGGCAACAGCTCTTCATAGTTTTGATTTTTCCGGCTCCATAAAAAGAATACTTGCTCCGCCGTTGTTGCAATAATTTGATAGATAGCCAATTCTTGCATTCTCAGTTGATGACTTTGAGTCGTACCCATTTTCAGCTCATGTTTCGCCAATTCTTCTCTCTCATCAAAATCGAAAAAGCCATTCTGGGATTCAATCAAGGGAAACTTGCCCTCGTTGACGCCCAAAAACAAGGTGATGCGTTTCGCAGTCGATCGGCTGCGAACCAAATCACGCACCATCACTTCACCGCAAATCGCCGGAAGTACCCCGACACGAATCAATTCACAACCCAAAATGAATTGGCGAATAAACGCCGAACGCCCAATCCGCTTTCCTCGATGCAAAGTCTGCATCTGATCGACAACCCCTTGCATCCCTCGCCAAATCGACTGGTGTTCCAATCGGCTGGATTCGAGTTTCATCTCTCGATCCATACGTCGAAATTCCTCGAAATATCCAATCTCTTTCATCGTGTTCTTCACATGTTCCCAATGCTCTTCACTGGTGCATTTTTGCTTGCCTGAAAAACTCGCCTGTGTCAATTTTCGCAAAAACCCGGAAAGGGCAGCATCTCCCCTTGGAAACACAGGCAATTGCCACTCTCCAAAATAAATCCAGCCCCGCTGAATGACCATGATCTCAAGTTGATCGATCATTACATCTTCTATAAAAAAGTATCCCGTCTTTACGGCTGCAAATAAATCCACATATCGCCTCGATTCGGTAAACCGAAGCATGGACAAGATCGCTTGGGCTGCTGGAAAGTCGGCAATCTTACGGTTATGATCCAAATGAACCGGGATCCCGGATTGATAAAAAATTCGGCGAATCAAGGGCAAATATGCCTCATACTCGCTGACAACCAGCTGCATGCTTTCATAGGGAATTCCAGTTCGATGCCGCTCCACGATGGTAGACGCGCTAAATCGCACCTCTTCCTCCTTATGTAAGGCACTTCGAAGGACAATACCCTTTCCGTCATATTTCTTATCAGGAGCCGCAGCACCCATTGCCATTTCCTTGATCCCGCAAAACCCTGAACAAAGCCCATCAATTGAATCAAATGATGTCAATTTCGCCAAAGGCCAGCGTTCTCTCAACGTCGACATCGTTTGCTCCACCGGCTCAAAAAGGGAATTCCTCGCCCCTTCTTCTTTCGTTACAATCAGATAAATGGTTTCCGTTTGCTCGGATATCGCCTGCAGAATCTCCAATTCCAACAAAGAAAACCCCCAGAACTGATCGACCCAAATCACCGCATCCTGATAAGGCCGATAGGAACGAATCAACTCGCAGGCAATTTGTGTATAGACAACTTCATCCACTACCCCTTCCTGCGCCAATTCCATTTCATAGCGCACCAAAAGCGTACGGAGGGATTGAAGCTTATCCGCCAATTCCGCTTCTTCCTCTTTCAATGCGCTGATTGCTATTTCAAGGGACTCGCTTCCCCATTTTCCATCCATTAAATCTCGATAAAACTCTTGAATCAATCGCGGCTTCCCTTGCAAGCGCTTTAAATCGCCGACCTCGTCTCCCGCCCGTTCCAAGACTTGATCAAGAAGCAAGATTTTCCCCAAATCATTCATCCATTGTTGTGCTGCCGGTTGATAGTCTTGAACAAGTTGATGAATCAAACGAGAAAAGCTGGTGATTTCAAACGAAAAAATCCCCTTCTGCCCTGTCGCCTGCAAATAGTCCTGTTCCGCTTCCAAGGTAAATTGCTCGGGAACAATGAGTCTCACCTCGCGAGACAAGTCCAACCCGTATTTTGTTAATTCCTGATAAAGCCATCTGCTCTTTCCGCTCCCCGAAGCGCCGTAAATAATTTCCATATCAAGTCTTCCCCCCTTGGTCCTTCCTATTATAGCATAGGAAATATGATATAATACCACTGAAAGGAGGCTGTTATGACAACCTTTACGATTCTTTTCAATAATAGTTCCGAGGCATTGTATTTAAAACTAAACGATCCCGATGCGTTTAAATCTTGGCTTCGCGATCCAGAGCAATCTGATTTTTTTATCCATCAAGATGGAAATAAAACCTATTATATTTCGAAACAAAACATCAATTACCTCATGGAAACAAAAAAGAGGACCTAAGAGCATCACCTCTTAGAAACTCATCCTCTATTTCATCATACAAAAGAGATGCTGATTATAACAATCAACATCTCTTTTTATTAACTGTCTATTTTAAGGAATCGTGCCTAACGATCCTTATTGATTGTCACAATTTTTCTAGATTCCATAACCTCATCCAATAATCCTTCCACATCCAAAGCGGATTCGGAATTTTCGATCTGTCCCAGCTTCGGATGAGTCACAGGATGCTTCGGCAAAAAGACGGTACAGCAATCGTCAAAGGGCAGAATCGAGGTTTCAAATGTATCGATTCTTTGAGCGATCTCAATGATTTCCGTCTTGTCCATTCCAATCAAGGGGCGGAATACCGGCAATGAAACCGCTGAATTTGTCACATTCAACCCTTCCATGGTTTGAGAGGCCACCTGACCAAGGCTTTCACCCGTGATCAGAGACTTTGCCGATTGCTCCTTGGCAATCCGTTCCGCGATCCGCATCATAAACCGTCTCGATAAAATCGTCATCTCTTTTTCAGGGCAATTCAAACGAATGGCCTTCTGAATCGGAAGAATATTGACCTGATGAACATCAATCTTCCCAATATATGGGATCAATTTTTTCGTCAAATCCAGCACCTTTTCATCGGATCGTTCACTGGTAAACGGATAGCTGTTGAAATTCACCGCAATCAGTTCCACGCCTCGCTTTGCCATCATATAGCCTGCTACCGGGCTGTCAATTCCCCCGGACAAAAGCAAAACACTTCGTCCAGTTGTGCCGATAGGAAGCCCGCCTGCCGCCAATTCCTTTTGCGAATAAAAATAGACAGAATTTCGAATATCAACTCGAACCAGCAGGTCCGGATGATGAACATCCACATGCAAATGTCCAAATTCCTTTAAAATCACACCGCCCAAAAACGGATTGATATCCATTGACTTCATAGGAAATTTCTTGTCATTTCGCTTCGTTTCAAATTTAAAGCTTCGAATCGTCGGATCTTTTTCCAAGATTGCAGACACATATTCAAGGGCTTGCTCCGCAAGCTTTTCCGGGTCTTTCTCATAGACTACCGCACGGCTTGAAACAACAAACCCAAAAACCTTCCGTGCTTGTTCATACACTTCGTCTGCAATTTCAGCGGGACACTCGATGTAAAATTTCGTCCGATCCTGATAGATGCGGTCTGTCGCATATCCGCGAAGGGATTGTTTCAAGTTTTTCATCAATTTATCCACGAAATATTTTCGATTTCCGCCTTTAAGCGCCACTTCTCCATAACTTAAACTAATTACCTGCTTCATCTTTCACCTCATCGTCAATTCTCTAACTTCTCCAACAGCTTCGGTCAACGCCGTCACCAATTCTTCAATTTCCTCTATGCTTGCATCCCAGCCATAACTGATTCTCAAGGTTCCTTCCCGCCATTTTGCGGCTATGCCCATTTGCTCCAGGATTCGATTCCCTCTTGCTTTTGAAGAACAAGCGGAGCCTGTCGAAACATAGATCTCCTTCATTTCAAGCATATGCAAAACAATCTCTGCCTTCACACCCTCGAAGGACAAGCTGATAATATGGGGCGCAGCCTCCTCCAGGGATATCGGCGTATGAATCATGGTTCGATCCATGCTTTCTTCAATGGCTTGCAAGAAGGCGTTGCGATTCTTGATAAAGGCAGCTTGATGAGCGTCAAACTCATTTTGCAACCTATTAACAGCAACACCCAATCCCACAATTGCCGGTACATTCTCTGTGCCTGGGCGCAACCCGCGCTCCTGTTTGCTCCCCCAAAGAATGGGATGAATAACTTTCGGATTTTTTAAATAGAGGGCGCCAATCCCTTTGGTCGCATTGATTTTGTGACCTGAAAACGCATAGCTGTCAATGTCCGATCTTTGCAAGGACACCGGGATCTTTCCAACGGCTTGCACCCCGTCCACATGAAAATGCGCCTTGGGCGCCGTCTTTCTAATGGATTTTCCAAGGGCCTCAATCGGCTGAATTCCACCAATTTCATTATTCACATGCTGAACAGACACCAAAATTGTTTTTGCGTCTATGAACTTGACCACCTCTTCCATCAAAATGCGGCCATGTCGATCAACGGGCAAAAGGCGGCATTCAACGCCGCGACGTTCCAATTCCTTGGCAACCTGCAGAACTGAACTGTGTTCAACCCCTCCAATGCAAAGATTGCTGCCAACTGGAATTTCAATTGGCAGGAAGCCTCTCATCCCCAGGTTATTCCCTTCCGTTCCCCCAGAAGTAAAAACGACTTGTTCCGCTCTGCAATTCAAAAACTCTGCAATCTGGCCGCGTGCCGTCTCCATCGCACGCTCTGCTTTTACGCCCATTCGATGAAGGGACGAAGGATTTCCAAATTGGTCTTTCATCATCTCAATCATGGCTTCTATGACTTCCGCTCGCACGGGCGTGGTCGCGGCATGATCCATGTAATTCATCATCATCATCCTTTCAATCTTCCTTATTTTATCGGGTCTTCGAAAAGATTTCAACTATTTCGGAACTATAATATATACAACTGTAAAATATGATAAAATAAAATCGAAAATCAGTGTTCAGGGGGTCAGAAATGAAAAATAAAATTGCAATCGTCTTCACTGGCGGCACCATCTCCATGAAGGTAGATCCACGTCTCAATGCAGTCATTCCCGCACTAACGAACGACGAAATCTTAGCTATGATTTCAAATATCGAACGCTACTCAAAAATTGAAGTCGTCAATTTCTCGCGTCTGCCCAGTCCCCATATTACACCGAAAATTATGTTTTCTCTCGCTGAGACCATTCAGGAACAACTCGATCGTGAAGACATTACCGGCGTTGTTGTCACCCACGGCACGGACACACTAGAGGAAACCGCCTATTTCTTGGATTTGATCCTTCCCCCAACGAAACCAATCGTGATTGTCGGCGCCATGAGAAGCGGCTCCGAATTGGGGTACGACGGTCCCAGTAATCTAGCTGCGGCAATATGTACGGCGATTTCACCCGCCTCCCAGAACAAGGGAGTCCTCGTTGTCATGAACAATGAAGTGAACGCGGCAAGAGAGGTGACCAAAACCAACACATTGGCGTTGAATACATTCCGGTCGCCAGAATTCGGACCCTTGGGCATCGTCGATAATGATGAGGTTATTTACTACCGCACCTTGGATCCGCATCAATATTACCCAATCAATTATCTGGAGAATCATGTTGCGCTCTTTAAATCGACTACCGGCGCCAACTCTGATTTTATCGATCATGCTCTTTCTCTGGGATATCGCGGAATCGTAATCGAAGCCCTCGGAAGAGGAAATGTTCCCCCAGAAATGGCAGAAGGCATTTATCGCGCCTTGGATCAAGACATTCCCGTTGTAATCGTGTCTCGATGCCCGACGGGTCGCGTGTTGGATACCTACGGCTATGAAGGCGCCGGAAAAATGCTTCATGATCGCGGTGCAATTTTTGGCTATAATCTACCGGGGCAAAAAGCGCGAATTAAGCTGATGGTCGCCTTAAGCGTTTCATCTGATATCCAAAAAATCCGCTCCATGTTTGAAATGCAACCATATTAAAGGTGCTTCTACGGAAGCACCTTTATTTTTTCCCATTGATACCGAATCGCCAACTCATCGATTACTGCGTGTGCCGACTCTTTTTCAGTTTCAGTCATTTCCAACGCTTCAATTTCTGCTTGAATTCGTCCAATTAAATTATGGACAGATTTTTCTCCGCCAATTAAGTCGTCCAAAAAAATCAAATTGGATATATACAACCGCTGAAGCTCACCCGTAAAAATCCAATAAACCTTTGTTCCTTCCAAATTCATCTGCTCGCGCATCCATTCGTACACGATCCGCGCCTCAATTATTTCCCCTCTTGCCAAGTGGTCTCGCGCTTTCAATGTGTACCTGGTAAACAATTCTTGATTGTTTTTAATCTGAGCGGCCCAATAGGCATAGGCGTTCTCGGCCAATTCGATTTCCGCTAAGCACTGTGAATAATGCTGAAACAATTGCTTGGTTTCAACAAAACTCAAATCATCGCGAACCATATAATTCAAAAACATTTCCTTCGCCAACATTTGTGTCTCTTCTTCCGAAAACTCTGCCGCATGCAATAAATAATAATCGACACCAAGGCGATTCCAATACTCGCCCGTGCGCAGACTGACGAGGGTTTGTACGGGTTGTTCGTCATACAATTTCTTTTCAGAAAAAGGGATTTGCTGATCGAAGGACAAATACTCCAGAGTACGCACCAGACGCAGATACCGCCCGTCATCCGTCATATTCCCTTCCTCATCTTTTTCAACCAGGTCTTCGTATTTTCCATAGTCTAAAAAGACATCGTCGTAAATGGTTGTCGGCATCATCAGTCTTGAGGTTTCTGGCGCTTTCAAAATCTGTAATCGACTATCGAGGCGCTGCAAAACAATCGTTGCTTCCGCTCGGCTTAATCCGTCTTGCAGGCGAATGGTCTGATCCGGATATCCAGTGAAAATCCCATGGCCGACGACCCGTTCAACAGCATCTTGATTCGATTCTCCTATTGAATCGAGAAACGCGATCTCCTCCTGATCCATACTTTCAGGCACAACCCACGCAAGCAATTGAATTGCTTCTTCTCGAGTCAGGGGATACTCGCCTTCCAAAAGAGGCCTAGGAAAAATGGAATTCAGGCTTCGTCCTCTGAGATGAAAGTTCCCTTCCAGCGAAGAAACGACACCTCGGCCCCACTCATTCTCAACCAAATCATCATAAAAATACTCCTCGGCTTGCAACTCCATATCGAAAACACCATTTCGAATAAGAATTTCTTGATAAATATCCAAAAACTCGAGCCGAGTGACCGGTTGTTCAGGTCGAAACGTTCCATCGGGATACCCATTGACATATCCTTTATCCGCTGCCCAATAAATAGATGGCGCTGCCCAATGGTCCGATAAATCAAAAAAGATCTGATCGGCGAATCCAACTGGGATCAGGCATATCATAATAAATAAAATTATTGTCTTTCGCATACGAAACACCTTTCTTCCTTTACGTTCATTCTGTATAATATTACTGTTTCGAATCAGTCTCTTCCTATATATATGCACTCCAACACTATGCACACAAACCGCAGAATCATCGGCTTTTGAAAGAAAGTAATCCCCGTATTTTTTCTCATTGTTTCTCATAACAGTATAGACTATTCCGCTCACCGTAGGCAAATCGTAGGCAAAGAGTTAAAGAAATGTTAATCTTCAGTATAAATACCACCCTCTCCAACCTCTTTCTCTAACTGGGTCATTTTATCCTTTTGATCCCGTAATCACCTTATACCCATAGTTATACAATAATTGGAATTTCCATCGTAAATAGTCAAATTTTTCAATGCTACTTTATCTTTTGAAGTATACCCGTCTTCAACAGATTCTACAAGCCTAATATAAGCAACCTATTGATAAATCCTTTAATAGCAAGAGAGCAGTCATAAATAGACTGCTCTCTTATTGTGCTATGCATGGAGTGTCGGTAATTGCAAAACAAAAATTCAAAGATAAAGTACGTATAATGGTGTAAATTCGAAAAAACAAAAAAAGAGCCACTTGGGTTCAACCTCGGATAAAATAGAGTTAACGAAAAACCATCAATCCGAGGAGGAAATACCAAATGACTCAGATTAATATTACCCTAGAA
>DAOUQF010000037.1 GCA_030625815.1 Eubacteriales bacterium
CAGATCTCACGCTCACCCAAAAGGGTCTCGATTCTCGCCTCCGCATCGGCTGGTTTTCCCTCATCGGGAAAACAAACCGCATATAGCGACCACGAAACGATACTCATCAAGGATTTTGGCGCGTCCTCGATTTTTTCCGCATGAAGGATTTGAATCCCCGCCGGCAGGGCGCTGTTCAATCTGTCGGCAAACTCTGAAGGCAAGATCTCTTCCGCCATTTCGACTTCCATATATTCCGCTTCACTCTCCATCCCCAGAGCCAGGGCCATGGCAAAGTTCATCTTTTGCTGTGGATTGTACCCCTGGGAATAGGCGATGGGCAGGTCCGCGCGCCGCAAGGCTCGCTGCATGGTGCGCATCAAATCCAGATGCCCGATATAGCGCATATCGGCCTTCTTTTCAAACCTGACTCGAATAATCATCGGCACACCCCTTCTCCATAGGTCTGAATGACCCCGCAGGCCTCGCAATTGTTTCGGCAATCCGGGGTGATGGTTTCATCCAAGGCACGTTGGTATTCCCGCCACAAAAACTCTTTGGACACTCCGACCCGCAAGAATTCCCAAGGAAGAATCTCCTCAAACTCCCGGGTTCGATTGGCGTAGAACACCGGATCAAGGTCCGTTTCCGCAAAAGCCTCCGCCCAAGTGGCCGGTTTGAAAAATTGTCCCCATCCATCGAATTTCGCGCCCTTTCTCCAGGCGGTTTCAATGGCGCGTCCCATCCGGCGATCTCCGCGGGCAATCACGGCTTCCCAATAGCTGGTTGCCGCATCATGGGTGCTGAAAGATACCTTCGGATCACGCATGCTCTTTTTCAGCATGATTTGTTTTTCTTTGAATTCTTCCATGGTAGCCTGTCCAAACCATTGGAACGGCGTAAAAGGCTTCGGCACAAAGCAAGCCGCACTCACATTGATTCGAAGATTCCCCTTTCGCTCTTCCCGTGGAATCCGGAAAAATCGTTCCTTGACCTGATAGGCCAATTCTTTGATTCCCATAACATCCTCTTCGGTTTCGGTTGGCAATCCGATCATAAAGTACAGCTTCACCGTGGACCATCCCATCTGGAACAGCTCCTCAGTGGTTTTCAGCACATCGTCCTCCGAGATCCCCTTGTTGATAACATCCCGCAAGCGCTGAGATCCCGCCTCCGGCGCAAAGGTAAGCCCGGATTTCCTCACCTCTTGCATCTTCTTGAGAAGCTCTTTCGGGAAGGTGTCCAATCGCATGGATGGCAGGGACAAAGAGACTCGCTTCTCGGCGAATTTCTCCGTCAATTCATAGATCAAGGGTTCAATTTCCGAGTAATCGCTGGAGCTCAACGAAGAGAGACTCATCTCCTCATAGCCCGTGCTTTTTTCCAGCTTTTCAGCCAATTGCACCAGCGTATCTTTCTTTCGCTCTCGCACGGGCCGATAGATCATGCCCGCCTGGCAGAATCGACAGCCCCGGGTGCAGCCCCGGAATAATTCCAGCATCACCCGATCGTGAACCGTGTCGATAAAAGGCACGATCATCTTCTCAGGAAAAAACACCTCATCCAGATTCTTCAGGATGGTGCGTTGCACCACCAGAGGCGCTTCCGGCACCAACGCGCGGCGCTCTTTGATGGTTCCGTCTTCGTGATAGTCCTCCTCATAGAATTCCGGCACATAGATTCCCTCTAGTGATAACAGGGAGGCAAGGAATTCGCGCTTGGAAGAAAAATCCCCCTCCTCGTAGCGGCGCATGATATCGAGGGTTCTCTCCTCGCCGTCGCCGATCACAAAGAGATCGATAAAGTCGGCGATGGGTTCCGGGTTATAGGCGCAAGGCCCCCCCGCAATCACCAATGGATCCGATTCGAGGCGATCTTCCCGGCGCACGGCGAGTCCGCCAAGATCCAGCATATTCAGGATATTGGTGAAGCTCATCTCATACTGCAGGGTGAATCCGACAAAATCAAATTCCTTCAGGGTTCGTTTCGTCTCCAGGCTAAAAAGAGGGATGCCCTCTTCGCGCATAATGGCTTCCATATCCGTCCATGGCGCAAAAACGCGTTCACAGGCCAAGCCTTCTTGTTCATTGATAAGTTGATATAAAATATGTCCACCCATATGAGACATGGCGATCTCATAAATATCTGGAAATGCAAAGGCCAGACGCACCTTCGCTTCTTGTTTGACTGCGCTATTCACTTCCCCGCCCGTATATCGCGCGGGTTTTTCGACCTTTGGCAAGATCCTTTCCAATTGCTTTTGGTTAATCATCTATTTCCACCTTTCTAAAAATGCATTCTTATTATATACAAAATGATTCTGAAAAGAAAGAAAAAAGGAATAGCAGCTCGCTATTCCCTTCAGAATTATTTCTTGTTTCGCCATTCCATCAGATTCAATTGCAGCGCCTTCACAACGATCTCCGCGCCTCCCAGGTTCGTTACCAAAGGGATTCAATGCACGTCGCAGAGTCGCATCAACGCCATGACATCCTGCTCATGAGGCTGTGCCGTCAATGGATCCCTGAGAAAAATCACCAAATCCATCTCGTTTTCCGCAATCTTCGCGCCGATCTGCTGATCTCCGCCAAGGGGACCCGACATAAATCGGTGCACCTGAAGATTGGTTTCTTCCATAATGCGTTTGCCCGTGGTTCCCGTGCCAAACAAAGTATGCTGCTTAAAAACCGATTCATAGGCAATCACCAATTGCATCATTTCAGCTTTCTTCTTATCGTGAGCCACTAATGCGATATTCATCGAACCGCCTCCCCTTTTTTCCGAAGCGGCACATCCGCAACGATAGATCTGGAATTTCGGCTTGCCCCCGGATGCGCTTCAATCGAAACGGATACATCACCCGGCTCGATGTCGATATGTTTGGAAATCGCAAGGATAATGTCCTTGCGGATCGCTTCGATCACATTGGGCGGAATGCTCGCACGGTCATGAATCAAAACCAATTGCAGGCGTTCCTTGGCCACATGTTTGCTTTTCGGATCTGCTTCTTTCTTCTTTTTGAAAAAGTTAAACATCGGCTCTACCCCCTATTTCGACCATCGACTGAAAAGTCGGGTCCACACGCTGACTTGTCCGTTCAAATCCATCAAAGGCACATCATTGCCCTCGATGCGATCGGTAATGTTTTTATAGGCTTGTCCGGCAAAGGACTTCTTGTTGTAGATCACTGGCTCGCCCTTGTTGCTGGCAACCACAATCTCGCTATCGTCCGGAATAATTCCCAGCAGATCCACGGCAAGGATCTCCACCACATCATCGATCCCCATCATCTCGCCCTTCAAGACCATCTCCTGCTTGATTCGATTGATTACCAATCGAGTGGACGGCACTTCCGCGGCTTCCAGCATACCGATGATGCGATCCGCGTCCCGCACAGCCGAGACCTCCGGCGTCGTCACCACAAGTGCCTCATCGGCGCCCGCGATGGCGTTTTTAAATCCCTGTTCGATGCCCGCAGGGCAATCGATCAATACGTAATCATAATCCTCTTTCAATTTAGCCGTCAGGGTTTTCATCTGCTCCGGCGTTATTGCTGATTTATCCCGGGTCTGTGCCGCGGGAATCAAAAACAAGCCTTCCAACTTTTTATCCTTGATCATGGCCTGTTTGGGTCGACAAGTCTCTTCCACAATGTCCACGAGATTATAGACAATTCGATTCTCCAATCCCAAAATCACATCCAGATTGCGCAGCCCGATATCGGCATCAATCACAACCACTCGCTTTCCCGCCATTGCAAGACCGGTTCCCAAATTGGCTGTTGTCGTGGTCTTCCCAACCCCGCCTTTTCCTGATGTTACAACAATCACTTTCCCCATGGTTTTCCCTCCTATCAAATGGTCGATATACTAATTTCATGCCGCTCGTTAAGACGAGCAATCTCTCGTTTTCCATCCCGCTCCGCCCGATCGGGCGAGCGTGCAATCACATCGGCAATCCGCAGCTGCAAGGGTTCCAGGCGATACGCCGAAACACTGACGTTGTCATCACCGTTGATCCCCGCATGAGCGATTCCCCGCAGCGCGCCGACCACAACAATATTTCCCGTGGCGGTAAGTATGCTGCCGGGATTGGCATCCCCCATCAGGACCAAATCCCCTTCCACATCAATCCGTTGTCCGGATCGAAGGGTTCTTGCGATCACATGCAGCGGCACCCGTTCCGGTTCCGCCTGCACGATGGATTCCTCGTGGGATTCCTCGAGAGGTTCCTCGACGGCCGCTTTCTCCTTGATTGCATCCAAGTTAAAATCCGATTCTACAATCTCCAACAGGTTTGCCTCTTCCTCTTCCCGAAGGTGTCGCCCCTGAAAACCAGCGAACTTCGCCCCCTTGAAAAACCCCTTGGATTCCTGCATCATTTGAATCACTTCATCGCGAATCTCATCAAATTCAGGTTCGAAAATCTGGATCGCAAATCCCTTTGCATTCCCTTTTACTTGCACAAATCTGCCCATCTCGACTCCTATTCCATCAATCTCGGCTTCGCCGCGATCGGACTCTTTTCACTGTTCAATCCCAAATACTCTGCAATCACGTCGCGCACCGCCGCACCGATCGCGCCGCCGGATCCCGTTTGAAATCCAATGGCTGCAACGGCAATCTCAGGCTCGTCATACGGTGCAAAAGCGACAAACCAGCCAAACTCGTCATAGGGCTCTCCCGTAACCGGATTCAATCCATCCTTCTCGGCAGATCCCGTCTTCGCACCCACCTGAATCGGGAAGTTCGCGAAGATGGAACGTGCGGTTCCCTCCTCTGTGGTCTGCAGCATGCTTTCCTTGATGACCTGCAAGGCATCGGAGGCGTCGAATTCCAATTGTTCATACGGCTTGCTGCCGTAAACGGTTTCGATACCTTCCTGATCCACCACGCGATCCATCAGCGTCAGTTCATATCGCTTGCCGCCATTGGCGATGATCGCCACATAATTCGCCATCTGAAGCGAGGTATAGGCATTGTCTCCCTGACCAATACTCATGATGAGCTCATCCCCCATTTTCCAAGATGCAAAGTTCAGATATGAATATTTAATCACATCCTTGAGGGATTGTCCATCTTCCATCGGCAAATCCGGCAAGAGTCCCATGTCCAGTAAACGCCTTCTCACCTCAGCGCCCGACAGGACCGGCTCAATCTCGACCCAGCTGCTGATCTCCTGGATCCAATCCTCCATCTGATCCGCATCCTGGTTCGTTTCCTCCGGCACAAAATCCGACAGATTCGCGTTGAGCCAGCGTCGCAAGGAAGACTTCATGGCCCTTTGTTTTTTCGCTTCACTCGGCACCCCGGCCGACTTTTCGCTGGGAACAGAGATCTCAATCCCGGTTCTGTCATTTAAACCGAGTTTCGTCGCCATGGCCAGAATATCCTCGGCAGAGGTTCTGGCGGATATCCGCTCTCCCGTCTGCTGATTCTCTCCCAAGACCAGGCTGTAAAAATAATAGTTGCAGGAATCCGCAATGGCATCCCTCATATCTTCGTATCCATGGCTATAGTGATATCGATTCCAAATCCAACACCCATAGGTCTGGGTGCCAATCTCCACAAATCCCTTGGTATTGATTCGCTGATCCGGATCGATCCCGTTTTCCAAGGCCGCCAAGGCTGTTACCATTTTAAAAGTGGATCCCGGCTGAATCATGGACTGCGATGCAATATTCAAAAGGGGGCGAGGTGCGATCAAGTCCTTTTCGTTTTCCGGCATAAGCGCGTCCCAGTCACTCTGGGAAATACCAACGGCAAAGAGGTTCGGATCGTAATCCGGCACATTGGCCATGGCGATCACCCTCCCCGTCTTCACATCGATAGCCACCAAGGCTGCCGATTCCGCATTGGGTTTGGCCTCCTTGTAGACGTAGTTCCCCCACGGGCTTTCATAGACGCCCGCCGCCTGCATGGCGATCAAGGTCTTTGCCAGGGCTTCCTCCGCCTTTTGCTGAACACGAAGATCGATGCTCATATAGACGTTGCCGCCTTGAATCGGTTTCTCTTCCTTCACTACCTTCATGGTTTTTCCCCGAACATCCACCTCCAGGTCCTGACTGCCGGGAATTCCCCTAAGTACGGACTCGAATCGATGCTCAATCCCTGTTTTTCCGATAAACTCATTGGGCGAATAGCCCAAATCATCGATATATTTTTCAATCTCATATTGCTGCGAGATCTTCCCCAAATACCCCAGGGTGTGAGCCGCTGCCGATCCATTGGGATAGGTTCGAACCGATTTGAAGTTCACCTGAACCCCCGGCATGCGATACTCATTCTCCATCAGCTTGACGATGCTTGTCGCATTCAGCTGATAGGCGACGTCAATGACCTCATAGGCCCTGTATCCCTGTTTGTTCATCAAGGCAATCAGATTGAGCGTCAGCATTTTTTCTCGATCCGTCCATGACGCTTCCAAATCGTAGCGATTCGCCAAGACACCCAAGGCCTCTTTCGCTCCCGTCTCCTCAGGCACTTTATTGGCTTGCTTCCAATTGTTCAAGAGCAAAATAGCGGTATATTCCCATTTGGAAACCGAGATTCCCGGATTCAATCCCTGGGCAAGGATCAATTGCTGCGCCTGATACTTAAAGGAATCCGACAGGATCAGCTCCTTTAATTTCCCCTGGGCACGGGCTTCTTCCACCACGACCTGCTCAAGGGAGGCAGATTCCTCTACACCCAATCGAATCCGCGCATCCGTTTCCCACGCCGCGTCATTTCCTTGATAGGCAACCGTTCCGCGCTCCGAAATGGTGACCGTTACGGGCAATTCCAAAAGATCGATCGCCGCACGGCCCAAGTTCATCCCGCCGTCCGTTACCAAAAAAGCCATCTCCCCGGCAACCAATTGATAGGCAACCTGATAAAAATCTTCAGCGGCTTCCGTCTCCGCCGTAATCCCGGAGAATTGTTTCGCAAGACTCCGTTTCTTGTCGAGTCGATCCTCCTCAAAGGTATATTGATAGTCCACCAATTGAAGAGTGGGATCTTCCTTCCCATAGATCTTAAATACGTTTTGTCTCACAATGGGATGATCCATCCATTCCCGCAGATCATTTTCCTGCTCCAATAGCGCTTCCGCCAGCCTGACCGCATTGTTTTCGCCCTTTAACCCCAGACTATCCTCATCCCAGAGTCGCATCCAAGTCTCATCGTCTCGCGACAGAATCCAAAGGGCGCGTTTTGCGCTGAACTGGCCGGCATACGGCGGTTCCAATGCGTCCTGGGTCAAAACCGACTGAATCAGCTCCGGCCGCTCTCTCAGATACGCAAACAAATCAACTGGAAGGATGTCCCCGTCCACCTCGCGCACCAATCCATTCATGGTAATGGGCAACTCAGTTACAACGCGTTCCGCATTTTGATCCAGGATCATCCCCAGGCGCCAGAGGGTTTCATTCCGCTCCGGCTTCTTGATCTCATCCTTGGACAATTGCACAACAAAACTGGGTTGATTCCCAGCCAAGAGCTGTCCATTGCTGTCGAAAATCATCCCGCGGCTTGCAGGGATCTCCACCTGCTGCAGACGGCGGTTATCGGAAATTTCCCGATACGCATCCCCCTGATTGATCGTCAAATCCGCCAGCCGCATCATCAAAAGCATCAATAGGATCCAGATTGCAAAAATGAAAAAATAAAATCGATTCTGAAATAATTGTTTGATATTCAAATCCTTCACCCTTTTCCCTTACCGTAAGATACTCTTATAATCCCTGCCCGCTTCCCGAATCAATCGCGGGAAGAGCCACATTACACCAATCCATACCACCATGTTGACAATTGCTTCCATTCCCGCATAGGGTAAAATCTCGATGCCCCATTGATAGTGATAGCCGAAGAAAAACAGGAAAAACCCCATCATTCCATAGGTCCCTGCTGTAACCAGACCCATCATCGCCATCAGATAGATCTTCTCCACCTCCCATTCCGCTTCCTTGACTGCGGAAAAAGCCCAGCCCACCGCCAGGTAGATCAGCGTCCAGAGTCCGAGCGCGGGAGAAAACAAGGTGTCCATTAAAATTCCCAATATGATTGAGAAAATCGCCGCAGGCAAAAAACCGACAAACAGTCCCACCGCCGCGACAAATAAAACAATAAAATTGGGTTTGCCCATGGCAAAGGGAAGCAGCGGCAAGAATGCCGTTTCCAATAAAAACGCAAGAAGCCCCAAACCCAGAAGACGCAAATAATCCTTATAGCGTTCATTCATCATTGGCCTCCTGAATCACAAAGACCGATTTAATCTTTTGGAAATCCACCAGGGTTTCCACCTGCAACCGCTTGACCAACTGATCCCCTTCTTTTTGAATAGACGTTACCTTTCCAATCAAAATTCCCGGCAGATAATAATCGCTGATCCCCGTCGTCATCAAGTCATCCCCCTCCGCCACATTGGCTTCGGCATTGAAGAGAAAACCCTCGTGAACGGCGTCCAAATCTCCCTCCAGGATCCCCTGGTCGCCCGTCCGACGGATCTCGAAGGCCACATTGGTTTCCTTGTTGGCAAGGGTTTGCACCACCGCATAGCCGTCGCCCACCTCGGATACCTGGCCAATCAGCCCATAAGCGCCAAATTCGCCCTCATGGACAATCCCCGTCACCACGGTGTCATTCGGTTGAATGCCAGCTTCGCTGCCCTGATCAATCACAAAGGTTTGAAACCAGTTCCCCTTGGATTTGGAAATTACCACGGCTTCAATCACACGCCGGTTATTCTCCCGCTTCGCTTCCCAGGCCGCAGCCAAATAGGGCTGCGCTTCCATCACCGATTCCGCCGCCTGCAACTCAGACTCCATTTGAGCAAGCTGCAATTCCAAGGCTTCATTGTCCGCCTTGAGGTTCGACGAGTCCTTTAAAGAACTCGTCCAGTCGCCGATGGCTATTCCCAAGCGATTGATCACCCGCTGCATGGGCACGACAGATTCCAGCGCAGGATTATTGATATTTTGAGAAACGCCGATGGCGCTGATAACCAGCATAATCATCACGATGAAGATCGAACTTGCTACGATCCATTTTCTATTTGTCTTCATGAGCCGCCATCGTTCCTTTCATCAGATTCACGTTAAAATGGGTTTTCAGCAAAGGATACAGCCGTTCCACCGGCAGTCCCACCACATTGGAATACGAGCCTCGAATCTCTTGAATAAAAGGCTCCGCATATCCCTGAATTCCGTAGGCACCCGCCTTGTCGCCGTAGTCGCCGGCATCCAAATAGACCTCAACCTCCGCCTCGCTCATGGCTGAAAAGGTCACCCGGGTACACTGATGGTCCACCACCTTGGTCTCTCCCTGAATCAGGGCGATTCCCGTAATGACCAGGTGAGCTTTCCCCGCCAGGGAAAGGATCATCGCCTTGGCATCCGCGCGATCCTTCGGCTTTCCAAGGACCCGCTCGACCACTGTGCTGGCGTCCATAACACTGGTGTTCACGACAATCGTGTCTGCGGCAATCACCAAATCATCATGCGCCACCTGCCGCTGAACGTCAGCCGCCTTTTGATAAGCCAGGCTCATGGCCAGGGCAGCCGGATCCATTTGGCTGTCCATCACTTCCTCCACTTGGCTCTCTACAATCTCAAAGTCTTTGATATATTTGCTTATGATCTCTTGCCTTCTCGGCGATTTTGATGCCAATACAATTCCCATGATTTTACTCCTATAGCCAGCGGTACATGATCATCGCAATAATCACACCCGCAATACTCATCAAATTCACATGAAACAAAAATCCGAGGGTGAATTGAAACAAGTGAAGATCCAAGTGAAAACTGGGATCCAAACCAATGGTAACGGATTTTGATAAAATTGGGAAAATTGTTCCCAGCAATTCACCAAAGATCCCGCCCAATACAAATCCAACCAATAAAAACACCCATAAAATGCTGCCTCTTTTTTGTCTAGCCATCTGTCCATCCTCCTTGAGCCTCTTCTTTAAAGTGTACCATTCCTAGTGGTTAAAAACAACGGTTTCACAAGGGATTGGGGATGAAAAAAGAACCTCCCGAATTGGGAGGTTCCGCTCTTTATGCTTCCTGTGCTTTCGCAGCTTCCGCAGCTGCTTTTTTATCCGCCAATTCTTTCAAGCGAAGTTGCGGGAAAATCGCGCCCGTCGGACACTTCTTCGCGCAAATCTTACAATTTTTGCAGGCTTCATAGTCGATTTTCGCTACTCCGTCAACCATATGAATGGCATCAAACGGACAAGCTTTCACGCATAAAGTACATGCGATACAACCAACCTGGCAAACCTCTTTGACTGCCTTGCCTTTATCCAAGTTCTTGCAGTCGACAAAGACCTTTTGTGTTACCGGCACCATGTCGATGATGTTTTTTGGACAAGCCTTTACGCAAGCCTTGCATCCGGTACACTTATCCGGATCCACTTTGGCAATGCCATCCACGATATGAATCGCACCAAAGGCACAAGCCGTTACGCAATCTCCATATCCCATACAACCGAATTCACAGGCTTTGGGTCCCTTTTGTATGGCCGTGGCCGCCTTGCATGTTTCCACTCCGTAATACTCATATTTGTCTATGGCACTTTCGCTTGTTCCATTGCAGGCAACTCGAGCGACTTGCTTTTCCGAGTCTCCCGCAGCGACGCCCATCACTTCAGCGATCTTCGCGGCCGTGGCCGCTCCGCCGACCGGACAACCGTTAACGGGAGCTATTCCCGCTATAACAGCCTTCGAAAACCCGTCACATCCAGGAAAGCCGCAGGCGCCGCAATTGGCTCCCGGCACAGCTGCCCGCACCAAGGTTTCCTTTGGATCCACTTTGACGGCGAATGCTTTCGATGCGATGGAAAGAAGCAGGCCGAAGAATAAGCCCACAGCTCCGAGGGCAATTATTGCATTTATAATTAGATTCATTCTACGCCTCCTATCCGATGCTAAATCCGGCAAAGCCCAAGAAAGCCATTGCCATCAATCCCGCCGTGATCAAGGCAATTGGAAAGCCCTCCATCGCACGCGGCATATTCGATAACTCCAGACGCTCCCGGATCCCGGCGAAAAGAATAATCGCCATGGAAAAGCCAAGGGCCGCGCCAACAGAGTTGACAACCAATTCAATAAGATTGAATTGACTTTGAATATTCAAGATCGCAAGACCCAATACCGCACAGTTGGTTGTGATCAATGGAAGATAAACACCCAGGGCCTCATAAAGAGTCGGGCTTGCCTTCTTCACAAACATCTCCACCAATTGCACCAGGGATGCAATAACGAGAATAAACATAATGGTCTGCAAGTAGCCGAGGCCGAACTTGTCCAAGACCAGGATTTGAAGCATATACGTAATCAACGAAGCCAAAAGCATAACGAAGGTTACCGCCATACTCATGCCTACAGACGTTTCAACCTTTTTGGAAACCCCCAAGAACGGGCAGATCCCCAAGAAACGTGACAAGACAAAGTTATTGACAAAGAGAGCGCTAATAAAAATCGCAAATAAACTCATGGATTAACGTCCCTCCTTTCGATTTTTCGAATGCTGATAAAGCGCGATCAAAAGGCCCAGGGTCAAAAATGCGCCCGGAGGCAAGATCATCATGATCGCCGGCTTAAACGCACCGCCAAGGATCGTGAAGCCAAAGATGGAACCCACGCCCAAAAGTTCGCGGATGCTGCCTAGAATCATCAATGCACCGGCAAAACCAAGACCCATGCCCAAGCCATCCACGATGGAGGCAGGCGCCGCATTCTTGGACGCGAAGGATTCCGCGCGGCCCAAGATAATACAGTTTACAACGATCAATGGGATAAAGAGACCCAAAGAAGCGTAAAGATCAATGGCATATGCATGCATAAACATTTCGATAATGGTTACAAAGGTCGCAATAATTACGATAAACGCCGGGATTCGAATCTTGTCCGGAATAATGTTTCTCATCGCGGAGATTACCAGGTTCGATCCTACCAAAACAATTGTCGTTGCCAATCCCATGGCCAATCCGTTGATTGCCGATGTCGTTACCGCCAGGGTTGGACACATGCCCAACAATTGCACAAAGGTTGGGTTCTCATCGACCAAGCCATTCTTAAATACTTGTCCTAAATTCTTTTCCATCGTCATCCCCCCTACTGCAACGCGCTCGTATAAATTTCACGAGCTTCGTTGACGGCTTTCGTTACGGCACGGGAGGTAATCGTCGCGCCGGTAATTGCTTGAATTTCATTGTCCGATGTCGGCGGTGTTTTCACCACTTCAATCACAGACTCTGTGGACTTGCCTTGATATTGATCATAGAATGCAGGCAGGATCGCGTTGGCGCCCAAACCTGGCGTTTCCGTATGCTTGATAATCTTGATGCCGGAAACCATGCCATCGTTTGAGATCCCAACAGCCAGTTCCATGTTTCCACCGTAACCGGATGCTACCATGGTCAAGGTATAGCCAACAATTTCTTCGCCGGCAGTTCCCTTATAAACCTCTTTGGCTCCATCAATGCCTTCCAACAATTCAAAGGCATCGGCAGACGGTAAAATTTCCATCCGTGCTTGGTTGTTGATCTCTTCCTCCACCTTCACAATCTCCGGTGCCGTTACCCCATTGGAGTAAGCAAGGATCAAAGCGGAAATCGCTGTAAACAGGAATAGGGTGAACCCTAGTTTGATTGTTTCTTTCATGCCTGTTTCACCTCCCCGAATACTTTAGGTGTCGTATAACGATCAATCAATGGCGATACCACGTTCATCAATAGGATGGAGTACAATACGCCTTCCGGATAACCGCCGAATTTACGAATGACAAAAGTCAAAACCCCGCAACCGATACCAAAAATGATGCGGCCCTTCGGTGTAACCGGAGATGATACATAGTCGGTTGCCATAAAGAAGGCACCCAGCATCAAACCGCCTGCAGCCAATTGAACCAAAATTTCACTTGTAGCCGCGCCTGTAATCAGGTATAAAACGCCAACTGTTCCGATATAGGCAACCGGAATTCTCCAAGAGATCACATTCTTCCAAAGCAGATACAATCCGCCCAGAATCAAGAGAAGCGCACTGGTCTCACCCAAACAGCCAGCCACGTTGCCGATCAAAAGATCCGTCAGGTTCACACCCGCTTCACTCAGGGCTCCAAATCCGCCGCCCTCTTTGATCAAGCCCAATGGTGTCGCCGTCGATACGGCATCCACGCCCGGGGTTACCCAGCTGCCCGTCATAATCACTGGCCATGACGCCACCATAAAGGCACGCGCCGCCAAGGCAGGGTTCATGAAGTTGCTGCCGATTCCGCCAAAAGCTTGCTTGACAATGCCAATGGCAAAGGCTGCACCGATCACTGGAATCCACCACGGCGCCGTTACAGGCAAGGTCATGGACAAGAGCACCGCCGTTACGACCGCGCTCAAATCACCAATGGTTACGGTTGTTTTCAGTATGTATTTTTGAATGATATATTCTGTAGCAACAGCTGATATGATGGCCAGAAGATAAATCTTCACCGCGCCAAATCCAAAGAAATAAATCCCTGCAAGAGCCGCTGGAGCCAAAGCAATCAACACATCACGCATCACCGAACTCGTTGTTTCTTTCGAACGAATATGCGGTGATGAAGAAGCGATTAGTTTATTCTTCATCTATCCTTCCCCCTAGCTCTTTCTTCTTTTTGCGATAATCTCGCGTTTTGACAGCCGGATCGCTTCCACCAATGGACGTTTTGCCGGACAAACAAAGGAGCATGACCCGCATTCAATACAATCCATGGCGCGATATTTTTCCGCGGCTTCATAATCGCCATTTAAAGAATATCGACTGATAAACAGAGGAAGCAAATGAATCGGACAAGCATCCACACATTTTCCACAACGGATACATGCGGAAGGTTCCGGCAAACGCGCGTCTTCTTCAGAAAGGATCAGGATCCCCGATGTTCCCTTGATAACAGGAACCTGATCGGTGTATTGCGCCAAGCCCATCATCGGTCCGCCCATCAATAATTTGCTTGGGGTTCCCTTGTAGCCGCCGCATTGTTCAATCACTTCGGAAAACTGCGTTCCGATGCGAACCACCAAGTTCTTCGGCACTTCAACCGCTGAACCTGTAATGGTCACAATACGCTCCACAACCGGCTTGCCTTCTACAACGGCTGTCGCGATGGCCGCTGCGGTTCCCACGTTGGATACCACGGCGCCCACTTCCATAGGAAGGGCTCCCGCCGGCACTACACGGCCCGTTGTTGCGTTGATCAGACGTTTTTCGTCGCCCTGCGGGTATTTCACCTGCATCACGCGAACCTCAATGCCCGGTTCGTCTGCAACGGCTCGCTGCATCGCCGCTACGGCATCCATCTTGTTGTTCTCAATACCGATATAACCGGTTGTCACCCCAAGAATTCTCATCATGATTTTCAGTCCCGTGACGACCTTCTCTGGCATTTCCAACATCAATCGATGATCGGCCGTCAGATAAGGCTCACACTCCGCACCGTTCAAGATCACCACATCAATGGGTTTATCCTTCGGCGGAGACAATTTGACATGAGTCGGGAACGATGCCCCGCCCATACCGGTAATTCCTGCTTCTTTAACAATACGTAATAAGTCCTTTGCATCGGCTTGTAGCCAATCTTTCGTTGGTTGAACGCTTTCATCCCAAGCATCCTCCCCGTCCGCCTCAATGACAACGCAGGTTGTCGCGCCGCCCGGCGCTTGAAACTTACCAATTTTTTTGACACTACCCGATACGCTCGAGTGGATCGGCGCACTGACAAAGGCTTCCGCCCGTCCAATGACCTGTCCTACTTTTACGAGATCGCCTACCGCCACAACTGGTTGACAAGGTGCTCCAATGTGTTGCTGAAGAGGAATCGTTACCATTTTTGGCAACTCAGCATTCTCCAAAGTCAACTTTTCAGTTTGCTTTTTAAAATGCGGCGGATGGATTCCCCCACTAAACGTAAATAACTTTTCACCCATCTCTTTCACCCCAATCTTACTTTTCTTCGTTTTGTATACATTATGCAATGTAAGCCCAAAAAAAGCTCAGGATTTCCCCTGATGCTCTGATTAAACTGATTCTGTTCAAAATCAAATTCATTATAACATTGAAAAAAGCACCAATACAAGCGTTAAATAATTATCATGCTTTCTCAGGAATTTGACTCTTTTGCGCCTCCATATTCTCCAAAAGATAAGTCTTTACCCACGCCAACACTTCGGTGGGGTAATAATCGAGATCTGAATAAATCTCCTTAATTTCCTCGGTATGAAATTCAAACACCTTCGCCTCGTAGCGATAGGTAAAATGGATGTCGATTCCATGATGAAAGGACATCAGGCTCACGATCGTATCCTCCACCCGTCCCAAAGGCGGCCGATCGATATGGTCATATTCCAGTTCCGTATTAATGGTAGTTCCTTTTCCCAAAGTGGACTCAATCGTCAGGTTCCCTCCCGACCGCTCCGCAGTCGCTTTCATCAAGGGTATGCCCAGGCCCACATTCCGAGTGGTTCTCGTCGTGGAAAACGGACTTTTCACCGAGGCCAGCAACTCCGGACTCATGCCCTTTCCATTGTCAATAATCCTCAAGCACAGTCGATTATCCGATGGAGCCTCCTCTACCAAAACCTGCACCAGGGTGGCTTCCGCCCGTATGGCATTTTCCGCCAAATCCAATAGGTGCAAGGAAAGATCACGCATCCGTCTCCCCTCCTTTCAAATACGCCAACATCGCCTCTCGGCTGCAGGTTGGCAAATCATAGATCTCTTCAGCCTCCAACAGATCCCGTAAAAAATGGGCATCAGAGGATCGAATCAATTGAAACGAGCCCAGCCGCAACGGATCCGATTCTCGATCATATCGTCCGCTGACTTCCAAGGTGTGCACAGACAGATCCGGCGGCACAAACCCCAGGGTTGCCAAGAGGCTGTTGGCCGCCTTGTCCACATGGGCGGGAACTGCAACCCCGCCGAAGGCTTTTACCCTTCGGATGGTTTCCTTGATGTCCCACTCGATGCTTTGCAACAGCAAAACCGGCTCTTCCCCTTCGGGTTCGTCCGCCTCATTGTACAGCCATTGATGGCCGAAGAGCTTCACTACATTTTTTCTTTTGGGAAGCGCCAGAGCCAAGGTTTCAGCAAAGGCCTCCGCCGCTTCAACCGTTGGAAAGTACCCCAAAACATGAATTTCTTCCCGGGTCTGAATTTCAATCCCCGGCAAAAGTACGATTCCATAGTCCTTCGCCGCGGCTTCCACGCGCCGCAAATTGCGTACTGAATTATGGTCGGTGACAGCAATCATCTGTAATTCCTTGACACACGCCATGCCTGCAATATTGTGCGGCGTCATATCATCATGACCGCATGGCGACAGCCCTGAATGAATATGCAGATCCGCTGCTACTTTCACTGAATGCCCAGCCCGATCATGGTCTTTGCCAATTCAAAGGCGGACGCCTTGGATTCAAAAATCGGAATATCCAATTCATTGGCCTTCGCGACGGTGCCGGGTTCCACATGAATGCCCTCACAGACAACAATCGCACTGACCTCAACCAGGCTCGCTACCGCGACGATATTCTCATGGGCTTGAATGGTAATCCAAAGATTTCCCTCCAAAGCGCGAGACATGACCAGGCTTAAGAGATCGCCGATATAGGCGCCCTTGATTCCATTGCCGTTTCCCGATTCGCCGGCTACCTGGTTCAGTTCAGCTCCCGCTAGCATTTCACTCACTTTCATCTTCCAACCTCCATAAATGTTGCTGCTCTTTATAGAAGACGCAATCTTCCATGTGCGCCTTTCCCTGCACAATATCTTCCGCCAGCGCCCGACAACTCGGCGCCCCGCAGGAACCGCAATCCAGCCCCCGCAATTTGGCCGTAATCTCTTCGATCTGTTTCATCTTTTCTATCGCCTTGGTAAAATCCTCATCGAGGATATTGGTTTGCTTGGGCGAAATCTCTTCCGTCAAATAGATATGCTTGAATTGCGCCAATACGGAATCGATCATCTGGAAATATCCCTGAGTCGGATTTTCCGCCAGCTTTCGGATGTTCCGCTGAGCGACAAAGGGATTTTCGATATTCAAGGGACCGCCTACGCAACCGCCGGTACAGGAAGATGCCTCGACAAAGTCCACCTCGTCCAATTCCCCCATCTCAATTTGATCAAAGACCTTGGCGACTTCATGGATCCCCGAAACGGCGATAAAATTATCCACCCCGCTCATCTTCGCCTGTCCCCCAATTTCCGCCCAAGGCAGATTTTCGGGTTTCATGCAATTGCTGAGTTCTCTTAATGAATCATCCATGCCGCTGAGGATCCGAAGAACTTCCCCATAGACATCCTTGACGGGAATCGTCACGTTGATGGCCGATTCCTGCATCCCAATGGGATTGATGACATTGGTAATCCGCGCCGGACAGGGCGAGAGATAAAAGACGCCAATCTCCGAATCGGAATACCCGTATTTTTCTTTGATGAGATTTCTTGCCATATTTGCCGCAATATCCACCGGCGATCCCGTCGGCATAATATGATCGATCAGCGAGGAATACTTGGTCTGAATCAATCGAATCACTGCTGGGCAATGAGACGAGATGATCGGTTTCTTCACCTGCTCGTTGACAATAATTTCTCGAACACGGTCTTTCAAGTAATCAACCGCCAATCCTTCGCTGAAAACGAGATCGAATCCCAGCTTGCGCAAAGCAAAACAGAGTTTCCCAATCTTCGGTCCGCCCGGAAATTGAGCGGCGAAGGTAATGGCAGGAATCACAATCGTATATTTATATTTTTTGATCTCGTCCAAACTCCCGCTGTCAACACTATGAGCATCAAAGGGACAACTCTCTATACATTGACTGCAATCGATACACCGGGCGGCATTGATTACGGCAAGCCCCTCTTTCACACGGATCGCTTCCGTGGGACAGCTCTGCATGCATCGCGTGCATCCCGTGCAACGATCCGCTCGTACCTTGACTGCATGTGCATCCTTAAGCATCATGATTTCCTCCGTATCCAACTGATTCTCGCTTTTCTTTCCTCTATCCTACATGAATCTCCGATCGAATCCAAGTCCCTTCCCCCAGGGTTGAGCGAATGGAAAACTCATCGGAGCAACGCCTTATATTGGGCAGTCCCATTCCCGCGCCAAAACCCATTTCCCGTGCCGTGTCATTGGCAGTGGAGTAGCCTTCCGTCATGGCTTGATCCACATCCTCAATCCCCGGACCAATATCTTCCGTCAAAATCACGACACGATCCGGATGCACCTCGAGGCGCATGGATCCGCCAAGGGTATGGATCACCAGATTGATTTCCAATTCATAGGCAATAATAGAAGCGCGGCGAATCAAGGGATTTGGCAACCCCAGTTGTTTTAAAATCTTTTTAATATGGCTCGACGCTGAGCCCGCTATTTTAAAGTCATCCTTTTCGATTTGATAATCAAAGGACGCTGCTACTTCTTCTGTCATAGTATCGACACTCCTCTTAATCCCTTCTCATAAAGCTTTCCACAGGCCGTAAAAAGGATCTCTCGGGTTGACAAAAGCGCAATTCCATTGGCCTTCGCTAATCGAACAGTGCCGTCCGCCGGTCGTTTCCCGCGAACAAAGACAATTTGTTTGATATCCATCATCTCTGCCGTGCGAATAACTTGCGGATTTACAAGACCTGTCAATAGCAAGGTGTTTTCATCGACAAACGCCAATACATCACTCATTAAATCAGATCCAAAGGCATGTTCCACCTCATGGTCTAAACAGGCTTCATCTGTTAGACATTCGGCGTCGAGTATCTCCTTGACTTCTCTTAATTTCATCGGGTCCTCCTTATCATATCAGCGGCAATCGTTTGCCGAAACCAGAAATTGATTGTGTTTATTATATAACAAAGTCATTCCCTCGTCGATATGAAAAAAAGGACGTTCAAATAAATGAACGTCCAAATTGGTGCAAGAGATGGGATTTGAACCCACACAGCATTTCTGCCACAAGTCCCTCAAACTTGCGTGTCTGCCTATTCCACCACTCTTGCATAAAGCGGGCAATTACTGCCCGGAATTCACTTCTTTTTCTTCGTACTCGACAAACCAATTTTCAATGCCGCGATACAACTCATAGACGTTTCCATTCAATTCGCCGTTTACCCTTCCGTTAACCAGCAGGGCTGCTTTGCGATTGACAAGTCCCAGCATCGGCATCTCCACATTCATTGCCGCTTTCCATTGCTCCAATTCCTCTTCCCATTGTGCGGGATCCGTTGTCATAAACAAGGATCGAAGAATAGCATCCATGGCTTCATTTGTATAGCCCGTCAGATTCATCGTTGTTTCCGAGTCATCCGTTACAAGAGCAAAGCCAGGATCCGGAACAAATCCAAGTTCCCATCCGAGAAGAACCAAGTCATCTTGTTTCTCCATCAAGGACGTTCGGTACCATTGGATCAAATCCGCCTTATCAGTATACTGCGATCGGACCAGAATTTCAACCCCTATTTTTGCCAGGTCCGCCTGGATTCCCTCCGCAATTTTCATTCGCATCGGGTTCTCCGCGTCCACCAAAAGGGTCATCTGAAACTTGCGGCCCTCTAGCTCTCGCGCCCCGTCGTCGTTGCCGTCAACAATGCCGGCAGCATCCAGTTCCGCTTTTGCGCCAGCCAGGTCTACAGACCGAATCACACCGTCATTGGTTCCCGGCGGCAAGAGATAACTTGCCG
This sequence comes from Eubacteriales bacterium, assembly GCA_030625815.1. Classification (GTDB taxonomy): domain Bacteria; phylum Bacillota; class Clostridia; order Tissierellales; family GPF-1; genus GPF-1. The sequence continues at coordinate 19,670 of DAOUQF010000037.1, forward strand.
GTGCGGCGTGTCCGCCATAGACGGTATCGATAATCGCACGCTGATCAATCGCCTTGGCGATGGCGCGGCGAATCGCAGCGCCTTCTTCGCGGGCATACAATTCCGAATGGAAGTTAAAGAACAAAGCCTCCGCACGGTCGGTTTCAAAACTCGCGACGCGCACCTCGTTTTGCCCATATTTTTGCGGATCATTTTCCGTTGTCAGCGTCACATCCAAATACTCGTTTGTAAAGGCTTCAATGCCTGCGGCCTGGTCTTGCATCACAACACCCTTCACTCCGTCCAGCCAAGGGCTTCCCTGCCACCATTGCTCGTTTCTGACCAATTGGATGGATTTCACCTTTTCGCTGGCTTGGTATTTAAATGGACCCGTTCCGACTGGCAGATACTCATACTCCGCGTCGTAAAAGTTCCTAATCCGTTCCTTCTCGGAAAGCTCTTCCCCAAATGAGGATGCCTTTACGACAGGAAAGATCAAGGCTCTTGCTGCATTGACATAGGCCTGATCGTAACGCACCACAACCTCAGAGTCGGATGTCGCAGTAACACGATAGATCTGAGACAGATCCTCTTCATCCGCCATGGCGTTTGTCAATTCAAAGAATTGATTGTACTCGAAGCCTTCGGCGCCTGCCTGCAGGGCACGAAGGGTAAAGGCAACATCTTCCGCAGTCAACGGGCTGCCGTCATGGAAGGTAATCCCAGACTTCAAGTTGATAGTCGCAACGCGTCCATCCTCACTCCAAGCGACGGACTCAGCCAAAACCGGCTCTACTTCCCCCGCCTCATTGACGCGATACAGACCTTCGAAAATCAGTTGATTGAAATAATACATGCTTCTGTCCATATTCAAATATGGATTCAAGCCGTTAAAATAGCCGATGGGCACCGAAACGGTTCCCCCTGCCATTGGCATTTTCTCGATGGTTACCTCTGGTTCCGCCGGTGGCTGCTCGATCACGGCAGTATCGCCGCATCCTGCCAATAACCCTATGGCCAGAATCAGAATCATCCCCCAAATGATGGTTTTCTTCACTGTCTATTCCTCCTCTAATCGGTCATTCAACCGGTACATCCAACGATAAAATTCTTGAATGCGTTTCGTTTTGATATGGTACTCTGCAGTCTCTCCATAGGGAACCCCCGAAAGATCCGCTCTCGTTATCGTTCCTTCAGAAAGCCATCGGTCCACTGTACCAGGTCCTGCATTATAAGCGATCAACGCCAAGTTTTCCTGGTTGTATTTATTCAACAAGTAGCGCATATACCAGGCGCCGTATTGAATATTCACTTCCGGATCCAACAGGGCATCCGGCATGACATCCTCTCGCCCCATCTTCTCGCGAATCCAAACTCCTGTCGATTCAGTGACCTGCATCAATCCATAGGCATTTTTCTCAGAGACAACCTCTGCGCGATATCCGCTTTCGGTTTCAATCATGGCCGCAATCAAGGCCGCCGGTACGCCGTACTCGCCCGAGGCCGAAAGGATCTCTTCCTTGTGCCGCAAGGGATACAATGTCTGCAAGCCAAAAAAGGCAACTGCGACAAGCAGCAACAAAATCACAAACAGCTGAATCCGTTTCTGTCTTTTCTTATTTGTCGTCACGGACAGCCTCCTCGATGCGCTTAATCTCGTCATCTACTTGACGATACAGCTGCTCTCGGCTCCCGCGATTGTCTAAAATCACATCCGCCAGTTCCCGCTTTTTTTCCATGGACCACTGCGCATCAATACGGCTTTTCGCTTCCGTACCGGTCAATCCATTTCGTGCGATCAATCGCGTCAATTGCTCTTCCTCGTTCAGATCGATCAGCCAGACCTCGTCGTATCGAATCCCGTGGTTCTTGGCCTTCTCTATCCCCTCAAAGAGCAGAGGCGAATCCACAAAAACAATGGCTTCCACGCAATGATCAATTCGCTCCTTGACGGCTTCATACACCAATGGGTGAACAATGTCATTCAAGGCATGACGCTTCGCCTCATCTTGAAAAACAATCTCGCCCAGTCTCTGTCGATTTAATTGGCCGTCAACCACTATGTCAGCGCCGAAAAACGCCTGAATCGCATCCAAGCCATCGGTGCCCGGCGCCACCACTTCCCGCGCCAAAAGATCCGAATCGATTACTGTATATCCTTTTTCTCGAACATAGGCAACCGCCGTGGATTTCCCCGTAGCGATCCCTCCAGTAATGCCAATAATCCTATTTCGTTTCATACCAATTTCCTCCGACTTTTAAATCTACATCCATCGGGATCGAAAGGCTCACAGCCTTCTCCATCGCTTCCTTCAAAAGCGCTGTCACGCGATCGATCTCATTCGCCGGGGCGTCCAAGATCAATTCATCATGAACCTGCAGAATCATTTGGGTTTTCAGGCCCTCTTTCTCCAATGCTTCATCCACGCGAATCATGGCAATTTTTATAACGTCTGCCGCGGTTCCCTGGATCGGTGTATTCATAGCCGTTCGCTCCGCAAAGGAACGAAGCATAAAGTTCTTGGCGTTCAAGTCCGGCAGCCAGCGCTTGCGGTTGAACAGGGTCTCTACATAGCCCTTTTCCTTGCCCTCTTCCACCACGTCTTTCATATACTTCGCAACGCCCGGATAATGCTCCAAATACCCTTCGATATACGCCTTGGCTTCCTTGTTGGAGATCTTCAGATCCCTCGCCAGCCCGTAATCGCTGATTCCATAGACAATGCCGAAGTTTACGGCCTTCGCCCGTGAACGCATCAACGGCGTCACTTCATCCTGTTCCAGATGAAAGACCTCCGCCGCTGTCTGGGTATGGATATCCAGCTTTTCGTTATAGGCGCGAATTAGATTTTCATCCCCGGATATATGAGCCAAAACCCTAAGCTCGATCTGGCTGTAATCGGCATCCACCAATTGCATGCCCTCAGACGCCACAAAGACGCGGCGCAATTCCCGCCCCTCTTCCGTCTTTACCGGGATGTTTTGAATGTTTGGTTCAATACTCGACAATCGCCCGGTTGAGGCAATGGTCTGAGTGAAATGGGAATGAATTCGACCCTTGTGAATGGCTGTGGTCAACCCTTCCACATAGGTGGAATTGAGTTTTGCCAGTTTTCGATATTCCAAAATCAACGGAATGATCGGATGGGCGTCAGCCAACTTGTCTAGCACTTCCGCATTGGTTGAGTATCCGGTTTTCGTTTTTTTAATAATCGGCAATCCCAAGGTTTCAAAGAGAACAACCCCCAATTGCTTCGGTGAATTCAAGTTGAATTCGCCCTCGGACAGCTTGTAGATTCTTTCTTCCAGCTCCGCAATCTTGATCTTGAATTGATCTCCCAAGATTTTCAGGTAAGCTTCATCCACTGCAACCCCGCGCATCTCCATCTTTGCCAAGATCCGCACCAAAGGCAATTCAATGGTCTCATAGAGTTCCACCAAGGATTCCTCTTTCAGGCGAGTTCCCAAAGCGGCAACCGCCGTATCGATAATCACCAGGCACTGCGCCAAGTAGTCGCCGCGCTTCGGCTTTTCCATGTCGGCCCAAGCCACTTTCTTTCGTCCCTTGCCGTAGAAGTCGTCATCGGCAGGTAAGACTCGGTCCGCCACCTCGATGCCCAATCCGCGCAGGGGATACTTCCCCACTTCCGGATGCACCAGGTATTGCGCCACAGCCGTATCAAAATCCAGCTTCGGCACCCTGCCGCCGTATCTTAAAATCATCAAAGTCTCATTGATCAACCGATGACCGATCAGCTTCTTTTCCCCAAGGACTTGTAAAAGACTCATCATCTCCAATTGAGAGAAGGCTCTCGCATCGACGATATAGTTGATTTCCTTGATCCGAATGCCGAAATCAATCAACTCGTCAAAGACATGGCGACTACCGTTGACACGGCTGTGCACAATCACATCTTTTGATTTATTGATTGCCGTCATCAAGACCTGCAATCCACGAGCGTCGTCAACCCACGCAAAGGTTACAGGTTCCGCTTCCTTCTTGGAGTCCGTTTCCACCTCGCGGTTCTCGAACTTTCTCATCAGGCTCTTGAAATCCAACTTCTTGTACAGTTGATACAAGGCTTGCTCATCCGGCACCTTCGGCTTTAGATCTTCCCAATTCAAATCCATCTGCACATCATTGACGATGCGGCTCAGCCGCAAACTCATCAGCGCCTGCACATGATTGGCCTCAATCTTTTCTTTCATCTTGCCCTTCAGCTGATCGGTGTTTTCATAGACCCCATCGATCGTACCATAGGCTTTCAATAGTTTGATTCCCGTCTTCTCGCCAACTCCAGGCACGCCTGGGATATTGTCGGAAGGATCACCCATCAAGCCCTTCAGCTCCAGGAATTGTTCCGCCGTCAGGCCATACTTTTCATCCAAGGCTGCCGGCGTATAGCTTTCCAGCTCCGTAATTCCTCGGCGAGTCAGATGCACCGTTGTGATCTCTGTAACAAGCTGCAAGTAATCCTTGTCTCCCGTTATAATTTCCACGTTGAATCCCGCTTCTTCGGCGCGCTTCGCCATGGTTCCCACCAAGTCATCCGCCTCAAATCCCTGTTCTTCAAATCGGCTGAGTCCAAAGCGGTCGCAGAATTCCTTTACGACGGCAAATTGATTCAAGAGTTCGTCCGGCGCTTTCTTACGAGTCGCCTTGTACTCCTTATATTCCTTATGTCGGAAGGTTGGTCCCTTCAGGTCAAAGGCCACTGCTATATAGTCCGGTTCAAATCGTTCCATTAGTTTCTGGATCATGTTTGCAAATCCGTAGACTGCATTCACATGGGTTCCATCCAAGGCCGTCAATGGCGGCAAGGCATAGAACGCACGAAAGACCAATCCACTTCCGTCTATTAATAAGATCGTCTCTTT
>DAOUQF010000016.1 GCA_030625815.1 Eubacteriales bacterium
TTCAGCCAAAGTGTTTTCTTCCCGAAGGAGTTCCAGCACAATTGCTGCTTTCTCTTCGGGGCTCCATTTTCTTCTTGTATTCTTCATAGTCTTATTATCTTATTTTCTAGAAGATGTGTCCAACCCTATGTGTACATTTTACTCTTTCCTATACTCTTCAAGTTTGTCTTTATATAAATCGCTCAAATCTTCAAGTTGCTTGTTAACGTCATTTATTTTTTCTGCCAATTCATTTACATTTTCCAAATTATTCGTGTAAATCACTGAGTCATCAACATAATAGAAAGCTTTTCCATCCTCACCAGCAATGACTTTTTGAAAAATTTCTGCAACTTTTACCATACATATATTTCCAAAAAAATATGCGTGTGGCAAACCTTGTGGAATACCTTTAGTCCATACTTCACCATTCAAGAAATCAATCTCATTAGAGTCATAATACATCTTTATGAAATCATCTGACTTCAAATTAATAATTTTGAATACCAATAATTTTGATAATATTGTTTTGATACACTGGATATCGACAGCATCATACTTTACAGAATACTTGCTCATTATTTCATCATAAATAATTGCAGGATTTATTGAAGGAAAAAAGTTCTTCAAGTCAAGCGTTACCTCGAACTTATATTCCTTCGTCTTGGTATATTTATAGTAGGAGCTTGTAATAATTTCGGTATATTCTTTAAACTGATATTGCCACGGTTTGAACAAATATTCAGGTCGATCTGATGGAATGTTACCATAAAAATTTGAAGGTAACATTCTAGCAAGTTCCGTCAATTCAATTGTTGTTTCATCTTTATCAATCTCAATTAAAAAGGTATTAAGTAATACAACACTTGCTATCAACGTAATTAAAGATGCAGAATGAAGCGGTCTTGATTCAAGTTGATCAGTTTCTTTATCAACCTTTTTGGGCCTGAAATAAACTTGTGCTTCGAAAAATTTACCATTGATAAGTACATCATCAATTATGACTTTAACATTTTTGATAGTTTCATCGATGATTTTATGATTAAATGGATCTCTTAGTTTCAGCATCAAAATATAATCATCTTCATTAAGCAAATCCTTTTCAAACACATAACTCTCTAATGAATAGATTGCCTTATATATAAAGTCATTTTGAATTATTCTGTTGTAAATAGTGCTATCTCTTATTCCAGTCGCCATATACTAAGCCTCCAGTCTATCTACAAAAGATTTAACAGCATCAATTGCGAATTTTTTCAGTTTTTCATTATCTTCTGATGTCAAATAGTCTGAAAACGCACTTCCCTGACCATTGCTAAACTGGCATTTCACATAAGTTTTTTTTGTGTCGATAGAGTTGAGCTTTGGCGTTTCGCTAATCATTCTTTTCCATTTACCAGTACTCCCTTTAGAAACATTGTCAAATCTCAATTCCCAAGTTTCATCGATTTGAATGTTTAACCACCACTCAACATTTTCCGCAATTTTACATTTTTGAATTTCTTCCAAGATTTTTTCGCGAAATTCTACTTTTGAATTGTACTTATCAACATTTCTCCAAAATCCAGGAATCATGTCTTTTAAATATGTTTCATTGTACTTATAGTCTGGGTTAGTCATATATACATAAGTTGCGAACAAATCAAGCAACTCAGTTTTTTGTGGCGTTTTCTTGTGCTTACTCAGTTCTGTTAATTTATTAAGACACTTTAATCTGTAATCTTTATCTCCCATAAATTCACCTCATTCAACGTACAATCTATCCCAAACAGCCTTTTCCATCTTGAGATACGTGATACCATTCATCAACATCTCTTTCACAATTCACAGTCCGCAGTCTTACGAATTCACCTTCAAGAACATGAATATCCATCATCAAGCCATAATCTCTGTAATAAATTCTTTTCTATTTCGCAAATCATTTCTATACTATAAATTCAAAACAACATATCAATGCTTCAACGGGGGCATTTACTACTTCGTAAATCTGTTCCAAAAAATCGCTTAACCATACATTTTCAAAAATTGAGAATCATTGAAAAAACACCGTAAACTAACATGTTTCGATATGTTTTTGGCTGTTTTACCCGATATTTTAATAAATGCATCTGAGACAATTTTCAAATATTTATTCCTCCACTAATTGAAGATGTCTCTTCAGATCAACCTTCCTTAGAAAACTTTCCTCTTCAGTTACCCGTTCTCTTTCTTTAAAAATCGCATTAACAATTTCAGCATTTATACCTATCCCTTCAAGCAAACCAGCTTCAAACCAATCATAGAAATGTTCAACGTCTTCATCCTCAGCTTTTTTCAGAAAATCATAAAACATATTTAGATCACTAATATCGAACTCATCAGCATAATACTTTTTAAATGTATCAATAGGGTCAAAGAATTTATCAAACTCTTCATAGATCTTTGTTTTTATATGATTAATGCTACTTGTTGCATATTGATATCCATCTAGCGGTAATCTTTTTTCTTCATGTAATTCATCGCGATAATTAGTAATTTCGACTAAAAATTGCATGTATGCCTTTTGCAAGTCAAGCGGAAAATGTCTCCCATCCTCTTCTACAAAGTCAATAAAATATTTATCTAATTTCATATACTCATACCTCCTTTAAGTTTTCATTTTGCGATCCTTTAGTTTTTAATAAAGCCATAACAATTGATATTTGAATTCTTTAACATAGTTTTTATAGCAATTTTAAAAATATTTGCACCAACTCTCTTCTATTTTTCTACACTTATCAATGCTTCTCTCTTGAGTTCCTTACAGTATATTTTTGAACATGACCCTTTCTAGATGATTTTGCATTATCAGTATAATCTTCTTCAAAATTTAAAATACAAAAATCTTGGATAATCTGGAGTACTTTCCCTACCTAATCCGATTCAGGTTCCCATTGCATCTAAAACATAATTATAGGTATTCCTTTATTCTTTAAATGATGCTTCGCACATATGTTGTGACAAGCCTTTGATTGAACTGAAGAACTCAAATAACGAGCATTTAAGAAGCATTTAGAACCTAGTCAGATTTGAAGGAACATAATATCAGATCAACTGAGGACGATAAATCGGATCGTATGGAATTTTGAATCGGTATTTGCAAATGTCTACTTTTATATTTGAATGAACAATAATACTATATGAAGGTTGATTGATATAGGACGTAAATGGAGTGAATTCGAAAAAACAAAAAAATGAGCGACTTAACATCAACCTCGGTAAAAAGAATTGCGAAAAATCATCAATCCGAGGAGAAAATACCAAATGACTCAGATAAATGTTCGCGTAAATTCTGAAATCTTACGCGTACTTCTTACATCTAACGGCAAAGATGAAGCTTTTGCCAAGCTTTCAGAATGTCTTCTAACCAAGTCTTAAATGCCCAGACGATTGAACTAGTAGGAGCTGAACGCTATGAATGATCTGAAGATCTTTACGATTACCGAAATAGTTTTCGAATGCGTCCAATAACGACTCGTGTTGGAACAATTGAATTACAATAAAAAGTCGTGGACTTACAGGGGTTGACCTTGTCGTCTCTGGTAATCGTGGCAGTCTTGTCGCTGCTATGAAAAAGCAGTTTCACAACGTTTTGTTGCAACGATGCCAAACTAATTTCTAGCGGAATGTTCTCGATGAAACACCAATAAACTGCAACCGGAAATCAATCAATACTTGAAGGACATTCAACCTACTCCAAAATTGAAATCGCCCGATCAATTCGGGATGAATTACTTGAAACCTATACTGGTTCAGCACCAAAAGCAACGGATGTGTTGGAGAAAGGATTCGATAACGTGATAGCCGTGATGAGCCTGCTTATGAACTATCGCAAACATTTTCAAACCAGTAACAGTATTGAAAGGCTAAACCAAGAGGTTCATCGCAGACAACGGGTAATTCTGATCTTTCAGAATGAATCATCCCTTCTTCGTTTAATCGGAGCACTTTTGGTTGAGCAAGATGGGAAATGGTCGTCCTGCAAGAAGTACCTCTAGATGGAGGAATAATACCTATTTCGATCAACTCATCGAATCACTGCTGTTGCCTAATTGAATAACCGAGGGAAAGTACACACTTTATCCGACTTGACTTTAGAGTCATTTTGTTTTCTGTTTACAAAATAACTAGAAATATATAACTTCTTCTTTACTAACTATCTTGATTGTATTAATTAATGACATAACTGAAATTAGACACAACGAAGCATCATTTTTTGTCGCAGTTCTTTTATGTGTTAAGTAGTTTGCTAATGCAAGAGTAGACTTAACATTTCTTCGCAGCAATTCGTTTTTTCCACCTCCAAGTTCATTAGCAATAAAAGCTTCTAGCATTCTATTCGCATCTGTTTTACTTGGTTCAATAGTATCTAATCCTTTATGGATATCAGGTTTGTAAACCTCTTGTGCAAGTGAAATTATTGATTCTCTTGATAGTAGTCCGATAGTTTGAAATTGTTCTTCATTAGTAGCTTCATTAATACGCTTTCTTAGTTCTGTTACTGAGCGATCAACTCGTTCCCACCCAGTGGGTTCATATGGATGACTCGTTCCTTGTCTATCAGGAGAAGAGTTAATAACATTTAGCATATTCGAATACATATCATTGATAAAGATACGACGTGACTGATAAGATGTTAAATCGCCAGCACTCCACTTTCCATACCATTTCCATAAATCATCATATGGATTAGGATTTTCTATAATTAATGATTTAAAGATATCTGAAAGTTTGTAATAAATATTCTTATACTCATCATTTACAGTTTGAATTTTTGGTCCATTTGTTGCGACTGAAATCATCAATGATTTTATATTATCAATTAATTTTATTAAATCTGATTTCATAATTGATACATCAATTGCTCCCCAGTTGATAGAGTTTTGCATATTCGGTTTTATTACCAAGTTAGAAAAAACATTATTTTCATCATCACGAATCAAAAATGAAAACTCATCAAGTATGGATTTTTCATATTCCTCTAATTTATCTTCAATCTCGGAATAAAGATAAATATCTAAACTAACCGTTATGGTGTAAATATCTATACCGCCGTTCCAATTGTCATAGTCAGTTATTTCTGCAGATACCTTACTTGATTGAAGAATATTTGAGTATAATTTGTTTTTCTTATCAAGTAAGGCTGTAACCGTATTAACTAAAACCTCAAATTCGGTATTTAAGCTCAAATGTAATCACTTCCTTTCAGCAGTTTTAAAGCTTTTTCTCCAAGGTTATCAATGAAAAATCCTTCAAATTCACAACCCAATGCTTTTGCAATTTCAGTTTATCAAGACCATCATATACTTTGATCAGGAAAATCAAGCTTCCGGAATAAATTATAAGGTGGTCTCACATCTAGGCAATTTTTATATTCCAAACTATCCGGAGCAAGCATCGTGTTATGCTCTAATCTCGGAAAATCACCGAGGAGTCTAGTATTAAAAGCTTGTTTCTGATACTCCGATAATCTTTCCCAAAATAAGGGCGCAAACACCACATTCTCCGAGTATTCAGGGATCAAATTATTGAATAGCAGTTTAATTTCACGTACTGACATCGTGTTTAATTTGGACTTTAATGACTCGAAAAATTCATCATCTTCTTTCAACCAACTATAAAGAATATATGACTTATCTCTTTGTGGTAGTACTGTTACAAAATTCATTTTTAATCGTTGTTCATCAAATTCAATCATACTTTTCACATTTAGCGGTTTTTTATCAAAGTCATATAATGGCGAACATCCAAATGCTGTAGCAATGGGAACTCTATAATCAAACTCAACAACGTATGTACACAAAGCTGAATAATTTTCACTTAATAACGCCTCATTAAAAATCGTCTCATATGCTCTCATATCCTTTTCAGCTAATTGATAATTCCTATATGTACTGACGAAAAATTCATTTTCCAATCCAGAAGGAATTTTGCGTATCGTTTGTTGAAAAGATTTGAATGCTACCTTTTTTTTATAATACTCTAGTGCGAAAATTCTATAAGCGAAAAGAAAATGTTGTTCGTTTGTTTTCGAATACTCAATAGTTTCGATAGGCTTAAAAACCTCTCTATCATGGTAAGCACAAAATCCCGTAAATGTTGTTGCTTGATTTTTGCCTTTGGTTCTGTAATCGATTTTCAATCCATTTTCGCCGACCCCAGGTTCAATTATTATTACTTCACTGTCTTTTGACAAAAGTGATAATACACCATTATTTTGAATTGAATGAGCATTTATTATTTTCTTATGACATTCATCCTTATTTGGGTGCATGCATGCACTGAATTTATTCCGCTTCAGCGTATTAATGATATAAGCATTCATACGATGCTCATTTCCCATGGATTTACTAATCTCAGTAACTTTATCTTTCCTGTTTTTGCAGCATTTCTGATATTGTAACCCGCTTCCACATGGACAATTTTCTTTATCGCTAATCATATTACTACAAAATAGCATTTGAACACCCCTATCTATTTTCTCAGATATACAATCACTACTAGTCCTTATCAAATCGAAAGATTATTTAACACTCTTACTTCTTCAGTATTAAACCATCCGCTAGTCACTATATTTTCTTTTGCTTCTTCTGGGTTAGATGTATAAAGCACAATCGCTAGACTTTTTTCAGCACGAGAACAACCCACGTAAAAAAGCCTTTTGGTTCTCTCTATTGTAGTTTCTTTACCTTCTTTTTCGTTTCTTATATCCGTGTCACTTCTTTCCTTTATGCTAAACAATTTCTCATATGAAAACATAAATCCACGCGCTTCGCTATCATTAATTATTAACATAACTCTAGGATATTCAAGACCTTTAACCCCTTGATGAGTAGCAAATCCAGCTTCTTCATTCATATATTTAGTATATTTTTCAACTTGGGTAATTTCAAGATTCAAGACTTTTTCGAGTGCCTCAAAATCATTATCAATCTCTAGTTCATCATTTTGGTATTCTTTTTGTTCATCTTGTAATTCAAGTACTATTTCAAGACTATCCGGTAACTGTATTGCATCTCTTTCCTTAATGATACGTAATAAGTCAAAACCATTCGGTGCATGAGCTTCAGTCCAAGCATTTGACAATGCCTCTACGCTCTCTTTAACATATTGAATACGATTAACGTTTAGATCTTCTTTCCCTTCATTAAATTGCTTGAAGTACTTTTTAGCCAACTTTGCTAGTTCATATTTTTCATCATTTTTATAGGCTCCTACTAAGGGGAGCACTTGCTCACCAAAAAACTTCGCTTCGACTACTTTGCCCTCAGTTACTTTGTTCTTATATTTGTTACTACTATGTAAATGTGAGTAAAATTCACCAAACCCTAGTCTTTCCGCAGCCATTTGATGCTCTAAAATTAACGACTGAACTGAATTTATCCACCCATCATCAGATGTAAGTGAGTGCATTTCACTACATATCAATTTTTCTACATCTATTTTATTTATACTTGAAGAACATAGAAAAATACGTATAACCCCTTCTTCATTACGGTCATTAGGATACTGTACCAGACCATCAACGTCTTCACGAAGTTTGTTTAATGTTCTAACAATCCTTTTCGGGCATCGATAATTCATTTGTTTCATAGGACTCTTCCAGCCATGTAAAACCTTGTTTAAATCATGCTTCCCATCCGAATAAATCCTCTGCATCATATCACCAAAAAGACCAATGGAAATTCGGTCACTATTCGATTCCTGTAATTTAAGAATAGCCTCCATTACATGCTTATTTGTATCCTGACATTCATCAATGAGCAGCATCGGATACATCCTAATTAAAATCCTTTGCATGAGGGGCTCTTCAAGGAATTTCACAAATATCTTAAGTACTTGCGAATGATTTAACGAATTTTTTGAAGTGTTATCTCCATCAGGACTATAGATAAATTTCTTTATTGAATCTAAATTCATTAACTTCTTGCTCTTATTTTTAAGTTTCAACTCTCTTTCTATATATGTTTTCGTTGTTGTGTTATGTGCTTTTACTTGCTTTTTTTGTAATTCATCGATGTCATTTTCAAGTTCTATTCGCACATAATTCTTAATATCTCTCTGGAAGCTACATATAAGTCGCCATGAAAAACTATGAATTGTGGATACAGAAAATAAATCACTATTTTTTAATCGGCTTATTATTTCATTACATGCGGCATTTGTATATGTTATAACTGCAATTTTTCTTCCATATAAATATAGTTCTTCTCCATATCTCTTTTCAACTTCCTCCAAAACCTCAACTAAGGTGCGGGTCTTCCCAGATCCTGCACCGGCTAACATGAAAAAGCTTTGTGGGTTTTTCATGTTAAGGCAGCTCAATATTTCATTATTAACTTCATTATCTTTATTCTGAATTTCTTGAATTCTGGCCATTACTCTTTATCTCCATTCTCGATGTCAAATGAAAAATTATTATTCCGCTCAGTGAGCTTGCTTTCTAACCATGTTAATCCATCTTCAATATATGTTGGAATCTTAAGCTCATCAATATTCTTTGCTAACAAAACATCCAGAGAAAATTCGGCTTTCTTAAAATTTTTATCAGAAAAAAGATTGTAAATATCTTTGTTTAAACTTTTCATTCCTTTCGAATTGTCTATCGTTTTTTTTACTTTCTTAGTTGGTCCAAAGCTTTGAAGTGTAGAAGTAAAGAACGTTGTATTTTCCAATACTAGAGCATCCTCAAAAGTACTTGGAATCACTTTTGAACTTCTAGAAAAAGGACCTTTCACCATAAGCTCTTTTTGGTAAGTAATAAATACGTTATTCGCTAATCGTCCATCATTATTGGTTATATCCATAAGATCATCTATTGAACTTTTTTGAGGTGCCCACTTTACAAGAGTACTGTTTTTCGTCATATATTCTTTCCCTTTTTCAGGAAACACTTTCTTAAGTTTGCTTTCATTCGTTTTTTTACATGGGTCTAAATCACTAATCACAAGTGTATATATACCTAATTTATCAATGAGAGGTTTCAATCTAAAAGCATGACTTCCTCCAATTTCCAATATTGTTAAATATGCACGATTCAACATTTCGCTTCTTCCGACAAACTCCGGTAATAGCATTCGTTCCGCACTACCTTCAACTAATATTACAGCATCGGCAAAAAACAAATCACAGTGTGTGGTTTTAATATATCTGCTCACAAATCTGGTCGTCTCATCTTCACTTCCGAATACATCAGCTAGATTAATGATTTCTGATTTTGGAGATTTAGTATCGCTGTCACATTCCAACCTTCTAAAATATCTTAGTTTCGAGAAGTCTAGTTCTTCAATGATATAACTTGAATGAGTGCTGACTAACAACTGTGTCGAAAACCGTGCGTCACCTTTCAATAATTCGTGATTTCTTAATACTTCATACGCTTTTTTAATGAACACCTGTTGAACTTGTGTATGAAGATGCGCTTCAGGTTCTTCGATGATCACGAGGTGTAAAGGTTGAATAACCGGTTTAGCCGTATTCAATTTATTTTTTTTACCAGCACTCATCCATTCATCTCTATAGCTCATAAGCATAAAAACCATTGAAATTAAGTTCTGATATCCTAATCCTGTATAGTCTTCAGGAAGTCGTGTATGTTTTGCATCATCCTTAGTAGTTGAGTATTGAACTGCAGAAGAATGATCTAGACCATCTGTATAACTCATTTTTGTAGATATATGGATTTGGGGATCCGTAAAACCTGGATAACCTAATGAACGAAGCTCACTGATCGGCTTGCTAAAACTGCATTTCAACTTATTGTCAAATCTAGTTTCTGCTTTCCAAACTTCTTCAATAAACTCAAGGTCACTTTCTTCTAGTAATTCTTCTTGTGGGCATAGCTGATTATCAAAATAGTCACGTAATTGCTTTGATAAGTTACCGCTAGATATGGTAGCAGAAGTCTCATCGTTTGAATCAGAAAATCCTCTTTGTGCATTTATAACATCAATTTTCACTAGATCTTTTAGCGGATTAGTGTCTAACACTTCAAGGTTTTTATTTATAGGTACAACCTGATTATCATAGAATGTTGGATCTAATGTGTAATAAGACAGATTGAAGTATGAATTCATTTTTCGTTTCAGAAAATGGCACATATCATGTGGCCAAAGATATAACTCACTCTTATTCCCTTTAAGTTTCTTTGTGTTTTCGATGATTTGTTTATAATTAGAGAATAATTTATCTAGCTTTTGAGGTTCAAATGAAAATCTAAGACCCAAAGTCCCTCCAGTCCAATCAAGTGTAGGTATTAATGAAATTACATGATGCAACTCATTCTCAGTGACTTGAAACCATAAATCTAACGTAGGGCATATATTAACCCATTTATCATAAAATTCCTCCGGATCATAAACGTTTTTCTGCTCAATGTATTCACCAATAGCATTAATCTCATCCCAATTTGAGATAGACCAATCATATAAAACGAGTTTCTTACTATCTTTATGAAAGAATTTCCTTAAAGCCTCTATAGCAGACGTTTTGCCACTGTTATTTGCTCCTACCAATAATGTGGTTTCCTCATTTAAGAGAACTTTTACATTTTCCAATTTCCTGAAATTTCTAATGTCAATTCTTTTAATTTTCATGATATACCCCTTCTACAAGCACTTAACGGCTCTATAAAAATTCTTATTTTAGAAACCAAATCCCATTAAAATTTCAATACGTTTTATTTACCAATTTACACCGTCAATTCAACCATATCAGATAATTCTTCTAGTGATAATCCAGAATTTCGGTGAATCATCCTATGGCAATTTGCACATAACATCGCGATATCTTCAACTTTAGTTTTGTCACCTTCTTTTAACTCAGAAACAGGAATCACATGATGGCCTTCGATATATCCTTCTCCGAGTTCTCCGTACACTTTAGAAAAATCAAACCCGCATACCTCACAATAAATGCTTCCATCATGATTTTGCTTAAACCGAGCTTTTGCCTTTTCAACGACCTTAGGATTTCGCTCTCTAATCTTATGATTTCGATAAGCAATCTGTCCTTCTGCAAAATCATTTTCACCTTCATCCACATATTCTTTGTCAGCAAATATTGGAGTAAAAACAAAATGATTCAAATCTCCCCCATACTCGATTGAAAATTCACCTCTTACATCCGGAAAAACTTTTTGAAACTCATTTTTCAATTCTCTTCTAAACCTTATACTTTGCAGCTCTATCTCTTTATTTTTCTGTCCTTCATAGCGATATTCTGCATCAAATATCTTATTGTTAAAGAGAACCTTTATCTTTCTAGCCGCTCCCCTTTTAACAAAATATTTTGAGCCTGGTGGATTAAGAATCGAATGATACCTTTTTTCAATTCGCACACCATCAGTAAACTGCGAATTACCAACTCTTTTTATTATCTTTGGCGAATCAATCGATAGGACAAAAGATTCATACCGATCATTTACATGCTGATCCCGATAATATCTTAGTAATGCCATTTTTATCTCTTTAAAATCTGAAGCTGTAGACTCTTCAAATAAAGTAATACTCTCCATTATCTCTAGCCCAATAAAAATCCCTTTATGATCGTTCACTAGCCCTAAATGATGAAGTATTCCCATCGCAATATATCCGCGACTAACATCTGGATCCTCCGAAATGACATACTCATCCAACCATCTATGGGAACGCCCCTCAAATAAATAATGGTATACAACACTATCTCTCATACGTTCTGAACATGAATCATATTCACGCTTTCGCACACTTGGCTCTAACGCAGAAATATTCAATTCGTCCTCCTACATATTCATGTTATTATTTTACAGTTTACCAAATCACCCGATATTTCCTAGCTGATTTAAGTGTCTCAAAGCTGAGTATTTCTTAAATCTCTTACAACTCAAATATTACTCAGCAGATCACTCACACGCGAAACCGTCAACCGATTTTGAATACTTACTCTTTTACATTTTCCGCCGCAACTATTTATCTCAATCATACGCTTATTCCTATTTTTTGTCTATTTTTCAATATAAAGTTAAACATAAAGAACCTTCACCATTCCCCCTACTCGAGAAAAGAGATATATCCATTCGAATATTCTTTTCATACTATCCTTCTCTTGACAGCTCCTAGATAAATCTAGCTTGCTCAAATTAGATATTCTACCAAATTATTAAGATAACTATTTGTTACTCTATAAACGCATTTCTATACCCCCCATAGTCTAATTTGCGGGAGTGTTTCTGAA
Organism: Eubacteriales bacterium; assembly: GCA_030625815.1. Taxonomy (GTDB): domain Bacteria; phylum Bacillota; class Clostridia; order Tissierellales; family GPF-1; genus GPF-1. The sequence goes on from DAOUQF010000016.1 coordinate 12,211, forward strand.
GCCCTACCCAACGGTCCCCTTGCGACCGTCTCTAGAGATTTGACCCCCCCTCCCCCTATTTGCATGTATGTATAAAACAAAGCCCCACGAAGCCATATACGGCCCGTACGCACGTTCTAGTTACCAATATGTGGTTATTGTCCTAGAAGATACTCAACCGCCTCTAATCGCATCCTGCGTCCACACGGCTGATATATAGCTGTTCAGACAACAAAAAAGATCAGCGCATCGCTTGTCCGGTAGTTATCCGGATCAACATGCTGCTGATCTATATTCATTATTCCGTTCTCTATTCTTCTTTGTGGAACCCTTATTCAACCCTCGAAACAAGGACATTTCACCTGGTATTATTCACGATTTCCTAGATCACTTGGCGATTTTCCCAAAATCACCTCTTCAACCATAGGACAGCCCGCATGGTTACTGGCTTAGAATGTGTTTTCCTAGCACCTCTTTGAGCTTGTCGTTTCTAACATTTTGACAAATCCGTAAAAAAGCACTCAATCCCTGTCATATCAACGCCTTTCCTCCTGTCGTAAAAAACCAATTTGTAATAGACTGCAATACGACAAACTAAACAGAAATACATGCCTAAATTAATCAAAATCTAAAGTTTCTCAACGTCCTATCAATATACTCTTGCTCCACTCCAATATACAGTAAAGTATGCGTTTCTCTTGAATGACCATAAATCTTCATCAACATTGGCAACGCGTGCCTTTCTCCATACTGTACATAGAAATGATAGCCGAATGTTTTCCGCAATGAATGCGCAGTCAAGTGAACATTATATTTATCCCCAACATCTTCAAGAATCTGATTAACCCTTTGCCTTGATATTGGCCGATTATAATTCTCCCTGGAACGTATGAGATAATCTTCGTCATCTTTTCCAGTAATATAGATCGCGATCTCCCGTTGCAATTCCGGATTAATTATAATCTTCCGTACATTCCCAGTCTTTTGCTCAGTCACTATAAAATGATCTTGCCCCCGAACATCAGAAACTTTCAATTTTAAAATATCACTAATCCTCAACCCTGAATAAATTCCCAACATAAAAAGGATGTAATCCCTTTCGTTTTGTTTCCTCAAATACCCTGCTATATCATAAATTAATTGCTTATCACGAATTGGATTTGCCGCTGCCATATTTCACCTCACATAAGTATCTCTACAACTTCTCTGAATTTTACATATTTCGTACAATATCCTCGATTTACTAAGTACAATCTTACTTAGTAATGTAATTACACCTCGAATATTTTAATTGATCAAACCATTTATGGTAACTCATTCCAATCTATCACCGGCTGTCCATCAATTTTCCATAAGGGTTCAAGATTCTGTGAACTACCAATATAAAAATTAATCCCACCATCATGTTTGAAAGAAAGATTTGTTGCTACAATACCATCTTCACGTCTCGAATAAGTAGCTTTACAACCATTAGAAAAATGTACATTGAAACCGTATACACCATTATCACCTACCAATAATTCAAAAACTCGATATTCAGGCCATTTGTGATAACGCTTCCCCTTGGAAAGTCGAATAAGCCATAATCTATGCAACCTCATAAATTGACTATAGAAATCAAAACATGACATTATTATCTCATGCAATTCTTCAATCGGTATCTGTTGGGATATCCGATTTTCAGTGTACCTAAAAAACTCATCAGTTAATACATAATCAGAATGCGTAAATGAGTTTCTTATGTTATCCGAATAAATATGTCCAATAGCTACTTTGAGATCAAATTCATTACACTTTTCAGCTTGTTCATTAATATATCTAAATTTCGTTTTTGCACTCGGCGGGACATATATAGATGGCTTTTTCTTCTTATTATTAGTCCTTCCAAGATGTCTTAATGGCTGAATTTTATACCCCCCACCATCAATACAACTTAATAAGTTCGTCATTATTTCATGAGGTGCTGTCATTTCTATCAGTTGGCAATACATCAATAATGCGATTCTAATTTGAGAAATTGCCGACCTTTCAGTCCTTGTTTTCTCTAAGATCCAGTTATAATCCTCAAGAGCTTTTCTTGACTCTTCAAAAGGATCCCAGTTTGCATCACTCATCCCACCTGCTCTTAAAAGAGAACATAATGTATCGAATGGGTTTACATTATAAGCCTTTTCAATAAGTGTATTAAATAGATCATAGTATTTACTCTTTTCAAGCTCCATTTCATCACCTCGTCTCCATTACAACTCTGTTAAAATGCCTCGAGCTTCCTCAGCAAATTTCATATAGTTATCATCTATCCACTGCAAGGCATTATCATTTATTCCTTTTGATTCAAGAAAATTCACTAGCGGCGAAAGGTTTTTTCTATCGCAAAATTCTTCTAAAAAATCAAATAATTCTACACCTTTTTTTGTAACGCCACATAGATATTCAAATTCTTCGATACTCAAATTTATATGGCCCTTCAATTTTTCTCCAAGCTTATTGGAAATTAAATCGTCAACATATTTTTGGATTTCCGATACTCTAGGCACATTTAACAAAGTTACAGATAGTACATAGATCTCCTCGACTCCATCGAATATCGTCCGCTCTCTACTTTCCAATATCGCTTCATGAGCATCTATAGCTTGGTTAATCGGAGATATATATACTTTCTTAATTCCTTCCATCAGTTTTGCAAGATCATGGGTATAATATATTTCAAAATTCGGTCTCTTAGATTTCGCTTCAATTATCAACAATTTCTTGCCAGAACGAATATATGCATCGGACGAATCTCTTTTTGTTTTTCCAAATTTAAACTCAGGGATAAATGTATATTTAGTATTTTTTGCTTCTGCCACAGCATGTGCTGTCAATCTATCAACATATTTCTCATAGGGACTTCCTAAAAATGTCAATATACTCTTATCCTCCTCGGGATATACTTCGCGAATCCTATAGAATAATCCCTCAAAATATTGATTAATTACAAAATCCTCATGAAGTGATAAGATCCATCCATCACCAATATCGATAAACGGAATTGAAAGAAATAAAGAATAATCCCACGTATTTTCTATCGTCGATTGGCACCAATCAGTAAAATCATAAGCACATTGAGCTTTTGATCTTATTAAAGCAATAAACTCTTGCTTTATTTTCATTTTTGACGAGAATTTGTCAATGTTAATAATCGGAATCTTCCCAGGCCTTTCAGTAAAATGTAATTCTACCATTGGAAACATCATAGCGAGATACTCATTAATCGAATGACTATATACCGTTTTATAATCCTCATAAAAATCGATATACTCTTTTTCGTTATAAAGGTCTTTTTGCCTAGAAAGTTCAATGAACATTTGATAGGATCGTGCAAGATCGTTCTTAATATTACGCTTGCTATTTATTGCTACATTTTTAAACATATAACTTTCCGCTGAATCAATATTGTCAGAGGGTAAGTAGTCTGCTAGCATTATTTGAGTGATAATTGTTTTATTGATAAGTTCTTCGCTTATTTCAACGCAAAAAAGTTCATTTATGATTCTTCCGTAAGCAATTATCCATTTGGCAAAATATAGCAACCCTTGCTTTGAATATAACTCAAATTCAAGAAATTTATTTATTACACTTTTGCTATATGGCTTTCCCCTCAAGTATTTAAGTTTATGTGCAGGTCCCAGTTCAAGATTATTAAGCAGATACCCTATTGTAATCAACCAGCTTCGTTGATCTTCGCTTCTAATACTTTTTATAATCTGTTCGCGCCTGTATATACCCGTTTCGAATATCGTGTCATAAGTTGCAATAGTCATTCTCTTTATATTATTCGCCTTCATAAAAAATCAAACTCCCTTAATTTTTTCTAGATTATACATTGAGAACCGTTTGTTTTTTTAATATTATTTACAACAACAACTAAACTCTTATATATAGTTTAATTATTGCAAAGACAAATTACAAGACATCCCGATGATTCACATAATAAATTTACCGCCAGCATTTTGAACCTCAGGATCCCCAATCATTTTTATAGAACCAATTCAATGTTTTTTCATACGCACCACCCTAATCCCCCCCCTTAATCAAATTTCACGGGTGTGTGAAAAACACCACCCGCTCGGTCTCCTCGCTTTGGCCAAAAGTTTGAACACCCCCCTACCCCCTTGCTGCCAGGCCCGGCTATGATCATCCGGATCAGTCTTTCCAGTAATCATTTTGAGGCATGATGCCAGGGTATTCTTCCGAACCCAGGGTGCAATGCAACCACGGCTTATTGATCTCCATTAGATACACATACAAACTCAAGCGCGAATCACTCCGATCTCGTCTATATCACACTCCTGCCACTTATTGACTATCTGACTTGGCCACTATCCTCACCGATGCACCAGGTATGCCTAAGCATAAGACCACGATGCATGGCCATAATTCACTCGATCATTCTTCCCGTTTCCATTGCTCCATATCCCATGAGAAATGAATAGCCAATGATCAATCAAGTCTCCAATTTGCTTCAAAAAACATGCAAAGGGGGGATCACTACCAAACTCAACAAAAACACCTTAAAATAGCCTTTTGAGTTAAACATATCTTATTATTGTGTTTAACTCGTAAAACCCACTTCACTCCTTGTATTCATCAGGGATTGAGGCACTTCGCCAAAACCCAGTTACACATTCCCTAAATATGGTGAACTGAGTTTCAAAACATCCAAAAATCACTCGCTTTTAGACTGTTTCTTGCAAATATCTCACAAAGCTTTTCATGCTGAATTCTACCTTTGAAATAAGAGATGCCCCAATCCAGGGCACCCTCACTCTCCATATCAATTCTAAATATCTCGTTGCAGTTCCCTAAGAAAGCAAATCCCAATTATCTCTTACTTCTGCAAGATCATAGGTTAGCCTCGGCTTCATCCGTATCCTTTTGAAATCCGGATCCTGATAATCAAGAACAATTTCCTCTGGAGTAATTCCCGCTGCAACTAACGCTTTCTTGAGAACTTGTAAACGTGTATTTTCACTCTTCCTTTTCATCAAGACACCTCCAAACCAAACTGAACCTTCAGCTTTTCATAAAAGTAAATCTGCCCTTTCCCAGTAAGAAGCGTAGTTAATATCGGCTTCTCGCCCTTCCTGGTATGAATAATCGTCTCTGTTACCTCGAATAATCCCTGATCTAAGTACTTCTGTATCGGACTGTTTTTTCGTCTTCCGGATCCAATTAAATACCCATTCCCGCGCATCCAGGCAAACAGTTTGTTTTGTCCGATCTCAATGCCATCAGAACCCAGCAATTTCGCATACTCCCCAATTAATATCCCATCTTCGACCCTGGACACCGCCTTGCCAAAGTTTGTATAGATTTGATTCGAGTTGATATTATGCTGTAACTTTTGCTTTTGCTCCCGTTCCTTTTTCAACTTCTGTAAAAGCTGAATTGCCAGATCCGGATTCTCCAACAACTCATCCGTGGCATAAAGGCCATGCTTGCGAATTGCAGGAAGCACTTCCTTCGTCACCCACCGCTTGAAGCTTTTTGCCGAATCCAATTTACTCGACATGATCAACGAATACAGTCCAGATTCATTTATCGTTGTCATGTTCCTATTTTGGCTACCGTCGTGAATTGCGACGTTAGCTTTGTCCTCTTCATCAACATGCTTTGCAAGAGCATCTCTAGTATTCAAATAACCTAGTGCTACTGCAACATCCTTCCCCACAAACCACGGTTCTTTATTGATTATCTGTGTTCGAATTTCGCCCAATTCCTTATTTGTAAATATCATCATTTCATTCACAATACCCCTCCTCTCAAATTCCATGAATACAAACTCTCTTTCTACCCGACACGCATCTTCCCAAGTTTCTTACTTGAAATATTCCGGATGTAATTGTATGAGTAATTGAGTTCTTCAGAAATCACTAGCAACGACTTGCCTTCAACCATTTTCTTGAAAGCGATCTTATAGACAATGTCCGTTGTCCCATCGATGCAAACTTTCATCCGATCTCGGCATTCCCTCAACTTATTTAGCAATGTTTCGTATTTCTCAATTCCCTCTTCTGCAGCAGCCAGATGAACTAATTCTTCTTCCATGTCGATTCGCTTCTTGCCACCTTGAACCTTTGGTCTGGCATAGTTAATTCCGGAAACATCACTAAGCGGTTGCAGCCATCTTTCAACCATCGATTCTTTTCGCGCCATTAGCGATTCAAGTCTCTCTTCGTACCTTTCAATCTCCCTGCATAAATCCATATAGCATCTCACTACTTCCACCCGAACATCTCCCTTCGTAATTCTATAAACTCTCCTGACATAATTACTCCATTGAATCCGCCGGCATGTCCGGTAGGACCGCTATATTCTCTTTCTCTCTTTTAGCAACAGATTGCAATTCAAGCTATTCTCGTGAACACTTATCGAAATGTCGAAGTGCTCCAATCCGTCCTGGGCCTCGATCATCGATAAGGATACCTGAATATACTCAATTATCTGTTCCTCAAGCTTCTGTTTCTTTTCTATCTCTCTTGGCATACCTCACCATCCATTGATTATTTTGTGCTGCATCTCATTCGCCCTTCCTCAATTCACCAGCATCACTGATTCTGGATCCAGTTCCAGCATCGGCTTCGGCCCTTCCTCGATCTGCATAGTCTTTTTTTCATCCCCATCTGAAAAATGTATATCAAACTCTTCTCGAGTGATCAAAACATTCTCGACATAAGCATCATAGATCACCTCATGCATGATCGGATAAAAATCCGGATTGATATAAACCTTCTGCGAGACAATCCATACGTTCCCCTCATCAAGCAAGGCATCAATCACCTTTTGCTCATCCAGATCAAAACTAGGCGCTGTATTATTCACCAAGCAATCATGCAAATGGTTATACACCCTTGCTTCTCGGTCCATCAACGACCGTCCTATTTCTGCCTCAAAGAACTTCTTCGTCTCCTCAGAAACCATACCTCGCCTAAATCCCAATTTCCTTCTTGATACTGGTACATGTGTCAACATGATTCACTCCTCCTCATCTCATTCTCAAACTACCACTTGTTCCAATCCCGATCGGCGAATTCCTCTTCGTTCTTCTTGTGAGCATTCTCCTTTTTGATAGGGATCTGCCCTTTTGCTAGGCGCTCCCTATACGCACTGATCACCCAATTACGCATGACATGATAGTCACTTTTATAGGCTTTCTCCTTGCCATAGCCGATCTTGTAATCGTTCAGATACTCAACCACCCATTTAGCTCCTGAATCACCAATCTCATCAATGATCTTCTGATACTCAGCTTCAGTAAGGGTTACATGTTCTGCATATGAGCGTTTGGATGGCGCGGGTGCGCGTTTCTTTTCTACTTTGCTCTTCTTTGCTCTACTATTCTTTTCTATGCTATTCTTTGCTATGCTATGCTTTCCGCGCGCACGTGTATGCACTTCTGCTGCAGAAACTTCACCGAAACTCGGGTTCATATCGGATTTCTGTTGGGTTTCCGTTTTATTTCCGTCTGGTTTCTGTAACGATTCCGTTTCGTTTCCGTCTGGTTCCCGTTGGGTTTCGGTTGCAGAAACTCCGCAGTAACTATCATTCTCGTCTGGTTTCTGATGGGTTATCGATTCGGAAACCTCACAAGAACTCGGGTTTTCGTCTTGTTTCTGTTGGATTTCTTCCGAAGAAACCTCACCTTTGTCATGGTTTCTGTTCGGATTTTTCTGCGTTTCTGCTTTCGTTGCTTTGCAAAAATATCTCTTCATCTTTTCAAAAAGAACATATTTTTCAATGACCTCTACTTCTTCTCGACGCTTGGCCACTTCAAAATATCGCTTCTGAATCCCGCGTGAGGTTAAAACCTGATACTCGTTGTATAGATCTTCATCAAAGAGTTTCGCTTCGATACAAGCCTCCACAATCTCTTGGATCCGCTCGACACTCACTCCCTCTGAATCTCGCTTCAAGTTCACTGTCGTAACCTTAGTCCACTCAAGGTAGTATCCTTTTTCATATATTCGTTGAAGGAGCTTCAGCCAAACGTAAATTCCATCAGCTCCATATAGGCCTTCAATGAAGCCTACTTTTTCATCAAAGTAAACATCCATTGGAAAGTAATCCAGTCCTTCTTTTCTTGGTCTCGCCATCTTCTCACCCTACCTTCGATTGTTCTTCTTGATCCTCTTTATAAAAGAATCTTTCAATTCCTGCGTGATAAACCCTGTAATAGCTGTTATGATCTATTCCTAATTTCAATAGAATATCTTTCGTTCTCATCCCTTGATACTCCCGATAATAGTAGATCCGGAAGAATACCCGGTCCTGGTCTGTTAATTCACATCCCCTTGAAACCTTCCTGAATTCCTTTTCAAAAGCTTTCAGCACATACCTTTCAAAATTCATGGGCTGGCAGTCATCAAGATGTTTTTGAATAATCTCCAGTTGCTCATCTTTAATTTCTACATCTGTATATTCATGACGAGCAAGGCTAAGCCGGATTCCACTTTGAATCTTCAAAATCTCACAGTTCAACTCATTGACCTTATTTTCATAATCATGCTTTCTATTCATGCAGTATTTTTCCCATTTTGCCCTTAACTCACGATTCCCGTTCATACCACTCCTCTTCCCTAATCCGTTCTTTACAGCTCTACAATCAATACCGTTGCATCGCTTACACTTCCATTTCCAATATGTCTATAAAGCTCTATAAGCTTAAAATAAGCCTGTCTCGCTCGATCATTCACCCATAGCTTCTTCATGCTGCTTCTCATCCAGTTCAACGATCTCAATACTCTCGCCATCAACGAGCTTAATTATTCCTTCATACATATCAAATACTGCCAATGCACCCGTTTCTGAAGAACGAACAATCCAAAACGACTCGTCTACATTCACTCTTTCATCAAATGTATCTAGAACTTTTCCTTTTATTGCTCTCATCGTGAGCCTCCTTTATCTCAGGGGATTCAAGGTTCTCAACCAATTGAAATCACCTTGCTCCATTCAAACTCCCTAGATCTCTTACAAACTGTTAATTTGTTATACGGCTTTTTGCTCGCTTTGGTCTGAAGCTACAGACCTCACCGGAATCTCTACAATCTCATCAAGATTTGTTAGATCTTTTCCTTCGAATTTTGCCAGGAAATCTAAAAGGGTTACTCGTCTTACTTTATAACTTCCTAGCTTCAATGCTGGAAGATACCCTTTCCTGATTAGATCATAGACATATGTCGGATTTGTCTTGATCAACTTCGAGATCTCTTGAACTGTGTATAATACATCTTCCATTTGCCGCCCTCCTTTTATTCTTAAAAATCACATTTTAATCGAATTAATTTATTTTATCGTGATTATTAGTCATGTTTTTGATCAAAAAAAATTCCGCTTAGTTCCTTCAAATTCTCAATACCAAGTAAATCAACAAGCTTTGCAAGCTCCTTTGTTCGGAATTCAGATTGATTATTAATCTTCTTATACAAGCTCATAGTCGATATACCCAATTCTTTAAAAATAGCTTTCTTTGTTAGATTTGCACGTTTAATCATCACTTCTAATTCAATAGTATCAACCATTTTATCACCCCTTTCGAAATTGTGATTTTAAGTCACTTTATACACGCAAGCACACCGCATGTAGTATGATTATTAATCTATTATCTTCGATACTACTCTTGATTTGATTATCTGTCAACACTTTTTTATATATTATTAACGAAAACGTTGACTAATAAGCTAATGAATGATAAGTTTAACCTATCAAATCTTGAATAATTAGGTGGCGATTAAATGACTTCTAAAAGAAATAATGATGAAAACATTGTTGGACAAAACATTATGGATCAGCGAAAACGATTAGGTATGTCTCAGATTGAATTAGCAAAGAAACTTGGTTACAAATCTTCATCGACAATTGCAAAGATTGAATCGGGCGTAAATGATGTTCCACTAACAAAGCTAGAGGAAATCGCGCACGCACTAGACAGTACACCTATGAAACTTATGGGATGGGACAAAGACGACTCACCAAAAGAGTATAATGGCATGCCCATTATTACGAGAAGAGAACAGTATGTTTTAATACCCTCTTATGGAGATGTAGTAATGGATGAGCAAAGCACAACTGGATATACTTTAAAAAATGAAAAATTGAACTCTGTTGAGATTCCGCTAGAAATTGCAAAAGAAGGCGAAGTAATCTCTCTTTTATCAAATCCAGTATCCCCATTTGACATAACTGTTAAAAACATCCCTCAAAACGCTTTCGATTTTTTCGTTAAAAAGATCGACTGCTTTGAAGATTTTAAAGAAGAGCTTTTCATGGGTGAAATATATTTGTACTTTGACAAAAACAAAAAAAAATCACGTCCCAAAATTGACTGTCTGACTTCTTACGAGACCTTGAATTCAGAAAACGGACAACCTCAGCTTTTATTTTATTTTGAAAACAATGTGCCAAGTTCTTCAATTCCCTTCCAAAATCGGGGCTCAAAATTGAATGATATTTGGGAAAACTATGTTATAGTAGGAAGAATTATAGGATACCAAACTACTATTTTTGGATTAAGAGAATCCAAACCTGTTTTTAGTAAAACACGCTATGGTAAATTATCTAACACTATCGGTTTTAAAGATATATTCGATTCTATATGATTCCAAATTCCTAACTATGGTGCATTCAGTTACTGCTGAATTTATTTATCGACTTTAATCATGATGATATTTGGCTTAGAAGGTATAGTAATCACGATAGTCTTCTGATGATGTAGCATCGAGAACATGAAGATGGCAATCAAACAGACTTAAGCCGGAAATGATATAACAACTCAAGCTAGGCTGTTATGCCTTTTCTAGCTACCCATTAAAATGAAAGGAATGATAATTAGATGGAAGGTCATGTACGTAAACGAGGCAACAAGTGGTATTACGGCTTTGAAGCATCCAATGTGAACGGTAGTAGAAAAAGGATTGAGCGCGTTGGTGGATATACCAAAAAAGAAGCAGAGTCAGCTCTACGTAAAGCTCTAACGGAATATGAAAACGCTGGCATGCATTTTCAACCTACTGAAATCTCAGTTGCTGACTACATGGATTACTGGGTTAATAACTACGTATTGATTAACTGTAAATATAATACGCGATCCAATTATAAGGCTCTTATAAAAACACACATCAAACCTTCCCTCGGTATCTACAAACTAAAAACAATAACTCCAACTATTCTCCAAGAGTTTGTAAATAAAAAGTATCGTTCTGGATTGAGTCAAAATAGCCTATCGTGCATTATGAATGTCTTAAGCAGTTCTCTCAGATACGCGGTCTACCCTGCAGCCTTTATCAAAGAGAATCCAATGCAATACATTAAGAAACCAAAATATGATCATGCAACACATGCCAAGCCACATAAGGTAATCAGTCCGGAAGACTTTACTCGCATCATCCAACAATTCCCACAAGGATCCGATTATCATATTCCAATCATGATTGGGTATTACACTGGATGTAGAATCGGAGAAGTCATGGGACTGACCTGGGATAACATTGATCTCAGGAACAAAACAATAAGTATCAATAAAATAATTTTGAATCGACCGTCTGGCTGGTTTTTCGGTTCGACTAAAACAAACTCCTCTGTTAGAACTATCAAGATCGGAGGAACGCTTGTAAATCTTCTTCAAAAACATAAGAAATGTCAAATCGAAAATAGGCTGGAGTATGGTCATCACTACATGCTCTATTACGAGTCCAAGGTGAAGGATCCGAAAACCGGAAAATCAATCCGGAAAATCATTTCTTTGAAAGCAAATGAGACCCCTAACTCCTCCGACCCAATAAGCATGGTTTGCACCAGAGAGAATGGTAAAATCGTCACACCAACACAATTTAAAAGTGCTGCCAAAATCATCCGCGAATCATTGAAAATCGACTTCAACTTCCATTCCTTGCGTCATACACATGCCACTAGGCTGATCGAAAATGGAGCAGATATCAAGGATGTTCAAGCACGGCTCGGCCATAGCAATATTCGAACTACCCTAGATACTTACACCCACGTTACTCAATCTATGGCAGAAAAATCAGTAGAAATATTCGAATTGGCAGCTGTAAAAATAAAATAAATTGATTATTTTGAAAGGCTATCAGATAATAATTTCGGATACATTTTGCCAACCAATCACTTTTTCCGTTGGCAAACCGTTGGCAAAACCGAATATTTGAGGCTACAAAATCGCTGAAAGCATTGGAATTCCTAGATTCCTTAAAACGCTTCTCTATATACTACCCATAATGAGGTGATACGATGAATTATTCAACGATATTATTTGATCTTGACGGCACCCTGACCGACCCCAAAATTGGAATTACCAGCGCGGTGCAATACGCCCTTCGCCATTTTGGAATCGATGTAGAAGATTTGGATCTTCTAGAACCCTTTATCGGTCCTCCCTTGGCGGATTCCTTCCAAGAATTCTATGGATTGAGCGAGTCGGAATCCATGAAGGCCATTCTCGTCTATCGCGAATATTTCAGCGACCGCGGATTATTTGAAAACCAGGTCTACCCGGGAATTCCGGAATTACTGACCCGCTTGCAAGCCGCAGGACACACCCTGATTGTTGCAACATCGAAACCCACTGAGTTTGCAGAACGCATCCTGGTTCGTTTTGATCTCGACCAATATTTCTCTTTTGTAGGCGGCAGCACCTTTGATGGCTCCCGCTCCCTCAAAGCAGATGTCATCGCCCATGTCCGAAAAGAATACGGCTTCGATCCGGCATCCACAATCATGATCGGAGATCGGAAACACGACTTGATCGGCGCAAAAGAAGCAGGCTTGCCGGCAATTGGCGTCAGCTATGGATATGGCTCCATCGCCGAATTGGAAAAGGAACATCCCCTTGCGATTATCGATACGCCCCAGGCTTTGGAAGCATACTTGCTCCATCAATAAGAGAGGCCAACTATGAAAACAATTCATTCCCCGAAATTGCTCGAAACCTATATCCATCAATACGGCCTTGAAGAAGTCTTTCCTGCTTCCCTGCGCTCGCAGCTGGCACTTCATCAATTTGCCCCAAACGAGCATGTCTGTTTTTCCGGGGATGCCGTTTTGTTTTTGTATTTCTTGGTAGACGGACAATTGAATGTTTCCTCGGCCAACGAAGACGGCGCAACGATCACGATCACTCGAATTTCTCCCCTGGCTTCTATTGGCGCCATGGAGTTTTTCTCCAAATCCGATTTTTGTCAAACCGTCCTTGCAACCGACAAATCCATTCTGATTGCCATTCCAGTCTCCCTGATCAAGCAAAAGTTGAACGACAACATCGCCTTCTATCGATTGCTTTGTCGACACCTGAGTCAAAGACGGATGGATTCTTCGAAAAAATACGCGGAAACCTTGCTCTACCCTGCAAAGACGAGGTTGTTGATTTACTTTACTCATCAGGCGGATGCAAAAGGCGTTGTCTCGCACTATCGAAATGAGGATGCCGCCAACTACCTGAGTATCTCAACCAGGCATCTGCGGCGCTTGCTGGCTTCCTGCGAGAAGGAAGACCTTCTTCATCGCGAGGGTCAGGGATTAGTTTTGCATTTGGCGTTGATCAGGCGGACACAGGTCCTCCTCCCCTTCTGATTTTTGACGTATACTGAAATCAAAAAGGAGATTGATAGAAATGGCAACGGTTCATATTGGCGCCGAGAAAGGCGATATCGCAAAAACTGTTTTGATGCCCGGAGATCCGCTTCGCGCAAAATTTGTCGCAGATCATTATTTAACAGAGGTCACTCTATTCAATGACGTACGAAATATGCTGGGCTACACAGGGTTTTATAAAGACCATCGCGTATCTGTTATGGGCTCCGGAATGGGCATGTGTTCCATCGGCATCTATTCCTACGAACTCTACCACTTTTACGATGTGGAAAATATCATTCGCATTGGAAGCACCGGTGCTTATGATCCGAATTTGAAGGTGTATGATCTGGTCATCGCCGATAGCGCTTACTCGGAATCCACCTATGCCCTGGCGCAATGCGGCAAGGATCGCGACTTCGCATATCCGTCGAAAAGCCTAAACGAGCGCTTGATAGAATTGGCGCATCAAAGCGGACATCATCCGGTAATCGCTCCAATCCATACCCACGATACCTTTTATGTGGAAAATACAGCTGAGCACTTCAGTGAAAAGTTCAAAAAATATGGCTGTGTCTGCGTGGAGGATGAAAGCTTTGCCCTCTTCCATAATGCGGAAATTCTAGGCAAAAACGCAGCGACCATCCTAACCGTATCCAACAACCTGGTGGACAACAGCTCTGTTGATTCGAAGAAACGGCAAAATGCCTTTACCGCCATGATGGAAATTGCTCTGGAAACGGCCATCAGCCTATAACGCAAAAAGGAAACCTACTGATTCAGAGGTTTCCTTTTTTTATGCCTGGAATTAAGGAAAAGTTCATTCTTTCCAGCCCTCACTTGTGGTTCAATAAAAGAGAGGAGTTTATCATGAAGAAAAAACTAATAAAAATTCTAATTTTCCTGCTCATTCTAGCCGCCTTTGTTTGGACACAGAATGAGTGGATTCAAATAACAAACCTAAGCTATCAATCAAAGGAATTGCCGGAAGCTTTTGATGGTTTCAGAATCCTGCAGATCAGCGATCTCCACAACCATCAATTCGGCTCCAATCAAGAGCGATTGCTGAAGTCCATCAAAGCAATCTCCCCTGATTTAATTGTGGTGACCGGCGACTTGATTGATCGAAGGCGCTACAATCTTGAACCGATTCAAGAACTCTTGGCGAATTTCCCCGATCTGCCCACCTATTCTGTTTCCGGCAACCATGAAATCTGGAGCGGAAACTACCCGGAAGTCAAAGCATTAATCGAAACGAACGGCTGGCATGCCTTGGACAATCAGTCCGCTATCATCAGCCGAGACAACGACTCCATCCAAATCATCGGGTTGATGGACCCCGCCTCCCGGGATCAAGGCGACATTCAAGCGAATGTTACCCAAAATCTGAACGCACTTTCCATTCAAAGCGACAAATTCACCATTCTTTTGTCTCATCGTCCCAATCCTTTTGAAACCTACGCGAACTATTCCATCGACCTGGTCTTCAGCGGTCATGCCCATGGCGGCCAATTCCGTCTCCCTTTTCTCGGTGGATTCATCGCTCCGGATCAAGGTCTGTTCCCGGAATATACGGAAGGTATGCATACCCTCAACCAAACAACGATGGTGGTCAGCCGGGGACTCGGCAACAGCATCATTCCCTTACGTGTCTTCAATCGCCCCGAGCTGGTTGTGGTTACCTTGCAAAAAAAATAAGAGAGCCCGATTGGGGCTCTCTTAGCCCAGTCGGGCTTATGCGTTTCGCACTTGTTCCAATACCGTTTGAAATTTTTGCTCGGCGATCTCCTCTGAATCCTTCAGCCGGGTAATTACCGTCACCTTATCCGCCTTTGGAAAAATCTTCTGAAACTTAGGTAGAAACCCTTCGGGATCGCTTCTCTTATGATTGATCAATAAAAATAAACTCGCATTTCGAATCTTATACGTAAACGCAAACTCACGTACTGCCGGCGGCACATTCCCTGCCCATACCGGAGAAACCACAACAATCTTCGTAAATGGATCCAACAATGTCAACCCGCTTAAGTGAATGCTTCGCTTTCTCTCCTTTTGACTGTCGTAGCCAGCCTTTAAAAAACCCATCGGACCCAAGAAACGTCGTTGTACCTCAACGATTTCCCGCAAATCTGCATTCAATTCCTTGGCTAGCCGCTTGGCGTATGCTTTGGAATGGCCACTTCTTGAATAGTAACAAACTAGCGTGTCCATAAAACCTCCTTTTCTTTTCCGCTTCGCTTATTCCCCTATTCCTTCTCCACCGACTCCCATTCAATTCCCACAATAGCAGCCAATTTCCCATCCTCTTTTTTTACTCGATGGATAGATTGTTCTTCCCGTTGTTTTGTTTCAATTCGTATTTTTTCCCCCAAACGAGTTTCGCACTTGAAAATAATATTCGCACGCCTCACTCGATGTTTCCGAATCCAATCCAAGGACATCCCTTCAATCGCCCAAACCAAATATCTCGCGTTGTTCGCATGGCGATTGATATCAATGTCCGCATATCCCACCTTAACTTCATGGGTATGCTCCGTCTCAAACCGAGTCGGTATCTTGGAAAAAGACAGCTTTTCCTTTTCCTCGCCGCTCAACCCGTAGGCTTCCAACAGCCAATCCGGTTTTTTCGCAATTTTTCTTTCCTCAAAATCAAACAACACCCATTTGGATTTTGCTTCTCCGATGATTTCCCCGTCCCGGTTCCGCAACCAAAACTTTCGATAGGCATAGAGGGCGTCAAAAGCCGTTGCCGCCGTCGAAAGCTCAATGGTGTCATATCCATTGAAATCTTTTGTAAGGGTATAATCCATTTGATATAGCATCCATCCAAATCGATTCTCTCGCAACCGCGCAATCCCTACGCCGCATTCCTCACTCTGAAGGGTTGCAAGATCCTGCATGTACAAAAGGATCGCCTGAGGCAATACACGGTTCCACGCGTCCACCTCGTAGGAGTGCACCAGATACGCCCTATTCGCTTGTATTCCCGCCATCGACGCCCTCTTTCAACTCTTTATATGCCTGCAACACCCATTCTTTATGCTCTGGTTCCACTTCCAGATGGCCCCAGCCGTATTCCAATTGAAAGATCCCGTTCAATCCCACTTGATGATAGGACTGAATATGATAAGGAATCCCCTCTTCATCCAGAATCTCGGCCATCCATTCCGCTTCAAATTCATGATCAAAAACCAATACTTTCTTCATCGCTTACTCCAATCGATAGTTAGCCTCAAACTCTTTCAAGAACGATTCAAAGTCAAGATAGTGAATCGCTTCCATCCCTACGGCGCGCGCGCCTTCCACATTAACTGCAGAATCATCAATAAATAAACACTCCGCCGGCAACAAACCGAGTTCAGCAGCCACCCGCATATAGATATCCCGCTCCGGCTTCACCAAATGAACATCACAGGACCATAGGGCATAATCAAACCATTCGATCCAATCAAAATTCTTTTGGATCGATGGAAGAAAATCAACCGGCATATTCGACAGGATCCCCAGCTTTTCCATCAAGCCTCGGTTTCCTCGAATAAAATCAATCATTTGACCATTTTCCGAAACCCAGCTTTCCTCATCGACGAGTATCAAGGTTTCAAAAATTTCCTCCGAAATCTCAATCTCTACTCGCGCCAAAACTTCCGTCCAATATTCTCTCCGAGACAAGGTTCCCCGGTCATATTCGCTTCTCACATCAAAATAACTTTGGAAAAACGACTTTTCATCGATACCGACCGCGGCCATCATCCCCTGCCGCGCTTCATCCTTTTGAGGTAGTCCCAGAACACCGCCAAAATCAAAAATCATTCCTCTAATCCATTTTTTCATTTCGTCACGCCCCTTCCCTCATGGTATATTATACCAAATATAATCAATTCTTGCTTGCGCGAATTGATGTTTTCCTTTATCCTGATTAAAGGATTTTAAGGAGGACTATTTATGACAACTATAGCAACGCAAGGCGTTTGTGCCCGCGCCATCGAATTCGATGTACAAGACGGCATCGTAAAATCTGTAAACTTTATCGGCGGCTGCCCCGGCAATCTCATTGGGATCTCCGAATTGGTCAAGGACAAGCCGGTCGATTTCGTCATTGAAAAATTGGAAGGCATCCGATGCGGCGGCAAGCTTACCTCGTGCCCCGATCAATTTGCCAAAGCTTTAAAAGCACATCGTTAAAAAAATTGGAGCATTGAATCACAACCAGTTTATTTGACTGTGTATGATTCAATGCTCCAGATTTTTATTCTTTCCATGCAATCATCAACGCGCCAATACCCGTGGCAAATCCTCCGACAAACTTTCTTCCGTTCATCGTCTAGATAATAACCAATTGTGCCGTTACCAGCGGCAAGACATTCAACCGATCCACCAATTCTTGAATTTCCGCCTCTTCCGCAACAACTTCCAACACCAAAAGTCCCGATGGCGAGCAAACATCAGCCGGCACATCATGAAGTCCCAATCGCACTTTGATGTAACATCCAAAATCTGTTAGCATCTGTTGCATTCTTGTTGCCGATTCTTCTCGATTCTCATTTTTGATAATTACCAACTTATAATTCATGCTAAACCTCCTATTTTTTCTACCTATAACTTACCCGGAAATCGATTTTTTCACACAATTCTGTTTTTTCCCCTTTTCAATGTATGAAATAGCTTGCTCTTCCCCAGGGAAACAGGTATAATTGAACACTGTGCAACAGAATTGGAGGAAATTCATGAAACGAAACGAAAAGATCCGCAATATCGCCATCATCGCTCACGTCGACCATGGCAAAACGACATTAGTCGATGAACTACTGAAGCAGAGTGGCGCCTATCGAACCAACGAGGCCATTGTTGAACGAGCAATGGATTCTAACGCTCTAGAAAAAGAACGTGGGATTACAATCCTATCAAAAAACACTGCTGTCTTATATAATGACGTAAAAATAAATATTGTCGACACCCCAGGCCATGCCGACTTCGGCGGCGAAGTAGAACGTGTTTTGAAAATGGTAGACGGTGTCATCCTTTTGGTCGATGCATTTGAAGGCCCTATGCCGCAAACGCGTTTCGTTCTGAAGAACGCCTTGGCATTGGAATTGCCCGTTATTGTCTGCGTCAACAAGATTGACCGGCCAGATGCGCGTCCAGAAGCCGTAATCGACGAAGTCTATGACCTATTTATCACCTTGGATGCCAATGATGAGCAGATTGAATTTCCAATCGTTTATACATCGGCTAAAAACGGAACCGGCAGCTTGACACCAGACGGCGAGCAAAAAGACTTGACTGTTCTTTTTGAACAAATCATCGAAAATATGCCAGCCCCGGAAGCCGATACAGAAGCGCCTGTACAGGTATTGATCTCCACCATCGATTACAACCCTTACGTGGGACGAATCGGCATTGGGAAAATCGAGCGCGGTATTCTCTCCGTGGGCGATGAGACCATCATCGTCAATCAAGACAATGATCAATCCAAAAAAATACGAATCACCAAGCTCTTCACCTTTGACGGCTTAAAGCGTATTCCCGTTGAAACCACGACTTCCGGCGATATTATCGCCTTGGCCGGAATTGAAGATCTTCAAATCGGAGATACGGTTTGCGATCCGAAAGATCCAAGCCCATTGGACTTCGTCAAGATTTCAGAGCCAACCCTATCCATGGTATTCTCTGTCAACAACAGTCCTTTTGCTGGGCGCGACGGCAAATTCGTAACATCTCGACAAGTACGCGACCGTTTGATGCGCCAATTGAATACGGATGTATCTTTGCGGGTTGAAGAAACGGCAGCGACGGACGCCTTTAAGGTCTTCGGCCGTGGCGAACTTCATCTTTCCATCTTGATCGAAACTATGCGTCGAGAAGGCTATGAATTTATGATTTCGAAACCGCAGGTCGTAAACAAAGAGATCAACGGCAAGAAACACGAGCCGATTGAGCATGTCACGGTAGACTTGCCGAATGAATACGCTGGATCAGTCATCGAACGATTGGGCCGCCGCAAGGGCGAACTGGTCAACCTGCTTCCGGTTGGCGACGACTATACCCGCTTGGAATTCAATATTCCAGCTCGCGGATTGATTGGCTATCGATCACAATTTATGACCGACACCAAAGGAACTGGCGTAATGAACTCCATCTTTGACGGCTATGAGCCATTCAAAGGCGAGATTCCACATCGCGATACGGGTTCACTAGTGGCTACAGAGCCAGGCGTATCTGTCACCTATGCCCTGTACAACCTGCAGGATCGTGGTATTCTCTTTATCGGTGCTGGGGAAGATGTTTACGAAGGAATGGTAGTTGGACAATCCAATCGACCTGAAAACATTGAAGTGAATGTTTGCAAGCGAAAAAAATTGACAAGTGTACGTTCCGTACAAGCCGATGAAAAACAGATTATGGTACCACCAGTGAAGTTATCCTTGGAAGGGGTTATGGAATATTTGGGTGATGACGAATTGATCGAAATCACACCAAAGGTTTACCGTCTCCGCAAAAAATTCTTGAATCGCGATGAGCGAAAAAGAGCCAATCGATAAATAGAAACGTATTAAAAAAGTCTAGGATTTATTTCCTAGACTTTTTTCTTTTTATCTCTGTAATTGTCATAATCAAAAATCCACCACCTGCAAAGAGGAAAACCCCTCCACGGATCCATGCCCCATTCTCCAGATAGGAAAACGCCAAAAAGAATAACGCCACGCTTACGATGATATGAAACTCCTGCTTTCCCCGTGCCTTCATAAGCAGCCCTCCTTGGGTCATAGATACCCAAGCCTTAAGCTTATTCCGCATCCAATTGAAAGGCCTTTGGCGTGACTCCAGTCATCCGCTTAAAGATTCGGCTAAAATAATGCTGACTTTTATAGCCGCAGGCTTCTGCCACCTCGTAGATCTTCACCTCACGACTCAATTTCAACATTTCCTGCGCTGCGTCTATGCGGAACCGATTCAGGACTTCCACAAAGCCGCCTCCAGTTTCCTTTCTTAAAAGGTTGCTGAGATAATTGGGGCTGAGTTCAAATTCCTCTGCCACTCGAGTCAGATCCAACTCCTCGTCTTGATAATTCGCTTGCAAATATCGCATCACTCTCGTGATAAAGGGCGAATACAGGCTCGTCTCCGGCTCTTTAGCCGCTTGGCATGCTACGATCACCCGCCTCAGCTCTTCCTCTTCAACAGGCTTTAGGAGGTAATCTGAAACCCCAAGGCGCATCGCCTTTTGCGCGTATTCAAATTCCTCGTAGCCGAAAACAATCACCAATTCCGTCCGTAGCTGCAGGGCTCTTATATCTTGAATCAATTCAATCCCATTTCGCTTCGGCATGTTGATATCAATAAAGGCAAGATCCGCCCGCAAGCGTCATAATCAGCATCAATACAAGTAGTACGGATAAGTTTCGCTTCATGATTTATTCCCCCAATTGTTTTTAATTTCACAATCGCTTATATCGGGAATCAACTTCCTTGTATTTACATAAATCACGGTTTTTTTGCACAAATCAACACAAGTGAAAAAGCTAAATTTTCTATGATGCAAGCATTTTTTCTAATTCAATTGATTGCCTATTCGTGTACGATCAGTTCAAAAACATCGGGACGGCTATAATGACCGCATGGATCAAAATCAATTCTGCTGAGAACAACCTGGTCCAAATTCAGATCTGCAATAACGAGTTCCTCTCTGTTCCATACCGGCTCTACCACATATTTCCCAAATGGATCGACGATACAACTACCGCCTGGACACATGTTATCCGGTTGGTTTTCAAGTTCGTCATAACAATTTAAATCAGTGGGATACATGTCTTTCGTCACATATTGGTTACATCCAATGACGAAACATCTTCCCTCCAGGGCAATATGCTTCATGGTTGCCTGCCACTCCTCTCTTGAGTCGGCAGTTGGTGCAATATAAATCGTAATCCCCTTTGCATACATGGCAGCCCTTGCAAGCGGCATATAATTTTCCCAACAAATCAGGGACCCCATTACTCCGAACGGGGTATCAAGGGTTGTCAGTGTACTGCCATCTCCCTCGCCCCAAATGCATCTTTCCGTTCCCGTCGGTTTTAGCTTCCTGTGTTTCCCCAAGTATTTTCCATCTGGCCCAAAAAAGATATTAGTACAATACAACGAGCAGCTTACAGCATCTCGTTCAGTCACACCCATTGACAGGTAGACACCAGCTGCCTTGGCAGCTTCTCCTAGGCGATCCGTTTCATCGCTTGGAACAATAATGGAATTGTCATAATACCGCTTCCAATCCAACCGACCTTCCATGGTTCTGCTCCCCACAACAAACCCATAAGAAAACCCCCTGGGATATGCGGGAATAAAAGACTCTGGAAATACAACAAGCTCAGCGCCTTTTTCTCCGGCTTCTTTTATGATGCTTAGTGCTTTTTGGATCGTTTTCTCCATATCCAAAATGACTGGAGATACCTGTGCAACTGCAATCCGAAACGTCTGTTCTGTCTGTTTCATCCGATTCAACTCCCCTCAAGAATATGATCCATATCTTACCATTTTTATTCTAGCATAAAAGATCATCCTCATGGACATTGATACTGACAACTTCAATAACCTTTCCATTGTTGTCAATCCGAATCGCTGTCAGCTTTGCGCCATATACGGCGGCTGTGTCAATATTCCAAGCATTGCTGTCCTCATCATAACGCGGACCGACCGGATTAGGCGTATGCCCAATGACTTGCATCTTGCCGATCGCTTTCAGTTTGCTTCGATTCCAAATGATGCTATGCTCGCCGTCAAGCCGGTATGGATTATCACAGTTTTCAGCGATTCCCGCATGGCTGACAAAGACATGTTCGTCTTCAAAGAAGAGCGGCAGCGTTTTAAACCATGCCAGGTCTTTCAATGGATCGCAGCCCTTGCGTTCATAATCCATGAGGGTTTTCTCCCCGCATTGCCGCAGCCAATTGTCATTGGGCCCATGATCAAAGTGTTCAATAAATTCATATTCATGGTTTCCTAAAAGCACCCTTACACGATCCTTATAGCGGTTTTTCAAATCCTTTACATATTCGACAGTCTCAGGCACGTAACATCCCCTGTCAATCAAATCCCCTAGAAAGATCAAGGTCTCTTCCTTTCTCCAGTATTGATTGATCAGCGCAATTAGTGTGTTCAAACATCCGTGCACATCACCAACAATGAATAATCTCATCTCACTCTCCTCGTTACTTCTATTTATATCCATACTATCACGTTGAAATGGTTGAATTCCTGAATCGCATCCATGCGTTTTTCCATCAAAAAAGAAGCCCGCTCCATCGAGATGACCTCTTTAACTGATCGCAGGACCGAAATTCAAGAAAGCCTGCGCTTGATCATTCGATTTTTTTCCAAAACATTCGATTTTCTCTTTCTGGCAGGGGCAGGGATCCTTTGCCTCGTACCGTGACTTCCGATTCTTTTATATTCATTTCCCGCGCAATAATTTTTGTGACTCTTGGTGTGCAATAATTCCCCTGGCACCGCCCCATGGTACACCTTGTCCTTCTTTTAACCCCATCGATGTGATCGATCTCAATCCCCCGGTGAAGTGAATCAACAATCTCCGCTTCCGTGACTTGCTCGCATCTGCAGATGATATTTTTCTTTGGATCAGGATCGTCGATCGCCCCGTCAAAATTCTCCTCTTTCGGGACAATAATCGGCTTCCGATTGGGGTAAAAGGACTCGTTCTTTTCAAGCACAAATCCACTACCTTCAAGAATTTTCACCACATGTACCGCGATCGCCGGACTCGATGTGATTCCAGGCGATTCAATCCCCGCAACATTGATAAATCCTTCGATCTTGCTCTCTTCCACAATAAAATCATGCCTTGAACTAGACGCTCGAATCCCCGCAAAGGAGGTCAGCGTATATTTTACATCAAAATCCTTCACGGACCGTCTTGCTGTATTGACAATATAGACAAGTGCATCCAGACTGGTTCCAACCACTTCTGTATCATCGACCTCTTGTGCATTAGTCACACTGCTTTCTTCTGTTCTACTTACCCCAACGCCAAAAAATCCCCCAAAAGCATTCAGATTTGTCAGTTAATCTGTCAACGATTAGGAGATCCTATATGATTGTTACTAGCAGGCGGTTAAAGTTTCTTAATCAGCTCTTCCAACTCTTCAGATAATATTTTTGCACCTTCAAAATCAGTTGCTTTTAAAGCCAAAGCAATTTCCATTTCTACCGCTTTCTTCTTTTGTTCCATTGCCAAATAGTCTTTATCAAAATAATTCGCATAAATCATCTTTCTGAATTTTCGCATACTCATTTTTCGAATCGTCTTGTTTTCAATGAGTAACACATAGTCCATACAATTCATAATCGAATAGTAATCATGCGAAATCATCAAAATCGCTCCGGTATAGTTCTCGATGGCTGTTTCAAGGGCAATTTGCGAATAGATGTCTAGATGACTGGTCGGTTCATCAAGGAGCAACAAGTTTGCTTGACCGGCAGAGACTTTCGCCAATTGAAGAATAGTCTTCTCTCCCCCCGATAAAGAGCCAATTCTTTGTTCAACCGCTTCTCCTTCGAACCCATAGTTTGAAAGATGGTCTTGAATCTCATCATAGGAGTGAAATCCCGCTTCGAAGAATTCATCATTGATTGTGTTTGAATCATTCAGAACTTCCCCTTGCTGCTGAGACAAGTAGGCAACTTCAACACCGTTGTTGATTTCAATGGCATCATTGGTATTTTTAAAGATTTCTCTCAATAAGGTGGTTTTTCCAGTGCCATTGGCTCCGATCAGCGCTACCTTATCCGTAGATTTCATCTCAAAATTCACATTTTCCAAAAGCATCTCATCAAAGGTAACACTGTACGCATTCACATTCAAGGCAACAGCGTCCTCGATTTTCCGATCCGTGGATAAGCCGATGTCCGGTTGTTTGATCTCGACAAACGGCGCGTTGATTTTCCGTTCTTCCAATCTTTCTTGAATCTTCACGCGCGCTTTTAGCTTTCTTCCATTTGAGACATCATCAAAAATTGTTGCGCGAAACCGCAGCTTGTTGATGAGATGCTCATTTCTTTCAATTTCTTCTTCATCGGCCATCGCAAGTTCTTGCAACTCGATTTTCGTTTGAAGCAAAGAGAAATTATAGTCGATGTATCTGCCATCGAACTCTTGCAACTCCCTGTTTTCAAGGTGAATCATCTTATTAAAACAATGATTCAATAGATATCTATTATGCGTAACAACCAAAAGTATTTCTTTGTGCGAATTAATGAGATTTTTAAGGGCATTCAAGTTTTCAAAATCCAAAAAAACATCCGGTTCATCCATAATCATCAGGTCTGGACGATTCAGCATTTCCTTGATCACTTGAATCAGCTTGAACTCCCCGCCACTGAGTTCCGAAATCTTAAGGTCTTTGTGCTTGATTAGATCGGCAAGACTAAGTTTCTTATTGATGTTGCTTTCGAAATCATCCCCGCCCATTGCATCAAATGCATCCAACGCTTCTTGATACTTTTCCAACAGGGGTTCTATTTCCGAAGCGGTTTCCATTTCCGTACAGATCGCGGTGATTTCATTCTGTATTTTTAGATATTCTTCCCCGATATATTCAAATACCGTCATTTCTTTCGCTTTGTCTTTCTGTAAAAACTGGCTGACATATCCGATTCTAGAATTGGGTTCAATCTCCAACCGTCCATCGAATAGATGTTTTTCCGGATCCATTATTATGTCTATTAGCGTACTCTTCCCACTACCGCTTGTTCCAATAAACGCGCAATGCTGACCCGCGTCCAATGAAAATGAAATCTTATTATAAAGATCCTTCTGCGGAAATGAATAGGATAAATTATCAACTTTTATCATAGGAGTTCCTCTCTTTATCCAATAAAAAAAGCCTATATAAATAAGCTCTTCAATGGTTAATCATTTCAATCGTAATTTTTCAATTGAGTATGATGTGTTTATGACCTTCATTGGAACATACAGGTTGTAGCATAACATGTTTTGCGACAACTTTCAATCATTTCATTGTCAGATAATTCTTAACGCCACCCAAAAGCCCTCTAAGATCTACAAGAATTCAGACGGTTAAGCTTCGATATGCAAAAAAAATTTGCCAATAGATGATTTTTCTCCTTGGCAAATCCTTAAAATCCGCTTGATTGTTGCCCTCTTTCCAGCAAGCCTTCTTTACCTATTTGTAGCGTGACATACTCAAATCTCGCAAGGTACTTGTTGCAGCATTTAAATTCAACGCGCCCCACCCACTAATCGTGTCATATCCCACCTGATTTAAATCAACAGCCGATTCACAAAGAATATGCCGAACCTCTTCCGGGGTAAGCTCTGGATCTTCAGAAAGCAGCAAAGCCACTGCACCCGACACATAGGCCGTCGCATAGGAGGTGCCAGATCCAAAAGTGGTTTTCCCCTCTGTGGTGGATGCAAGCTTAAGCCGATCCCCAGGGGCACAAATGAAAACAGAATCATTGCACTGGGAAAAGCGGGCGACTTCCCCGTTTCTTTTTAATGCGGAAACACCCAACACAGTCTCATAGGCCGCAGGATAGTAGATGTTATCTGGGAAATATCGATTGTCATTCCCCACCGAAGAAATTAAGATAACGCCCTTTTCCTCCGCGTATTCCACCGCTGATTGAAGATGTTCCCCTGTCGACAACGCGCCCGCGCTAATGTTGATAATCTGACAGTCGTAAAGGTCGATGGCATCGCGAATCGCCTGCGCCAACAACTCACTGTCGCCAATAAGCTTTTCGCCATCTACCGTTTTTGTTGCGATAACAAGGGGAACAAGCTTTGCCTTTGGTGCAACGCCTTTAATATAAACCTTTTCAGCACCCAGAATAATACCAGCCACCGCCGTTCCATGGCCGATCAGATCGTTGGTACCAGTGGTAGGACTCAAGTAATTGGCCCCGGCGATCAAATTCACTGGGGTAAAGGAGTCAACAGCGATCCCTGTATCAATAACCGCGATTCGTACCTCCGACCCTTCTGCATAGGCAGCCTGCCAAAACAGCAGACAAAGCAGGATACAAACCATCCATCGTTTTTTCATCGAATCCCCTCCTCCCAAGGCCCCCGCCCGTCATCCGGGCAGGGACTAAAATTTGTGATTAGTTGCACAAGTCCTTAACATTTGCTAAGTTATCGACGATCGTATTGGCCTTTGTCGGTGCCGTTCCGCCGTATCCGCTTACGGTTCCTTCAAAATACAAGACGTTGGTGCCAAGTCCACCCGTCAGGGCAAAGGCTGTTGGTGATAACGCGGTTCGAATTTTAACATTGTAAGCACTGTTTACGATCTCGTCAAATACCAAGGCGATCACAATTTTGTCTCCGTTGTTATAGGTCGCATTCGCCATGGGTGCTACCGCAAGCAGACTCGGCTCTTTCACGTCCTTCGGTAGGGCAGAAAGTGTTGCACTTCTAAAGCACCACTCATGATTCAACCATCCACTACAATACCCAGCAAGTGATATGCCGCAGGTTTCATCAAACCCGTAGAGGACATAATCTCCACGGTCCTGTCCGCTTGCCCATTCGATATCAAATATTTTAACACCTCGACTGGTGCCGCTTGCCGACACGTAACCCGCATTGGCAGGGAAATCAACGCTGAAAGGAGATTTATCATCAACATCTGATGCGAATCCAAATACCAAAGCGGCTTTTGTTTCGCTCGGCAGATTGGGTATTGTTGTTTCTTTATCACTATTAAAACTTGGACTCCCCGTGCCGCTGTTGAACAAGACAAATCGGTACATGCGATCTCCATTATCTCGACTATTAAAATCGGTCAACCTGACCTTCATGGCAGAAGCCGTATTTCGGATATAGGATTGTTGATTCGCGAGATATATGCTGTTGTTCAGAACTGGACTACTGAGTCTAACATATTCCGTCGTATTCCAATCACCACCTGCATCTTCATAAACTTCCCAATCCCCATAGTTAACACTTGCGAGCGGTTGGTAATCGTTTAATAACCTGCTGTCAACGTAAAAGCTGCCATCCTTTGTCATGGTTCTCCTTGCACGGGTCGTGCTCCCTAAAGCACCGCCCCCCGCTACCTTGTAAAGATCAAGGAAGTAAACCCTGTCCGCATTGGCATATCGGGTTGCCACCTTCCCCGCATAGGCCGTACTGACGGCATTTTCAGCTATCGTGATTGTTTTGAATGAATCTCCCTGTCCAAAGACCACGGACCCATTCGCATGGGTGAAGTGGGTACCACCAAGGGCAGATCCATTTTGCGTGCGGTAGTATACGGTTTGACTTTCATCAAAGCCATCGGTGCGGGTAATGGTAAACGAAGAACCACTTCCTATTGATACCGCAAATATACCATAGTGCTTCCACATCGCATATAAGCTTAGGTTGCCCGTTGTACCCGCTTCAATACGTGTCAATCGCCCACCCGAGAACTCCGGATTATTGTACCAACCACTAAAGACATAACCGCCACTACGCGTTGCATCCCTCAAGGTGATCCCTTGCGTTTCCACCGTGTAGGTTGTCGTATTTGCCCCATTGATACCGCCGTTAAGTTCGTAGGATACCGTATAGTTTATGGGGATCCATAACGCATAAAGATTGACGGATCCGTTGTTTACAAGGGTTGCATTTATCATTGACGCCTGGTTGTCGTAGACCTTCCCGCCATTGGCAGACGTGGCCCAGCCGGCAAAATCATATCCCTCACGGGTAAAGCTGTTAGGAACTAATTTTTTCCCTTCATCAACGGTAAAGCCCTGAGGACTCATCGCGCCTTCCCCCTCATTTGCATTGAAGACAACCGCATATTGATTGGCCGTCCACTTGGCGTAGAACGTGACCTCCCCTATACTTCCCGCACGAATGGCAGGGCTTGCCGCCGGCGCTTCAAAACCACTGTCTTTGAACCAACCGTCGAACGCATATCCTGCTTTTGCAGGATTTCCCAACTGAATGTCCGCAGAGGTAATATCATATCCGTCTGGTTGATCCGTACCATTGACGCCGCCACCTAGCACATAAGATATCCGATAGGTTACGGCCACCCACGTCGCCGTATAGGATTGATATCCCGTACGATTCGATGGAATTTCTACAACGATTCTATTTCCATCGCTCCAACCGGCAAAAGCATACCCAACCTTGCTGAT
Source organism: Eubacteriales bacterium (assembly GCA_030625815.1). Taxonomy (GTDB): domain Bacteria; phylum Bacillota; class Clostridia; order Tissierellales; family GPF-1; genus GPF-1. The sequence goes on from DAOUQF010000016.1 coordinate 40,984, forward strand.
ATTCTCACTTGCAGGAAGTACCGTCACAACACCATAGGTGTAGGCAAAGAGCTCGCTTCCTTCAGTCAATCTGCCGCCATCCGTATTCAATGTAACCTGGTAAACCTTCGGCACCCACTTTGCGTAGAGGGCAACAGGACCCATTTCAGTAGTAGAAATGGACGTGATGACATTGCCAAGGGATTCGTCTGTATACCAGCCGCCAAAATCATGTCCGACTCTGCTTGGCGACCCAAGGACCAGACCGATTTCAAATACATAGACGTCTGCATTGCTTTCATGGTTTACTGCGTCCGCCATATTGTGATACGTGATTGGATAAGAATTTGCGGACCATTTTGCAAGTAAGGTTCGATCTCCCACATCTGTTTCCAGAATCTTATCGATCTTTCTTTCGCCATCGTACCAGCCCGTAAAGGTGTATCCTACTCGAACAACCTCTACTGGAAGCACGGCACCAACCCCATACGTATAGGCTTCAACGCTCCCATTTTCGATTGCGCCGCCATTTGGATTCAATGCAACGTGATATGTTATGGGTGTCCAAAGCGCCGTGTAGGTTAGATTTTCCGTTGGCATTGTGCTTCTTACAACGGCATCCCATCCATCAAATACATGGCCTTCTTTTTGTGGAACTGGCGCAATAATATGGGTTCCATATGCAACATCACCCCTTGTATAGTCGCCTTGGACCGTTCCGCCTGACAACGCCCAAGTCAGGGTGTAAATCTCAGCCTCCCAATGTGCGTACAACATTTGATCGATGGTGATGCCGACCCTCGTATCCGCAGTGATTTCTTCACCGCCAATCGCCGATGTAAACCAGCCGGCGAAACCATAGCCCGTCATGCTTGGAACAGGCAGAGTCCCGTAGGTTTCATCATAGGTCACGATTATGCTGTCAAACCCGTCTTCATTAAAGAATACGGCAGCTGTTTTTGGTGTCCATACGGCTGTATAGATCAGATCCTCAGCTGGCATTGTGGTTCTTACCGCGATATCCCAGCCAATAAATCCATAGCCTGTCTTGGTTGGAATAGGTGCTACCAGTGGCGTATCGAAGGCAACATCGCCCCTTGTATACGCCCCTTGTGCTGTACCACCGAACAAATCCCAAGTCAAACTATACTCCTTGGCGATCCAATGGGCGTACAAGGTATGATCCATCGCAAGGGTCACGATATTACGTGCTTCGATTTTTTCACCATCATCTGCAGCGCTTGTATACCAACCATTAAAACGATAACCGATCTTGCTCGGAACAGGTAGGGTCCCGTAGGCTTCGCCATAGGTTACAGTCATGCTATCAAGCCCGTCTTCACTGAATCCTAGCCGATACGAATTTGCCGACCAGTCTGCCGTATATGCCAACTCTTCAGCAGGCATTGTTTCGGCTATTGATCGATCCCAGGCATAGCTTTCCCCTACTTTGACAAGGATCGGCGCTATAATCGGTGTATTAAAACTGATCATTCCGCTATGGGTGTAAGAATTACTTGGGTTTCCCCCGTTCACAATCCAATCTAGCCCATATTGGTTGCGCGTATAGTAGAAATCCACCGTCGAACATTCGCTATTTAAGGTAACCTCCTGTGCCTCCGGTGTCTGAAAGCCAACAAATTGTTTATCAGGCATCACTTGTATGGTTGAATCGAAGGTACCAGATTCGACCGTACTCTCCTCCGTCATTAGCCCCCACCGGTCCAACTCGCCCGAATGGTTTAATCGTTCTTGATAAACCCGCACCGTATAGGATTTTTCTCCCGCCGACCACGTCGCTGTAAGCGTAATGTTTTCAATCGGCATGGTGCCAGTAAAGCTTTCCCCCTCCAGCTGCCATGCATCAAAGAAATAGCCTTCCTTCTCTGGCGAATTTGGATAATGCAGGGTTTCGCCATGCCTGTAGCTCGCTTGCTCGCCATAAACATCTCCATCAACAACATAGTCAACGGTGAAAGTTTCTCGATCATAATACAGCTTTAAGGCAAGGCTGCCGTCAGCTTTGATAATCCCCGAAGCCTGCGACTGGTTATCCGCGTCAAAAATAAAGTTTTCATAACCTCTTCCCATCGCGACAACCGCTTCATCCGTATACCCCGTCAGCATTTCCGTTTCAGCTACCGTATATCCGTCATCATCAGCATTTTGAAGCTCATGCATGATGCGATACACAATCCCGCTATCCGCCGTGATTGTTCCATAAACAATCAGATCCTCTGCCAGCATGGTTGCAGGAATCTCTACCCCCGTTTCAAGGCTTGGTTCTGCATACCATTCCGAGAAGGTATAACCGTCTTTTTCCACCCGTGGCTGGGTAATTGGCGTACCAAATTTTACGATGCCTTCGGTATAATAACCACGCAGACTGCCCTCAATCAGATTCCAGGTCAATAGATACTCGTTTCGCTGATATTGAATTTCTATTACGGTGCTGCCATCACCCGATATTGTGCTTTGGGTAACAACGCCTGCCGTAAAGCCGGTATATTCATTCACAGACGCCTCAGTTTCCGTATCCGTTATACCCGTTTTCATTTCCAGCTCTTCAATCGTGTATCTGCCATGTAAATCTTCACGGATGTGTTTCACCGTATATGCTGTATCACTTTCAGGCGACCACTTGGCAGTGTAGGTCTTGCTGCCCATTTCGTATTCCGCAATAAAGATGACTTGTGCGTTTCCTTCAAACCAGCCATCAAAGATATATCCGGCTCGCGAAATGTCGGTAGGCAATGGCGCGCTAATGCCATAGGTGTATGCCGTACAATCTCCGCTGTTGATCATACCGCCCGCTATGTCCAAGTCTACGTTATAGATATTCCGGGCATACTCGATACGAATTATCGTTTGTCCATCCCCCGAAATCAAAGATTGATCCCATACTTTTGCCGTAAAACCCGCATAGTCATTGGCAATTGCCATGGTTTCCGTATCGGTAACCCCAGCGAGCTGATCCACATCGATCAAGGTGGTTCCACCACCTGTCACATTCTCTTGATAATGCTCGACCCGATAAGTCGTATCGCTATTTGGTACATATTCGCCATAAACCGTACGATTTTCGCTTGGCATTGTTTCTAACTGGACCTCTTCTGTAAGAGACGCGTTACTCTTCCATCCAGAGAAATGATATCCGGCCTTTGCAGGTGCAACAGGCAAAACAATGGGCTCTCCAAAGCGATAACTTTTTTGACTATCCTCTCCATTCATGATTTGATGCGTCATCATGTATTCATTTCGTGTGTAAACCATCTGAATCACCAAAGAACCGTCGCCAGCAATAGTCGCACGTTCAACCGCTTTGCCGTCCACTTCCGATTTCTCGTAACTCATTCCCTCTTCTGCTCTTGCAAAGCTTCTCAATTCAAGGCTTTCGTCGGTCACACCCGCCCCTTGATCTGTCTGTACCAGATCATAGTCATCCCCTGAGGTGTTTTGCTCGTAATGCTCGACAAGGAATGGGGTTCCGCTATTTGGTATAAGGGCACCATAAACGGTCAACGCCTCAGCTGGCATGGTTTCGCCAAAAACAAAGACTTTCGTAAGCTCCTGATTGATGTTCCATCCTGAAAATGTATAGCCATCTTTTGCCGGGGTCATCGGTTCTGCAACGCGCTCCCCATAGCGATAGAATTCTTGCGTGTTCTCCCCATTTTCAACAACATAGGCGATCTCATAGTCATTTCTTTGATAATACAACTTCACGACTAGGTTTCCATCACCTTTAATCTGGGTGCTGGCAACGATTTTTCCCTCTACGGTTGATTTTTCAAACCTCATACCTTCGTCATGCCGCACAAAGCCATCAAGAATTAGCTTTTGATCCGTCGTGCCGCCTTCTTCTTCAATCTGATATAAGCTGTATCTTTCACCCGCGGTGTTTTGGTAATAATGCTCAACACGATACGGCGTATCCTTTTCGGGATTCCATCGAGCGATAAACTCCAGATTTTCTGCTGGCATGGTCATCGGAACTTCTTGATCCCAAGACGTAAATAGATACCCGGTTCCACTGAGTTGAGGCGCTACAATGGTTTTCCCAAACTTGTACTTGGAACGCGTTGGTTCCCCGCCGGCTTGACCGGGATCAAAGCTTGCCATATAGCTCTCACGGAAGTAATAATACTTGACAACAGCACTACCGTCCGCCAACACAGTTACGTTCTTCGCTTCTGGAGAACGGAACCCGGCATAGGTCTTTAGCACAGGCCGAACAACACTGTCCGTTGTCCCAGTAAGAATTTGGGTGTCCGTGTCCAGCAAGGTATAAAGATTATTATTCAGATTCTGCTGATAATGCGCGACCTTGTATGGCGTATCCTCCCTCGGGATCCACTTGGCATATGCAACCGTATCCTGATCTGGCATTGTTGCCGGAATTTCATAAGGGATGCTAAGGGTATTGTCCGTGTACCAGCTGTCAAAATCATACCCTCTCTTTATAGGCAGGGCCGTTTCTGTAATCGGCGCATTGTACCGTTTTAAAATCATCGGTACCGCACTTCCCCCATTGGTATCAAAAATAATCGTATATCCATTGTTTAGATTATCCCAATACACATCGATCGTTCGCCTGATCGGTGCCGATGTAAAGGCCAACGGCGCCCCAGCCCAGGTGATCACAAGCTGTCCTTCTTCGACCGGATCGCCTTCATCCGGCGTTACTGTTAACTTGTTAGTTTTAGGATCATAGACAAAAGCGTCATTTGTCGTTTCGATCGTAAAATGGGTCGCATCATCGAATACTTGATCGTCCACATCTCCTGTTTTAAGATCCATGTAACTCATCCTAAATAGGTCGTCGGGAACTGTGAGGGATCGGATCAGTTTTTTCAAGAGCAGCTCACTAGCCTCTTCGTACTCAAAGTCCTGAACATTATTCTGCTCACCTGCCGACCACAATGGCCACTCATTTTCGTAAATCGTCGGATTGTAGGAGAAGGTTCCGGCAAATGCCTGCGCCTCAAATTGGATCTCCAGATAGATTCCCAGTTCAAAAAACAGCGCTCCCGCATACCCACTGCTCCGCCCTTTCGAGGCTGTATATTCCAATTGGTAGTAGAAATATCCCCAGACGCGGGTATAAACCCCCGCTTCCGCTGAGAATCCGACACTGGCAACCTTGGTAGAAAAGAGTCCGACCTTGATTTCCGCGATAATACCGGCTTTCAGTCCCATGGTGCCCATGACGTAGAAGGTAAACTCATAGTGCTCTTCCACCATGTCAATCACATCGCTGGTCACATTCTTTCCAAAGACTTCAACGGTATAGGAATACCGCTTTGCATTTTCATAGTAGAAGTCGCATCCTATAGAGATGTTCATGTCCACCGAAACTGCAAATTTCACACCAAGTTCAACCACGATAATATAGATCGGCGGAATCTGAATTTCTTTACTGAAGATATCTTTTTCAAAGAGATTGACCCAGTCGCTTTCCGTGTCAATCATCGCCTTGTACTTATCTGCCAAGCCATCGGCTACGGTATCTTCACCACCGCCGATCAGCGGATCCTTTTTATCCAGAAGTTTCCTTAGCTCGTTGCTGATATTTTGAAGTTCCTTGTTATCTGTCCATACATTGTCTTTCTTTTCCTTTGTCACGATGCTGGCGTTAATCCCAATCCCCGTGAAGTTAAACAGGTCGGTATTGGCCGTCACTTCGTATTCAGAGATGTATGGGAAAATTCCCCACCATTTCCAGACCGCTCCTCCGTCCACATTGATGGCGATCCGCACTTCTTCTTCGAAGGTACCGGTCACTGTAATGACAATTGCTGTATCGTCATTGACCGAGATTTTGATTTTGACTCCCACATCAAGGGTAAGCCGCACGCCAGAGGCATCAAAATGCTGCAAGTGAGTGGAAATATTCGCCTGCAATTTATCCAATTCCACCTCGACTTTGTTTCCGCTACCCAGCAGTTGCAATTCCTCGGGGTCGATCGGATTCCCATCTTCAGACATTAACTCATAGCTGGTCAGCTCAAAATCTTCGCTTAATTCCGTGAACGAATCCGTTTTCAAAGCAAGTTCAGACAAATACAAGGCCGCTTCATCCGCAAACCCACTGTCGATGGCCTGCTGCTCGATATCGGCTTCCAATGCCGCCACATCGACTTCTTCCAACAGCGATTCTCCACTCACGGAATCAGTATTGTACATATCCATCGCCGAAAGAATTTCATCCATTGTAGCATCCGTATATTCGATGACCACAAATCCATTTTCACGGCTCAGCGAGGTGATCAATCCGTATCCTGTCACATTGGCATTCGGGCCAAACTCTCCCTCATAAAAAGCGACATAGTCGCCAATATCAACCGCTGTCTGAGAGTCCAGTTGCATCGGCCCATAACGGTCGTCAGAAAACTCCATCGCGGTTTCATTGACCGTAAGCGAATGATCCATGGGATTTCCGTCGGTATCCTCTACTCGATTCAACGGAAGCACATCCGGCGTAAACAAGACGTCTTCTGCTTCCGCACTTGTAAATGTGTATGTATTCCCGTTTGCTGCTGTAATGGTCACATAGGCAATCTCGCCATCCGCACCCGCTCTCGTATCGTCCAATACGCGTTGATCGGGGCGAATCCCTTCATAGATCGTAACCGTATCGCCAATTTTCAGCGTTTTATCATAGGTAAAAGTACCTTCTGTAAGATCGGAAATCGCAGAACTGTTTGTGCCACCTACTGAAGCCAGGGGAGTCGACAAGGTTTGAACCCTTCGCCCCTCTTGGCTAAGACTGCCAACCTGGTCAAATGGGATATAGATCATATCCGGGCTTAGGGCCAGGTTCATCACATCCTCTTTGGCGATGGTAAAGTTGTAATTGCGGACAGAAGCCCCAAACCCTTGAAAATATAATGCCTCGTTTTCAAGCGTAATTCTATAGGTCGCCCCCGCTTCAAATCCACCGATACCTGAAAGAACAAAGTTACCGCCGTTCCCTGTCACTTGAATAAAGTTCTTTTGGTTGGGACTGTTCAAGTTTTTGATCGCAACAGATGCTTTTACCTGCTCATTGGTCATCACACTCAGGGCTTCCACAGTGATAGAAAAATTTGTATCCTGATCCAAGGCGCTAGCGAAAGACGGAGTTTCTGACTCTGCTAAAGGTGCCACTTCTCCGTATTTTGCGTAAAGAGTGATGTCCATTGTTAGGATATCGTTGCTATAAACACGATTTTCAAAGTTTTTATCATAGTACCACCCGGAAAATATTTCATTTTCCTTATACGGGATCGGCAGCATCTCAAGGGACGAACCCTTTCTAAGGTGCTGCGTTTCAATATCACTACCGCCGTTAGAAACATATTTAATGTTGTAATTGATTGCATAAGTTCTCATTTTCCCCGGTTCTTCCGGTGTTTGAGACTGTGCTATTGCACTTGCAAAAATCTGATTCATCCGTACCGAAAAGGTTGCCCCTTCGGCGCGTGTTGCATTGCCTTTTGGATTAAAAAACCCCTCTCCATCTCCAACAAACAACCCACTGTTCCAAAGCTTCATGACTGCACCCTTTGCATAGTCTTCGATCTTGTCGAAATCCGCAGGAGCCGCTTTGGCTATAGTCTGTGGATATGGGATCCCGTAGGCATCAAAAAAACGGACGGTAAAAGTTGCCATCTGCTCCCGTGTAATCAGACCATCGGGACTGAATATATGGCTCCCCACCCCTTGACTAATCCCTTTATCAGCTGCCCACATGACATAGGGTGCGTAGGCGGCATTTGCCTTCACATCTGAAAAGAATCCTTCTTGCACTGGGTAGCTGTTTTCAACTTCTGCAATATGTCCGATCGCCGTTACATACATGGCACGGGTCATCGGATCATTCGGTGCAAAAGTATCGGAATTTATACCCGAAAAAAACTCGTTTTCCACTGCGTACAGAACGGAATCATAAAACCAGTCATTTTGATTGACATCGTCAAACGGTTCACTCTTGTTTCTCTCCATTGCAAAAGCCGATAAAGGTACCATATTCAATAACATTGACAAGCAAAGCAAAATACTTACGATTCGTTTCTTCATTTCCAGTACGCCCTCTCTTTTTTTATTCACACCCTGTATTTTTAGATGCAACCGATGCCATGAGCCCATAACTTTTCCATCACAGACACGCTGCTACTCGGCATTCATAAACCATTATTTTCGTTTCATTTTGCAAAATTATAAACAAATATACCCAATTATCTACCATTTAATTTATCACAAAGGAAGCATCGCAACAGATTTTGGGGTAATTGCCCTATTTTTTGGGGCAATTGCCTATAACCAAAAAAAAGGCAAACCGTCAGTTTGAATCGACAGCTTGCCTTTATCATTTCTTATAAATTTTTCACCTTGCATTCAACACAATTTGCGTGATGAAATACCCATTTTTAACCGAGAATCCCGCTGCGCCATCGTACGCCTCCGCCGTATAAAGAATACTCTTCGTCCCCGTTCCCCCTCCTTGTTTTTGAGTGACTGGCAATTCCCCATTGAACTCGATATCAGAGATGCAAGTATTCTCCAGCTGGATACGTAAACGTCGATCAAAAAATTTAGCCGTAACAATAATTTCTTTTTTATCTTTTCCCGGAAGTCTCAAACAACCTTCCAGTGCATTTTCTAAAGCATTTCCAAGGACACAAGTGAGATCAACATTCTCGACGCCTATATCCTCCGGTATCATTACATGAAATTCCGATCTGATCTCTTCCTTCTCTGCCCGATCGGCATAGAGGTTGAACAAACTATTGGCAATTGGATTTTTACAAAATTCATTTGAATAATTGACATCCAACGCAGCGTCACAGCTTTTCATGTATGCCTTCAGTTCTTCTAGTTGTTCACTTTGAAGCATCCCGCTGATCACCGCATTGTGATGATGCATATTATGCCGTTGCTCAAAGGCCAACTCCGTAGCAATCTTTTGTCGTTCCAATTCGGATTCCCAAAGTTTTTCCTGTTGTGACATCAGCAGCTGTCTCTTTTCCAAGAGGTACTTTTCAACGATAGCATTGGCCTGTATGTACAATAGATAGTAAACCGCCATAAACAGCACATAAACAGCGAATGTGATCGTTTTATACCAACTGTCACTTTCCCAATTCCAGTAGGGTACTGGATAGTAGAGCAGCAAGATTTGAAGGAGTAAAAAAACGAAGGGGACAAGTGTCGCCGCCCGCCATTCCTTGTCAAGGATCTCTACCAGCCGATGGATTCGAGGCCGAACCCATTTGAAGAGCAGAAATATAACGCTCGCATAAATGAGCGTGCGTAGGATAATGTACACCATAACTTTTTGAACGCCTTCCAAGTGCACGGACAGATCATCACAGATATAACTGATAGCAATATAGATGTTTACGAAGGTGAGAAAATTAAATAGAGAGACATACAGGGTATTCCCCGAGCAAATCAAATACCAGATCGAAAATGCGATAAGAATAATCACAATGGCAAATCCTGACACCGCTTGCGCTCCAAAAGTAGCAAGCGCATAAAAAAACACGCTCATACTCAGGACCATAAAGAATAAAGCTACAATAATTCGCTTTTTCACCGGCTCCCGAAACTCCATAACCGAGGCCGACATCAGTGAAAAACCGACGATCGATTCCAAAAACGAAAAAAATATGAGTATCGCATAGAACATATTCCACCTTCTTCCACCCATTTGTCCTGCACAGCATTCATGAATCACTCATTTGGGATCCATTGCGCCTACATTTGAAAACGCAAAAACTCCTCTTTGAGCTTTTTATAGGACCTGTAGGGGTATACAATCTGCTCCCCCGTATCAAAGGAAATCGTGTTCTTGGATATTTGACGAATATATTTTAGATTCAAGTTCAAGGATACTCCGCATCTTATAAAAAATTTATTCACAGAAAGCAGCGTAAAAAGCTCCGCCGATGTCATGCGGACCTCCAACTTTTGACCTTGAATGGTATGAATCCACTGATAGTTATTCCGACTTGTTTCGGTATACACCACGTCTCTAGGTGCTATGCGGGAGATCCCCTCTGAAGTCTTAAGCACGATCTTCGCTCGCCGATCTACCTCAATGCGCTTCATCACCTTGTTCAAAGCTGCAAAAAGAGATTCTTCCAGATACGGCTTCACCAGATATTGTGCAGCATTCACTTCGAAAGCTTCAAGGGAATGGTCGCGGGAGGTGGTGAGAAATATAATCTCACCCTCATCGCCAAGGCTGCGCAGCTCTCTTGCTGCATCGGTCCCTTTGATACCACTCATATATATATCAAGGAGCAGCACATCAAAACCGCCATTCTCCTCCACGAAGGATAAGAGCTCCAATGGCGCAGAGAAGGTATGAATCTTAATTTCATATTGTGGATGTGCTTTTATATATTGTAGAATCATCCCTCTGGTGCGTTCAATCTCTTGGGATTCATCGTCACAGATTGCAAGTTCAATCATTTAATCACAGCCCTTCTACTTGTTAATATATTACATATCAGCCGCACCTTTCAATACCAACATCAGCTGATATTGTATATTGACAAAACTTCGTCGCAAAACATACTGATTCGCTCGATATCGACCTCAAAGAGTGATCAAATGAAAAAAGGAATCAGACATCCCGCCAATTCTTACCTGTAATCGAATTTTCAGTCCTATCGTTCCAACCGTTCCAAGTCAATCTTCAAGTCCTCGGTTTTCATCGTTTCCCAGGAGAAGATCCCGATGGCCTCCTCCAAGGATACCAGCTCTTTCTTTCCCATCATGCCTGATTCAAAAAGCAAAAGCCCCCAAAGTTCTTCCGGCTTCCAACCCTTACTTTTTAACTGCCCCAAATCCAGGGATTGAAACCTCTTGCTCATCCGTCTCCCATCTCGTCCCACCAAAAGCGGGACATGTCCAAATTTGGGTGCGGTATAACCCAAGGTTTCATATAACACTCTTTGACGATGTGTAGAAGACAAAAGATCCGCACCCCGCACCACCTCGGTGATCTCCATTAGAGCATCATCCACAACCACGGCCAATTGATAAGCATGGATCCCATCGGACCGCCGTAGAATAAAATCACCCGTTTCCGATTGCAGCTGCTGACATTGTTCCCCATAATTCAAATCCAAGAAACAATCTTCGCGATTCGGCATCAAAAAGCGATAGCCCGGATTCTTTTTTTCAGCTCGGATTTTTTGTTCGCCCACGCTCAGCCCTCGGCAAAACCCGGGGTATACCCCGGCGTTCTCTCCCCGATGAGGCGCGCGAACCGCGGCAAGATCCTTTCTGGAACAATAACACGGATAGAGGAGCTCTTGCTCCTTTAATTGTTGTAAAGCATTCTCATAGTAATGCCGGCGCTGATCCTGCACATAAGGGGCGTAATCGCCCCCGCAATCGGGTCCCTCTTCATAGGTCAGACCCAGCCAGGCAAGATCCTCGATAATCTGGTCGGCAAAGATCTGTTTGGATCGGGATGGATCCAAATCCTCCATCCGAAGTACCATGGTTCCCCCTTGTTTCCGCACCGACAGCCATGCCGCCAGCATGGCCCACACATTTCCCAGATGCATCCGGCCCGACGGACTCGGTGCAAAACGGCCTCGAATTTCTTTGTTTTCCATATGCTCCTCCAAAAAAGAACCCTCTCACTTCGAGAGGGTTCTGATGTTTATTTCGCAACGATGTTGAAAATTCTTCCCGGTACGAAGATCTCTTTAACAATATTCTTGCCTTCCAAATGCATCATAATGTTTTCTTCCGCCATGGCAGCCGCTTTTGCAACTTCCTTGTCGGCATCCGTTGGAATTGTAATGGTGCCGCGCACCTTGCCGTTGATTTGGACAGCCATTTCAATGACATCATCAACGGTTTTGGCTTCCTCGTAGGTCGGCCATTGCGATTCGTGCAAATACCCTTTATATCCATTCTCTACCCACATTTCTTCCGTTACATGCGGAGAAACCGGGTTCAACAAAACGAGAAGGGTTTTAAACTCGGCTCGATTGATCTTGCCAACCTTCAACACTTCATTAACAAAGCTCATCATCTGCGCAACGGCTGTATTGTATTTCAATGTTTCAAAATCATTTGAAACCTTCTTGATGGTCTTGTGCATGATTGTCTCCAATTCCTTGGAGTACTCATCGCCGTCCACCAACATGCCCTGCAACTTCCAAACCTTATCCAAGAATCGACGGCAGCCTTTTACCCCGTTCATGGACCAAGGCACGCTCTTCTCAAAGTCGCCGATAAACATCTCGTACATGCGAAGGGTATCCGCGCCATATTCATCAATGACTTCATCCGGGTTCACCACGTTTCCACGGGACTTGCTCATCTTTTCCCCGTTCGCTCCCATGATCATGCCATGACTTGTACGCTTCTGATACGGTTCTTTTGTTGGAACCGCTCCGATATCGTACAAGACTTTGTGCCAGAATCGAGAATACAACAAGTGAAGGGTTGTATGCTCCATGCCGCCGTTGTACCAGTCAACCGTCAACCAGTATTTCAGCAACTCCGGATCGGCCAAAGCATCGTTGTTGTCCGGATCAATATAGCGCAAGAAATACCAGCTGGATCCCGCCCATTGCGGCATGGTATCCGTTTCCCGAAGGGCTTCCCCACCGCAATGCGGACAAGTCGTGCGTCGCCAGTCCATCATGCCGGCCAAAGGAGATTCTCCCGTATGAGACGGTTCGTAAGACTCAACCTCCGGCAACAACAATGGCAATTCCGATTCGTCGATTGGCTGCCAACCACACTTCTCGCAATAAACCATAGGGATCGGCTCTCCCCAGTATCGCTGACGCGAGAAGACCCAGTCGCGTAATTTATAATTGGTTTTGCTCTCGCCGATTCCCTTTTCTACCAGGTACTCGGCAATCTTAATCTTTCCGTCTGCAACAGACAATCCGTCGATCACCGGCGAATTGATCATGATGCCTTCCGCGATATCCGTAAATGCTTCTTCGTCCACGTTGCCGCCCGCAACCACTTCCACGATTGGCAAATCAAATTTCTTTGCAAATTCCCAGTCACGGGTATCATGAGCCGGTACGGCCATAATCGCGCCGGTTCCATAGCTCATCAACACATAATCAGAAATCCAGATTGGAATCTCTTGATCATTCACTGGGTTAATGGCCATCAAGCCTTCAATGGCAACCCCGGTTTTCTCTTTCACCAATTCGGTTCGCTCAAACTCCGATTTCTTCGAAGCAAATTCCTTGTATTCCTGAAGCGCCGCCATATTGGATATGCGGTTCGCATACTTCTCGATATAAGGATGTTCAGGAGACATAACCATATACGTCGCTCCGTACAGGGTATCTGGACGAGTCGTATAAACACGCAACTTGTCATCGGTTCCAGAGACGGTGAAATCAACTTCCATCCCCTTGGATTTTCCGATCCAGTTCTTTTGTTGGATTTTGACTCTTTCGATATAGTCCACTTCATCCAAGTCTTGAATCAAACGATCCGCATACTCCGTGATCTTCAACATCCATTGGTTCTTCACCTTTTGAACGACTTCAGATCCGCATCGCTCGCAAACTCCGTTGACCACTTCTTCATTGGCCAAACCAACCTTGCAGCTTGTACACCAGTTGATCGGGAATTCTTTTTTGTACGCCAGTCCCTTCTTGAACAATTGCAAGAAGATCCATTGGGTCCACTTGTAGTAGTTCGGATCCGTCGTATTGACTTCGCGCGACCAGTCAAAGGAGAAACCCAATGATTTCAATTGCGCCTTGAAACGCGCCACATTCTGCTTCGTTACCTCGGCAGGATGAATCTTGTTTTTGATGGCGTAGTTTTCCGTCGGCAGGCCGAATGCATCCCATCCCATCGGGAACAAGACATTATATCCTTCCAAACGTCGTTTTCTCGCCACAATGTCCAACGCTGTATAAGGACGCGGGTGTCCAACATGAAGTCCCTTTCCTGATGGATACGGAAATTCAATCAATGCATAGAATTTTTCCTTGTCCAAATCATTGGTTGCTGCATAACATTGCAATTCATCCCAACGGTCTTGCCATTTTTTCTCAATCGCGCTAGGTTCATAAGCCTTAATTTGCATAATTTTTCTCCTCTCCGGTCTATAAAAAAAGAGCCTTCTTGTCTTGTTTAGAGACGAGAAAGCCCGCGGTACCACTCTACTTGGCATAAATGCCCACTTCATTTAGATAACGGTTTTCACCGATCCTTGATTCAAGGATTGACTCCCGGCTGAGTTCAAGGGAAAAGTTGTCGTTTCACACCACCCAACGACTCGCTTGATAACTTTTCGACCCCTACTAGGTCCGTTCACAGTCTCTTCTATTCAACGGTCCAATTCTATCAAAAAAGAATTTCCTTGTCTAGTCTTCTAGTAAGAATCAACCAGCGAAGCTATGGAAATAACGTTAATGACCAACAAGACGATATAGATCCCGATAATAATCAAAGCCCAAAGCAACATCGCCTTCGCCCAGTTCTTTTTGCTATCGGGGATATCACCGCCCCCGAAAGCCCAAACAAAAGGCATAACCAGATTCACCAACGGGATACTCATCAACAGCATCACAAGCAGCCAATCCTTAACGGTCACCACGCTTTCCCTTTGCTCCGGATAAATGTCGTTATACTCCATATTATTCATTGTTCCCCCTAGTCCGCAATCTCTGTCGACAGCAATTGATCCAAGATCTCTTTCAGCTTTTGCTTCTCAATCCAGCGTTCTTCCAAACGGCTTAGATAGCTTGGCTTAATCACTGAGAATTTAGAGATCTCCTTATAATACCCCTTGGAGAACATCTTTTTGTTTTCAATTACCGTCATCATGACCTTCATGCGATACGTATCCATCAGCAGACTGTAGAATGGTGTCAACCGTCCATCATAATGATCCTTGGATCTAGACAGCATCTCATCGGTAAAATGCAAGAGTTTGTCGGCGAAATCATCCAAAGAACCCACCTTTGAAGCAACAGTAAAGATCGTCGAATGCTTGCGCTCCAGATCATAGGCAAGATTCGCAAATTCCTCCACAAATCCTTCCAACATTCCCTGGCCGGCAAAGAAATCAAATTCCGATTCCTTAAGCGTACCCAAGGCAGCCTGGGTGCGCGCGATGCTTCGTGTCATGCTTCGAGTCATGGACGCCCCCAACAAATCTTTCAGGAATGGAAGGGCTGCGCCCTTTTGTTCCTCAAAAGCCTTCATGGTTGTGGTCACCATTTGCTCCATACAACTATAAATCTCGGTATCAAGACCGCGGTCGTAGTCCTTTTCAACGGCATCCACAAGCTCGCGAATTTCCTTGTCCTTCAGGTTCCGAATCACAATCTCTTGTCCGCGAACCATGGCCAATAATTTATCGATTGAAGAGACTTGTTCCGTCGACTCCATCTTGACGGTATTCACCAAATAATCCGCATACCTCGGCAATAGCGCATAACCAAAAATCGGCGCTGTCAATTCCATCTCTTGCCCTGCCGCTTCGCGAACCGCCGTCATCCACAAAACCTGCCAGAATCCATTCACGACATCATGCATGGACAATTCCGGATTCAACAGTCTCGCACGATTAAAATAAGCGCGCATCGTCAATAGCGTCTCGTCCCGCAGCAACCAATCCAGACTCTCATCGCTCAAATTCAAGCCTTTCTTCATCAGCTTCTTGATCTTTGCATAGGTCTCGGATCGATTGGCATGCCAATTCTCGGAAAGGGACAAAAGTTCTCCCTCTAATTTATCCAGATTCCGCTGATTGAAGAATCGTCGAAAGCCCGATACGGTATCATCCGAGCTGTAGTAATCTTTCACAGAAAGACCAAACCAGCAATCTCGATATTCCTGCTTCGCCTTTAAGAGCAAACCTGGATAATCCAAAAACACGATTTCCGCAGCAGCAACGGGCTGTTCGGTCTCTACTATCGCGGAAGCCTCTTCAACAGTTTCGGTTTCTTCAAAGATTTCAGTTTCTTCAACGGCTTCAACCTCTTCCGTCTCTTCCACTTCCACGGTTTCGTCCATGATTTCCATTTCTATGGATTCATTTAAAGGAAGTACGTCTCCCTCTTTCATACCGTTTGGATCTTTGGGATCTTTATTCATGATTACACCTCCATATCCTGATAAGCAGCTTCGATTTGCTCCAATGCTTTCCGAACCGTTTCACGGGAAGTGGCCGCATTGATTCGCATAAACCCGCTTCCTCCCTTGCCAAATTTATACCCGGGATTGATGCCGACCTTCGCTTTGTTGTACATAAAATTCTGCAGTTTCGCATCACTGAATCCCCAAGCTCGGAAATCCAACCATCCCAAATAGGTTCCCTCTGGAATATGGAATTGAACCCCCGGCAATCGCTCGTCCACGAAATTCTTAATGAATCGGAAATTTTCATAAATATAGGCTACAACTTCATCCAGCCAGGCTTCGCTATCATTGTATGCCGCCTTCGCCAATTGGATCCCCAAATTATTGGGCTTGTGGATCCCCATGGTTTCCCGCTGACATTCGTATCGTTTCATCAATTCCGGATTCGAAATGATAATATTCGAGATCTGTTGTCCCGCCATATTAAAGGACTTGGACGGTGCCGTCAGGGTAATGGTATTGTTGGCGAATTCTTCGCTCAAGGTTGCTGCGATGGTGTGAGTCATTCCCGGTCGAATCAAGTCAAAATGGATTTCATCCGAAACCATCAAAACGCCCTCTTCCAAACAAATGGTCTGCACCTTCATCAACTCGTCTGCCGTCCATACCCGTCCGACGGGGTTATGGGGCGAACAGAAGATCATCATCTTGGCTTCTTTCGCCTTTTCCCGAAGATCATCGAAATCCATCTCATAATAGCCGTCTGTTTCAATCAATACATTGTTCAACAATTTTCGATTGTTCATCTCTACCTGCATGCGGAAGGGATAGTACACCGGCTCTTGAATGATGATTCCATCTCCCTCTTTTGTAAACTCATGAATCGCAATGGAGATCGCGGTCACGCAGCCTGGCGAATGGGCAATCCATTCCGGCTTTACCTTCCAGTCAAATCGGCGATCCAACCAAGATTGCACCGCTTCAAAATAATCAGCCTCCCGATCCGCGTATCCATAAAGATTCCACTCCGCAACTATATGCGCTGCCTCTTTCATGGCGTCCGAACATTCAAAGTCCATATCCGCTACCCACATGGGGATGACATCTTCCCGTCCAAAATGCTTCATCATATGTGTAAGTTTTACTGAATTTGTTCCCCTACGATCCACTATCTGATCCAATCGATTCATGTCTATTCCTCCTCGTATTCTCTGTTTTCCATTTTATCACAAATCCAAAAAAAAAGGCATGAGAAGCGGAATCAAAATCACGCAGGACAATCCCGACAGGTAAGAGATAAGCTCCGTCTCCCCCCGTTTATTGATATACTAAAAGAAAACAAAAGGACAGCCCATGAAACCACTTACACAACTAATCATCATCTATTGTATTCTCGTCAACATTCTAGGCTTATTCGCCATGGGAATCGACAAACGAAAAGCAATCCGCAATCAATGGCGAATCCCCGAAGGAAGCCTCTTTTTGCTTGGCTTTCTAGGAGGCGCCCTCGGACTGTTAACCGGAATGAATGTGTTCCGTCACAAAACTAAAAAGCCGAGATTCCAATACGGGATCCCCGCTCTGGGTTTGCTCAACCTGATTTTCATCTATTGTCTTTTTCGATTTTAGATTCAGATTCCGGTTTTTCGATAATTTGGGTACAAGAAGAATAGTACAGGAAAAGGAAGTGAACCCATGTATGTAGAACCCTTAACCACTGAACGGCTCCTATTGATTCCCATGACCCACGAGCAGGTTCGATCCGTTATCATTGGAGAAGAAATCCCGCATCATGGAATCAGCATTGAAAAGGATCCCCATTGGCCAAGAAAAGATACTCTTGATATCCTTCCGGTTGCGGATCAGATTCTGGAATCACTGGAACACCCCAGCGGATTTGAGATCTGGATGATTGTCAAACGCGACACCCAAACCGTCATTGGCGATATCGGATTCCACGGTCCCCCAGATGAAACTGGCAACGTGGAGATTGGTTGCGGTCTGGTCGAATCCAAGCAAAGCCACGGCTTCGGTACAGAAGCCCTTCACGCCTTAATAGAATGGGCGTTAAAGCAACCGGAAGTCAACAGCATCAGTGCAACCTGCCTGCTGCTCAACCATCCTTCCCGTAAAATTCTCGAAAAGAATCAAATGCGGGAAATCGCAAGAATTGATGACCATATAACTTATCGACGCACAAAATAAGGAGCCCAATCGGGCTCCTTTACCATGCTATGCCCAAATCCACCGATGAAATCAATTCACTTGATCTCCAACTAAATTTACACTTTTTCACAAATGCAATCCTAATCCTTGTTATTTATAGAACTATATCCCTTAATTTCAAAACAATACTGGAATTTCGTTTTATTTTTCTCAAATTCAGATACCGTTTGAATTTTCTCCCGGGTATTAATGCTTTGTACAATAATCAAAAAGGAATAATGGAAGTCACCCCATCTGACATCTTATGTCAGTTTACATATATCGAAAATAAAATACAACTCTGCGAACCAATTATTAGCATTCCTGCGGATAATATTTTATTTTCACGTTCAGAATTCAGACTTCCATTTCCTTGGGAGTCTTTTTTTGTTTGCATAAAAAGCAAAACAAAAAACAGCTCAACAGAGAATATGCCTTGAGGAGGTGATATCGGGGAAAAATGAATGTTGCAAACAAACTACATTACATGAAAGTCAAAAAGGAGGAAAATGATGAAGACTTTTAAAAAGATCGTAGCTTTGATGCTTCTTATTTCTCTTGTTTTCTCAGGAGCTGCTTTTGCTGCACCTCCAGATGAAATTGCAGAATCAACCTATGCCGGCATGGAATGGCTGGCTAGAATGCAAAGTCCCGATGGATCTTGGGGAGATTACTATCCGGAGTCTCTTGCAAGAACCGGTTTGGCACTATTGAAATTCGAAACCCACGCCCTGAATGATCCGGAATTTGACGGGCCTTTCGATCCGGACTATCCATTCAGGTCTACGGTTGTACATGGCTTGGATTACCTGTTATCTTCTGCTGCCGTCGTTTCGATTGGATTACAGCCTGCAGGCGATCCCGATTCCAACGGTAACGGAATGGGCATCAGCCTTGCTCCTGGTGTCCATCACGAAATTTACATCACCAGCATTGCATTGATGGCAGTCGCAGCGTCAAGCAATCCAGCTCGCATTGTAACTACCGGACCATTGTCCGGAATGAATTATGGCGATGTCGCCCAAGACATGGTTGATTTCCTTGCTTGGGGTCAAACTGATCCTGATTCACTATATCGAGGCGGTTGGAATTACCACGCCATGAACGCCGAAAACTTCCGAAGCGACAACTCCATTTCCGGTTACGCCGTTATGGGTTTGGCTTTTGCCGAACATCCCGTTTATGGATTCGAATCCACGATCCCAAGCTTTGTAAGAGACGAGTTGGATCTCTGGGTCAATTATATTCAAAATGATACCAGCGGTGGATCCGGGTACACACTCCCAACTGACTGGGTGAACCTATTAAAAACAGGCAATCTATTGCATCAAATGGCATTCCTTGGATACGCACCGGATGATCCAAGAGTAGAAGCTGCTATTGGCTATATCGAAGCGAATTGGAATGTACCAGACAACGATCCCGGATGGCAATCACCATCTGTGAAGAACTATCAAGCCACTTTCGCTATGATGAAGGGTTTTGAAGCCTATGGCATTGAAACTATAAATGTCGGCGGCGACCCAAATTTCGATTGGTTCGAAGATGTTTCCAACAAACTGTTGGCAGAACAATTGCCTGATGACTCTTGGCCAATTACAAACTGGGACTATGAAGACAACCATGTTTTATCCACTACTTGGGCTCTTCTGACTCTTCAAAAAGTAGCACCTCCGCCACCAATAACAGCAATTGACATCAATATCAAGCCAGGAAGCGACCCGAATGCAGTCAAACCAAAACCTGTTGGTGTTTTGCCAGTTGCAATTTTGGGAAGCGAAGATTTTGATGCCGCATATGTCGATGCTACAACCATTCGATTGACGATGGAAGGATCGGCTATGGAGATTGAACCGCTCCGCTGGGCTTATGAAGACGTTTCATCTGACTATGCGCCGTATCAAGGCGATGGATATATGGACATGATCTTGCATTTTGATATGGAAGATGTTCTCGCATTGATCGGACCAGACCCTGAAGGCGTCATTGAGCTGATTCTCATTGGCGAAGACATGGGTGGCTTGGCATTCAGAGGCACCGATGTTATTCTCGTTGTTCCAAAAGTAAAATAGTATAAACGAATGAGAGATTCAGCTCTCTCAAAAGCAAAAAAACAGCTTGTGAGATTATTTTCTCACAAGCTGTTTCTTTATGAATTCTAGAAGGCAATTGGCTCCTACTTTCATTTTATCCCAAACATATGCTCGAATACATATGCCTTGTACTTCGCAACATCCACACTCACCCCAAGAGAAACAGACTTTCCTTTCCCAGGTTCGATCAAAGTAGCTCCGCGCTTCTCCCCATCCGTTTCAACCCACACATCCTGGGTTTCAAA
Organism: Eubacteriales bacterium; assembly: GCA_030625815.1. Taxonomy (GTDB): domain Bacteria; phylum Bacillota; class Clostridia; order Tissierellales; family GPF-1; genus GPF-1. Next base: position 61,592 of record DAOUQF010000016.1, read on the forward strand.
GGAAACAATGGAGTCGTCAAAAATCGTCGCCGCTGTCAACAAATCATGAATGATGGCCCCATTAATTTTATCTCGTCTCATATAATGAGTCGTATAATGTTTTTGCATCTGATAATACAAAGACGCCACCCTACTTTCGCTCTGCTCCAATCGTCCAAATTCTTCCGGTGAAATGATGCATTGCTCCGTCACATTCAACCCTACCATGCGAATGGGAATTCCAGAATCAAAAACCAATTGCGTCGCCTCCGGGTCCACCCAATAATTAAACTCGGCAAAAGGAGTAATATTGCCCTGGTTCACGCCGCCCCCCATAGAATAAATCATCTTCACCTTTTTTATCGCTTCCGGTGCTTTTTGAATCGCCATAGCTAGATTTGTCAAAGGTCCCAATGCCAATATCTCAATATCACCCTCAGAGGAACCTATTGTTTCAATCAAAAAATCCACGGCATGCTTTTCCTCAACAACCCGGCTTCCTACAGGCAAATAGGTATTCCCCATTCCATCGGAACCATGGCATCCGTCTGATGTCCCCGATTCTCGCAAAATTGGTTTTCCAGCACCTTCATATACTAATATCTCAGGTCGCTTGAAAAAGTGAACCAATCGCAAAGCATTGGTGGTCACCGAATCAATTCCATTGTTTCCAGACACCGTGGTAATCCCTAAAATTTCAATATCCGACTGCATCATCAGCCCAATGGCAAAGGCGTCGTCAATCCCTGGATCCGTATCAATAATAAATCGTCTCATTCCCATTCTCCCCTTTAGATATTCCGTCTACTTATCATACTTGATTCCTGTCATTTCTGCAAAACGTTTGCACATTTGTTTACAAAAACGTTTTCCTTGCACTGTATGAATAAAACAAGCAGGAAAACGATTGATATTTTTAAGTTTTCTTAACAAATTACATTTCCTCGAATTGATCGGGTATACTGCACTTGAAGAAAAAAATATGCGTATGGAGGCATTAATATAATGAGAAAAAATATACTTTTGATCGTAGCGGCAGTCGTTATCTGCCTAGGCTTAGCACCTCAAATCTTTGGATTGGAAACTACACCGGTACAGGCTGTAGCATGCAACGAAACATCACAACTTCTAAGCTTTGAAGAAGCTATGGAATCAATGCCGGCAAGAGAAATTCCTGCAGCAGACATGCCAATGCTAAAAAATCTGTACAATGATATCGCTCAAACAGAGCAAGCAAACCAACAAGCCGAAGCAAACAAGAAACTGGATGACTTCTGCTTCAAAATTGCTACCTATCCCTATACTGTTTCAAAATAATCGAAAAACCAATAGCAATAAACACATAACCCCCGAGACATCTTGTCTCGGGGGCTTTTTGTATTCACCAATAGCGTTGCAAGAATCTTCCGACAAGCTTCAGAGGCTCAACTCCTTACAACCAGCCTTATGGTTTAATAAACAATGCATTCACCCAATACTCGCCTTTATGGCTCTCCCGGCTATCCTCAGTTTCTAGATAGTCCACCAGCTCCAGAGAACTAGCTTCAGTCACTGCTTCCACCAATGTTTCCTTGGTATAAAACTTAAAGTAACGCTCATTGCGAATCCCCTCAAAGTCTCCACGCTTCATGGAAACATAGAACCAAGCGCCTTCCTGCAAGCTCTCTTCAATTCGAGCAATTGCAACCGCAAATTCCTCTTCGTTTAAGTGAAGCAGCGAGGCATTCGCCCATACCAAATCAAACTCCTCACTAAATGTCATTTCACAGACATCTTCAAGGATCACATCCGGCAGTAATTCTCGCCCGATGGCGACAAAGCGCTGTGATGTATCCATAGACGTGACCTCATACCCCATAGCAAGGAAAAACAGACTGTCCCGCCCGGAACCAAATCCCACATCCAGAATACGACCTTCTTCTTGCACCCCCGGCAGTACCCAGTCATAGATGTCGGACATGTCAACTTCCATGGTGCGTTGGATAAAGTCTTCTGCGTTTATATTATAATAATCTTTACTCATGACATTCTCCCTCTTAAAAACCTTGATAATACGTATTCAAATCTGACTTCATCTTATCACGCAATCGATCAATACCATGATTTTCTACAAAATCATTCCAAATTCGATGATGAATCGAAATTCGTTTCAAGTCTTTTGCATGATACATAAATCGTTTCCGTTCAAATTTCTCGAATGGATTTTGCAACATGCTATTTTTCAAAAACTTCTTATCATTCAATATCTCTTCTCGATTATAGGGTGACTTCGGACGATCAATTTGCAGTCGTTGTTCAAGCCGATCCAAATAGAACTGCTGATACCAGAAAAATACACGATCAACATCAGCTTCTCCAGCACTGTCCACCTCAGCAAGAAGCGCAAGCAAAAATGGCATTTTATAGCTGAAAGAATAATCCCCTTTATTAATGAATTCCCAAAAATCTTCCACAATGGTTTCTTCTGTATGTTCATTCAAGTTCATCTGTGTACGGATTTCCGAAACTTGTTTCTTTGTGAACAATCGAATATGACTTCTCCCCATTGGGATGTCCGCATCTGGAACGATTCTTCCCTTCTTAATCCAGCTCTTTACCGTGCCCGTAGATACGAATAGCTCTCGAGCCAATTGTTCTTCTCCCAGATGTTCGCCATACAGCTGCTGCATGGTAAACACATCAATCGGCGCCAATTTCATTTCTTTCCCATAAATGGTGTCAATCTCAAGAACTTGATCATCTGGATTTAAAATATCTCCAAAAGGCCAATAGCCGGTTGTGCCAAATAAAGCATGCAGCGACCATGGCCGATTTGTAATTCGCCCATATGCACCATAATTATCAACAACATCAATCACAATCAAAGCTTCTTTTCCGGGCGAAGTTCGTGTCCCTCGTCCCAGTTGTTGCGTATAAAGCACCCGAGACAAGGTTGGTCTTGCCATTACAATCACCGAAGTATGTGGTGCATCCCACCCTTCCGTCAACAAACTGCATGTGCACAAAAATCGAATTTCTCTCTTCATATAACGTTCGATTTTATCAAACCGCTTTGGATCTTTTCCGTCTACAGAGGCTGCTGAAATCCCTCTTTTATTCAATAAACTCGCCATATCCTTGGCATGCTTGATATTCACACAAAATACGATCCCGCTCTTGTCGCTCAATTGAACACCAAAATATTTTTTGATTGTATCTGCAATCAATTGATCCCTTGAAGGCACCAAAATGTTTTTCTGTAAATCTGCGGCGAAATAATCTTTTTGGTTAAACCGCACTTTCGAAAGATCTATATTGGTTTCCAATCGAAAAGCTCGAATGGGGCATAAAATTCCTTTTTTCATCGCTTCTCTCAGATCCATTTGCACATCATACTTGCCAAATACATCTTCCAATCGTTTTTCATCGAGCCTTTTATCTGTCGCCGTTAAACCCAATAAGAAGTCAGGTTGATAATGCCGAATCACTTTTTTCAACGTAGGTGCCACAGCATGATGCGCTTCATCAACAATCAAGTAATCATAAGCATCTGCCGCTTCATTATGATACTTTCGACTGCACCCTGCATAGGTTCTCACTTTTACATTTCCTTTGAAATCATCCTGTTCTTCAAATTTACGAACCCACTGATTCTTTAAATCCCAGGTTGGAACCATTACCAGCACATTCGTGTTCGGCATGGTCTTTTGATAATGAGTTAAATCTTCCAATGCAATTTGTGTTTTCCCAGTTCCAGTCGGAAGAACGACAAGTGATGCGCTTCCATCCGCTTCCTCTCTCCTAAATTTCAGTTCTTGCAAGCTTTCTTTTTGATGATGATATAAACTAAATTTTCTTTTTGAAGCCAACGAAGTTTGGTTTCTATACTTTGAAACTTCTCCAAAAAACTCTCTAATTTCATCATTCACTTTGCCAGGGTTCTGTATGCTTTCCGTATCCCAACGGAACATCTTCCCTCCTTGAGATATCAACGAATTCTGCTTCATCAAAATATCCCTGTATTTGTCTTGCTTAATATTATACGGATGATGATACGTAACCCCATTTTCTTCAATCCCAAATATTGTTCCATCTTGATGAATCAACACATAATCAAGATATCCCGTCTTGCCATTCATCAAAATCATGCTATACTCGCGGGATAAGTACGATAACGCTTCTTCCCCATAGGTATCAGAAAAGCGTTCTTCAAAATAATATTCAAGCGGACTTGGATCAATCGAATGTTCCTCGCGGTTATAGGTTCTGGATGCGATGTAATCAACGGTATCTTCAATTAAAGGATTTTGAAAAAATTCCCCATCAGATTCACTACCTGTTGATACAAACAACTCAGCCATTTTCAAATCAGTTTCTATAAATCGATATACCTGACAATAAGTTTGCATCCACTCATTCTGTTTTTGGCAATATCGTTTATACGAAAATTTGGTGTTAAAGATACTTAAATGATCGACGATTACCAAAGTATCCTGCTTAACAAAACTGGTCGAAAGTATAATGATTTCATTTGGATTATCCGGATTTTCGCATTGCAAGTTTCCGTTCTGAGTAAAGTGATGCTTAACGAGATACTCTTGTACGATCATGGCTGTCCCATCCCCTGCTTACTAATTTGAGTTAATCAGCTGTCCAAAATTCTATTAATCTGACCGCATATGTTTCAAATAACTATATTTTCATTCTTGCGATCCATATAATTCTTATTTTGACATAGTTTTGCTTCTATGCCTATCCCTATTCATGAAGTGATTCCCTCACTTATTCAAAAATGAGCCCCGCATATTCACAGGACTCATTTCTATCGCTTTCGCATTTATTTAAATCTCTGAATCATTTTATTTATTGAATCGTTTTTCGATGCACGACTCGTGTCATCCCGTTCACTTGCTCGACAACAAACAGCTGCACGTCATAGGTAACATTGCCAGCCTCATCTGTATGCATAATAATCTCGATCGTTGCATCAGATTGACACGGCATAGCTGCTAACACGTCATCGCAATTGAAGAGTTCCATCGGGAAAACCAACTCTTGGTCTTGATAGTCGACCAAAAGATTGCGAGCGCCACTTTCCATTTTCGCTTTGATATCGAAATATGGAATTTGCAGTTTCACAGCGTTTTCGTTGGATCTGATCGGCGCTTGATAATCCACCATTCCAGTTTCAAGCTCTTCCACACGCAAAAGACCAAATTTACTGTCTGCAAATCGTGCTACCGTATATCCAGCTCTTGTTTTTTCCCGAATCACAGGTCGCGGACCAGAGCCATCGCTTATTTCTTTTTCCGGCTCCCAATTAACCTGAATCACTTCCAATGGTCCAAATTCCTCTTTCTTATCCTCTTCTTGATCCACCTCTACAAACTTCTCATCCAGATATTTCATCTGCATATATATCGTGCTTCCATTGGGCCCTTCCGTGATTCTCCTTATGCAGTAATTCGTTTCAACTCCATCAACGCGCACACCGTCGTAGGTATAACGATCAATATATCCTTTCCCCGTTTTATAATCTTTCGATAAAACAACAATATACTGATCCGTCGCATACAAATCAAAACCTATTCTACTCATGCTATCCGTTACAAACGGAAATCTAGCAATTTCTTCTTTCGTTTCCAAATCCACGCGCACTATATCATTATGAGATACCCATACATCTGAATCCTCATCTCTTGAAAAACTAAGATACAGAACCTCTTTCCCATCAGGTGATAAGTCATAGCCTCTCATACTCGTACATTCTGCATCAATCGGGCTTTCCAAATCTAGAAGCACTAAATTTTCCGTGTCTGGACTTTCCACTATTGTTCCCGTCAAAAAATCATCCCGCGAACTGCAATTGGGAAAACGATACAATACATGATTCCCCTGAACAACAAGACCACTAGCTCCATCCAGTGCAGCCTGAGACTTTACTCCATCTTTAGCATGATACATAAAATAATCAGTTCCTCCTGGGCCTTGCTCAAGGCTCCAGGCACCCGTATCACCGAATTCAATACCCTGCCTCAGATACCCTTCTATCAGTGGATATGCTGGGTCATCAATCTCATTCCCTTCTGGGTTATTTATGTCATAGACATATTGATTCGAAGCATCCCAATGCGACATCGAATCCAGTCTTACAATAATATACAATTGTTGATTCGCCGGATCATATTCCAATTCATGAATGCTTTGAGGAACTGTAATTGCCGAATCCTCCAACGTAAATAAGATCTTCTGCTTTGACTCCAGCGGAACATTTTCAAGATTAGGATCAATCCCAGCAAAAGCTGTACCCCCAACTATCATTACCAAAACTAATAACATTGATAAAATCGCATTTTTCTTCATGGCATTTCCCCCCTAAGTTATTCTATCTCAAAAATGTATTTTTTTCTTACATTTTTTAACATTAGATGTATCATTCATCTTTTGTTTTATCAACTTCCTTTTTGCCAAAGTAAGATCTATAATCCGCTCTTCTCTAAAACTTTTCGCCTGTAGAACCGATGCGGTTTGAATAAAATCATTACTGATCTATCAATCATTTCAGTTTCTCAGGAGGATTTTATGGACGAAAAGCAAACAGTGCAAGACCTCAAAGACACAATTCAATCCTTTTGCATTGACCGTGATTGGGATCAATTCCATTCTCCCAAGGAATTTGCCATTAGCATTTCCAAAGAAGCCAGTCAGCTATTGGACCACTTCGGGTTTAAACTTATGGCGCAATTATTTGCCATGATAGAAGACCCCAGCTGAAAAGAAAAGAGCAATTATGACTTACCGGAATCCTTAAACAGGAAAATGGGAAGAACGCAAAAAAATACTCCGTGGAAGAGTATAAAGGATCTAATTTAAAATATACAGAGAAATAAAATACCGGGTTATGCAAAAGCATTGCCCGGGTATCTTATTTTGTCTTCTTTATTGAATCGATTTTCGATGCACCA
>DAOUQF010000030.1 GCA_030625815.1 Eubacteriales bacterium
AGCACCATTTGATTCGGTTGGTAATGGGTTTGATGATGGACTTTCAGCATGGCAGATTCCATGGCCGAAACACTCTCCTCTTCCCCGAGGATGCCCTTGCCATAAGGCGTGGGTTCAAACATCAGGGCATCTAATAGATCGTGGATGCGTTCATCCGGGGTGTCCAAGTCCATCTTGATTTCTTCCAGAATCACTTGACGTTCTTTTTCCACATCCTCCTGTTGAAGGGCGGGATTCAAGACGATTTCGGATACGAGTTCCAAAAGAGATGGAAATTCCTCATCGATGACTCGGCCGTAGTAACAGGTGCTTTCCTTCTCGGTAAAGGCGTTCAATTGCGCCCCCAAGAGGTCGACATGGGACGCGATCTGTTTCGCGTTCCATTTTTTATTTCCCTTAAAAATCATATGCTCAATAAAATGAGCGATGCCCAGATTCAATCCGTCATCAATGGATCCAACGCGAACCCACAGCCCGAAGGCCACAGAATGCATGGATTTTTTTTGTTCAAACACGAGCTTCATTCCATTGGATAATTGTGTGGTCTTTGTCATACTTTCCTCCGCAAACTAATTCTATTATACCATTGTTCTTGACAAAGAAAAAACATGAACCCGAAGGTTCATGTTCAATTATTGTTCTTTTTTCTCGCTCGGCTTATTTTGTCGAGGAGCAGATGAGCGGTTATCGTCGCGACGCTGTGGTCGACGTCGATTGCCGTCTCTTGAATGGGAGTTGCTTCGACGAGTATCGTCTCTTTTCTTCTCCACATACGGAATGTCTGTGCGAGCCAAATCATAGCGACCTTGATCATCGATTGCAACCAGCTTGACTTCCAGCTCATCGCCAACCTTCACGACGTCTTCCACGCTCTTCACGCGTTCAACGGCAAGGCGAGAAATATGGATCAAGCCCTCTTTGCCCGGCAAGAATTCCAAGAAAGCGCCGAAAGTCAAAGTGCGCGTTACCTTTGCTTGGTAGACTGTGCCAACGACAGGGTCTGTGACAATGGATTCGATGATGGCTTTCGCTTTTTCACCAGCTGCTCCCGATTCCGCCGCAATCTCAATCAAACCAGAGTCGTCGATATCGATCTTCACGCCAGTTTCTTCGATAATGGCATTGATTGTTTTTCCGCCTGACCCAATGACTGTACGGATCTTGTCAACCGGCACCATCATAGAGATGATTCGCGGCGCGTATTGTGACGTATCTTCACGCGGCGCTTGCATGGTTTCATTCATTTTGTCAAGGATGTACAAGCGGCCCAATCGAGCGCTTTCCAAGGCTTGTTCCAGAATCTTGCGTTCGATTCCGGCGATCTTAATATCCATTTGAATCGCCGTAATGCCTTCTCGCGTTCCGGCAACCTTAAAGTCCATATCGCCAAGATGATCTTCCAGACCTTGAATGTCGGAAAGAATCGCCAAGCGATCGCCTTCTTTGATCAATCCCATGGCAATCCCTGCAACAGGCGCCGAAATCGGAACCCCTGCATCCATCATGGAAAGGGTGCTGCCGCAAATGCTGGCCTGAGAAGAAGAACCGTTGGAGCTCAGGATCTCAGAAACCACGCGAATGGTGTATGGGAATGTTTCATGATCAGGAAGCACTGGAATCAAGGCGCGTTCCGCCAAGGCGCCATGACCGATTTCACGTCGCTTTGGACCGCGCATCATGTATGCTTCACCGGTACAGTATGGAGGGAAATTGTAGTGATGCATATATCGTCGCTTCTCTTCTTTTCCCAATCCGTCAATAATTTGAACATCGCTTGAAGTACCCAAAGTCAAGATGGACATCGCTTGTGTCTGTCCTCGCGTAAAGAGTGCGGAGCCATGGGTGCGTGGCAATAAGCCAACCTCAGAGCTGATTGCACGAATCTCGGCATGCTTTCGGCTATCCGGTCGAACGCCTTGCAAGATCAATTCGCGGACTTCTTGCTTCAAGAGTTTGTCAAAACTTTGTTGAAGTTGACCAGAAAGGGTTTCTTCCTCATCAAGCAATTCAGCAAATATCGCTTCGCGAACGGCGCCGATGGCTTCGTTTCTCGCTTGTTTTTCAAAAACCAAAACAGCTTCTTTCAATTTAGGCAGTGCTAGGGCTTCAACAGATGCAAAAAGATCCTCATCGATTCCCGGCACTTCAAATACGAATTTTTCTTTGCCTACCTCTGCAGTGATGTTCGAGATAAAGCCGCAAAGATTTTTGATCTCGTCGTGAGAACTCAAGATCCCGTCAAGCATTTGCGCTTCCGAGATAATGTTCGATCCCGCTTCCACCATCATAACGGCGTCGGCAGTACCGGCAACAATCAGATCAAGCTGAGATGCTTCTCGCTGTTCTTCATTTGGCATTAGAATCACTTTTCCGTCAATCATGCCTGCGTGCATGGATGCAACAGGACCGCTGAACGGAATGTCAGAAATGCTAATGGCAATTGCCGATGCAAGCATGGCGGGTACGTCAGGTTTTACGTCCGGTTCAACGGAAAGGGCAGTCACAACAACTTGAACATCGTTGCGGAATCCTTTCGGGAATAGGGGTCGCATCGGACGGTCGATCAAACGAGACGTCAAAATCGATTGCGTGCTTGGGCGTCCTTCCCGTTTGATAAATCCTCCCGGAATCTTGCCGGCTGCGTAATATTTTTCCTGGTACTCAACAGCTAAAGGGAAAAAATCGATACCCGCTCTAGGCTTTTTCGAACTGGTCACATTGGCCATAACAACAGTATCGCCAAGGGTTACCATGCATGAGCCGTGAGCCTGCTCCGCAATTTTACCAGTGGTTACTTTCAGGGTTTTTCCTGCTAATAGATATTCAAATTCTCGAATCATTGTCTACCTCCTTTTCGGTCGTAAAACAAAAAGCGGGGTACCCCCGCTTTTTATTATTTTCTTAGACCCAATCTCTTGATTAAAATTCTATAACGATCCACTTCGGATTTTTTCAAGTAGTTTAATAGGCCTCGGCGCTGACCAACCATCTTCAATAGACCACGGCGTGAATGAAAATCTTTTTTATGCGTTTGTAAATGTTCATTCAACTCGTTGATGCGGGCTGTCAAAATAGCGATTTGCACCTCCGGAGAACCAGTGTCCCCTTCGTGTGTTTGGTATTCCTGTACAAGTTGTGCTTTGATTTCTTTTGCTAACATGTGTATAGCCTCCTCAAATTATTTATTCTCCCTATCCGAGTAATCGTCGAGGTGTCGAAAAACACAGACAGGGTAACAACATATTACGTTATCATAAATCCCTTAGTTTGTAAACCATTTTTCGCACTTGCTCAATATCTCGATGGATCTGATGAATCAATTCATCGAGATCGGAAAATTTCTTTTCCTTTCGAAGCAGCTGAAATAGGTTTAGACGAACCTGGGTATCATAAATATCTTCGTTAAAATCCAGGATATGGATTTCAATGCTCGGATGGATTCGCTGATCAACCGTTGGATTCAAGCCGATGCTCGTTACGGCGTAATACGCCTGATTCTCAATGAAAACTTGAGAAAAATAGACACCGAATTTGGGTACAACGTAAGGCAGTCTCATCTCTAAATTCGCCGTTGGAATCCCCATGGTTCGGCCCAACTTTTTTCCGTGAATCACGTGTCCCGACAATTGATAGGGACGCCCCAGAAGGTGTTCGGCTTCCAATAAATCTCCCTGGGAAATGGCATCGCGAATTCGGGTGCTGCTGATTCGCTCCTCGCCAAAACTCTTTTTGCCCATCACGACCACCTTGATGCCGATGGATTCGCAAATGCTTTTCAGCAGTGAAACGTCACCTTTCGCTTCCGCTCCGAAACGAAAATCATGTCCGATGATAATGGTGGATGCCCGTAAGTGATCAATTAGAATTTCCTGAACAAACCGAGGTGCCGGTATGTTTTTCACATTTGAAAAAGGAACGGAATACATGGTGTCCACCCCAAGGGCTTCAAAGATTTCAATTCGCTGTTGATTGGAAAACAAGTAGCGAATCGCTTTGCGTCCCGGCAGGTCGTGGGAAGGATGACTCTGAAAGGTAAAGACAAGCACCGCTCGCCTTGTGCCTTCCTTCTCAGCGCGGGCCATTTCCAAAAGGGATTGATGGCCTCGATGAATTCCGTCAAAATTTCCAAGAACTACAATGGTATCTTGATCCATTTGATATTTTTCGCTCATGATGATTTTCATAATTGGATCGACTCCTAAATGAATTGCCGTTTCATCTTCATCTGATTGTTTTTGCATTCCGCGATTCCAAGAAATCGAGAAGCGCTGTATACCCGAAAGACTTCAGCTGATTGATCAGCGGTTTTGGAAATGATCTGACCAAACAAAAGGCGTTTCTCTTCGCCTGGATCCACCTGAATACCAGGATAATGCGACAGGGCCTGGTCAATCGGCAAAAGAGCACTCTCTAATTGATCCCAATCGCAAAGTGCATTTTCTGCCGTAAAGATCCCCGATTCCAATCGAATCAACATGGACATATGTCCCACGCTTCCCATTTGAATCGCCAGATCTCGACACAAAGATCGGATATAGGTTCCCTTGGAGCAGACGACATCGAAAAGAAATCGATTTTGATCCGTGGAAACCAAGTCGATGGATTCGACCTCGATTTCTCTCATCTTCATCTCCGGTGTTTTCCCGACCCGCGCCAATTCATAGGCGCGTTTCCCATTGATGCGAATGGCTGAAAAGATCGGAGGCAGTTGCTCGATCCGTCCCAAAAAAAATTGCGCCGCCTCAAGAAAGGATTCTTTCGAAGCTGCGGTTTTTTGACTTGTTGTCACCGTGGTGCCGTATCGATCGCAGGTATCCGTTTCCACCCCCAAGGTGAGTTCGGCGCGGTACACCTTTCGCTCCTCCAATAAATAAGGGATTGCTTTGGTTGCCTTGCCGATCGCAATGGGCAATACGCCGCTGGCATTGGGATCCAGGGTGCCTGTATGCCCCACCTGGCGAATTCCCGTCAGCCGTCTGACCCTCGAGACAATGTCATGAGAGGTCATGCCCGTCGGTTTAAATACAACGATAAATCCATTCATATGCTTTCCTCGCACGCTCGAATCAATTGTTCTTGAAATTGCGTCAGGCTTCCTGTAAAGGAACATCCTGCGGCATAGGCATGTCCGCCCCCGCCAAATTGATGAGCTATTTTGTCTACGCGAGTCGGCGGTTTCGAACGCAAACTGGCTCGAAATTCGTTTTTTCCCACCTCTTTGATCAGATAGGAAATACGAATGGTTTCAATATTTCGAATAAATTCCACGACTCCATCCAAATCTTCGTAAGAGGCTTGGAATTGACTCAGGTCTTTTTGCGTAACACTGCAGCCGCCAATTTGTCCCTCGGAGGTGAAAGCAATGGATTGAACCAGCGTGATAAACAGCTTGGCCTTGTTGAGAGGCTCGCTTTGGAACAAACGCTCCCGCACCAGATCCACTTCAAAGGGGTGGCTCAATAATTCCGCCGCCGCCAAATGGGTTCTTTGGGTGGTGTTGGAATACTGGAAACTCCCCGTATCCGTTGCGATGGCGACATAGAGAGCAGCGGCAATTTCCGAATCCAATTGCCAGTCCAAGCATTTCGCCAATTGATAGATCAATTCTCCCGTAGAACTGCAATCCGCTTCCACAAGGTTGATGGCGCCAAAGCTCTGATTGCTGCGATGGTGATCAATATTGATCAGAGCGTCGACCTGTGTCAGAAGCGCCTTGGCATCGCCCAAACGGTCTTCATCGCTGCAGTCCACTAGGATGCAACAATCGTAGGTATTCTCCAAGCAGGCCTGATACGGCACCGCCTTAGCGGTATCCATAAAGGCATAACGAGATGGAGTCGAGTCCGATAGGACCCGCTCCACTCGACAATGATAATGGTTTTCGATCAGAGCAGCAAGTCCCAGAAGGGATCCCAAGCTGTCTCCATCGGGATGGGCATGCGATACGATGCATACTGAATCAATGCGACTCAGTTTTTCATGCAGCCGATGCGCTTCCCGTTTATTCATGATCTTCCCCATCCTTGATTTCGTTCAGGATCTTGGAGATCTTCAATCCGTGTTCAATGGAATGATCATGGTGAAAGTGAAGTTCCGGTGTGAAATGCATGCGAACCTTGCTACCGACGAGCTTTCTGAGGGCTCCTGATTTCTTTTGCAAAGCAGCCATCATTCCAGACTCTTGTTCTTTGGTGCCTAAAATGCTGACAAACACTTTCGCATGTCGTAAATCCTTGGTTACATCGATCTGTGTGATGCTCCAAATCGTTGCGGTTTCAGCATCGGTCAAAAGATCTCGAATCCCTTGGCTCAATGTTTTTTTCATTTCTTCCGCTATACGGTCTTGTCTTGCGTAGCGCATAGTATCCTCCAATTAACGTTTGATTTCTTCCATAATGAAGGCTTCAATTACATCGCCGTCTTTGATATCGTTGTAGTTCTCGATTCCAAGCCCGCCTTCATATCCGGTCAAGACTTCCTTCACGTCATCTTTAAATCGTCTTAGTGAAGTTAATTTGCCATCAAAAATTACGATATTGTCGCGAAGTAGACGGATTTCAGAATTTCTTGTGATCTTTCCTTCCGTCACATAGATCCCGGCTACCATGCCTGCATTCGGCACCTTGAAGGTTGCACGTACTTCGGCACGGCCTTGAACGACTTCTTTGAATTCAGGAGCCAACATGCCGCGAATTGCAGCCTCGATATCCTCGATCGCCTTGTAGATAATTCGATAGGTGCGCACATCAACATGCTCTTGATCTGCCAAGGTGAGGGCTGATGTGGTTGGACGAACATTAAATCCGATAATAATCGCATTGGACGCGGATGCCAACATGATATCTGTATCGGTGATGGCGCCAACGCCTCCATGGATCGGATTAACCGTTACTTCTTCGTTGCTCAGTTTCAGCAAGGACTGTTTGACAGCCTCAATGGAACCCTTTACGTCAGCCTTGATAATCAGGTTTAGATCTTGCATCTCGCCCAATTGTAATTGTTCATATAAATCTTCCAAGGATACACGTTTTGTTGTCTTGTATTTTGCTTGCCGCGCCGTTTCTTGATTGGCACTGGCATAGGCTTTTGCAATTTTGTCGTTTTGAACAGCATACAGAAAAGCGCCGGCCTCCGGTGTTTCAGAAAGACCGAGAACTTCAACTGGTGTCGATGGCCCTGCCGTTTTCACTCTTCGTCCCTTGTCATTGATCAAGGCGCGAACCTTGCCGACTGCTACGCCGGAGAAAATAGGATCGCCCACATGCAGGGTGCCTTTGTTGACCACAATGGTAGCAACAGGACCCCGTTGACTGTCCAATCGAGACTCAATAACGGTGCCGACTGCAAGACGATCTGGATTGGCTTTAAGCTCTTCCATTTCAGCAACCAAAAGAACCATTTCCATCAATTCGTCCAAGCCTTCACGTGTTTGCGCGGATACATTGACTGTGATGACATCTCCACCCCAGGCTTCTGGGAATAGTCCGTGCTCGTTCAATTCTTGAAGCACGCGATCCGGATTGGCGGCTGGCTTGTCGATCTTGTTGATGGCAACAATAATCGGAACACCTGCGGCCTTGGAGTGATTGATGGCTTCGATGGTCTGAGGCATCACACCGTCGTCGGCTGCAACGACAAGAATTGCGATATCCGTAACCTGGGCACCACGGGCACGCATGGACGTAAACGCTTCATGGCCGGGTGTATCCAAGAAAACAATCTCTTTATCATTCACCTTAATGCTTGACGCGCCAATATGCTGGGTGATTCCGCCAGCCTCTCGATCGGTAACCGCGGTGTCCCGAAGGGCGTCAAGAAGAGAGGTCTTACCATGGTCGACATGACCCATAACCGTAACGATTGGTGCACGGAACTGCAACAATTCTTCCGGATCTTCCGGGTCCAAATTCAAATCGATCAGGTTCTCTTTTTCCTTTTTGACGATTTCAATACCAAATTCCATGGCCATAAGCGCTGCCGTTTCAAAGGAAATGCTTTCGTTGATGGAAGCCATGGTGCCGGCCATCATCAATTTTCCAATCAAGGCATTGGCGCCGACATCCAATTTTTCCGCCAAATCTTTGACGGTAATGGTATCATCTATTTGAATGAGTCCATCATCATCTGCTGCTTCTGCTTGTGTTTCTTCTTGCTTCTGCGCAGGCATGAAGGTTTTCCTATTCTTCTTCTTTCGGTTTTTCTTCTTCTTCGGTGCTTCCTTAGAAGACTCCTCTGGCTTTGATTGTGTGGGGGGAATGGTTGTTTCTTCCACAGGTGTTTCTTCTGTTTTTTCAGCAGCGAATAAGTCTAAAATGGTTTTTACCTCTTCATCTTCCAAGGTGCTCATGTGGCTTGATGCCTCGATTCCTAGTTCTTCCAGTTTACTGATCATTTCTTTGCTTGACAGGTTTAATTCCTTTGCTACTTGGTACACTCGTTTTTTTGTCATATAGATACCCCCATTAGTTTATATCATCTAATTGTTCCTCAACGATCTTTGCGAATTTTTTATCCAGTATAGCAATGACTGTTGATTCTTCCCTGCCGATGGCGTGCCCAATTTCATCACGGGTTCCGTGAGTATAATAAGGCGTATTCGTCGATTGGCAAAGATTTGTAATTTTTCTGCGAGAATCGGCCGACAGATCTTCCGATAGCATGACCAGTTTCGCTTTTCTTTTTTTGATATTAATCGTTACAGCAGTAAAGCCGTTGGCCAGGTTTCCAGAGCGTTTTGCAAATCCAATCATGGTAGCCACTCTAGGATTCATTGGACAACCGCTCCAGCAAGATCTTAACCTGTTCCTGAGACAATTCTACCTGAAGCGCTCGCTGTATAGCGTTGGTCTTAATCGCTCTTAGAAGACAGGCTTCTTGATCACAGATATAGGCACCGCGCCCCGGTGCTTTTCCCGTACGATCCAAGGAAACCTCTCCTTCTGGACTGCGAACGATTCGAATCAATTCTCGTTTTGGTTTTTGCTCACCGCACCCCACACATTTTCGTAGCGGCATCTTGCGTTTTTTCATTATTCCACCTCTTGTTCAGGCAAAGCTTCTTCCACATCCTCTGTGTCCGAAGGAGTTTCATTCTTTTTCGTTAGTTCGTCATATTGCGTTTCGCTTTTGATATCGATTTTCCAACCCGTTAGTTTTGCAGCCAATCGAGCATTTTGCCCCTCTTTTCCGATTGCCAAAGAAAGCTGATAATCGGGCACGACAACCAAAGCCGCCTTTTCTGCTTCATTCAAGGTGACGAAAACCACCTTTGAAGGGCTCAGGGCGTTGGCAATAAAAACTTGCTCTTCGTTAGACCATTCGATGATATCGATTTTTTCGCCGTTCAATTCTTCCACGATCGCCTTTACTCGACTTCCTTTTTCACCGACACAAGCGCCGACGGGATCGACATTCGCCTCGATATTATAGACAGCCAATTTGGTTCTTGAACCGGCTTCTCGCGCCACGCCGAAGATCTCAACGATGCCTTCCTCAATTTCCGGCACTTCCAATTCAAACAATCGCTTGACAAGACCCGGATGAGTTCGAGACAAAATAATCTGAGGTCCCTTTGAGGTGCGTTTTACTTCGAGGATATAACATTTGATGCGATCGCCTTGGTTGTACCCTTCCATCGGCATCTGTTCAGCGGGAAGCAAGACTCCCTCGGTTTTTCCAAGGTTGATCAAGACATTGTTTCGAGTGACGCGTTGTACAACGCCTGTGATCATTTCGTTTTCTCGGCTTGCGTATTCGTTGAAGATCCCGTCTCGCTCTGCTTCCCGAATGCGCTGCACCACAACTTGCTTGGCATTTTGTGCGGCGATCCGGCCAAAGTCCTTCGGCGTAACCTCAAATCGAAGAAAATCGCCAAGGGCTAATTTGGGATCTTTGGCATAGGCGTCTTCCGCCGATACCTCCAATAGATTGTCATATACTTCTTCTACCACTTCTTTAAGCGCATAAACCTGCACCTGACCAGTTTCTGCATCAATGATCACTTCTACATTTTGAGAAGAACCAAAGTTCTTTTTATAGGCCGAGATCAGAGCCGCTTCCAAGGCGTCCAAAAGGATCGCCTTAGATACGCCTTTTTCTTTTTCGATGTCGTCCAGAGCTTTGATGAACTCCGTGTTCATAAGATTTCCTCCTTAAGGTTTAGAATTCAATACGATAATGAATTTTAGCAATTAATTTTCGTTCAAAGGACTGTAATTCATCCTTTTCATTGCGCAATACAACAGCCTCCGCAGTAAAGGAGTCCAGCAGACCTGCGTGGATTTTCGAGCCGTCGATTTTCTTGTAAAAAGTGGCTTCCACGCCTTTGCCGAGCGCTCGTTCAAAGTCCCGATCTGTTTTAAAGGGACGATCCAAGCCGGGTGAAGACACTTCAAGAAAATAGGCTTCTTCCAGATCGGTGATCGCATCCAATTCGCTATTGATTTTTCGGCTCATTCGCTGGCAATCATCAAGGGCGATATTCCCGTCTTGATCCAGAAGAATTTTAAGATACCATGATTCATATTCATTGATCCATTCTACATCGACCAATTCCATCTTTGGCTCCAAAAGTGGAGTTACCAACGCAATTACCTGTTTAATTATGGTTTTTTTATCCATTATCCGTTCCTTTCTCTACACAAAAAACAATGAGTGGGAAGTCCCACTCATCAAGTCTATCTCTGTAAAACATACCATACTTTCCAAAAAAAATCAAATTGAGAAAAGAGACAACTGGTTTGATTCCGGAAGTCCATCGAGGCAACCGACAGTACGCAATCCTTCAACGGAGGTCTTGTTGACTTTGGCGCGTTGAACAAGGTCCTCAATCGAAAGAAAATCGCCATTCTCTCTTGCCGCGACTATACCTTTCGCGGCATTCTCTCCCATGCCCGGCAGGCATCTGAGGGGAGGAAGAATCTTTCCGTCAACAATCATGAATTTTGCATCATCCGAATGATACAAATCGGGTTTCATCAGTTGAATGTCTCTAGCGCACATTTCAGAGGCAACCTCCAAGACGGTCAGCAGGTTTTTCTCCTTGGCGCTCTTGTCATTTCCCATGGCATCCAGCTCCTTGCGGCGCTGGGTAACGAAGGATCTGCCCCGAAGAATGGTTTCCAGGTCAAAATCGGCGATTTTTGTCGTAAAGTATGTGGCGTAAAAGGCCGCCGGATAATAAACCTTATAATAAGCGATTCGAAAGGCCATCATGACATAGGCCACGGCATGCGCTTTTGGAAACATATATTTGATCTGCTTGCAAGACCAGATATACCAGTCCGGAATCTCCATTTCCTTCATATAGGCTTCGTCTTCCGGTGTGAGTCCTTTTCCCTTTCGCACTTTTTCCATAATCAGAAAGGCACGTTTCTTTTCCAGTCCATGTTGAATCAAGTAAATCATAATGTCATCACGGGTGGAGATTACGTGCTTCAGGGTCGTTGTGCCCTTTCTCACCAATTCCTGGGCATTGTTGAGCCAAACGTCCGTCCCGTGGGACAACCCACTGATTCGAGCCAACTCGGAAAAGGTGGTTGGCTGGGTATCAATCAGCATTTGGCGGACAAATTTGGTTCCGAATTCTGGAATCGCAAAGGAGCCTACGGGTGAATCAATATCTTCCGGCGTAATATTCAAGGCCTTTGTCGAGGTGAAAAGCGACATGGTCTTGGGTTCATCCAGGGGAATCGTCGAGGCATTCGTGCCGGTGAAATCTTCCAGCATACGAATGATCAAGGGCGTATCATGTCCCAGAATATCCAGTTTCAGGATTCGACCGCTAATGGAATGATAGTCGAAATGGGTGGTTAAAACACCGGATTTCGCATCGTTGGCCGGATATTGAATGGGAGAAAAATCGTGAATGTCCTTATCCCTCGGGACGACCATGATTCCACCGGGATGCTGTCCGGTGGTTCGCTTGATGCCTGTACATCCTTGGATCAGGCGCTCCGCTTCCGCGCGATTTAAGGGTTTTTCCCGTTCTTCGTAATACTTTCTTACAAATCCATAGGCGGTTTTGCTGGCGATGGTTCCGATGGTGCCCGCCTTGAAGACATTCTTTTCTCCAAAGAGTTCTCCGGTATATCGATGAGCGATTCCCTGCACGGGTCCGCCGAAGTTCAAGTCGATATCGGGTTCCTTGTCCCCTTCAAATCCCAAGAACACCTCGAAAGGAATATCAAATCCATCCTTGATCATGGGGGTGTTGCAGTGGGGACAGGATTTTTCCGGCATATCGGCCCCCGAGCCGTAGCTGCCGTCCATAACAAATTCGCTATGCTGGCAGGATGGGCACACATAGTGCGGCGGCAAGGGATTCACCTCGGTGATTCCGCTCATGGTTGCGGCAAAGGAAGAACCGACGGAGCCTCGGGAACCGACCAGGTATCCCAAATCATTTGATTTTTTCACCAATTTCTGTGCGCTGATATAGAGCACGGCATATCCGTTTCCAATGATGCTCTTCAACTCTCGCTCAAGGCGGCTCGCCACCAATTCCGGCAAGGGATCGCCATAAATGGATTTTGCCTTTTCCTCGCACATGAATTGCAGTTCGTCGTCCGAGCCTTCGATTTTTGGCGGATAAGTGCCATCGGGAATCGGAAGGATCGATTCAAATCGTTGAAACAATCGATTGGGCGCGTGAATGACGACTTCTTCGGCGGTTTCTTTGGACAGATATGAAAACTCCTTTAACATTTCATCGGTGGTGCGCAGGTAGAGCGGTGCTTGCTGATCGGCATCTTCAAAGCCTTTCCCGGACATCAGGATTCGCCGGAATACTTCGTCTTCTTGATTCAAAAAGTGCACGTCCCCCGTTGCGATCACCGGAAGGTTCAGTTCTTTTCCCTTTTGAATAATTTCGCGATTGATGTCCATCAATTCCGATTCGGATTTCACATTGCCGTTTCGGATCAAATGCGCATTGTTTCCCAGGGGTTGAATCTCCAGGTAATCGTAAAAATTCATGATCTCTTCTCGTTCTTCGTTCGACCGATTCTGCAGGATGCCGAGGTATACCTCGCCCGCCTCGCAGGCGGAACCGATCAACAGATTTTCTCTGCTGGCGCGAAGCATGGATTTCAACAATCGCGGTTTGCGGTAATAGGTGTCGATATGAGAAGAGGAAACCAGTTTGTATAAATCCTTGATCCCCTTTTGATTTTGAGCGAAAACAATAACGTGATAGGGCCTTGCAGCCTTGTAGTTATAGGTAGCCTGAAAATGCTTTGCAGCCTCTTCCCAATGGGTGATTTCCTGCTTTTGCATTTCGTCCAGGCAGCGCAAGAAGATATCCCCCGTAGCGCGGGCATCGTCGATTGCACGGTGATGGCTGCCCAGGGATACGCCCAGCTTTTTGCAGACCTTGTCCAATCGAAAGCTTTTCAGCTCCTGAAATAACGCCCTGGTCAATTCAAGGGTGTCGGCAACGGGATACTCAAAGGAGACGCCCTGCGCCTGATAAAGGCTGCGTAAAAAACCGCAGTCGAAACGGGCGTTGTGGGCAACCAAAACACTGCCCTTTAAAAAGGCGTGAAAGGCCTCAAACACGGTTTCGATTTTTGGCTGATCCTTTAGCATGTCGTCACGAATCCCTGTCAGTTCTGTGATCTTGGGATCCAAACTGCGATTGGGACAAATCAATTGGTGAAAGGAATCAACCACACGCTGGTTCTTGATTTTAACGGCGCCGATTTCAATGATTTCATCCTGATAAGGAGAAAATCCCGTTGTCTCCAGGTCAAAGACAACATACTCGCCATCGAACTCCGCTTGACAGTCCGCTGATATTGGCAGAGACTCATCGTCGACCAGATAGCCCTCTACCCCGTATAAAATTTCAATATCGAGTTCCCTCGCCGTATTCATGGCTTCCGGGAACGCTTGGACAACCCCGTGATCGGTAATGGCGATTGCGGGATGTCCCCATCGAGCAGCTGTAGTGATTAAACTTTTCGCCGTGGCGGTGCCATCCATATCACTCATCGTCGTATGTGCATGGAATTCAATTCTTTTTTGTGGTGCCGGATCTTCTCGCTTGGAAGTTTTCACTTCCTGAATCGCTTTTGCCATCACCAGATTTTCTTTATCAAAGCTATCGAATTGGAATTGTCCCATGATACGATAGGCATTGCCTTCTATGATCATGGATTTCACGCGAGGCGAATCGGAGGCTTTAATAAAAAACTTAATCGTAATGGAATTTGTTTGATCGGTCATATAGAACTTGTGCAATACTTTATCTCGAATCTCGCGCGTATCGTACGAGAATATTTTTCCTTCAAAAACAACGGTTTCTCCCAAGGTATGAAGATCATTGATGGAGAAGACTTCATTGCCCATTCGCTTGCCGATGACAAAGTCTGTATTGGCTGGCGAGATGCGCTTGGGTTTTTCACTTTTTTTTGCTTCCATCAAGTTTTTTTTGATTTCAGCGCGAATTTCTTCTTCTTTTTTTTGTTTTGCCGCTTCAAAATCGACACTGGGGGTTTCAGACTCAATCGCTTTGAGTCGAATCTCAAAGTCGAGATTGTATTTCCGCTTCAAATAATTCTCCAACACTTCACAGATTCGTCGCTGAATCAAGATCTCCATCAATTGAGAAGAAGCCAAATGAATCTCCATGGTGGAATCGACTTGATGCCATTGAATTTTTTCGATTTCCCCTCGACAGGAAGGGACTTCACGGATCATCTTGCCTTCCAACGTTGATTGTTCAAATGCAAGGATTTTTTCGGCATTCGAAAAACTGGATTCGAATCGAAGCCGAAGATCTTGAAATTCCGGCATGACTTTTCGGAACATGATGTGTATTTCTTCAAGCTTCTCTTGTGGAATCAAGTCCATGCTAGTCAGAAAAATTTGCATGGCCTGTTTTTCTTGGTGGATCAAGATTTGCGTCACTTGAATTTGATCGCCATATTGGGCGATCACAGGATGTTCATCGGGTTGAAAAAAAGTAGTTAATGTTTTCATGACTCACTCCTATAAAAAGAAAGAATAGGATTCCTATTCTTTCCGTTCTGCTGATTCGACTAAATCGACCAAGGCGTCGATCAGTTGATTCTCTGGTACGGTTTTGACAATGGTGCCGGACTGGAAGAGCACGCCTCGGCCTTTTCCCCCGGCAATCCCGAAATCTGCGTTTCGCGCTTCTCCGGGTCCATTGACTTCACAACCCATGATCGCAATGACATAAGGCGTTTGGATATGCGTCAGACGATCCTTCGCCTCTTTGGCCAAGGCTTCCAAGTTCACTTGAGTTCTTCCGCAAGTGGGACAAGAAATCCATTCGATTCCCTGCCGACGCAGATTCAAGGCCGTTAGCAAGGATAATCCGACTTCAACCTCTTGAACAGGATCCCCGGTCAGGGAAACCCGAATCGTATCGCCAATTCCTTCCGCCAACAAGATCCCAAGTCCAGCGGAAGATTTTACAATCCCGGGAATTCCAAATCCCGCTTCTGTGACGCCGAGATGCAAGGGATAATCCGTTGCAGCCGACAATTGACGATTGGTTTCGACAAACAGGGGCACTGAGGAGGCTTTCGCCGAGAGTACGATGGAAGAAAATCCAAAGGATTCCAATAGATTTACCTGATCCAACACACTCGTGACGAGATGTTGGGATTGGATGCCAACGCCAGCGGTCACGAAGCGTTTTTCCAGAGAACCGGCATTCACCCCTACGCGAATGGCGGCATGATGAAATTTTGCTTTTTCAACAATTTCCCGTACCTTCCAAGAGGCGCCGATATTGCCTGGATTGATGCGAATCGCATCGACCCCGGCCTCCAAAGAAGCCACGGCAAGCTGATAATCGAAATGAATGTCGGCAACCAAGGGAATGGGACAAGCCTTGACGATCTGCGGCAAAACCTCCGCCGCGCGTTGATCGGGCACGGCGACACGGATAATCTCACATCCGGCTTTATGCAGTTCGTGGATTTGATCCAAGGTCGCTTGTACATCTCTTGTATCCGTATTGGTCATGGATTGAACGGTAATCGGTGCATCCCCGCCGATAAACTGGGAACCGATTTGTATTTTTCTCGTTTTTTTCATTTTAAGGCCTCAACAATCTTAGTAAGTCCTGATAGGTAATCAGGATCAATAAACCCAGCATCAAAGCGAATCCAACAAAGTGAATCCAGCCCTCTTTCTCAGGCGGGATTGGTTTTCTTCGAATCGCTTCGACCAAAACAAAGAGAATTCTGCCGCCATCAAGGGCTGGGATTGGAAGCAGATTCACGAATCCAAGGTTGATGCTGATCAAGCCGGCAAGATTGAGCAGTGCAAGCCATCCGTATTGAGAGGCTTCCCCAATCATGGTTACAATGCCGATGGGTCCTGCAACGGCATCTGCCCCGACTTTGCCTTGAATTAATTCGCGGAAAAATCCAACCAATAGACCCATGCCCTGCCAAAAATACAGCCAGCTGCTTCTGAGGGAAAACCAGAAATTGAATCCGCGTTTTGGAATAATGCCTAAATATCCATGACCATTTTCACCCTCGCCCATTTGGAGGGAAAAGGAAGTCTCCGACCCGTTGCGAAGCAGGGTGACGGAAACAGGTTGCTTGGCTGTTGTTTCTTTGATCGCGTTCGACAAGTGATCCCATGTCTCTATGGCGACGCCTTGAAATTCGATTATCCTGTCTCCCGATTGAAAGCCATGGACCTCTGCCGCACTCTCCGGAATAATCTGATCAATCTCCGTGGTCGCTTCTCCCAAAATGCTGAACAACAGAAAGAAAACGACCCAAGCGAGGAGAAAATTCATAAAGGCTCCAGCAAACAGGATCAAGAACTTTTTCCACGGAGGCTGATGGCTGAAGCCGGTCGGAGACTCTGTTTCTTTATCTTCCCCTTCCAATCGCACATAGCCGCCAATGGGGATCAATCGAAGGGAATACCGGGTTCCTTTTTTCTCGAACGAACGGATCAAAGGACCCATACCAATGGCGAATTCGTATACATGGGTCCCGCTTTTTTTTGCTACTATATAGTGGCCAAATTCATGGACTAAGATTAATAGAAAAAAAATGACAATAGCCTGTATAATCGCACTCATAATTTATCCTCTTTCTATAATTTGTTTTGCTATTTTTCTTGCCCACTGATCAGCCGCAAGAATTTCATTTAAATCCATTTCATTCAGTGTTTGATGCTGATCCATCACCTCTCGGATAATCTGAGGAATCTCGGTAAACCGAATCTCTTCCTGAAGGAAAGAGCGGACAGCCATTTCGTTTGCGGCATTGAGCACCGTTGGGAAGGTTCCCCCTTTTTCGATCGCTTGAAGGCAAAGGTCAAAGCATGGAAAAGCTTTGTGATCCAATTCTTCAAAGGTTAGAGCGGAATGCTCCAAAAGGTTTAGCCGAGGCCAAGGCGACTGAAGCCGCTTCGGTAGAGAAAGCGCGAACTGTATGGGAAGACGCATATCGGAGGGTCCCAATTGTGCCAGAATATTTCCATCGCGATACTCCACCATAGAATGAACGATCGATTGCGGATGAACCAGAACGGAGATCTGTTTGATGGGAATAGCAAAAAGCCAAAATGCCTCAATGACTTCCAGTCCCTTATTCATCAAGGTCGCGGAATCAATGGTGATTTTTTTTCCCATGGACCAGTTCGGGTGTTTCAATGCTTCCTGAAGGGTGACATTGGTTAACTCCTCCGCCGATTTTCCGCGGAAAGGTCCCCCTGATGCCGTGAGAATCAATCGTTCCACCTCTTGATGACGTCCGGAAGCAAGGGCCTGATAAATAGCTGAATGCTCACTGTCAATCGGAATGATATCCACCCCGTATTTTTTTGCCTCGCTCATGACAAGCTTTCCCGCCGTAACGAGGGTTTCCTTATTCGCAAGGGCGATCGTTTTGCCTGCGCGTATGGCAGCCAAGGTTGGTTGTAATCCAATCATTCCCACGACCGAAGTGACAACAAGATCCACCTCAGGCAGGGAAGCCATTTCACAAAGCCCGTCATTGCCAACTAAAATTTGCAGTGTTGGATCGTCAACGCGCAGGCTTACCTCCTTCGCAAGGGCAGCTGAGCCAATGGTGACAACCTTTGGCTGAAAAATTTTAATTTGCTCAAGGAGACGATCGATCTGTTGATTGGCAGAGAGCGCAATCACTTCAAATTCCTCTGGAAAAGCTCGAATAACTTCCAGAGTTTGACTGCCGACCGATCCTGTTGAGCCGAGAACTGCTATTTTCATGTAGTACCACCTATTCTAGTTCATTAAAGTTATCAGATACACGACGGGCAAGACAAAAAGAATGCTGTCAAAGCGATCTAGAATGCCACCGTGACCAGGAATAATCTTTCCATAATCCTTGATATTGGATTGTCGTTTGAACATGGAGGCAATCAAATCACCGGCCTGACTGATAGCGGAGCCGGCAAGACCGAAGCCTGCATAATACCAAATGACTTCCCCATGCCAATAATAAGAAAACAAAAGCGTTAATAACGCGGAACCAATCATGCCACCGATCGAACCCTCAATGGTTTTTTTGGGACTAATCGCAGGACAGAGCTTATGCTTTCCAAAGAAGACGCCTGTGAAATAAGCGCAGGTGTCAGAAATCCAAGAAAAGATAAAGACCAAAAGGACACGAGCATCTCCGTTTAAAACATAGAAGAAAGAGAAATTAACGACGATATAGATGGATGCAAAAACAGTATACACCATATCCGTGATATTGTTGCGCGAAATGGCATAGAATCCGCTGGTCAAAAACAGGAAAACAACACTTACCAATAGAAATGAGACTTGGGTGTGGAAAAAGAACAAGAAGGCAATTTGGAGAACAAGAAGTTCTCGATGGATGCGAATATTTTTGTCCTTCAATACCCGTTCAAATTCGAATACCGCGATGACAGAAAGCAAAGCAACGCTGATATCCAAAAAATATCCGCCTTGAACCAATACAAATCCCAACAGCAAAACCAATACAATCCCACTGCTAATTCTTTTAATCATGATTATCACCTCATTTGATTTTGCCAAACCGTCGATGTCTTTTTTGATAATCCGCAATCGCGCGGGCCAGGGTTTCTTGGGTAAAATCAGGCCAGTATTCTTCAGTGAACCACAATTCTGCATAAGCAGCCTGATAAATCAAAAAATTACTGAGTCGCATTTCTCCACTTGTTCGAATGACTAGATCGGGGTCTGGAAGTTCAGGCGCATCAAGAAATTGATGCAGATCAGTAGCTGACCATGGCGTATTCGAGGTTTGTTGCGCCTCCATCATTCGATCTATGGCGCGATGGATTTCATCACGGCCGCCGTAGTCAACGGCTAATGTCAATGACAACTTCGTATTGTTGTTGGTTTCGCGTTCCATCTTTTCCATTTGGGAAACCATAAATTTACTGATGCGATCCCTGCGTCCGATAAAGCGAACGCGTACGCCCCTTTCCTTTAATTCTGTCAGTTCCTTTTCAATAAAGTGAGCCAACAATCGAAAAAGAACGTCCACTTCCGCCTTGGGGCGCGACCAATTTTCAGTGGAAAACGCATAAATCGTAATATAGGGGATCTTGAGATCCAAGGCGCCCGAAACAAGATTTCGAACGGCTTCGGATCCTGCCTTGTGTCCATCGCTGCGTTGATTTCCCTTGCGCATAGCCCACCGGCCATTCCCATCCATAATTACAGCAATATGCTTTGGATTTGAGATGCTGACTTGTGTTGAATCCGCGTGAGTGCTCATGCAATTCCCCCCTTATGACTAGGAAAAAATTCCTTCTGCAGTGCAGAAGGAATTAATACTTACAAATATAAATTCGAATCGGTTCCTCTTCAACCATCCAGACAATTCGTATTTCGGTAAAATCGTCTGCATAGCGCTGATTATCGCCCTCGAGCTGGATCAATTGATGATGCGGGTAAAGCAGGCGCATCTCTTCTTCTCTATAGATTTGACCAATAAGAGGAGAACGTACCATTAGACTTCCAAAAGCTCGCTTTCTTTGGCTTTTTCCATTTCGTCGATTTTTTTAATAGAGGAATCAGTCAGCTTCTGAACAGCTTCTTCGCCTTCTTTTAAATCGTCCTTGGTCAGATCACCATTCTTTTCCTGCTTTTTCAACTTATCATTGGCGTGTCGGCGTTCATTGCGAACCGCAACCTTTGCTTCTTCAGCCAATTTTTTAACCAATTTTGTCAAATCGCGTCTTCGCTCTTCCGTAAGCAGCGGAATGCTCAAACGGATGATCTTTCCATCATTGGATGGGTTGATTCCCAATTCTGAAGTTGTGATCGCTTTTTCAATAACGGGAATCAACGTTACATCCCAAGGCGAAATCACAAGCATTCTTGGCTCAGGCGCACTGACGTTTGCCACTTGATTCAGCGGAGTGGCAGCGCCGTAATAATCAACCACGATTCGATCAAGTAAGCTAGGGTTCGCTCGTCCAGCTCGAACAGAATTCAAGTTGTCTTGAAATACGCCGATCGTTTTCGTCATTTTTTCTTCTACTCTTTTGTGAACTTCTGTAAACATGGAATTACCCCCTCAATTTTGTTCCGATCTTTTCTCCGCGGACTACGCGGACAATATTCATCGGATCCTCAATCCCAAATACGATAATGGGAATATTGGTATTGATACACAGCGATGCTGTTGTAGCGTCCATAACCTTCAATTCTTTGTCGAGAATATCCTTAAAGGTCAAAGAGTCATATTTTTTAGCATCCGGGTTTTTAAGCGGATCGGAATCATAAACGCCATCCACCCCTTTTTTGCCTAATAAAATGACGTCCGCGTCAATTTCTGCGGCACGCAAAGCTGCACATGTGTCAGTCGTGAAAAAAGGATTGCCGGTGCCTGCGGCGAAGATGACAATCTTGCCCTTGGTCAGGTGCGCCGTTGCTTTTCTGCGAATATACGGCTCGGCGATTTGCCTCATCTCGATGGCCGTCTGCACATTGGTAGGGATATTCATCTGTTCGAAAGCATCCTGCAAGGCCAAGGCATTGATGACGGTCGCCAGCATGCCCATATGATCTGCCGTTGTGCGATCCATATCCGGCGATGACTGGCCTCTCCAAAAATTGCCGCCGCCAACAACGATGGCGATTTCAATGCCCATTGCATGGACCTGGGCGATTTTAGAAACCATTTTTTTCACCATGGCGGGATCAACACCAAATTCTGATTGTCCCTTCAAGGCTTCACCGCTTAGTTTCAAGAGAATTCTTTTATATTTTATACCCGACATGTTAAGCTCCTTTATTATAATATAGCAAATTTTCTCCAAATTGTGAAATAGAGAACACAAATGTGTTCTCTACCGCTTATTTCTGCATTTGTTTCGCTACTTCTTCTGCAAAGTTTTCTTCTTTTTTCTCAAGGCCTTCTCCAACTTCGTAACGAGTGAAGCGACGGATCTTGAGGTTTTCGCCTAATTTCGCGATTTTTTCATTCAGAAGATCTTGAATTGTCTTGTCGCTATCTTTGATAAACGGCTGTTCCATCAAGCATACTTCCTTATAATATTTTTTAATTCTGCCTTCTACCATTTTATCGACGATTTTTTCAGGCTTGCCTTCGTTTAATGCTTGTTCGCGCAAGACCTTTCGCTCATGCTCCAATTCCTCTTGAGGAACTTCTTCTTTTGTCAAATAAAGTGGTTTTGCTGCTGCAATTTGCATTGCAATATCTTTAGCAAAGGTTTTGAATTCTTCATTTTTTGCAACAAAATCGGTTTCGCTGTTGATTTCAACAAGAACACCAATTCGGCCACCGCCATGAATGTACGAAACAACGGAACCTTCCGCTGCGATACGACCCGCTTTTTTCGCTGCCTTTGACAACCCTTTTTCTCGTAATAAATCCACTGCTTTTTCGATGCTTCCATCTGTCTCAACAAGCGCTTTTTTACAATCCATCATTCCCGCACCTGTCATTCCACGTAATTCTTTTACCATACCGGCAGTAACTGCAGCCATTTTATTCCCTCCTTGTTGTTTACATAGAAATAGGTAAGGGGGAACTCCCCTTACCAAATAATCTTCTAATTTTTATGCTTGTGGCGCTTCAACATCCTCAAGCTGCTCCCCTTGTTTTCCTTCCAAAACAGCATTAGCTATTGTTTCAGACAACAGGCGAACGGCACGGATTGCATCGTCATTTCCAGGAATCACATAATCAATTTCGTCTGGATCACAGTTTGTGTCGACAATTGCGACAACTGGGATGCCCAAGATATGTGCTTCTTGAATCGCGATACGCTCTTTGCGAGGATCTACAATAAACAAAGCGTCAGGAACGCGCTTCATGTTTTGAATACCGCCCAAGAATTTTTCCAATCTTTCGCGTTGATGCTTCAATTTGATGACTTCTTTCTTAGGAAGCAACTCGAAAGTTCCTTCTTCTTCCATTTTCACCAATTGATGAAGACGATCGATTCTCTTCTTGATTGTCTTGTAGTTTGTCAGCATGCCGCCCAACCAGCGTTGGTTGACATAATGCATACCACAACGTTTTGCGTTGATCGCGATTGATTCTTGTGCTTGTTTTTTTGTGCCGACGAATAGGATTTCTCCACCCTCTTGAACAACCTCACGAACAAATGAGTACGCTTCATCCACTTTGCGAACTGTTTTTTGCAAGTCGATGATGTAGATTCCATTTCTTTCAGCGAAAATAAATTTTGCCATTTTAGGATTCCAACGACGTGTCTGGTGACCGAAGTGAACCCCTGCTTCTAATAAGCTTTTCATTGATACTACTGCCATACTTACACCTCCATAGTTTTTTCCTCCACCTGCATCAACCAAGACTCTCACTCTCTCGAGCACTAAGAGTTTGTCAACAGATGTGTGTGATGAACCTCTAATATTATAACATAAGGAATACGCAGTGACAAGTTATAGATTCAACTCTTTCAACAAATATCCATTTAAAACTTTGATGTAGGTTCCCTTCATGCCCAGCGATTTGGATTCGATCACGCCAGCGCTTTCGAATTTTCGCAATGCATTCACAATCACGGATCGAGTAATCCCGACACGATCGGCAATCTTGCTGGCAACCAGCAAGCCTTCCATGCCGTCCAACTCTCGGAAGATATGTTCAATGGCTTCCAGTTCCGAATAAGAAAGGGTTCCGATCGCCACCTGTACCATGGTCTTCTTTCGAGTAATTACTTCAAGCTCTTCGTTCTTAGCCTTCATGATTTCCATGCCAACGATGGTAGCGCCGTATTCCGCCAACACCAAATCTTCGTCAGCAAATGGTTTCACTCGGTGGAAAACCAGGGTGCCTAAACGGCCGTGAATATTTAAAATGGGAACGATTGTCAACAAGCCTTCTTTGAATGTAGCAAAAGCAGGCATTCCCTCAGGATCGCTCTCAAGATTTTCTTCCGTTTCTGTTATCGCGCTCAATCGGCGATTGGTTCCTTCGTCAACTTTTAAATCCATTTGTTCATCTGCCGGAAATCGTTCTGTGTTGGATCCCAGGATCTTTCCTTTACGGCTGATGATCAATACATCTGCAAGTAAGGTCTCGCCCAATGTTTCAGAAATCTGCATAAAAGAAATCGGGGTCGCTCCAGCGATCAATAAAGATTGGTTCAGTTTTCTTGTCTTTGCTAAAAGGTTTGCTTGCATTCTAATTCTCCTTAGGTTCTTTCGATACTTTTGTTTTGTAATCACATTCTGTGCATTTTATCGTACCGCGAGACTTGGTCATAAAGCCTCCACAGGTTGGACAGGGTTCTGTGTGCGGTGGATCCCATGAAACAAAGTCGCAGGCAGGATAGGCGGAACATCCGTAGAATTTTTTCCCCTTCTTGGAACGGCGTTCAATAATCGTGCCTTCTTTGCACTTGGGACAGGATACGCCAGTATCCTTCAAGATCGGTTTTGTGTTCTTGCATTCCGGATATCCGGGACAAGCCAAGAATTCTCCGAAACGACCTGTTTTAATGACCATCATTTTTCCGCATTTTTCGCATTGCACATCGCTTACGCGTTCAGCAATTTCGATTTTTTGAATGGTTTCATTGGCATGGTTCAACCGCGGCTCCAATTCCTTGTAGAATTCTTTCACAACGGTTTTCCATGGCATCTCGCCTTGTTCGACGATATCCAACTGCCCTTCCATGGTTGCGGTGAAATCAGTATTAAAGATGGTGCCGAAATACTCGCCCAATAAATCGGTTGTGACAAAGCCAAGTTCCGTCGGATGAAGTTTTTTCTCCTCCAGCTCGACATAGCGTCTGCCTAAAATCGTCGAGATCGTCGGCGCAAAGGTGCTTGGGCGTCCAATTCCCAACTCTTCCAGCAAACGGACCAAAGAAGCCTCCGTATATCTTGCCGGCGGTTTCGTGAACTTCTCTTCCCCGTCAATTTTTTGAACGGTGATGGGTTCTTGCGGTACGAGGGCATCAAATTGTAGTTTGGATTCGAAACCGCTTTGCGGAATTAACGCCATAAATCCCTCGAAAACAATGGTGGATTCCTTTGCTCGGAAGAGATAGTGATTGACATCAATTTCGATCTTTGCAGTTTCAATCTTCGCCGGCACCATTTGAGAGGCTACGTATTTTGACCAAATTAATGAGTAGAGTCGGAACTGATCGCGAGTCAATGAAACCTTGATCGACTCAGGGCTTCTCATGGCACTGGTGGCGCGAATCGCCTCATGGGCGTCTTGGATGTCTTTTTTCTTCGATTTATAGCGAACTTCTCCATTATAATAGTTATCGCCATAGGCTTCAAGGATAAAAGTGCGCGCTTCTTGCAAAGCATCGTCTGAAAGTCGAACGGAATCTGTACGCATATAGGTAATCAAACCTGTTGAGCCTTCGCCTTTCAATTCAATTCCTTCATAAAGCTGTTGTGCGATTTGCATGGTTTTCTTTGGCGAAAACCCGATGGCGTGAGACGCTTCCTGCTGCAACTTGCTGGTGGTGAACGGCGCCTGCGGCTTTCGATAAGAATGCGTTCGTTTCATAGAGAAAATCGAAGCTTCTTGATCCTTCAAATCTTGACGGATCTTATCCGACTCTTCTTTGGTGGCAATGGTGATCTTCTCCGCTTTTTTTCCGTTCCAGCGCGCTTCCAGTTTTGCCTCTACCGTGAGCTTTGAGGTTTGGTGATGAAACTCGCCAATAAATACCCAGTAGGCTTCCGGCACAAAGGCGTCGATTTCTCGCTCGCGATCGCAAATGATTTTTGTTGCAACAGTTTGAACGCGGCCAGCGCTCAATCCCTTTCTGACATTGCGCCATAAGATTGGACTGATCTGATAGCCAACAAGGCGATCCAAAACCCGACGAGCTTGTTGCGCGTCTACGAGATCCAAATCGATCTTGCGGGGTTCTTTAATGGACTTTTTAACGGCCGTCTTGGTTACCTCGTTGAATTCGATGCGAATCAATTCATCTTGATTCAATTGCAAGGCTCGAGCAAGGTGCCAAGAAATCGCCTCCCCTTCACGGTCGGGGTCAGTCGCGAGATAAACGCGATCAGCCTTCTTTGCTTCCTTTTTCAATTCAGCCAAGATTTTTCCTTTTCCGCGAATGGTAATGTATTCTGGATTGAATTCATTCTCGATATCAATCCCTAATTTGCTTTTTGGCAGGTCAATCAAATGCCCGACAGAGGCTTTGATTTTATAGTTTTTCCCTAAAAATTTTCCAATCGTTTTCGCTTTCGCAGGTGATTCTACAATCACCAAAGATTTTCCCATCTTGTTACCTCCTGGTTCGGTAAAATTGATTTCCTTGTCGATGAATCAGAGACTTCAGCTCCAAGGAAGTAAGTACGCTTACGATATCATGTATTGATTGGTTTGACAAATCTTGAAGCTGTTGTACGCTACAGGGCTCTGCTGCAACCAGTTCATAAATCAAGTTTTCCAGCGAAGACAAAGAAACCAATTTAGCGGTTTTGCCAGTAGTGGCTTCGCTAACGGTGCTTTTCCTGTTGCCCTTCGCCAAAATTTGTTCTGGATCCAGCAAGGGTTCCGCACCATCAAAGATCAATTGGTTTGGCCCTTCGCTGCTCTTTCTATCGATGTCTCCTGGCAGGGCATAGATTTCTTTTCCTTGTTTTAACCCGTGATTCACGGTGGATAATGCACCGCTCTTATGGGTGCCTTCCATAAAAAGAATGGCTTCAGACAATCCGCTGATCAATCGATTTCGAAATGGAAAATTATAGCCCCAAGGCTTTTCACCAAATGGAAACTCGGTTACAAGGGTGCCGCGATTCGAAATTTCATGGTAAAGGGATTCATTGCTCTTTGGATAGATCCAATCGATCCCACAACCCAGCACAGCGATGGTTTCCCCATGCTTGAGAGCGGAACGATGCGCAATGGTGTCGACCCCTTCAGCAAAGCCGCTGACGATGGTAATGAATTCGGATGAAAGTGCTAAGGCAAATCGTTCCGTTGCCCGTTTTCCATAGACCGTGGTATGTCTTGAACCGACAATTGCCATTGCCCGTAAAGGCGGAAATTCACCTTTCCCCCGCAGATACAAGATGGGCGGCGGATCATCCACTTCATAAAGACTTTCCGGATAACCGGGTTCGTTCCATAAAACAATTCTGGTTTTGTTCTCCCGCATTTGCCTATCCAATTGATTCTCAAATGGTTTTGGCCGGTAATCGCGGATTGCCTGTTTCGTTTTTTTGGACAAGGAATCACTCAATTGCCATTGTTCCGGAGCAGACAAAATTGCTTCAAGGGAATTTTTATGCTGGATGAGGAATCGAAGATCTTCGTATGGACAACGCTCGGCTCTAAGCCATGCAATGAACGGTTTCATTCTCCATCCCCCCAGTAGCGAGTGCTGTTTTGTTTATAATGGATGGCTTCCAGCAAATGTGCCTCTTTGATCTGATCTTCCTGATCCAAATCGGCAATGGTTCTTGCAATTCGCTGAATTCTCACAATCGAACGAAGGGAAATTCGCAACCTTCGATTGGCTTGCTGCAACAGTCGCTTGGAGTCGTGACTCAATTGGCAATATTTTGATAACTCCCCGCCTGACAACTCTGCGTTGGAGTTGAAGCTCTCCGTATGATAGCGGTTTAATTGACACTGCCTAGCAAGAAGTGTGCTGGCACGCAACTCTTCCGAAGTAATCGTTTTTTTGAAAGGCTCATATGTATAGAGTTGCTCTTCCATTTCAATAAATAAATCCAAACGGTCGCGAAAAGGTCCGCTGATATGATCGAGATATCGTTTCCGCTCTCTGCGGCTGCAGGTGCAGGTATGATATTTGCTGCCATAGTTTCCGCAAGGACAGGGATTCATTGCAGCGATCAGGATGAAATCGGACGGAAATTCAATGGAACGGGCAGAACGGGCAATCCGGATGCGATGCTCTTCAATCGGCTCTCGAAGCAATTCCAAGGTATGTCGATCAAATTCCGGCAATTCGTCCAAAAATAAAATTCCGTGATGCGCCAAAGAAATTTCCCCGGGCATGACACGATTTCCTCCCCCTACCAAAGCGGCTTTCGTAATGGTATGGTGTGGCATCCTCACGGGCGGAAGTCCCTGGATAATCGATTCCAATGGCATTCCTGCCACGCTGTGAATCTTCATGGCGGCAATCTGCTCTTCTGCCGTTAACAAGGGCATAATCGTTGGCATGCGCTTGGCGATCATGGTCTTTCCAACCCCAGGTCCGCCAATCAGCAACGCGTTGTGACGCCCGGCTGCTGCAATTTGCATGGCACGAATCGCTTCGCTTTGCCCTTGAATGTCAGAAAAATCACCCAATACAGAATAATGGATCTTTTCTGTCTTGTCAATAGAAAATTGCGGTGCAGGTTTCCGTCGGTCATGGTAATGGGCAACAAATTCCGATAAGTTTTTCACCGGAATCAGTTCAATGTCTCGAACCATCAGGCATTCACTCCAATTGTCTTCCGAAAGAAAAATCCGTTGAATCCCCGCTGTCTTCAGGGCTAAAACCATGGGCAAACAGCCTCGAATCCCTCGAATATCTCCATTCAGAGAGCACTCTCCCAAGAATGCTTCCTCGCAGGATGAGGCTTTTTCCATTTGCTCAGCGGCTATTAGGATTCCGACCGCAATGGAAAAATCAAAATGAGTACCGCTTTTCTTGATCATCGCAGGGGCTAAGTTGACCACGATCTTTTTCGCCGGAAATGAAAAACCGCTGTTTTGTATGCATACGCGCACGCGTTCTTTCGCCTCTTTGATCGATGGATCTGCTAGACCTACGATGGAGAAACCCGGCAATCCATTGGATAAATTGACTTCGACTCGAATCAGCACTCCGTCGATTCCGAGGAGTGTACAGGTTTGTACGATGGTTAACATATCTTGCCTCCTGACTAATCTTCCGATTATATTTTAACCAATTTATTAACAGGATGCAAAATTATTTAAAAAGCATTGATATAATGTTGGAATTCTTCTTTGCCTCGAATCAATTGCCACTCAATCACATCAAAGCGCATGGGACTTTTTTCGTATTGATCGATTCCGATCATATACTGCATGGCAACGGTTCTGATTTTTTGCTGTTTTCTATGATCGACACGTTCGCTGGGACGAAAACCAAGATCAGCCAGAAGGCTCTTGACTTCCACAAAGACAAAGGTATCCCGATCCTTGACAATCACATCAATTTCACCGACTCTCGTGCGATAATTCAATGCACAGAGCTGATACCCCAAGTCTTGCAGATAGGAAACACTCTTTTTTTCATAAAATGTGCCTTTTTCACGACGATTCATTC
This sequence comes from Eubacteriales bacterium, assembly GCA_030625815.1. Lineage (GTDB taxonomy): Bacteria > Bacillota > Clostridia > Tissierellales > GPF-1 > GPF-1. The sequence goes on from DAOUQF010000030.1 coordinate 28,765, forward strand.
TCATCTCGCATTTCCTCCACGCGATCAAAGGTAATTCGGCCTAATTTGCCCTTTCGATATTCCTCAAGGATTATATTTGCGACCCGGGTGTAATCCGGCTCATTGCCACGCAGAATACAGCCGCGTTTTTTGGCAATGTCGTCCATCACTTCAATAGCGGGACGCTCCGGGCTTGCATCGACGGGATATCGGCTTTCCAAGGCGTCGACCGCCACCACTTGAAGGCGTTCGATCATACGAAGTGCAAGGGTTTCCGTATCCATGATTTCATCTCGAATCGCGCCGGTAAAAGCCAGATGACGAGCGATTTTTTGGTCATTGAATTTCGGCCAGAGAACCCCTGGCGTATCCAGCAATTGAAGACGGCCAGGCAATTTGAGCCATTGTTTCCCTTTGGTCACCCCTGGACGATTCCCGGTTTTCGCGCTCTTCTTTCCAACCAATGAATTGATGAACGTGGATTTCCCGACGTTGGGAATTCCGATGATCATGGCGCGCACCTGGTTTAAAATAATTCCTTTTGCTTCCTTTTTCTTTTGCTGCTCTTCGCCAATTCGATCCATAAATCGCAAAAATCTCGCTATGTCTTTTGGGGACAGTGCAGACATTAAGAAGACGGTTTCACCCTGCTCTTCATAAAATTCTTTCCATTCTTTTGTGCGTTGCGGATCTGCCAAATCGCACTTGTTGAAGAGTAGGATCCTTCTTTTCCCCCTTGCCAAAACCTGCATTTCCGGATTTCGACTGCTGAAAGGAATTCGCGCGTCAATTAGCTCGATCACAAGATCAACCAGTTTGAGATTCGCTTGAATCAGTTCTCTTGTTTTTTTCATATGGCCTGGGAACCAATTGATATTCATCCGTAACCTCCTTACATGAAAATAAGGGGCAAAGCCCCTTATCTCTAGTAGATTTTCTTTTCTTTGACTTTCGCACTCTTGCCTGTTCGTTCACGCAAGTAATTCAATCTTGCACGACGTACCTTGCCAAGGCGAGTCACTTCAATCTTTTCGATTTTTGGAGAGCTTGTAACAAAGGTTCTTTCCACACCAACACCATAAGTAATTTTACGAACGGTAAATGTCTTACGTGCGCTTTCGCCTTGTTGTTTCAAAACTGTTCCTTCAAAAACCTGAACACGTTCGCGGGTTCCCTCTTTAATGTGGTAATGAACACGAATGGTATCACCTACACCAAAATCAGGAAGGTCCGAACGCAATTGCGCTTGTTCTACTAATTTAATCAAATCCATGATTTTCCTCCTCTATCTAGACGTTCATACAGCGCAGCAGAGGAACGCCCGTAGTACCGAATAAGTATAGCATTTCTTGCAAATATCTGCAAGCTTTTACTTGGTTTTCTTTTGATGTTTTTTATACAAGTCTTGCCGCCTTTTCTTTGTTTCCAAAATCGACTGTTCTTTTCTCCAGTCGTCAATGGCTTTGTGATTGCCGGAAAGCAAAACATCAGGGACTTCAGCGCCCTCAAAAACGCGAGGTCGCGTATACTGCGGATACTCAAGCAACCCGCTTCGAAGGGATTCATCATCAGCCGATCCCTCTCCAAGAACCCCTGGCAAGAGACGGATAATTGCATCCGACAAAACCATGGCCGGCAGTTCTCCCCCTGTCAAAACGTAGTCTCCAATGGAAATTTCCCGATGAACTCGCGAGTCGATGACCCGCTGGTCAATTCCCTCGTAATGGCCGCAAACCAAAAGGAGATGGGTAGACAAGGCAAGCTCATCCGCCAGTTCTTGTGAGAGCAATTCTCCCTTTGGAGACAGGAAAATCACGGTAGCCTCGTCAGTCCGCTTATCGTCGATGGCGCGCGCCAAGGGTTCTGGCTTCATCAGCATGCCGGGGCCTCCCCCATAACAATAATCGTCTACGCGCTTGTGTCGATCATAGGCATAGTTGCGAATATCCGTCGCTTCAATCTCAACCTGTCCCGCCTCAATCGCACGTCCAATGATGCTGGTCGTGAGAAAGGGCGCAAAGAAGTCGGGAAAAAGCGTTAAAATATCAATCTTCATTGATCATGCCCTCCAAAAGCCGCACATGCATCTGCCGATCAGGTATGGAGACCGACAGGATAAACGCCGAAACCGCTGGTATCAGAACCTGTCCATAGGGTCCTTCGACAACATAAATCTCATTGGCGGGAGATTCGATGATCGAATGCAGATGGCCAATCAACCGTTCTGACTCATCGAGAACTTTGATTCCGATGAGCTCTTCCACAAAGTATTCATCCTCCTGCAACTCATCCTCCTGCCAGGAATCCACGTAGATGGATCGCCCCCGCAAAGATTCAGCCTGACTGATATGGTCAATGCCTTTAAGCTTGAGGATATATTGTTTTTTTTGTGCGCGCATCACAGCAATCTCAAATACATCCATTTCTTTTTCAATTAAAATAAATGGCAAATCCAAAACCTTCTCGGGATTCTCACGATCAAATCGGACAATCAGCTCCCCTTTCATTCCATGGGGACGAAGGATGGTGCCTATCTTGATTTCATTCATATTCTCCCACCAATCAAAAAGGATTAGCAAAGCTAACCCTTAAATGATTTCTACAACGACTCTTTTATCCAGTTTAATGGCAGCTGCCTTAACAACGGTTCGAATCGCCTTTGCAATGCGACCTTGTTTGCCGATGATTTTACCCATATCGTCAGCAGCAACCTTAACTTCCAGAATTATCGTTTGTGTGCCTTCAATTTCGTTGATCTCAACAGAATCAGGTTGATCGACCAGGGACTTTACAATCATCATTACCATGTCTTTCATGATAACCCCCTATTCTCCCTGCTCTTCAGTTTTCACGTCGTATACACCGTTGTTCTTGAACAAACGCTCTACTGTATCTGTTGGCTTCGCTCCATTTGACAACCATTTTAGCGCTTTTTCCGCATCTACGGAAAATTGCTTAGGTTCTGAAATGGGATTGTATGTTCCGATTTCCTCGATGAATTTTCCATCTCGAGGGGATCTAGAATCCGCCACCACAATACGATAGAACGGCTTCTTCTTAGCACCTATACGCTTTAAACGAATCTTTACTGCCATCCTGTTCACCTCCTCTTTATCGACCCGGGAAAGGTAATTTCATTTTCCCACGTCGTTTAAACTGTTTTTGCATATTAGTCATCTGCTTCATCATTTTTTTCATTTCTTTATATTGTTTCAGCAGCTGATTGACTTGTTGAACGGTAGTTCCACTACCTCGCGCAATACGCTTGCGCCGTTTTCCATCAATGATAGATGGATTTACTCTCTCTTTCAGTGTCATGGAGAGAATAATTGCTTCTGTGTACACCAGATCCTTTTCATTGACCTGAGCACCTTGCAATTGTTTTTTATTCATGCCCGGAATCATGCCGATCAGGTCTTGAACGGAGCCCATTTTTTTCAATTGCTGCAATTGATCCAAAAAATCATTGAGATCAAATTTCTGCTTTCGAATTTTGTCTTGCAGTTCACGGGCTTGCTTTTCATCATAGGCGCCCTGCGCCTTTTCAATCAGGCTTAAGACATCTCCCATGCCCAGAATGCGTGATGCCATTCGATCGGGATGGAAAACTTCAAGGTCATCGACCTTTTCCCCTAAACCGACGTATTTGATGGGTTTGCCAGTTGCGGCTCGAATGGATAAAGCTGCACCGCCACGCGCATCGCCATCCAGTTTTGTCAAAACAACACCAGTGAGATGCAGGCGATCTTCGAAGGTCTTCGCCACATTAACGGCTTCTTGACCCGTCATGGCGTCAACGACCAAAAGAATTTCTTTGGGAACAACGGACGCAACAATTTCTTGAAGTTCCGTCATAAGCGTCTCGTCGATTTGAAGGCGTCCAGCCGTATCGAGAATCACGACATCGCGGCCGTTTTTGCGCGCAAAGTCAATGGAATCTTTCGCGATTTTCACCGGATTCTGGGAGCCGTCAATAGAAAACACGGGAACATCCACTTGCTCTCCAACAACCTTAAGCTGTTGAATCGCGGCGGGTCTATAAACGTCACAGGCCACCAAAAGCGGCGCATGACCCTGTTCGCCAATTTTTTTGGCTAGCTTGGCGGCCATAGTTGTTTTCCCGGCGCCTTGCAGGCCACATAACATCAAGACAGCAGGCATGCCGTCAATCATCAATGCTTCTGATTTGCCGCCCATTAGCTCGGCAAGCTCCTCGTTCACGATTTTTACAACCTGTTGTCCTGCATTGAGTGATTCAAGAATTTCAACGCCGATTGCGCGCTCCTTGATCTTACCGATAAAGTCTTTGACGACTTTATAATTGACATCGGCTTCAAGTAAAGCTAATTTCACTTCGCGCAAGGCGGTGGTTACATCTTTTTCTGTCAATTTGCCGCGCTGCGTCAGCTTTTTTAATGAACCTTGTATGCGGTCCGATAGATTTTCGAATAAGTTTGCCATGTCATCACCTAAAATTGTTTCATCATATTTTGTATTTGTTGTCGCATTCGCTGAATTTCAGCGTCTTGGGATTTATTGAGGTCCTCTTCTAAAGTTCCAAGTTCCCGATCAATCGTTTTCAATTGAGCAACAACCTTTTGAAATCGCTGAATCATTCCAAGTTTTTCTTCGAAGGATTGAAGCTTTTTTGTTGAACGGCGCAATACCTCGGATACAGCCTGTTTGGTAATGTTTAGGTTTTCTCCCGTTTCCGTTAAACTAAAATCTTCTTCACAAATCATATGAACAACTTCTTGTTGTCTTTCGCTCAAAAGCTTCCCATAAAAATCGTAATGCAGTGTCAATTCTTCAATATTCATCCCGCACCTCCGTAAAGGTTTTTGCTTGACAGTAATCAAAGTATACTTGTTTTTTTATGCTTTGTCAATGATTTGAGGGAATAATGCTTCAACAAATTTTTCGGCGTCAAATTCTTGCAGATCGTCGAGGCCTTCCCCTACTCCAATGAATTGAATGGGGATTTGAAGCTCCTGTACAATGGGCACAATGACGCCGCCCTTTGAGCTTCCATCCAGCTTTGTCAGGATAATCCCATCCAGCGGAGTAATCGCGTGGAAGGTCTTGGCCTGGTGGATGGCATTTTGTCCGGTGGTTGCGTCCAAAACAAGTAAAACCTCGATGCTTGCATCCTCTGCTTCCCGCTTCAGCACCCGGTGGATTTTCTCTAATTCCAGCATCAGATTCTTCTTGTTGTGCAGACGGCCGGCGGTGTCACAAATCAAGAGATCAATGTTTCTCGACTTGGCAGCTTGAACTGCATCAAAAACGACCGCGGCAGGATCAGCGCCTTGCCCTTGAGAAATGACAGGCACCTCCGCTCGCTCGCCCCAAATCATCAATTGTTCAACAGCCGCGGCCCGAAACGTATCTGCCGCCGCAAGCATGACTTGACGGCCATTTCTTTTTTCCAAAGCGGCGATCTTTCCGCAGGTTGTCGTTTTACCGGCGCCGTTTACCCCGATGACCAATTGGATATGAAGTTTCGACTTCGGTTTCGAATCATTTGGGTGATCCGTTAGCCAGTCAACCAAGATTTCGCGAATCAAGACTTCGGCCACCTTGGATTCTGTCGCGCCCATTTTTTTTGCGCGCTTTTTCACCTCGTCGATCAGGGCTTCCACCGTATCGAAGCTCATATCAGAAAGAATCAGAATTTCTTCCAATTCTTCATAGAATTCTTCATCCAGTTCGCTATGTCCACCGACAAGGGCGCTGATGCGATTGGTAAGCTGTTGGCGGGTTTTTTCCAAACCGCCAAATAATTTATTAAAAAAGCCATTCTTTTTTTCCAAGGATCTTGCCTCCTAACTCATATACTCCTCTGATTCCAGTTCTTCTAATTTTACGGACAAAACCGCACTAACTCCCTTTTCAGGCATCGTAATCCCGTACAAGACCTTAGCGGCACGCATGGTTTCTTGCTTATGGGTGATGATGATAAATTGGGACATGGCGGAATGCTCTTTGAGAAAGTCGGTGAACCGTTGAATATTCGCATCATCCAAGGCCGCTTCAATCTCATCCAGCACGCAAAAAGGAGTCGGTTTCAATTGAATAATCGCGAACATCAAGGCGATTGCCGTTAAGGCTTTTTCCCCGCCGGACAGCACCGATATATTGGCAAGTTTCTTTCCTGGCGGTTGCGCGATAATGCGGATCGGTGTCGTCAAAGGTTCCGATGGATCAATCAGTTGAATGTCAGCCTCCCCTCCCCCAAACAAATGGGTGAAGGTTTGAGAGAACTGTTTGCGAATCGCTTCCATTTCCGCCAAAAAGCTCTTTTCCATGGAGTCGACCAGTTCGTGAATCAAGGATTCCAAGTCTTTTTTTGCAGAAAGCAAATCCGCTTGCTGCTGACTGAGGAAGGTGAATCGTTCGTTGACTTCCTCGTATTTTTGAATGGAATTCAAATTGACCTCTCCAAGATCTCGAATTTGTTTTTTGAGATCTTTGACGGTATTTCGTGCCGTTGAGACCACAAAATCCTCAATGACAATCTTTCGCGCCATGGCAACGGACATCTGATATTGATCCCAGAGATACTCAACCTGCTGCTTCTCTTGCATCTCGCTCTTGGTTAGATTCACTTCGTCTTTTCGCAAGCGATCTTTTAATTCCGACAACTCGTCATCAATTTCATAATAGCGTTGATTCATGTTTTGGCTGGTTTGCTTTGCTTCTTGTATCTCTTGCATCAATGAGGTTCTTCTTTCCTCCGCATCCAAAAGACGAGAATGAAGCAGCGTTACTTGCTGCTCGAGTTCTTGTGTTTTTCGCTGTATGCCGATTCGTTCCTCTCGATTTCTCGTTTGGTTGAACTGTCCTTCGTCAAGCTGAGACTGAAAGGCGCTCATTCGATTCTGATACTCGTTGCGCAGGAATTCCTTGTGATGAATCTTTTCCAACAAGGATGCGCGTTGCACCTCTTTGGGCTGACGAACGTTGAGATCCTTGAGCATCTTTCGCTCCAGATCCTTCATCTTGCTGGATCCGTCTTCAATTTCATTCTCGAGGATCGTTCGCTGTTCAATCAAACCGTTTTGCTCTTCTTCAGCATGCTGGATTTGATTGTTGATTCGTTCCTCGTCGTGACACAATTGCTCAAAGGTGGTTTGATATCCGCGTTTTTCTCGAATCAAAGTCTCGTGGTCCCGCTGTAGAAAGGCAACCTGATTCAATAAGGTCTTTACCTGAATTTCAATAAAGTCCTTTCGATCTTTGCTCTCCTGCATCAGATGTTCTCGTTCTTCCAGCTCCTTGGAAACGTGCTGCAGCCGTGACTGAATGGCGAATTTTTTATTTGTGATTTCCTCTTTTTGTTGCATGAATTGAGACAATTGACTCTTTCGTTCCAGCAGACCGCCCTCACGATTAAGCTCCCCCGTTGATACGGCGCCGCCGGGTCTGATCAGATTTCCATCAATGGTCACCACACGATAGCGCATCTTCGTCTTCTTGGCAATCGCCAGGGCTTCCTCCATGGTTTCCGCAATAAAGGTTCGCGCCAATAAGAATTGGACAACCGGAGTGAACTCTTCCTCGCAGCTAACTGCCTCCGAGGCGACCATCCCGGCGCTTTGATCTCTTTCCGGCATCTGATTTGGACGAATCAAGTCCATGGGTAGAATGGTAATCCGGCCAAAGCGTTTTTTCTTAACCGTACGGATAATGGATTTCAGGTCTTCTTCCGTGCGGACTACGATATTCTGCAGGGCGTTCCCCAATGCCGTTTCAATGGCCTTGTGGAATCGCGGCTGCACGTCGATAATATCCGTGACAACTCCGAGGACTCTGCTTTTCATCTGAGCGTCCTTGTCGCGTTCGCTCATAATTTGACGGACACCGCGGAAATATCCTTCGTATCCATCGATGGCGCGTTGTTCAAATTGAATCTTATTGCGTACGCGATCCAAGTCATGCTCAACTTGGCTCAAGGAATATTTTTCTTCTCGCAATTGATGAATTAATTTTTCTCGTTCTTGACCGCTCAATTCATAAGCCGCTTGATTTTTCCCAAGGGTTTCGGCTTCTTCTTTTTGCTTAGTCATTAATTTTTCCAGTTCTGCTTCTTTTTCCCCGGCCTTCTCGTTTTGTCGTTGAAGCAAGTCTTCATAGCGATTCTTTTCGCCGGTTACTTCAAAATATTTTTGTCGGTATTCGTTGTGAAGCTCCTTGGCTTGCGAAAGGCGGTTGGTTAAATGGTGTAGCGTTTTGCGTTTTTGATCGAGGGCTTCCATCATGGCTGCCCGCCGAGTTTCCAGTTCTTCATTGCCGGAATCCAATTGACTTAATTCTGTTTCAATATTGTCCAGTTCGCGGCTTAAGGCTTGGAATTCTTCTTCAATAATCAAAAAGCGTCCACGTTCTTCGGTTTGAAGCTTTTTAGTCGATTCCGCTTGACGATCCAATTCGATGCGCTCTTTTTCCAGGGCGCTTTCCTTCTCTTTGATTCGCGTGGTTTCATGATCCAGGTTTGCTTGCTGAATTTGCAAAGATTGATGTTGCTGCTCCGCTTCGTGAAGCGCCTCTTCCTTCTCGACAAAGAAGTTCTCTCGCTCATTGAGATTCTCTCTCAATTTCATGCGATCATCTACCAGCAAAGACAGGCGTTCTTGAGCAAATTTATTTCGTTCACGAATCTGCACCACGCGCTTTTTTGTGTTGTCATGATCGTTGATGACCAAGCTAACATCCAGGCTGCGCATGTCTTCGAAAAGAAGTTTGTATTTTTTCGCCTCTTCCGCTTCCGCTTGAAGGGGTAACAATTGTTGCTCCAATTCCAGCAAAATATCCTGAACCCGATCCAGATTCTGCTCAGTCCGTTCCAGCTTGCGCCCAGCTTCTTCCTTTTTCGACTTGATCTTCGCGATCCCGACAGCCTCTTCAAAAACGGCGCGACGTTCACTGGAGTCCTTGCTTAAAATATGATCGATTTTCCCCTGACTGATCATGGAGTATCCATTGACGCCAAGTCCCGTATCGAACATGATGTCTCGAATGTCCTTGAGGCGAACGGATTTGCGATTGATTGCATACACGCTTTCTCCGGAACGGTATAGTCTTCGGGTAAGCGCGACTTCGGAATAATCGATGGGAAGAGAGCGATCTTCGTTATCAAGAATCAAAGAAATTTCCGCGTAGCCGGTTGCTTTTCTTTTGTAAGTTCCGGAAAAGATGACATCTTCCATCTTTTCACCCCGCAACGCCTTTGAACTTTGCTCTCCCAGTACCCATTTGATCGCATCGGAAATATTGCTCTTTCCACTGCCGTTCGGACCAACGATACAGGTGATTCCCGGTTCAAAGTTCAATGCTGTTCGATTGGCAAAAGACTTGAATCCTTTCATCTCAATTCTTTTTAAGTACACCTGCTTCACCTTCTTTATGACAATTTTTCAAGGGCATCCTGTGCAGCTTCTTGTTCCGCTTCTTTTTTTGAATAACCGACGCCTTGTCCATACAATGCGTTATCGACAAAAACAGCGGCCTGGAATTCCTTGCAGTGATCGGGACCCGTTTGATCGATGATGTCGTAGCGAATCGTTACTTCTCCATTTCGTTGCACATATTCTTGAAACTCCGTTTTGTAATCACGGTTCAAGCGGCCGTGAATGCCTGCATCAATGATCGCTTTCAGGGATTCGGAAATAAATTGACGGGCTTCTTCAATCCCGCCATCCAAATAGATGGCGCCAATCACTGCCTCAAAAGCGTCAGCCAAAATCGATTTCCGCTTTCGTCCACCCGTCAGTTCTTCTCCCTTTCCCAAAAAAAGCACATCGCCCAGATCAATTTTTTTTGCCGCCAAGGCAAGGGAGTCTTCACAGACAATGGATGCGCGGATTTTCGTTAAATCCCCTTCGTCGAGATCGATGAAACGGCGATAAATATAGTCGCTGATCACGATGCTTAACACAGAATCTCCAAGGAACTCAAGTCGTTCATTGCATTTTAGACCCATTTCCCGGTGCTCATTGGCATATGAACTATGGGTTAAGGCTTCCGTTAAACGATTTGGATCTTGAAAGTTGTATTTAACCTTATTATTCATGGTTCCCTCCCTTCTCTATGTATGGAAGAAATGAGCCCGGATGAGCTCATTTCTTCATATTGTCAATTAGATTCACTGCATCTTGAACGGTTAGGATGGCATCCGAATTCTCAATGGGAAATTCAACACCAAATTCTTCTTCGCAAGCCATGACAACTTCCATCAACTCGATGGAATCCATATCGAGCTCCTCTTTGAAACGAGAATTCAATTGAATTCTTTCTTTCTCAATGTCCAGGTTTTCCGCGATAATATTTTGAACCTTTTCAAAAACCATGATTACTCCTCCTCGTTGTTCAACTCTTTAATTGCCTGTATAACACCCGCTTTGATGAATCTTTCCGCAAATAAAGCGGCATTCATCATGGCGGTTTCATCGGAACTTCCATGGGCTTTGATTACGGGGTGTTGAATCCCCAAAAGCGGCGCTCCTCCTACCTCATGGTAATCAAAACGATCTTTGATGCCGCGAAGCGGTTTTCGCATAATAAGCGCGGCCAATTTCGAAGCGAAACTTGCGGTGAATTCTGTCTTTAGCAAGCCAAAAAGCGTTGAAGCCGTGCCCTCAACCGATTTTAAAAGAATATTGCCGGCAAATCCATCCGCCACCAATACATCGTAGTTTCCCTCTAATACATCTCGGGCTTCCACATTCCCAATAAAATCATCCATTGACTCATCCAGCAGTTCATAGGTTTCATTGTACAGCTGACTTCCTTTTCCCGGTTCAGCACCGATATTCAACAATCCGACTTTGGCGCCTGTTTTTTGAAAAACACGCTCGGAATAAATTTTTCCCATTTGCGCAAACTGCAACAAAAATTTCGCCTTGCAATCCACATTGGCACCTGCGTCCAACATGATTTTCGGTCCGTTCATTGTGGGAATGACCGGGGTTAGCGCGGGTCGTTCAATGCCCTTGATCCGGCCGGAAAGAAAAAGTCCCCCTGCCAATAAAGCGCCTGTATTCCCACAGGACACGAGGGCGTCCGCCTTGCCGTCTTTCAGCAATTGGTAACCCAGAACCATGGAGGCCTGTTTTTTTCGCCGAATTGCCATGACGGGCTTATCTGTAGTTTCAATTTTTTCCTTGGTGTGGACGATGGAAACTCGATCTGCAACTTCAGGGGTTATCGTCGGCTTCAAAACGGATTCGTCTCCAATCAGAAGGATCGATAATTCTTTGGATTGATCCAGTGCTTGAATGGCCCCTCGCGCGATTCTCTCCGCGCCCAGGTCCGCTCCCAGGGTATCTATTGCAATTCGCATGCTATCACTCCTCTATATTCATACCTGCTTATTATACCATAAGTTTGGGCAAAAAAAATAGAAGCAGTAAACACTGCTTCCATCTCTTATTTCGCTTCTACAACTTCCTTGTTCCCGTAGTAACCACATGCTTTACATACGTGATGAGGCAGTTTCGGCTCGTGGCATTGTGGGCAATTTACCAATTGTACAGTCACCCGCTTGGAATTGCTAGCGCGACGAGAATCACGTTTCGCTTTGGTTGTTTTTTTCTTAGGTACAGCCATTGAGACACCTCCTTATTTAAAAAGATTCTTTAATTTCTCGAGTCGTGGATCAATTTCATCATTTTCGCATTGACAGCTTTCATGATTTAAGTTGACGCCACATCTTGGACAAAGTCCTTTGCATTCGAGTCCGCAAATATGCTGTAAAGGGTATTCGATACGGACTACTTCTTGAATCAACTCCTCAATTGCCAGTTCACCGTCTTGGTAGAGCAAGCAATACTCCTCAGAATCATCCATCAAGTCTTCCACAACAATTTTCGCATGAAACTCCGTCTTGAATTCAACTTGCATCGAATCCAAACACCGCGTACAATGCTCCGTGGTTGTAAAAGAGAGCTTCCCGTAGAATACAATTTCTTTCTCCACTCGATACAACTCAGCCGTCATAGATATCGGACCTTGAACCCGCAAATCGGATCCATAGGCATCCTCCAACGAAAGTTGGAATTCCGAATGTAATGAGGTTTGGATCTCTTTACTTTCTTTAAATGCTTCAAGATTATATCGCATATTATCACCTCAATGCAGCACAGTTAATTATATTGAGGTTTCCAACGTTTGTCAAGTTTATCCTTTCAACAAGTTCAAAGTATCCTTGGCAATCATCAATTCCTCATTGGTTGGAATACACATCAATGCAACGGTCGCATTATCCATTTGGATAAACGCCTCTTTGCCTCTCATGTCGTTTTTCACATCGTCAATTTCAATTCCAAGACCGGCAAGACCCTTGCAAATCTCTTTTCTTGCAATCTTGGAGTTTTCTCCCAAGCCGGCAGTGAACACGATGCCGTCGACTCCGCCCATAACTGCTAGATACGCGCCAATATATTTCTTGACTCGCAAGTAGAATTTCGCCAAAGCGAGTTCTGCACGTTCATTCCCTTCGGCAGCGGCTGCTTCAATATCGCGGAAATCGCTGCTTACGCCTGAGATTCCCAATACGCCGGATTGTTTGTTCATCAGCGAATTAACCTCTGCGATGGACAGGTTTTCCTTTTCCATCAAGAAGGTTACGATGGCAGGATCCATATCGCCGCAGCGTGTGCCCATGACAAGACCCTCAAGCGGTGTGAAGCCCATGCTTGTGTCAACCACTTTTCCGCCTTGAATAGCCGCAACGCTTGCGCCGTTTCCTAGGTGGCAAGTGATCAGTTTCAACTCTTCCAATGGCTTGCCCATCATATCCGCGGCACGTTCTGCAACATATTTGTGCGAAGTTCCGTGGAATCCGTATCGACGAATCTTATGTTTTTCATAAAGCTCGTACGGCAAGGCGTAAAGAAAAGTCGCCTTATCCATGGTTTGATGATAGGCCGTATCAAAGACACCGACCATCGGTACGTCAGGCATCAGTTCCATGCATGCATGAATGCCAATCAGATTTGCCGGGTTATGCAATGGCGCCAAGTCCGAGCAAGCTTCCATGGCTGCAATTACAGCATCGGTGATCATAACGGAAGAAGCGAACTCCTCTCCACCGTGAACCACGCGATGTCCAACCGCGTCGATTTCTTTTAATGAAGAAATCGCCCCAACAGATGGGTCGACAATGGATTCCAAAACAACTTCCAATGCCTCTTTGTGCGTCTCCATCGGCTTTTGAACAACATATTTCTCCTTGCCGGGGATTTCATGCGTGACAATAGCACCTTCGATGCCAATTCTTTCGCCTAATCCTTTGGCAAGAACAGACTGATCTGTCATGTCTATCAATTGATACTTCAAAGATGAACTGCCGCAATTAATTACTAAAACTTTCATACAAAGCCCTCCTTAAAAATCTAACAGTACAATAATATTACAAGAATCGGGAAAAAGCAATAAAGCAAATCATTCAATTCCTGCAAATTATTTGCCGATAATTGACGAATCATGTTGGACAAGGTAGGCTAGAGAAAGGAGGACGAGCAATGAAGATAGTTGGCTGTATTGCTGAATTCAATCCATTTCATTATGGGCATGAACTATATCTGAAAAAAGCGAAGGAATTGATTGGGGCCGACGCGGTTGTCGTGGTGATGAGTGGCGACTTTGTTCAACGCGGCGAACCGGCGATCATCGATGCCGAACGCAGAACCCAGGTCGCTCTCTCCTACGGCGCTGATCTGGTTTTGGAGCTTCACCCCGCCTATGTGTTGGGAAGCGCTGAATACTTCGCTCTGGGCGCCATTTGGAGTCTGGAAGCCACCGGGGTGGTTACGGATTTGATCTTCGGGAGCGAATCCGGAAAGATCAACGATTTCAATCGCGTCCAGGCCTATCTTCGGGATCATAGAAAGAGTCTTTCCACTCAAATCCCGCTGGCCATGCGGGGCGGCATTTCCTATTCGAGCGCCATCGCAAGAGTTCTGGAGCAAGAGATCACCCTCTCTGAAACCGGCTTTTTTTCAAAACCCAACAACATCCTCGGAATCGAGTATGTAAAAGCGATGCTGAATCGAGATCAACAATTTCAAATTCACACCTATCAGCGCCAAGGCGCGAACTATCATGATCAAATCATTCAGGGGACCATGGAAAGCGCCTCGGCAATCCGTCAGCATCTGCATGCAGGCGGCTTGGCCGACGAGTCCCTCGTGCCGTTACTGTCGCTTAAGGCGCTGTCACGTTTTTATGAAGAAAATCATCAATATCCTGATATGGAGGCGTACTTTCTCTTCCTGCAGTATCGAATTTGCCTTCTTTCTCCCGCGCAATTAACGCACTACGCCGGTTGTGAGGAAGGTTTGGAAAATCTCTTGTGGAAGAAAATCCATCAGGTTCACTCTTATGCGGAGTTGGTTCAGTCCATGACTTCGAAGCGATATCCCGCTTCGCGAATCAAGCGATTTTTGCTGTCAATTCTCCTAGGCTATACGAAGGAGTTAGCGGCGTCTTTTATGACGCAGGGTCCCTCCTATCTAAAGCCCCTGGGTTTTACAGCTACCGGGCAAAAGGTGATGAAGTTGATCAAGGAAACGGGCAGTGTCCCGCTCTTGTCCAATGTCGCAGAAAGCTGGAATGCCGAAACATCACCGCGGGGTCTCGCCCTGGATTTGGTCGCGAGGGATATTTACCGGTTGGGCGCATCACCAGCTTCTCCCTTGGGATCGGGGCTTCGCATGGCACCAAAAAAGGGATGATCGCTCATCCCTTTACTCTTTTACGCTTCTGATTTAATCTTCTATTCTTTCAAATCTTCGAGTTCTTTTCTTGTGCGACAGACGCGATTCAAGGTGTCTTCCATTTCTTTCAATACCGTCCGCATATCTCCTTCTACCTTGCCAATGACGCGATCCGCATACAAAACGCTGTCATTTTTGATCTTTCTTTTTTTCATTTCGGCTTCATCCACCATGCGGCGTCCTGTCGCTTCCGCTGATTTGGCGATCGCATGATTGGCGGTCATTTGTTCCGCGCGTTTCTTCGCGTCATCGAGTATCGTTTTCGCATCAGCTTTCGCCTTGTTGACGATGGCTTCTCTCTCGTCGTTGGTAATCACCGCTTTTTTAATCGCATCAGGAAGTTCAATCCGAATGGTTCTGATGATCTCCATCACTTCGTTTTTATCAATTTTCACCTTGCTGCTGAAGGTTGTAGGACTTTCATCGATCAAATCTTCCAACTGATCCATCAATTCCATCACCTTTTTGTATTGAGTCTCCTGTTCCATTCTTATTCTCCTTCCTGAAATTTATTTTTCAGTGCCATCGCCACATGAGCCGGAACCATCAAATCCACTTGCCCGCTAAATGAGGCTACTTCTTTTACGATGCTTGAGCTTAGGTACGAATAGCGGCTGCTGGTTACCATAAACAGGGTTTCCGTATAGGCATCCAATTGATGGTTGACCAAGGCCATTTGAAATTCGTATTCAAAATCAGAAACGCTTCTCAATCCCCGAACGACAAAATCAAATTGATTTTCCGATACGTAATCGACCAAGAGCCCTGAAAAGGTATCTACTCTTACATTTTCAAGTTCTTCCACCGATTCCTCGATCAAGCTTTTTCGTTCTCCCAAGGAGAATAGAGTTTTCTTCTTGTTGTTGTTTTCCAAAACAGCAACAACCACTTCATCAAATTTCATAGAACAACGACGTATAATATCTAAATGCCCATAGGTAATGGGGTCAAAACTACCCGGATAAACGATCTTCACGAATTCAGCTCCCTTGTTTAAAATATGTTATTCGAATGCTTCCATATTTTCGATCGTCAACAAAAGAAAAATGATCGAAAGAAAGATTCAACGACAACTCCGCCTCATGTTCGACAATCACCAAGCCGTTTTCCTTAAGAAGTTGCAAGGAATCCAGCAATTGCAGCGTCTTTTGCGCAAGGCCTTGTTCATACGGAGGGTCCATAAAGATTATATCAAATTTTAATCCTTCTATGGCAAATTTTCTCAAACTAGCTTCCACATCATTACAAATGACCTCGCCCGTCAGGCGAGTTTTGCTCAAATTCGCTTCAATCAGCCTGCAATGAGCCCGATCCATTTCAACCATTCTTACAATCTCAGCCCCGCGGCTTAAAAATTCAATGCCCATTCCTCCCGCACCTGCATACAGGTCGAGAATGACATCCCCTTGATAGATATTCATTAAACGATTAAAGATTGTGCCCTTCACCTTATCGGTTGTCGGCCGAATGGCGTACCCTCTGGGTGATTGCAACGGGATCCCTTTTGCTTTACCTGCTATTACACGCATTATATTCCCTCACTTCTTTTAAATTGTCAAGATATCGCCGGGCATAGGAATAAAACGAATGGATTTTCTGCTGATCCATGACTGCGATTGATCGACGCACCGTTTCCCAAATCTCTTGATCAATTGCGAGATCGAGATGCGTGAATCCGAAAGAGCCATGCTGCTCCAAACCAAACAAATTCCCCTGCCCGCGCAACCTCAGATCTTTTTCCGCGATTTCAAAACCGTCTTGAGATTCCACCAATACACGCATTCGTTCGATTGCCTTTTCCGACTTCGAATGGCAAATCAAAACACAATAAGATTGCCGGTCAGATCGACCTACACGGCCGCGTAGTTGATGCAGCTGCGCCAAGCCAAAGCGTTCCGCGCTTTCGACAAAGATAACCGTTGCTTCGGGAACATCGATCCCCACCTCGATTACCGTCGTGGAGAGCAAGACGGGAGCCTTGCCGGATTTGAAGGCATCCATGGCACTGCTTTGCTCGTCCTTCTTCATTCGGCCATGCAGTGTCGTATGACTGGTACGGGTGAATAGCGAATGCCGAATTTCCCCTTCCAGCTTTTCAATGCTCATTGGATCCGATTCGTCCGATTCTTCCCCGAGTTCGATATGTGGACAAACCACAAATCCACGATGACCCTTTTCGACCTCGCGCTCCAAAAAGCCATAGGCATCCTTCCGTTTCTGCGGTCCGACCAAATAGGTGCGGATTGGCTTTCTGCCCGCTGGAAGGGAACGAATCACAGAGAGAGACATCTCCCCAAAAAGCGTTAAGGCAAGGGTTCTCGGAATGGGTGTGGCGCTCATAGCAAGCACATCTACCGCGGGACCTTTTGACTGCAGTTTTGAGCGCTGCGAAACCCCAAAGCGATGCTGTTCATCTGTGACGACCAAACTCAATTGACCGAACTCCAGATTATCCGACAGCAGAGCATGGGTGCCAAAAACCGCAAGGCCTTCTCCTGCTTTGATCCGCTCCGCAATCCCTGCACGCTCTTTCTTTTTGGTAGAACCAGTCACCAAAACACAAGATATTGCCGTTTGTGTAAAAAAAGGAATGGCCTTTTCATAAACCTGCTTGGCCAACACCTCGGTAGGCGCAAGATAGGCTGCTTGAAAGCCAGAAAGAACGGATATTGCCATGCTTAAAAAAGCAACCACGGTCTTTCCGGATCCAACATCCCCCTGCAACAACCGATACATAGGCCGTGTCGCGAGCATGTCTTTGCGGATCTCAGTCAAGGATTGAAGCTGTCCCTCCGTCAATTGAAAGGGCAATTGCTTTATCAGCAAGGTTAAATCGACATCCCCATGGGGAATTCCCGGACGATTCGGTTGTTTCGTCAGGATTTGAGCCAGTTGATATTGGACGGCCTCTTCCGCCGCTAGGCGTTTTCGAGCGCCCTCCAGATCCGATGGGGCTTCTGGAAAATGCATCGTGCGAATGGCCTCTATATGGCTGCCGAACTGATCCCCGAAAAAGGGCGAATAATCGCGCTCAAATACAGACTCTTCCTCGATGCCTTGGCGAATCCATCGTCGAAACATCGTTTGCGTGATGCCGGACGGAAGCCGATACACCGGCAAAAAGACTCGCTTATCCGTGATTTCCTTCGCCAAAATGGGATTGACCATCTGCAAACTGTTCTGCCATCGCTGAATTTTTCCTTGGAATCGATAGGATTGATTGAGTCGAATCGATTGCTTCCGATAATTTTGGTGGAAAAACAGAATGTGGATTGGCACTCGATCTGCATAGCCGATAAAGAGCAGATATTTCGGTTTCTGTTGTACGCTTTCAATAAATATTTCAAGTTGAAAACTATTTTTTGGATTTTCTTGATAGTTCCCGAGATCTGTCTCAACCCATTCATAACGAGTGGGAAAATGCGTCAGCAAGTCAGCCATATTGGAAATCCCGATCCCTGCCAATTTTTCGATTCTTTTTTGTCCCAGACCCGACAAGCGATTCAGCTTCATTTCATCCTTGTATACTGAATTTAAGAGACTTCAGCATACTCTCCTTCTTTTAAATTTATTGTATCTCGGATATATAAAAACTATAGACGTTGTGGATTATTACATGATCAGCCTACAGCTTAGA
>DAOUQF010000005.1 GCA_030625815.1 Eubacteriales bacterium
GCAGTGCCAATCAATTGATTGGCACTGCTATAAATTTGTTGTTTCCCCGATCTGATAGACCATCCATCCTCCGGCAGATGCATGCGTAAAAAGACAGCTTTTTATTGTAACGCATTATCCGCCAATTTGCACTCTGAATCCCCGCTCTTCAAAAATCGATTTAAATCTCTCCGCCTCTTCCTCCGTCATGGGGCTTGCCCCTTCCAGGGCGTATTCCCGACCCAAAGATTGATATTTCCCTTCTCCGTATTGATGGAAGGGCAAAAGATGAATATCCTCAATCTGCAAGGCGCGTACACAGTCCGCAATCCGAATCAGATTCGCTTCCTTTGCCGTAAATCCGGGAATCAACGGAATCCGAACAACCACCTTCGCTTGGCATTCCCGCAAAAGGCGCAATCGACTGAACAAGGTCTCAAAGGATGCGCCAATCATCGATTTGGATTCCCGCTCGTCGGCAATCTTCAGATCAAAAAGCCAGAGATCCACGCTATTCGCCAGGGCGCGATATCCCTCCATTGGACCGGCACCGCAGGTTTCCACCGCCACATGCAATCCCTCTTCTTTCAGCTTAGGCACGGTTTCCTTCAAAAAAGCAGACCATTCCATGGGTTCTCCCCCCGAAAAGGTAACCCCTCCGCCAGTCGCGTCGTAAAAGATAGAATCCCGCCGCGCGATGGAGACCACTTGATCGACATCCATCCATTCCCCAATCTCCGCCATAGCGCCTGTCGGGCAAAAGACAGGTGTCTGGGTACAGGCCTGACAGCTTTCCGCGCTGCATTTGATGCAAAGGTTCGGCTTGCGCATTACCTCGATCTCTCGATTCTGGCTCTCGGGATTGGCGCACCATGGACAATGCAAAGCGCACCCCTTTAAAAAAATCAGGGTGCGAATGCCGCCGCCGTCATGGAGACTGAATTTTTGTGTATTCATTACAATCGCTTTTTCCATTGATCCGTCCTTATAGTTGATGTTCCGTCCGCGCAATAATATCCTCTTGAATCCGTTTGTTTAACTCGACGAAGATCGCCGAGTAACCCGCAACCCGAATCACCAAATCGGAATACCGCTCTGGATGCGCCTGGGCGTCCCGCAGGGTCTCCGCCGAAACGATATTAAACTGGATATGCTGAATCTTCAAACGCATATACGCCTTCAAGTACCCAACCATCCGCTGAATGCCTGCTTCTCCCTCCAATGTTGCCGGATGGAATTTCACATTCAACAGCGAGCCATTGGTCAAAAGAACGTGATCCAATCGCGACACGGATTTCAAAACGGCTGTCGGGCCCTCCATGTCTCGTCCAAGCATTGGAGACAATCCTCCGTCCGCCAACTGCTCCCTCGCTTTTCGGCCGTCCGGTGTCGCGCCCACCGCTTCCCCCAATGGAACATGGGCAGATACGGTATAACTGCCCGGCATAAAATGACCGCCACGACTATTTTCATATTTTACTACCTCTTCACAATAGAATCCCAGAAGCTCCGCCCCAATGGCATCCACTTCCTCTTCATCATTGCCAAACTTCTTATAGCGGTGAATCAATCGCTGGCGAAGAATCTCTTCCCCCTGATAATCCTTGGTTAAAATCCGCCGCAGTTCTTCCAGACTCATCTGCTTTTCCTCAAAGACCAGGTGCTTGATCGCATACAATGCATCGCTCAAGTTTGCCGTTCCGATCCCCTGAACTCCCGAAAAATTATATTTCATTCCTCCCGCAGTCACATCTCGGCTGGTTTCGACACATTCTTCCATCAGGGAAGAAAGTAGTGGAATCGGCGCGAATTTCGCGTGGGCTCCGTCCACTACATTCGATCCCTCCACCATTCGTTTCACATAGGTTTGAATGGTAGATTTGATGGTATCAACCAAGACCCGATAGGAGGTTATCTTGGATGATTGCTCTTGTAAGACCACTTCCAATACCTTTACTAGGTTGAAAAGCGCAATATCGTGAAGCCCGTAAAGCTTCCCCGGCAGGCTGAGTTCCACACAACCGACCACGGCATAATCCCGCGCATCGGATAGCGAAACCCCGCGATTCAAAAATCCAGGAATAATCACTTCATCATTGAAGACCTGGGGAATTCCAGTACCCAGCCTAATGGTTTCTGCCGTTTTTCTGAAGAACCGCTCCGGTGTTCGTTCATTCACCCGCACCCCTAAATTGGGCTGCGGCAATCGAATATCCGCATAGGTGTCAAGAATCCACTCCGACAGCAAATTGACCGCATCGCAGCCTTCCTTGTCGATTCCGCCGAGAATGATTGTGTACCCCGTTGGGAAACCGGCAAAGTATTTCGCGCTCTCCTGGCTGCGAAGCAAGACCACGTCATTCATCTTGATCCACAGCATCTTGAGCAGATCCTTCAAAGTCGATTCCGGCACGCCGCGTTCCAAGTCTCGTTTCAAAAAGGGAAACATATACTGATCAAATCGTCCGCAAGAAATGCTGGAAGCATTGGACTCGTATTGGAGGGCGAGATTGACAAACCAAAATAACTGTATCGCTTCATAAAAGGTTTGAGGCGCTTCTGTGGCCACCCGTACGACGATATGGCGAAGCTCTTCCAATTCTTCCGCCCGCTTTTGATCCGTTTCTTTCATCTTCTCCACTTCAATCCATTCTCCATATCGAAGAACATGACGGGATATGGCGCGCAGCGTAATCGACATGGCCTGATGGGTTTCCGTTTGAGGCGACTGCCCCTCCACCTCTTCCAGCAATCCAACCAGCCCCAACGTCACGGCTCGTTCAAAATCCGGAATAATATGGCCTTGTCCTTTATCGGTCTGATTCAATTTCACAATTTTCGTATCCCGTGCCGCCTGCACGTCCTCTGGAATCAGACCTTCAATTTCATCCTTTAAACTGCGTCCTTTCCAATAGGGATATAGGCTCTCTTCAAATTCTTCCCGGTCCGCTTCTAAAAAAACAAAGGGGTCTTGAGGCCGAGTCCCTACAGTTTCTCGTTCTTCATAGATCCAATAGGGACTCATTTCTGGAGACATAATCCCGCTTCGCGGTTTCACAGTTCGGTTCCCCGCTAGAATTTCTCCTTCCCGCAAGGATATTTCAACAGAATCCAGTATATGCGCCGTTGCCTTGGCTCGGCGAATAATCGCGGATTCTCCCACCGTTAAACGATAGCTTTCCGTATAATACCTTGCCCGCTCAATGGAAATTTCCCTTTGAAAGCCAAGAAGCGATTGTTTCATTTTTTGAAATCGATTCATCTCCACGATCCTTTCATTATTGTTTTCTATTATTTCCTCGCATTCATTATAGTTGATTCCATCTTCACCTGCAATTTCTTCATTTTTTTCCTGATTAATGCGTCCATAATCTTACTATATATCGAGAAAATCGCCTTGTAACTCTCTTTCAGCTTTTATATAATGAAATTACAAATCAATAAAAAACAATAAAAGAGGTGGAAAATGTTTCCTCAAGAACGCATGTCTCAAATCATTCAAATTCTAAAACAAGAAGGCCGTGTTCGCGTCAAGGACCTAAGCCAGCAATTCGGCATGTCGGAAGACGCCATTCGAAAAGACCTTCAAGCCCTTGAAAAAGAAGGAATTCTAGAACGAACCTATGGCGGCGGCATTCTGAAAACCCTGCCTGTCGAAATTCAGCCCATCGACGATCGGCGTTCAACCCTGTCCCCGGAACAGCATCTGATTGCAAAGAAGGCGATGGCGTTGATTGAACCCAAGGATGTAATCTTTATCGACATCTCATCCACCACCCTCGCCTTGGCGGAAGAATTAGTCAGCTACAAGTATCCCCTTACGGTCGTCACCAACGATTTGGAGATCCTCTATCGGCTCTGCCGCAATCACCATCTTCGCATGGTGTGTCCGGGGGGCGTTTACAATCAAGACGAAGGCGGCTTCACCGGTACGGAAACCATGGAAAATCTAACCCGAATTCGGGTGAACAAGATCTTTATGAGCACCTGCGGCATTCCATCCGACCTTGGAATCATGACCTACAACATCGATGATGGAAACACCAAGCGCGTTTTAATGTCCATCGCTCATCAAAAAATTCTCTTGGTCGAAACAAAGAAATTCCACTCATCCGGATTGTATCAATTTGCACACCTAAAGGATTTTGATTGCATCGTCAGCGAAAAGCCCTTGGACCAGGAGGTTCAAGCCCGGATCGCAGAATATCCAATTCATCTACTATAAAGGAGGCACTATGAAACGAGTATTGATTACTGGCGGGAAAGGATTTTTAATGTCCCGCACCACAAAGACCTATCAAGGGAAATGGGAAATCTTAAGCCTCGACCGCGCGCAACTCGATATTACGGATCACAAGGCTGTCAGTCAAACCTTCGAATCCTTTCAGCCGACCCATGTCATCCATGCGGCAGCCATTGCCATGACTCAAGTCTGTGAAGACCATCCAGACATGGCCTATCGCGTGAATACGGAAGCCGCTGAACATATCGCAAAAGAATGCAAAAAGCATCAGGCGAAGCTCTTGTTTTTCAGCACCGAGCAAGTTTTCAACGGGAATCCAGAGCCGGGTCCATATTCCGTAGACACCACGCCGGTCCCAGATACCGTCTACGGACAAAACAAATACGCCGCAGAACAAAAAATCCAGGCTCTCGATGTCGACGCTGTCATCCTGCGGCTCAGCTGGTTGTTTGGTCTGCCGGAGCGAAACCTGCCCAATGGCTATACCCTCTTTTGGGATGTTTTCTCCGCCGCGTTGCGCCATCAGCCCACCTCCGCCTCTCCCCATGAATTCCGAGGAGTTACTTGCGCCTATGACTTAATCGATCAATTCGATTCTATCTTTGCGCTTCCAGCGGGCATCTATCACTTTGGAAGCGAGAACACCATGAGCCGCTATGAAACCGCTCGTCTAATTCTCAAAGAAATCAACCTAAGCGACGAGGTCATCGATGCGACCATCCTTTGCGCGAAAGAGAAATTCAAGGATCATCCACGTGATCTTCGACTCGACTACACCCAAACAATAGCAGCCGGCATTCGCATTCTTCCCACGGAAGAAAGCATCCGCAAGGAACTTGCCGCTTTTCACTATTCCCTATAAGGAGGAAAGATCATGTATTATCCCTTAACTTTTAAACCCGTTTACAAAGAAAAACCATGGGGTTGCACCCATTATTCCGACTTTCGTTCCGATGTGCCCGAAGGGCTGATCGGTGAATCTTGGGATGTGTGCAACCATGCCAATGGCATGAGTGTCGTCTCCAATGGACATTTCGCAGGCAAAAGCCTGCAGGAACTGATCGACATGGACGCCAAAGGAATTCTCGGCACTGAAATCCCTCCCGAGTGGTTCCCGCTGCTTTACAAGCAGATTGCCACCAGTCAATCCCTCTCCGTGCAGGTGCATCCCGATGATGCCTACGCCATGGAGCACGAAGGCGAAATGGGAAAAACGGAAGCCTGGTATGTCGTTGATACCTATTCCGATAAAGCCTGCCTGTACGTCGGATTAAACGACTGCAATGAAGCGCAATTCCGTCAAGCCATTGAAGAAAATCGATTCGATGAATACTTGCATACGATTCCCGTTCAAAAAGGCGACGTTGCCTATGTAAGCACAGGAACCATTCATGCCATTGGTCCAGATGTCTTGGTTGCCGAGATCAATCAAAACTCCGATACCACCTATCGCGTCTACGATTACGGCCGCGGCCGGGAACTCCATATCGAAAAAGCCCTGGACGTAACAAACCTTGAAATGGAAGGCGCTCTAATCAAGGGATTGAAAAATGAGCAAGAAACCTATACCCATACCTATTATTGCTATGACCGCAACTTCTCTTTGGAACATTTGGGTGTGCACCCCTACTATGAAGCGAACAGCGACCAGGAGCGGTTCCATATCCTCTCATGCGTCGCCGGAGAAGGCGCCATCACAGCAGGCGATATGACGGTTTCCTTCCAATTGGGCGACAGCATTCTGATTCCGGCAGCCTTGGGCGCCTACGAAATCAGCGGCGATTGCCAATTGCTGAAAACCTACCAGCCCAATGTGGCAACTCTTGACAAAGAAGTTCTATCTTTAGTCAATCAGGAGAATGGTCAATGATTCTAACCGTCACCTTAAATCCTGCCATTGATCGAACCATCTACATGGCGAGTTTTCGCCCCGGCGAAGTCAATGTTGTTGAAAACCAGGTGCAAGATCCCGGCGGCAAAGGGATTAACGTCTCCCGCTTTATGCAGATCAACGGGCAAGCAACCCTGGCAATGGGATTTCTGGCCGGCAATGCGGGGAGATGGATCGAAACGCAATGCAAAGAAAAAGGGATCACGCCTCACTTTGTATTTGTTGATGGAGAAACCAGAACCAATCAAAAACTGGTTTCCCTTGATACGGGAGCAACAACCGACCTGAATGAAAAGGGCCCTACCCTTTCAGAAAATGAATTGAACCGCTTTCTTTCGGCCTATACTGATCGCTTAAAAGAAGGAATGTGGGTGGTGATTGCCGGTTCCCTCCCCAAAGGCGTGCCAGTGGATTTTTATACGACCCTTGTGGAACAAGCAAAATCCCTGGGCGCCAAGGTTGCCTTGGATATCAATGGGGAATTGCTGAAGGCAAACCCAAAAGCGGTTCCCAACTTTATCAAGCCAAATCTGGAAGAACTTGAATCCTTGGTCGGACGACCGTTATCCACCCATCAAGAAATTCAAGAAGCGGTAGCCCCTATGCTGAGAAAAGGGATTGAACGGATCTGCGTTTCCCTCGGATCGGAGGGTTCCCTTTTTATCGACAGTCAGCAGATGATTCAAGTCAAGGTGCCTCGCGTGACGGTATTAAGCACCGTTGGCGCAGGCGACTCACTCGTTGCCGGTTATGTCTACGGACAAGAAAAAGGATTGCCCCTGACAGAATGTATTCAGATCGCCTCTGCGGCTTCGGTGATTGCCGTCACTAAAGAGGGCACGAACTTCGCAACAAATGCGGAAATTGAAAAAGTATTGCCACATTTGCAAATTATCAAACTAAAATGATATACTTTCATCAATCCACCTTACGTCAAAGGTGGATTTTTTCTGCCTTTGACGCATTAATATAATTTTGCCGCATTATTTCGGTATGAAGTATGAATTTTAAAAGAATAAATCCATGATAATATGAGGTCGAAGAAACATATAGTATGTTTTTGCCTCATTGGCCAAACAGAAAGGATGTTTCATGAAAAACTTAAAAAATAAACGAAGTCGTGAAATTTTAAAGATCCTCGCTAAAGAGAGCAAGTCGTTAACGATTAATGCAATCGCCATGCGCTTGGATGTTTCAAATCGATCCATTCGAAATGATCTCAATGATTTAGATGAGTTTCTTCAATCGAAATATCCCGGCATTCAATTATTTAAAAAACCGAGAATTGGCGTTTGGCTGGAAACCGATGAAAAGAGTCAAAACCTCCTCAATCGACTGATGGAAGAATCCTCTTCTTATGCTTCTCCCTTCAGCGCAGAGGATCGCAGATTTTTCTTAATTAAGAAACTGCTCTTGTCGCAAATCCCTCTGACCATGCAACAACTGGCCGATGAATTGTTTGTCAGCCGCGTAACCGTATACAACGATTTGGAAGATGTAGAAAAATGGCTGTCCCACTACGACATTTCCCTCAAGCGAAAGCAAAAAGAGGGCGTTAGCCTTCATGGGAATGAGCAACAGATTCGAAACGCCATGGCCGACCTTCTGGATATTCTGAAAACCGATCAAGATCTGGAAGACATTTTGCAGATCAATGACGGGATGATGGAAAGCCGCATCGACTATGTGAATTATCTCCAATTAAAAGAATTGTTTCCTGATACCGACCTCAATGGCATTGAAACCATTTTAAAGAAAGCGGAACAGGACACGGAATTTCCTTTGGCCGAAGACGCCTTCACTTGCCTTTTGATTCATATCGCCATCAGCATGGAGAGAATCAAACAGAACAAAGACATAAAGATGGAAAGTGATCAACTGCTGGCAATCCAGCAAAAGAAGGAATATGAAATCGCACGTAAAATCGCAAAAGACATTGAAGAAATTTACCACCTCAAGATTCCTGAAGCCGAGGTTGGATATATTTCTCTCCATATATTGGGTTCTAAAATGCAACAAGGCTTTACCATTGACAAACCCGACGACATCATCGAAAAATCCGATGACTTTGTTCGAAATTTGGCTGAAGAAATCATCAAATTGGTTGGGATCGTGCTTTCTGTCGATCTTCAATCCGATCAACAACTGCTAACCGGGTTAATTCTTCATTTGCGCCCGACCATCAATCGCTTAAAATACGGATTGCGCTTAAAGAATCCTTTATTGGATGAGATCAAGCGAAAGTATCCTTCCATTTTCGGAGCGGCATGGTCCAGCAGCGTATTGTTTGAAAAGTATTACGGGATTAAGGTGACAGAAGAAGAAGTGGCCTACCTGGCCATGCATTTCGGCGCCGCCTTGGAACGAAAGAAAACCCTGACCCGCGCGGTCATCGTTTGCTCCAGTGGAATCGGCACCGCTCAACTTGCTGCGGTTCGCCTGGAACAGTCGATCTCCGACCTGAAAATCATCGAGATCACCTCGGTAAACGATGTCAGCAAAATTCGAAGTTTGAATTACGATATTATCATTTCAACGATTCCGCTCCGGGGATACGACAAACCCATCGTATTAATCAATCCCCTTGTAAGCGATCGAGATATTCAAAAGATTCGAAAATATATCAACAATGTGGCGGAAACAAAAACCTTCCACAGTGAATCATTGGAAGGACCACACCCGACACTTTATACCAAAGAATTGATTTTCCCTCAGATCTCCTTGTCTGATTCAGAAACAGCCATTCGATTTCTGGGAAATGCCTTGGAAACTCACGGCGCTGTAATAAAAGGATTCACCCAAAGCTGTTTGGAACGAGAAAAGATTACCAACACCTCCATCGGATTCGGAATTGCCATTCCGCACGGGGAACAACCCTTTGTGACGCGGCCTTCCGTTGCTGTCCTCACATTAGACAAACCCATTGTCTGGGGCGATGAATCTGTTGATATCCTCTTTATGCTCGCCTTTAAGTTTGATGACAGCCGCTATGTTCGGAAGTTTTTCAAACGATTTTATGCCATGATCCGAGACAAGGCTCTTGTCAGTGCGATCCGATCGGCAAAAGATGCCGAATCCATTTATCAAATTGTTGCAGGAAAGGAAGTAAACCATGAAACCAATCATTAATGAAACACTGATCGATCTATCGCTTATGGCGACTGATAAAAAAACAGCGATTCAAGATCTTGCGAAACAAATTCAATCTGACGATCGCCTCAACGACTACGACTCGTATATCGAGGAAGTTTTCCGTCGTGAGGACCTTTCAACCACTGGAATCGGATTTGGCGTTGGCATTCCCCATGGAAAAACAGACGCAGTGAAAATTCCAACCGTAGCTTTTGGTCGCAGCGTTGAAGGAATCGAATGGGAATCTCTTGATGATGAACCCGTACATATGGTATTTTTGATCGCCGTTCCTGAAGCAGCCGCTTCCAACGCGCATTTGAAGATTCTTGCGGCACTTTCCCGCCGCTTAATGAAAGAAGATTTCCGCCAAGAATTGATGCAATCAAAAGACGAAGCATCCCTTTTGAGTCAACTCAACGAAATTTTCGAAGTCGCACTGCAGAATTAATTCTTTGTTAGTTACAGCTGCATGCCAGATGGGAGTCATCAGATTCCCCCTTTCTCTGGTGTGCCGCTGAACAATTTTTTTTCTCGAATCACCGGGCCCGATTTGAAAGAAAACGTTATTATTTTAAAAAACCGATAGGAGGTTTCTCAAAAATGAAAGAAATGATGAAAAACACACGACAGCATCTGATGACAGGTGTATCGTACATGATCCCATTCGTCGTAGCTGGTGGCGTGCTACTCGCACTTGCCGTAATGATCTCCGGTAAAGCTGCCGTTCCAGACACTGGAATCTTGAAAGCAATGTCCGATATTGGTATTGCCGGTTTAACCTTATTTGTTCCTGTACTTGGTGGATTTATTGCATTTTCTATGGTTGACCGTCCCGGTATCGCACCTGGTATGATTGGCGCGTACTTGGCAAACTCTGTTGGCGCTGGTTTCTTGGGCGGAATCGCCGCTGGTATCCTTGCAGGTATCGTTGTCTTCTACTTGAAGAAAATCAAAGTTCCATCCGTTATGCGATCTGTAATGCCAATCTTTGTTATTCCTCTAGTGGGCACTTTGACTGTCGGCCTATTGATTACATACGTAATCGGTCAACCGATTGCAAACGTCATGGTCGGCTTAAACGGCTGGTTGGGCTCTATGCAGGGATCTTCCAAGATTGTATTGGGCATTATCCTAGGCTCTATGATGGCATTTGACATGGGTGGTCCTGTCAATAAAACAGCGTACTTCTTCGCTTCAGGCTTGATCTTGACTCATCCAGAATTGATGGGCGCTGTAGGTGTTGCGATCTGTACACCTCCACTAGGCATGGCTCTTGCAACATTTATCGCACCGAAGAAATACCGTACAGAAGAACGAGAAGCTGGCAAAGCAGCTTTGATCATGGGCTTCATCGGAATCACAGAAGGCGCGATTCCTTTCGCCGCTTCCGATCCGCTTCGCGTAATTCCAGCCATTGTTCTAGGTGGTGCTGCCGGTTCTGTTACAGCATTCTTAGTTGGTGCTGCAAACCATGCTCCTTGGGGTGGTTGGATTGTATTGCCAGTCGTTGAAAACCGTTTGGGTTATATCTTCGCGACGCTTGTCGGTGTTGCCGTAACAGCCTTCGTTGTTAACTTCTTGAAAAAAGAAGTATCTGATGAAGTTACTGAAACAGGCGGAAATATGGACGAATTGGATATCTCATTCGAATAAGTTAAAATCAGAGAAAGGAAGTGTCTGAATGAAAGTTATAGCTGTAACTGCATGTCCTTCCGGCGTTGCGCATACCTATATGGCTGCTGAAGCCATTGAAATGGCCGCAAAAGAAGCAGGATTTGATGTAAAAGTTGAAACACAAGGATCTATCGGAATCGAAAACGCTTTGACAAAAGAGGACATTACATCTGCGGATTATGTTGTCTTGACCAAAGATATGCAAATCAAAAACGAAACTCGTTTTTCAGGGAAAACGGTTGTCCGTGTTTCTGTAGGCGATGCAATCAAGAAATCAAATGCGTTGATGAAAAAATTGCAACAACATTACGATTCTAAAAACAAGTAAATGACTGAAGGCCGGCGCATATGCTTCGGCCTTTGTCATGGCCAAAAGAGGAGAAATCATCATGAATCAAAACAATCTAGCAACTTATGTCTCTTATTTACTTGAAAACCCGGAAGATCGAGCCACTATGCTGGGCATCGGACCGATGTCAGACACCTTGATCACTGCCTGCTTTGAACTGGCTGAAGAGAAACGATTCCCTTTGATGTTTATCGCCAGCCGAAACCAAGTCGATTGCGACGACCTCGGTGGTGGATATGTATGTGGCTGGGACCAAGCTCGATTCGCCTCTGATCTAAAAACCATTGCAAAAGAAGTTGGCTTTACGGGTGATTACTTCCTTTGCCGCGATCACGGTGGTCCTTGGCAGCGGGATAAAGAACGAAACGATCACCTTCCAGAAGCAGAAGCGATGAAATTGGCACACCATTCTTACGAAGAAGACATGTTGAACGGATTCGATCTTCTACACATCGACCCGACCAAAGATCCGTATATCACAGGGAAAGTGATTCCCCTTGATATTGTTCTTGATCGCACCATCGAACTAATCCGATATTGCGAAACCTTTAGAAAAGAAAACAATCTGCCCGAGGTAGCCTATGAAGTCGGCACCGAAGAAACCAATGGCGGACTAACTTCTTCGGAAGTATATGAAGGCTTTATTAGAACCTTAACAGAACGTCTGGATGCGGAAGGTCTTCCCCGCCCAGCCTTTATCGTTGGACAAACTGGAACCCTTACCCGCTTAACAGAAAACGTAGGGAATTTCTCAGCAGAGAATGCAAAAGTCCTTTCTGCTTTGGCGAAAAAATATGGTGTTGGCTTGAAGGAACACAATGGCGATTACCTTCCGGATACCATCTTGCTTCAACATCCTGCCGTAGGCATTACCGCCATGAACGTTGCTCCCGCATATGGAACTGCCGAAACAAGAGCATACCTGAATTTGATGGAAGTCGAACGACGTGAGTTTGAAGCCGATCGACTGGAAAAGCGTTCCACTCTGCATGCCACGCTTCAGGATGAAATTTTGGCTGGCGGACGATTCAAAAAATGGTTGGTGGGTGATCAACTTCAGATGAACAACGAAGAACTAAAAGCAGATTCAGACTTGATGTTTACCATCACGGAGATGGCGGGACACTACACATACAACAACGAAACCATTAAAAACGGCTTAGATGAGCTTTTTGAGAATCTATCCAATCTAGGCATTGATGGACGACGTTATGCAATCAACCAGATTAAAAAGGTGATTCGAAACGAAGCGGAATGCTTCAATCTAGTCGGATTAACCGATCGTGTCAATCGCTAAAAAACCCAGCACTGAAAAGCATCAAACCCTAAGAGGATTTGATGCAAGATAAAGGATTTATTCAAAGTTTTCCTTTGAATAAAAAGCGCAGCCCCGAGAAATATACGGGGCTGCGCTTTTTTCCAAGCTAGACACCTCACAAGATGTCATCTTGGATCATAAAGATTATTATATGGCTATCATGTCTGGCATTTCTATCAATACTCTTATTCAATGGATCAATACCGGCAAAATATCCCGCCGGTTGAATAAGCCGACCTATTGAAAGCGCAAGTGAAACAAGCCGCAAATTTCAACCTGTTCCTGTACCCCCTATGGAGAATACCAGTCGATACAAGAGGTGCTTCGAAACGAAGAAGAAGGTTCAAGTGAGTTGAGTGAGCCGATCGTGTCAATCCCTTGAAACTCTGGTACAATAAAAACATCAAACCCACAGGAGGATCTGATGCTGGATTATCATATTCATTCAAACTTTTCATTTGATTCCAAAGCGCAGCCTCGAGAGATTTGCAAAGCCGCGCTTTCTTTGGGAATCGAGGAAATTGGGATCACCGATCACTTTTCATTTGCACCCTATAGCCCCAACTATCGATATTTCGATCCGGATGTCTATTTTCGCGTCTGGACCAAACTTCAGGAAGAATTTGCACCGAATTTAACGATACGAATTGGTATTGAATTGGATGAGTTTGCAAACTTTCCAATGGAATCCAATGAACTCGTGCGAAACTATCCTTGGGATCTTGTCATCGGAAGCACCCATGATTTAGAAGGTGGCACCCTCAGGACCTACCTGCGAAAATATCAGAATCAAGAGCAGACCATTCGCGCCTATTATAAAGCGCTGACTTCTGCAATTGAAGTCGGAGCTTTCGACGTCTTGGCGCATTTTGACTTGATCAAGCGCTATATCACCGATGAAGGGGAACCCTTGATGAAAATGAATCCCTTTGACTCTCAAATCGATTCCCTCTTCTGCTTGCTCATTGAAAAGGAAATTGCCTTGGAAGTCAACACCTCCGGTCTTCAGCAAGCGTGCCGCTCCCCTTTTCCTTCCTACGCGCTACTGGAACGCTTCTACAGCCTCGGCGGAAAACTGATCACCATCGGAAGCGATGCCCATAAGCCCGCTGATCTATCCCGAGAATTCGACCTGGTTCTCCCCCGTTTACAAGCAATCGGATTCCCCGGCCTTGTCCGGTTTCATCAGCGAAAAAAAAGAATCCAAACATGGTGAAAAGCACGCCTTGTCCAAGGGCGTGCTTTTCGAGGAGAACATTTATGTGTGCTTTGTCAGCAACCTTTCCCATATCGCGCGAATGGCGCGATTTGCTGGAGAATCTTTCATCTCCACCACAGGCTTTGCTTCACGCAATGCCTGAAAAACAATTGGATCGAAGGGAATAATTCCTGCAACCAGGATTCCTTCCGACTCCGCTCGCTTTGCGATTTCTCGCTCAATCTTTTCATTCAAATTCCATTTATTGATTATGATACAAACTGGAACATCCAGTTTTTTTGCTAATTCAATGGATCGAAAGCCATCCGAGACGCCTGACAAACTCGGTTCCATCACAACGATCGCCAAGTGGCAACCCGCTAAGGATGCAATCACAGGACATCCAATTCCCGGCGGCCCATCGATTAATAAATTCAATGCTTTCGGTTCTGCAATCTGCCGCAATTGATGCACCAATTTTCCGCTTCCGGCTTCTCCCGGGAATAAGCGCGCATGCACCAAGGGTCCCTGTTGAATTCGATCCTCGTAGATCTGGCCCGTTTGAACCGTTTCCATTTGAATCGCCGCATGCTCGCAATATAAGCTGCAGAGTCCGCAACCTTCGCAAAATATCGGTTCCACAACCAGCCGTCCATTTTGAATGCCAATGGCCGATTGTGGACAAACGGTTTGACATGCCCCGCATCGGACACATCGATTTTGCTTAATAACCGCCTTTTCTCCACCAATAAATTCTTGTTTCTTAATTCTCTTTCCCTGCGGAAACAACAGGGCTAAGTTGGCTGCATCGGTATCCGCATCCATCATGCACCATGTTTCATCACTTAAGGCGGCAAAAGAAGAAGTAACCATGGTTTTTCCGGTACCGCCTTTTCCGCTTATCACAACCCATTTCATTGCTTGCCGCACTCCCTTCTGCCTAAAATCTGGCTGCCCCATTGTTTCAGAGGCGATTGAAGTTCATCCAACAATGCCTGCAAATCCCCTTGCCCATAGGCTCGGGCTATAGATTCAGAGAAAGGAATCGTTCCCAGAAGCGTAATATTCCTCCTGGCAATATACGATTGCAACTCTTCCTCGTAACCAAAGGAACGATTGATTACGACCCCAGCCGGAATCCCCAACCGCTGCAACACCTCAACTGTCGCTTTAAAATCATGAATCCCAAACCGTGTAGGTTCAGCGACCAGCAACGCATAATCAATCCCCTTGAGTGTTTCAATGCAATTGCAAGAAACACCTGGCGGGCCATCTAAAATCCGGATTTCATTCCTTCGACTCAAGGCTTTCACTTCATGAATCAATGGCGGTACAATGGACTCTTGAATATCAAGCCGACCCTCCCAGACAATTTGTTCCCCTGATTTTCCCTGCTTCGCGATCCCGATCTTTCTTGTAGATCGCGTGATGGCTTTGGTCTCACAGACCAATTCACATCCCATGCAACTATGACACAGCTCTGGAAAAAACAGTAATCCAGACTTTGTAAGCGCTAGCGCATTGTATCGACAAAAACCAACGCAAGCACCGCAATGCGTGCATTTATTATAACTGATTTCTGGAACCGCCACCGATACCTCATATGACCTTTCCCAAATTGGTTTTAGTAGTAAGGCACCATTGGGCACCTCGACATCACAGTCTATATAATCCCACCCAAAATATGCGGAAAGTGCTGTTGCCACTAAGGTTTTCCCCGTCCCTCCCTTTCCGCTGATCACTGCAATATCATACAAGACGAGTTAAAATTCCTTTCTTAAAGGCATCTACGACCTCCTCCAAGGTACCGGCTGGAGATTCATAGACGGGAATTTGACTCTCTTGAATAATTCGCAAGGCTTTTGGTCCCAGCTTCTTGCAAATAATTGCGCCGACCTTTTCATCCGCTGCCAATTGAGCGATGGAAATTCCAGCGCCATGCTCATGGTTGATTGACGAGTTTTTCAAAAAATCATAATGATTCTGGATTTCTGAGTAAAATGCAAAATACGGACTTCTTCCAAAATTTTCGGACACCATTGCGTCTGTTTTCTTGTCAGATACACTAATCATAATTCTCATTTCATCGACCTCCTTTATTGGCATATGCCAATTATAGTGTACGTCATTTCTAAAAAAAGAACAAGAAAAAACCCGATTTATCTTCGGGCTTTTTTTGAGAGTTCTAAACTATAAGATTGAATCTTTCAATTCGTTCATTCTTTGCTGGATACGATAGGCTCCATATCCCAATAGGCCTGTCACAACTGCGATTAAAATCCGTATCATTACAGTCGGCACTGACGTTGATCTGGACAATCCTTCATTCAAGAGGGTGATATTTATAAAGTTAAACAGGTTCATTAAGCCCAATATCAGCGTAATATTTCTCCATCTCTTCAATGCATCCCATTTCGATTGATTATCGGATAATATTTCATCCTGTTCCCCCTCTTTATGCGGCTTTCGAAAATACTGCCACGAAAAGAGCCTATCTACCCATTCCCACCCTAAGTCTTCAAATAGCCTGACACATGACTGCAGGTCCATTTCTTTGCCAGAGTAAGAGTACAATCGATACGTAATGTCTTCCGGTTCTCCTTTGATAAAGTCATATACGCACCATCCTACTTTTCTTAAATGCCATCCTTGGGCTGCCATACTCTTCAGCCATTTTTCTTCTTCCAGTTCCTGCCAAGCAAAAAACACCCTTCTTATTCTCTTCATCTCTTTCACGCTCCTGCCTCCTTCACCCATTCCTCCGAGTTTGCAACCACCCGTTTCATGCGATAGTATTCATCCAATAGCAGTTGCTGCCCTTCCTCGGTCAACACGTAACATTTTCTTCGATCATCGGATGAATCCGGACAAACCGTAGCCTGAATCGCCCCCTGCTTTTCCAATTTCCCCAAGGCTCCATACAAGGTTCCAGGTCCAATCTCCACCTGTCCCTCTGTGATTCGTTCAATCATCTGCATCATGCCATACCCATGATTGGGCTCTTGCAATGCCAGTAAAATATAATAGGTCGCTTCCGTTAACGGTCCTCTCTTTTTCATGTCTCCATCCTTCCATTTTCACATCTTCAATTCACTCGTCATTCGCTCTATCGAGTCGCGATGTATCGTGTATCGATATATTACCCCGTGCCTCATCCAAAGTCAATAAATATTTCAGAATTTTATTATTGACATATGCCCATAATGGAGTTATGATGGTCTTGTAAAGGGCATATGCCCATTATAAAGGAGGTGACAATATGAGATTGCATCGAAATTGTCGTTACTGGGAACGCGCAGGATATGGTATGATGAGAGCACAGAGAGGTGCTGGTATGAGAGCTGGTCGAGGCTATGGTATGAACGCTGGCATGGGTGCTGGCCAAGGCTATGATCGAGGAATTGGCGTTCGCGAATATGTCGAACTGCCTGATGAAACGAGACCTTGCTACGGACGTTACGCCAACGCGCAACAACGCGCTCATGTAGAAGAAGCCATTGCTTTCCACGAAGAACGATTGGAAGAACTTAACGCACGCCTCTCAAGTATCCCTGCAAAGGATGAGTAAACGTGCCAAGACCAAGAAAACACCGTAGAATCGGACAACGACCGCGTTTCGGCGCCTTTGGCCCCGATGGCCATCCCAATGTAGAAAACGTCATTCTTCAATTGGAAGAAATGGAAAGTCTGCGCCTAATGGATCTGGAACACCTGGATCAAAAGGCATGCGCCGAACTCATGGGCATTAGCCGGACAACCTTTCAGCGCATCTACAAGATGGCGCGACAAAAAGTAGCAGAAAGCATTGTCGAGGGAAAACGACTCTTGATTGAAGAGGAGTGTTCTTGTCCTCAATGCCAAGAACATCAAAACAAATCCACCCGTCCCTAAGGCGGGTCTTTTTGTGCCTTTTTTAGCATACTGCATTTCACGATTCAAACAATGTTTTATGCACAACTCTTTACGAGTTCCTTTAATCCATCCACAATTCATTGACATCACCTTTGCCATGCTCCTTTAATGATTCATGCAACACATATTCAAGTAAATTGATCCCTATCACATAATAATCACTATACTGCAACTACAAAAAAGCGCGTCAACCAGTTCATCCAGGTTGACGCGCTTTTCATATTTTGCCCCCGTCCGACCGCAATCTCTGATTGATTAGTTTTTAACTTTCAAAATTGAGCGCATTCTGTCACAATTCTGCCACAAACCAGGGCTATGATATAGACAACGAAGGAAACGAGAGGAGAAAAAAATGAAAAAAATATTTGCAATAAGTGTATTGATTTTGATGATTGGCACCACCGGATTTGCCGCTGAAGCACCAGGTGCAGCAGGCGCTTTGGCACAGGAAACCTACACAATCGAAGAGATGTTGCATTATGCCATTCAAGACGAATGGCTGGCAGAAGCTGAATATACGGCATTAATGGAAGAATTCGATGTAACTCGTCCTTTCTCCAATATTCAACGCGCCGAACTCACCCACATCGATTTGTTGCTTCCGCTATTTGAATCCTATGGGATTGAATTGCCGGCGAAACCAGATCTGGCTGTGATTCCAGAAACCTTGGAAGAGACATACCAAATCGGCGTTGACGCGGAAATCGCCAATATCGCCATGTATGAAAAATTCTTGGAGGATGAAACGCTTCCCGATGACATCGCGTCCGTATTTACCCGTTTGATGAACGCCTCCAAAAACCATCTCAATGCCTTTCAACGTCAAGTTGACCGCGGCATTGACGGTTTTTCACAAGATGGAAATCGCTTTGGTCGCGGAAGACAAAACCGTCGCGGTTAACTTCAAGCAACTCAAGCGAAATTCTTCTTTTCCCATCCCTCTTTTGATACAATAAAGGAAACCAAATTAGGAGGGAAAAAATGGATCAAAACACAGAATTTGTAACACAACATCATATTAAAAGAACCTTGGAACACCTGAAAAGGAACCGAATGAACGGCCACTATGCCAAGGATCAAAAGGATTTGATGGAAATCCTTGATGAACTATGTGAAAGAAAAAGCACCGTTGCCGTAGGCGGATCCATGACCCTGAAAGAAACCGGCGTACTGGATTGGCTTCGGGAAGAGGATTTTGAATTCTACGATCGTTACGCAGAAGGATTGGATGCGGCTGCTATTACCGCGATCTACCGAAAGAGCTTTGGCGCAAACTACTTCTTTACCAGCACCAACGCTCTGACAGAAGCGGGAGAATTGGTGAATATCGATGGAAACGGCAATCGCGTGGCAGCCATGATCTACGGTCCCGACAAGGTAATTGTCATCGCCGGCATCAACAAATTGGTAAAGGACGAGGCTGCCGCATACGAGCGACTTCGCAATTTCGCAGCCCCTTCCAATAGCGTGCGCTTAAACCGGAAAACGCCTTGCGCCATAACCGGACAATGCAGCAATTGCAACAGCCCAGACCGCATCTGCGCGTCCTATGCCACCATTCGCTGGCAAACGCGTCCGGATCGCATCCATGTGATTCTGGTCAATGAAATTTTGGGATACTAAAAAAAGCAGCTAAGCTGCTTTTTTTTATTGGCTGAAATATTCTTATTGAATCCCCACTTCATCCAACTTTTCCAAATCATATTTTTTGATAATATTAATTAGTTTCATCGGATACTTCGGATCTGTTGCATACCCCGCTCGTCTGATTGCCCATGCGCCTTGGGTGCTGTCGTACATCACATCCCGGAAGGGTTCGTATCGCGAGAGTTCAAGCAAGATCCGCTTATGGTCCGCCCAGCTCTCATCAATATTGTTGTATGCCCGAAAATCCGCATCAACGTGATAGGTCATGCCATTGTAGACTTCCCAGGTGCTGCAAGTCACAGAACCATTGTCTGCGGATCCCTTGATTCCAAATAGGTTGTATGAGAATTTGCCGCTATATCGATCAACAGGCAGCCGCTGTCCCGAAGCCGTTTCCAAGATTGCCTGTGCCGTCTGCAAAGCAGCGGACATCCCGGTTTTCTGAAAAGATCCCAGCGCCAGATTGGAGGCAAATCCCAAAAACTGATCCTTTTCAATGATCGCTTTCGCACCATAGAGCGTATCCCGATAAATCACAAATGCAATCTTTTCACTCTCATACTTTTTCCCATTTCCCATGGCTTCCGCATGGATCGTCATATTTCCCGCATCAGAATCAACAGCATCATATTTAAAGGCTTCATCCGGATTCCGCCCTTCAGCAAGAACCCGGCGCTCACCCGTTATCCGATTGGTCATGATATAGGTCACACTCTCCAGATCGACATTGCTGCTAACGGAAAGTTCCGCCCATTTCGTAATGACTTCCTTTGGACCGACGCCATGGAGATAAACCCGCGGACTTCCGGCTATATTGACGCGAATCGGCTCACTCACATGATCGACACCATCAACATCCGTCACGCGTACAAACAATTCCTTTTCTCCTGAATATTCAGCACCCGGAAACCATTGATATTCTCCATAAGGAACAGTCGCAATTTCGCTTGCCATACCGCTTTGAAGATCCCGCACCATATACGTCGTTTCTTTTACATCAAAATTTCTGGATGCAAGCAATGTCACCGGCTTGTTGATGGTTTTTCCCGAAGAAACACCCTTCAGCGCCAGTTTCCGCTCCACTGCAAAGGTCACAGGAACCCCCTCGCTTTCATAAGGGCTCCCATTGCCGTCATAGGCAATCGCCTTAATCAGATAAGATCCATTCTTCTCCATCGTCGGGATCCAGGTATAGGTTCCTTGAGGATCTCGTTCAGAGATGGTTGTCACTTTTCCCGTTCCCAGATTGGTCAGTTCATAGTTCACATATTCCGGAAGAAAATTAAATGTCTGATCCATGGTAACCGAATCGACTACGGCACCCGCTTCAACTCCCAATAATGTCACCTGAGGATTCACACCAATCCGCACAGGGATTGCATCGCCACCGATAAATTTCCGGTTCTTGTCATACAAAGCCAGCACCAAAACCTTCTCGCCCTGATCCTCGGTCTTCGGCAAATATGTAATCAAATCTTCCGCACCGGCTTCCCGGGCTACGACAAAACCTTTTGCCGTCTCCGGATCTATAAAAATCAGCTGTGTTTCTCTTACTTGATCGCGAACTTTTGCCGGAATCAAAACAGCAATCTGAGTTTCCTCTGTAATCAATTCTTTTGCTCGAAGAGAAATGATCTTCACCTCGTAAAAAGACTCCTTCACCGATGTTTCACTCGAATTGACAGTGACTGTTCTTTCCTCTCCATCCCAAGCAATACCGACTCCCAGCGCATTGCTGACCAGCCGTAAAGGCACATAGGTGCGCTCGTTGATAATTTTCGGTGCAACGTCACTTAGCTGATATTCCTCTCCATTGTTATAGGCAACCAGCCTGCTGTCAATCCACAGCAACAGGGTTCGATCATCTTTTTCCACACTTACCGTGCGTTTCCCGCTATCCCAGATAATCTCCGCCCCAATTTCTTCCGTAATAAACCGCAGGGGAACCAATACCCGATCATTTTCTATAATCGGATTGGATAATGCCGTGATATCATTCCCATCAACGATTAATTGGATGGGTTCAACCGCATAAGCCCCTCCGTGACCAGTGAAAGCCATCAAAGAAAACACCCCTATTGTACAAAACAGCGTTCGTATCCATCTCATTTTTTTCATCCGATATCCACCTCTTTCATGGTCTTTATGATCTTTCCGCACGTTCTCTTTTCTACCATTATATCAATTAAAGGATCCTTCAACTGTCAATCTTTCATGAACTTTGACTTTCAATCAAAACGCCGCAGTTTTCCAGCCTCAGGATTCCATCACCAGGATCCTGACTTTCCGGCATTAAAAAAAGCAGCCTCAGCTGCTTATTTCATACCCGAAAGGAGTCCTTCTTCAATCTCTTGATCCGTCGGAAAATGACTATGCAAGACCAACCGCCCATTCACCGCCAGGGCAGGCAGGAACTTCCCTTCCATCTCTCCATGGAAATTACATCCGGGGCAATATCCCATCATGCATCGACTGTCAAGACCATAGGCTTTCCAAAGATCCGGATCCTGTGATTCTTTGATATCGGCCTGCAAATCCAACCTTTCAATACTACTTTTCACCTCGTCCAAATACGCCTCATTGACCGCGCAGGCGGAGCGCAACAATAGAATTCGATTCATAATCCCCTCCTGCCCGTAGCATATCAAATTCTCAGCAAAAAAATAAGAGCCAGTCGGCCCCTATTCTCCAAATCCATCTAAAAACAAGGCTTCAATCTTTTGAAGCAGCGTTGTTTCATCTTGTCCATCAACGCGAATTTCCACTTCTTCTCCCTGCCGCACAGCTGTCGTCATTAGCGTGATGATGCTTCTGCAATCGACAAGCTTTTCTTTGACCTGCATATGCACCTGGCTTTCAGAAGCCTTAACGACTTTTGCCAGCAATCCTGCTGGACGGGCATGAAATCCCTTTTCATTGAGTATTGTAAACTGCTTCGTAACCATCGTTATCCTTCCTAAAACTTACTGGCGCCGCGGCTTTCTTCCGCCGCCGCCTTTACTTCTTCCAAGTTGCCGCCAATGGATGCTGCAACGGAACATGAAATCGCCCCTTCGACAATTGGCGCATCCGCAAGCACAACACGGTTCTTCAATTCTTCATCCAAGAAATCAAGCGCCACTTCCGTACTCATAATCGCGCTTCCCAAATCAACCAAAACAACAACGCCATCTCCCTGATCCGCTTCTTGAATTGCATCAAGAATTCGCTGAAAATCCGTTCCGATTTCTCCACCGGGCAATCCGCCCGCAGCCAAAATCTTTGTTTCCGGCGATGCCATTTGCATGCTGAGGTCTCGGATTCCCTGCGCGATCTTTTCACTGTGTGATACCAATACAATCCCTACCATCGTCTCCTCCTACCCAACACTGTCCATTACGGTTTTAATCAAAAAATAACTGGATGTCGCACCTGGATCCTGATGACCGATGCTTCGATCTCCAAGATAACTGGCACGTCCCTTCGTTGCCCGAATGGTTTTTGTGAATGCGATACTCTCGTCCATAACCGTCAAAATTGTCTGCTTTGTTTCCTCCAATGTTAATCCCTGAGCAAGGGCATCCGCATAGGCTTCCTTTACCGGAATCAGCAAGTCGAGCATGGTCTTTTCCCCGCGTTCCGCTTTTCCTCGGAACTGAACGCCTTCAATCGCCGCGGTCAATAACGCCAAAGCATCCTCTTTTGTCAGTTCCGTTTTCCCATTCGCTGCTTGTGCCGCCTTCAAAAATGCGGTTCCATACAAGGGGCCTGACGCACCGCCTACCGTTGAAATCAAAGTCATCGCAACTGTTTTTAATACAGCTCCGCAATCCTCAGTAGATTCTGCTTCCAACTTCAATGAGACAGCCGCAAATCCTCGCTTCATATTAATGCCATGATCTCCATCACCGATCGCAGCATCAAGATCAGTGAGATATTGCGCCTCTCGATCGATAACCTGATTCATTGCCTGAAGCACTTGAATAACTTGTTCTGCATTCATATTTTTCTTCCTTTCTTCAAGAGGGATTTACGGCAATCCCGAATCCCCTATAGTTGTGTAAATGCTGGTGTTTCTGCCGGTGCGTCCAATAACGCTTTCAATTCATCATCCAATTTCAACAACGAGATAGATGCTCCCGCCATTTCGATCGATGTCATGTAACTGCCCACCATCGTCTTGTACACTTTGATTCCCTTGGCTTCCAACGCTTCATGAACACGACGGTTCATCAAGTACAATTCCATTAACGGAGTGCCGCCCAAACCATTTACCAAAACGGCAACCTCTGAATCGGAGTAATCGATATCTTCCAAAATCTTCGCTAGCAAATCATCTACCAATTCGTCAGCCGGCTTAATTTCTGCACGATGCGTGCCTGGCTCGCCATGAATGCCAAGACCCATTTCGATCTCCGTCTCCGCCAATTCAAATCCAGGTTTGCCCGCTGCAGGTACGGTACAAGCTGTCAATGCAACTCCCATGGAACGCACATTGGCAATAACTTTTTTTG
The DNA here is from genome assembly GCA_030625815.1 of Eubacteriales bacterium. GTDB lineage: Bacteria > Bacillota > Clostridia > Tissierellales > GPF-1 > GPF-1. The sequence continues at coordinate 23,837 of DAOUQF010000005.1, forward strand.
CTACCGCTTGGACTTGATCCAAATCCGCTCCTTGTTCCGCTAAAGCACCTGCAATCTTATGCACAAAAATCGTTCCTGCAATACCGCGGCGACCCGTCGTATACAAGCTGTTCTCTACGGCAACGTCATCATCCACAACAACATGTTTCACTGTGATATTATCCATCCCAGCCATTTCAGCCGCCATTTCGAAGTTCAATACGTCACCTGTGTAGTTTTTAATGACCAACAAAACACCTTTGCCGCCATCAACCGCTTTTACAGCTTCATATACTTGATCAGGGGTTGGGGACGTAAATACCGCTCCCGCTACCGCGCCATCAAGCATGCCCGTTCCTACAAATCCGCCATGAGAAGGTTCATGTCCGCTTCCGCCACCGGAAACCAAAGCCACTTTGCCTGATACCGGCGCATTCGCACGAACCAATACCTCAAAGCCTTCAACACGCTTCACTGCCTTTGGATGCGCCTTCACGATCCCGTCGAGCATTTCATTTACGATGTTTTCTGGTTGATTAATAATTTTCTTCATTGCTTCCTCCTTCAATTTTGGATTTTCGGATGGGTCACTATTTATTAATGCAAGAACCATGCCAAAGTGAAGAAAGCCCAGAAATTCAAGCCTTTGAAAAAACCCTGTGCTAAAAATTCACACAGGGCTGCTTATTGTTGATAAAAATTATCAATCTATTTTTTCTCTTTTACAAATCCATACTTCTTCGCCTTCAAGGCAACCGTACGATGGGTGATCCCCAAAGCCTTCGCCGCTTGATTATAGGAAGGATACATTTCCAAGGCTTTTTGAATAATCGCCCGGTCGTATTCTTCCATGGTTGCCAAGCCGCTTGGTGTCAGCTGAATCAAGCCTTCTCCCATCTCTTGGGATGGATGCAAGAATCCCGGAAGGTCTTCCAAGTCGATCAAATCCCCTTCCGACATGGCAATGGCACGCGTGATAATGTTCTCCAATTCTCGAATGTTCCCCGGCCAGCCATAGCGTTCCAAGACCTGCAGCGCACGCAGACTCATCGTTTTCAATTCTACGTCTTCCGCTTCGCATATCTTCTCTAGAAAATGTTCGACAAGAAGCGGAATATCCCCCTGTCGCTTTCGAAGAGGCGGCATGATGATGGGAATCACATTCAATCGATAATATAAATCCTCCCGAAATTCTCCTGTTTTCATCATTTCTTCCAAATTCCGGTTAGTCGCAGCCATCACACGTACCTTTACCCGGATCGTATCATTCCCGCCAACCCGTTCAAATTCCATCTCCTGCAGAACCCGCAAGAGTTTGACCTGCATATCTCGGCTTAGATCTCCAATTTCATCGAGAAAAATCGTTCCCTTATTTGCCAATTCAAACTTCCCAATCTTTCGTTGAATCGCGCCTGTAAAGGAACCCTTTTCATGACCGAATAATTCGCTTTCGATCAAGGTTTCTGGAATCGCCGCGCAATTCACCCCCACAAAAGGACCCGTACTCTTTTGGCTCGCCGCATGAATCGCACGAGCCAGCACCTCTTTCCCCGTTCCGCTTTCGCCTCGAATGAAAACGGTCGCCGAGGATTTAGCCGCCTTCCCCGCCATACGCAAAGAAGATTCAATTGCACGGCTATGGCCGATCACCTGCATAAAGGATTGATGTCGTCCCCACTCCTTCTCCATCTCCTCCTCATAATACGCCAATTTATCTTCTGCCATTTGCAGCCGTTCCAGCATAATTTTCAGGTCTGTGACTTCCAAATATGTGGAAATAACGCCTCGTACCTTTCCATCCAATACGATGGGTGCCGCATTCACAATCATCTTCGTCTTTTCTTCCGATTCAACCGTTACACCCAGTTGATTCTGTCCGGTTCTCAGCACTTCTTTATCCACTTGATGATGCGAAAACGCATGGATCACTTTGCCGACAATTTCATCACGTGTCACCTTCCACATGCGTTCATAGGCTGAATTGACATAAATCAAGACGCCTCTTTCGTCCACCATGGCAACCCCGTCATGGACATTCTGCAAAATCAGTTCCAAACGCTCTTTTAGCACCTTTGTCGTTTCCAGTTCATTCGACAGGGCTTCAAATCGTGAAATATCTTGAAAGACTGCAACCGCTCCGCGAATCTGCTTATCAACAATGATGGGATTGCGATTGCTGATTACGGTTGTCTGTCCAATCACTTGCTTCACATTTTCCTGAGATACGCCTGTTCTCAGCACTCGCTCCAGTTGAGAGTTCTCCAGCACATCGTTAGCGTTCTTGCCTACAACCGCATCCCGGTTTCTCTTCAAAATCCGCTCGGCGGCTTGATTGAAATATGAAATCCGATTCTCCTCGTCCACGACAATCAATCCGCTGTTCAAGCTCTCAAAAACCCGTTCCGTTGTCAATGCCGACTCATTGATGATTTTATCAACAGCTTCATCAGTTTCCAAGACAGAGTTCACGCCTTCAGCAAGATAGGCAATCATCGCTTCCACCGCATTCTCCGCTTTTTGCCCGGTTGCAAAAACGATTGCCGTATCCCCCGAGCGAATCCCCAAGGCGGTTAAGCTAAGCATACTGGTGATGGGAATCTCAGCCTGCAGACCCAGTTTGTTGATATATAGGGTTACCCCATATGTGCGATTGATCTTGCTGGCCTGATGCACAACAGCCGCCGCCAAACGAGCATGCAACCCTTTTGTTGTTCGAATCACCAAATGCTTTTCATAACGCATCATTCATCCCTCGAATCCTCTTTTTTATTATTGTATCATGTTGGGTTTTTTCTGCAAATAAAGACACTGAAGATCAATGCGATCTTCAGTGTCCTCATAAATTAAAATTATAGGCAAGACAGGATAAAGCCGCCCAAGATTCCGCCAATAATCGAGAATCCATAGTTTACAGCGCCTTTCGAGAAACTGTCGCCGTCCAATACGCCTGCAACAAACAAGCCGATGCCCGCTGCCCATGCCATATCAATCCAAGCGCCCTGCTGAATAATGAGTCCTACACCATGATTGAGTGTCCATGCGGTTCCAACAATAAATCCAGCTGCCATCCAGCCGCCTATTGCACCCCAAGCATCAACCATTTTTCCCCACATCATGTAAATCATAAATGGAAATATAAATCCGCCCGCCATAGTAGTAATGATATTTTCAATTGTCATCGTAGTCCCCCCAATCTATTCTGCAGAGTTTTGTTTCAATGCCTTAGTCAACAAGTGCGCGCAAACACCGCCAGCAATCCCGCCAATTAAGACAAATGTCAAAGTTGGCAATGCCGCAACAACCGTGCTGAAACCAGCGTCAAATCCGCCTCGTGCCGTGCCCGCAACGCCAATGCCGACAGCCATATCGACCCAAGCGCCATCATTGTTGATCAATCCAACAAAATGATTCATAAACCACATCACACCGATGATAATAAATGCTGCAAACCATCCACCGACCAAGCCATACGCGCCTGCCAATTCGCCCCAAACGCTCATAACGAACATGCCTGCAAGTGCCGCTCCTACAATCGTACCCAAATGTTTCATTGCACGTACCTCCATATTATTCTCATTTTCCTGGTTTCCCATCCGAAGGAATCCGTTCGTTCCGGAAACGATTTCCGGTTGCTTACTATTATTGCAATTTTTGTGCCAAAAATGGGAACCGCTAAATCACAGTACGTTTCCATCGTTTTATCTTTCCGTACTGCTAAAAAACATCAAGAAAATCACGTTCTTGATAATTTTTAGCAATTACCTTTCCGTCATATTCTCTTGATGCATCGTTGCAATTTTCTCACAATTTAGAAACATCCCTCGTTCTCTCCCTTTTCCCTTTATAATGGAAGTAGAACAAGTGAAAGGAGCTGCGATATGAATCGAAAAAAACTTGGATTCATCATCATTCTCTTCGCAATTCTTGGATTGATTTGGATCACTTGGTTGTCTCCGCAATCAACCCCGGCTCCAGACCCATCAGCGATATCTTCAGAAACAGAGTCGGATCCCATCATTCTGAATAACAGAGAGAATGATTTTAATGAAGATGCCGCCTTCACCCTTTTGACAACCCTTGCGAATGACTATGAAGGGCGAATGGCAGGAACCAAAAAGAATCAAGAAGCCGTTGAACTGATCAGCAAAGAATTTAAAGCGATCGGTCTAGAAGCGCCAAAAGGCGGATATCAACAAGGCTTTCAAGCCATGGTTCCCGTTTTTGGTGAGACCTTTGTCCTCGAAGTAAAAGATCCCCACGGCGAGAGCGTCAAAGCTTACCAATTGCGGAAAGACTATGCCTTTGGCACCGCCTATTACGCAGGCGGCGGGGATATAGAATCAACCTTCCGGGAAATCAACAAACCTTCTGATGCGGAAAATGATCTGATTATTCTTCATCCCGAAGGCGTCCGTCTCCCTCATTTGCAGCAAGATTTGTTGGAAAAGGGCGTCAAGGCCGTAATTGCACCGACAAGCAATCCGCTTCGCGGCGACGAATTTGAATATGTCATCAAAGCAGCCAGCATTCGGGAACCCGCCAATAAAAGAGGCGAAACACTAATTCTGAGCTATGTAACGCCAGAAATTTATGAAGAGCTTGTAGATTTCTCCGAACAGGGATACCGACTGCATGTATCCAATGATCTTACATTTGAGACCGTTACCTTGCACAATGTCATCGGTATGATTCCGGGTACCGATTCATCGCTTCCTCCGCTTGTCATTGGCGGTCACCTAGACCATGTCGGCTCCGACCCAAATGGCGTCATCTTCCCAGGTGCCCTGGATAATGCGTCGGGAACAAGCATGGTTGTGCAATTGGCACGCAGCATGGCAGCAAAAGAAATGCAGCCAAAAAGAACCCTGGTCTTTGCCGCCTTTAACGGCGAAGAAGTCGGGCTATTGGGCTCCATTGATTTTCTGCGAAATCCACCGATCCAATCCCCATACGAGGTCATCAACTTCGATATGGTGGGCACCGATCCTTCCTATCCCCTTTCCATGGACGGAGTCGCGCGCAATAGCGATCTGCTGAATGAATTGCTGGATGCCGCAAAGGATTGGGACATTCCAACAGATGCATCCACTCAAGGAGAATACGCCAGCGATCATCTGCCTTTCTTGCAATCAGGAATCAATGCTTTCACCTTGATTCAGCTGGACATGCAAAGGATTCATACGCCGGACGATGATCCATCGGATATTCACCTGGAGCAATTTGATCGAATCGGCGAAATGATGGAAGACTTTATCACGGAATATGCCTACTAAAAAAATGGGTAGCCGCAATTGGCTACCCATTCGTTATTTCTCCGATTTTTTTCCTTCCATTTGACTTTCGATTCAACCACTCCGATAAGAAGACGGCTAAAATAATACACGCGGCTCCGCTGATCTTTTCCACAGACAGCCTTTCCCCCAGTAAAGTTGTCCCCAGAATCAAGGTGACCAAGGGGATTATGTTGATATACAACGAAGACTCCGCCGCGCCAATGATTCGAAAGCTATAGATATACAAGTAATACGCGATAACCGTCGATCCAATTGCCAAAAAAATCAAATGCCCCATCACCATGGGCACTTGCGGATCCGTCCGAAACCAGCCGATCAGATCAACGGGCTCCAGCAACATGCCGGGAATCAAAAGAATGCTCCCCAGGGTTGTCTGATAGGTCAGCACCTGCAGCGAACTCATGCGATCATCCACCTGCGCAGTTAAAACTGTATATAGCACCCAGCCGATACTGGCAATAAACAAAAAGAAAATGCCTAGAAACGTCTCCATGCTCTGCTGAAATTGCCATTCCGCCATCACGGTAAAATAAATGCCAACAGTGGATAGAGAAAATAAAGCCCATTCCTTTAGAAGAATCGGCTGCCTTTGTCTTTTCCTTTCAATCAAAAGCGTCATCAGGGGAATGACGCCCATAATCAATGCAGAAGAGGAGGCATCCAATCGATCCAGACCAAGCCCCTCAAAAGCATAATAAATCGTCACACCGAAGAATCCCGTCCAAACCATGGATTTCAGCCAATGCGCCTCGAATTTCGCTTGCGGTTCCTTTATCTTCAGTAAAATCCACAAGACCAAACTCCCCATGGAAAACCGAATAACATTGGCTGTAATGGGCGGCAATTCCGATAAAATGATTTTCATATTGATAAATGTAACACCCCAGATCACCACACTCGTAAGCAAGGCGATTTGCGCTTTTACTCGTTCCGACATAGCTCCATCTCTCCTTGTCTTCCCAGTATAGAAGATGGATTCCTATACGGCAAGCATGAAAATGCAAAAGACCGGCAGCCTGCAAATACTTTGCAGAAGCCGCCGGTTATTTATCGCTCTCTAAATGCTATTTTACCCTTGCTATAAACACCTGGAAGAGTAAGTTGACCATCTCCCGTAACCGGAAGTACCGCCCCGTCAACAGCCGGATCTACATACTTGGCAAACCAGTCTGTCAATTTGCCCCGCATCTTCACCACAATGGACTCATACGTTTCATCATCAATCAAATTCAATTTTTCATCAGGATCGTTTTTCATATGATATAACTCATGCGGTCCAAAAGGATATCGGTGCACATACTTCCATTCGCCATTTCGAATCATCCGCACAGGACCGTATTCGTCATAGACTACCACGTCTTCCGCTTGGCTGTATACCTCACCCTTCAAAAGCGGTGTAAAGCTGTGGCCTGGCAGCCCATCCGTCCATTTTCCATAATCCAATCCCACATAATCCAAGAGGGTTGGCATCACATCATAATGGCTGAACAACCCATCTTCTGTCTGCTTTGCCGCAATTACCCCAGGCTGGCTGACAATCATGGGCACCTTAACAGATGTGTCAAACATATTCTGCGGGAAGGTACCGTTTCCCTTGCCCCAGATCCCGTGCTGCCCCATATTCATACCGTTGTCCGAGGTGAAAACGATCAGGGTATTCTCTCTGATTCCCAATTCTTCAAGTCGGTCCGTCACCTGACCAATAGCCTTGTCCATGGCCGTTACCGCCGTGTAATAGCCTTGCAGCATGTATCGTCTGCCTTCTGCCGTCTTAAATCCCGGATGCCGCTTTTCAACCTGCCAAGGATGAACCCCTTCAAAAGGAACGGACTCAAATGAGCATGCATCATAGGATTGCCAGATCTCATCCGGCTGATCCTCCTTGATCCACGGAGAATGCGGCGCCGTATAGTGAAGTCCCAAATAGAAGGGCTCATCCCGCTCCACGCACCCTTCCACAAATTCCAGACCTTCCTCGGTAATCACATCGGTGATATATCGGTCCTCAACGACCAGTTCACCCTTCCGATAAAAGTCCGGCAGATGATAGAGACAACCGCCTTTACCGATTACCGACCAATGAGAAAAACTCTTTTGGGGTATTTTACTGTCCCCCAAGTGCCATTTGCCAATCAACCCACAAGTGTACCCGCTCTCCGCCAAAATATCTGTATACCCCAAATGAGCTTTCAAGTATTCGATGTTCGCTCCCGTTTCATGTTGGACAAACCGATACTGGGCAGTCATCGACATTGGCACCTTGTCTGTTTCGGGTATCTTTTTATAATCTTCTTCCGTACGGTTCCCCAGAGATGCGACATACCGTTTATTACTGACTTCAAGGTTCTCATAATCTTTCTTCTGAACACTTCCGCTCGCTATCCAGTCATGGACACCATGCTGTGACGGAATCTTTCCCGTTAGGATCGACGCCCTGGCCGGCGAACACACCGGCGAGGTGCAAAAATAATTGGTGAACATCATGCCTTCCGCGGCAAGCCTGTCGATACTCGGCGTTTTTACTTCACCGTTGCCATAACAACCATTAGCCCAAACCCCATGGTCATCTGACAGGATAAAAACGATATTGGGACGTTTCATAACACTGCTCATAGCCTCACTCCATTCTGCTGGAATCAATTTTCTGGTATCTTTGTTTCAGCATATCATGGTAGCGTATCTTCCAATATGCCAGGTGGCACATCTCAAAATTTTTCATGTCAATCCTCAATCATTTCCACCAAACGATGATACTGTTCCTCGTTGATGTACGCTTTGCGCTTTCTAACCGTAATCAATTCCTTCTCCTTCAATTGAGAAATCCCCCGCTCCACGCTGCGCAGGCTAACGCCGAGCTTGTCAGCGATGGTCTGCCGGGTCTCCGCAACCCGCACCTCTTCTTCAGCTGTTTTTTCGTAGCGCTTCACCAAATACTTCTCCAAAAGATAGCTACAAGACTGATAAGAACGGTCTCCATGTTTCAACGACACACCGTATTGACGAATCGCCAATCGCCTAAGGAGTAGCTTGGTCAACCCATGATCCCTGTCAATCCATTCCAGGAAGGCGTCAATAGGAATGCGAATCATGGTGCAATCTGTTACTGCTTCCACTGTAACGGACGCTTTCTTCTCCCCAGCCAAGATCGCTTGCTCACCGATGAATGTGATATGGTTCATCTCACTAACTAAATAGACATTTCCTTTGCTGAAGATATTCATTACCTTAGTGGTTCCTTCGCAAAGAAGAAATATTCCTTCCAGTAAGTCCCCCTTATAAAAGAGAATGGTCCCTGCCTGGAAATGCACCAGCGCACAGCGCCTTTTGACCCTATCGGGGATTCCCGCCATAATGGTCCGCAACTCCTCATTTTGATTGATATAGGCATTCAAATCCATGGTTTGTCGCCTCCCTTCCATATCCCAATTATAGCATAGTCCTTTTTCCATAAGAAAAGAGCAGCCTTCGCTGCCCTTTCGAAATAAGAGAATTATACAGCCTGTGGCTGTTGTAAAACGTAAGGATCGTTGAATCGCCGTTGCTCTTTTTCAAGACCACGAATCATCTGCGACTTGATCTCCGCAAACTGTTCCTTGTTTGCAAGATTCTCCATTTCATACGGATCCAGCTTCAGATTGTACAGTTCGTCCATTTGCCCTTCAAAGCTAACATACTTGTACTCGTCTTTTACATACATGCGGCCGAGAATCCGTTCCGCGTAGCCATGACCGTAGGTTTCGCAGAAAAGCCCATCTCTCAGACTTAGCTTTTCACCTTTCAGCATCGGCAACAGGTCTAATCCATGAACAGGGGTAGAAAATTCCAAGCCGGCTGCCGCCAGCATGGTCACCGGCATGTCGATATTGCTTACCAACTCTTTGCATACTTGCTCTGGCTCAATGATACCAGGCCAACTGATGGCCATGGGAATGCGCATCACTTCCTCGGACATATAAGAACACTTATCGAAATGCCCACCATGGCTAGCAATTGCATCGCCATGGTCCGTGGTCCAGATCACAATGGTATTCTCATCCAAGCCCAATTCCTTCAGCTTGTCCAAAACCATTCCGCCTGCCGCATCAATCATGGTTTGATGCGCGTAAGCACGTGCAAGAATCTGCTGCCAGTCTGACCAATCCAACACACTTGGCAAAATCAACTCATCATTGATGGACAATTGGGCATTCACATCCTTTCTATGAACCTCCGGCTTGTCCCTCAGGGTATCAAAATGATTGCCGTACACCTGAATCTCCTCTAGATTATACATGTCGAGGAATTCCTGGGTTGGGAAAAACGGCTGATGCGGCCCCCAAAAATCCAGTCTCAGATGGAAAGGCTGGTCACTGTCGTTACCAGCCAATTCCTCCAGCTGATCACAAACAAGATTCGCCAGGAAGAAAGACTCATGGGTTTCCTTCGGTGTCACCGTTACACCAACTGCATGTTCCCCGCACCATGCCGACTCGCAGGCATACTCCTTGCCCTGCTCCATATGAGCAAAAAACATATCGTGAGATGGAGGCGAGAAGTTGTAGTCGATGCGATGCCGCGCCTTTTCAAGACCTCGATTTTCAAGATATTCCTTATATCTATCGGTAATATAGGGATTCCCATAATGCTCACAACTAAATCCGCCGCAATTGTGGTCGCTTTGCGGTGTGCCTGGACCAGCATGCCACTTACCGTAGTAATAGTTCTTGTAGCCTTCTCCGTTCAAAATTCGCAAATAACTCTCCTCATCGTAAGGCTTAAAGGAGTCGTTATAAAAATTCTCATGGGCATGGGCATACAATCCATTCAAGATTGTTCGACGCACCGGTCCGCAAAGCGGCGTCGCGCTATAGGCTTTTTCCATGCGCACCCCATCTCCCGCCAACCTATCAAAGTTGGGCGTCATGGGACCCGCACCCCCGTCCCAACCATGACGGTAATAGGCCTGATGGTCGTTCATAATATATACAATGTTCGGTTGCTTTTTATTTGTTTTATTCATGCTTCTAATCCCCCAACTTCTGCCATCACTCTTCTTAATCAACTTTTGGCCAACTTCTTTTTTTGATTTTGCCTGATTACACCGAATACAACAATGGCTGATAGAAGAATAAACACAATACAAATCGGTCTTGTAAAAAAGATCCTCCAAGATCCATTGGAAATCACCAGTGCTCTTCTCAAATTATCTTCAGCCACCGATCCTAAAATCAAACCCAGTACAATTGGCATGGTCGGAAAACCAAAACGTGAAAGTAGATAGAACACTATTCCCGCACCTACCAAGACATAAATATTGAAAATATTTCTTCCTACAGAATATGTCCCTGCCGCGCAGAGGAAAACCAGCGAGGCAATGATAAACTCTTTCGGGATCTTTGCCACTTTGGCAAAGTATTTCATCAGCAACCGACCCTCGAAATACATCATCACGTTGATAACAAGAAGGCCAACCATGATCGCATACATTTCAAAAGCATAGTCCCGAAACAGCAAAGGACCCGGCGCCAGCCCCTGAATAGTCAAAGCGCCCATCAGCGCTGCCGCACCGCCGCTGCCTGGAATACCGACCGTCAACATGGGAATCAAAGCTGAACCCGTTACTGCATTGTTTGCCGCTTCCGCAGCCGCCACGCCATCCAGGTTTCCTTTTCCATAGCTGTCAGGATCCTTCGACGTCCGTTTTGCTTCGTTGTAACTCATAAATGCCGCAATCTCAGCTCCAGCCGCTGGTATTGCACCAACCAAGACTCCAATCGCCGAGCCTTTCAAAATAGTTTTTAGGCTTCGACGAATTTCTTTTCCTTCTAGTACATCATCCGATTCAATGGCTATAAAATCTTCGCTGTCGATTCCCTGCACCTTTTTGGGATTATATATTTGTTCATAGACCTCATTAAGCACCTTGCTCATGGCAAAGACACCCATCATAATGCTGATAAAAGAAAATCCATTGTACAGATAGACCGAGTCAAAGGTGAATCGAAAGACTCCAGAAAGGTTATCTATGCCCACCATGGCCAGCAAGAAACCCAAACTACCCATAAACAAGCCCTTTGCAATGCTATTAGAACTGATTGCTGCAATAATTGTTAATCCGAACAACGCCATAACAAAATACTCAGGCGGTCCAAACTGCATGGCAAACCTTGCAATCACTGGTGCAAAAATCAGTAAGCTGATTGCGCTGATAAATCCACCAATACTTGAAGAAGTTAACGCCATCATCAAAACCTTGTACGCCTTGCCACGTTTGGCTAATGGATGTCCATCCAACAAAGTCGCTGCCGCCTGGGCTGTGCCCGGTGTTCCGATCAGAATCGCAGTAATCGAACCGCCAAAACCACCACCGCAGTAAATCCCCAACAAAAACACCATTGCTGCGATCGGCGCCATGGAAAAGGAAAGTGGCAGACATAGGGTCATTCCCAGCACAGGTGTCAACCCAGGAATCGCACCAAATATCATCCCGAGTAAAATGCCGATTGCCATCAACACCAGATGTTCAATTGTCATAACGGCTAAAAAGCCTTCAAAAATATGCTCCATCTACAACTCTCCTTTGTTGCCAGTTGCTCTTGTATCTATCATGGAAGCGGCACCCCCAGAGCGAGTGTAAATAAAAAGTACACAATCACAATAAACACCGCCATAGCCAGATAAACATTCCGCTTCGTTCGATAAACCATTAAGGTTACAGCGCTGATGAAAAATGTTGCGGCCATATATCCCAATTTTTCAATCAGAAATACATACAAGATCAACGCCACTACATACAGCAGAATTTTCCCCTCTTTTCTCAAGTCAAACTCCAGCACTTCATCCTTCTTGGTCACAATGGATTTCACTGCAATATATATGGATATCACAAACATAAATCCTACGACCAGTCTTGGAAACATCTGCGCATCACTGTTGGACTCACTTACGACGATATGATAAGGAATCATCATCCACAAAATCACTGTGATGATGCTTAGCGTAATACCACTCGTCAAATCTCTTCGCATTCTTACTTTCATGACACCAAACCCCATTTACTCATTCATTAATTATCCTTATTCCGCCAACAACTGATCAGATACAAGATCCATATTATCCAAGAATACATTGATTCCATCGCGATCCATCACTTTGTACTCCAGATCCGATGCTTTTTCCATCTCTGCCAGATAGTCCTCATTTTGTGTTACTTTCAACAAAGCATCATGAAGCAGATCTACAATGACATCCTCAGTACCGCTTCTCGTGACAAACATGGTCAGCATGTCATTGGACATCTCATATCCATATTTATACACACTATCTAACTTTCCATAAGGACCGTTATAGTCTTCCGCCGATAGAATCGCCAAAGGTACAATGGATCCCTCTTGAACAAATTGATCTGCCACACTCAAACCAGTCGCAATAATTTGCGTATCGTTAGCCAGTAGATTCACAATACCCTGATTGCCATGCTCATAAGTCAGTGTTTCATTGTCTGCTCCCATCGCAGTATAGATCTTCACTTGCGATCCATGCAATGGTTTGCCAACGCCAGGGCTCCCAAAGACAATGCGATTATCTTTCGCATACGCTTCAAGATCCGCCATCGTTTCTATGCCTGTATTTTCCGGACTTATGTACAAGCCAAACTGAATAATTTGCATACTGATAATCGGCTCAAAGTCATTCCTTGCATATGCTGTTTTCTGTGATTTTGGAATATACGACATTAATGAACTGTTTGTATAAAGAAGTGTATTAGAATTGGCTTCTTCTGTTAAATATTCCGTTGAGGCTACAACTCCGCCAGCCCCAGGTTTATTATCAATAACCACATCAGTACCTAATTCCTCAGTCAAATACTTAGCTGTAACTCTAACAAAGATGTCTGCGCCTCCACCGGCAGCATATGGTACGATAATATGTACAGGTTCACTTAAAAACTCTTCAACCAGTTTTTCTCCTCCACCCGCAACAGGCTGTGTCGCTTCCGTTGCAGACGTTCCATTCGAACATCCTGCCAATAATGCAACAAGAATCATAACAATCAAAGTGATACTAACCTTTTTCATAATTCCCCTCCAATAGTTAATATTGACCATTCCCTTTTTTGTTTCCCCGCTCTCCGGAAAGCACACCTGCCATGAAAACGTTTTTCATAGCAGCAGAAACTCCTTTGGTTGTCCTTATTATATGTGCCTTATCCTATCTTTCAATACGCCACATGGCATATTCGATGAAAAAGTTTTCCTCTGGCTCTATCATACATAATTTCAACTCCTCAGTAATTGTCAGTCATAACTTCCTAGTTATTGATAAATCATACTCAGGAACGACTCATGCAACCAAAGAAGCTGACGCACAATATCGCGTCAGCTTCTTTGATTTATCTTATAAAGATGGGTGATGACCAAGCCATATGGCCATTCTTCTGAAAAACACAGACTCTTATTTGGCTTTCGGCTTGGAAGTCGCCTTCCAGTTCTTTCTCCAGTTCCATCTTGTATCCCGCCTCCGGAATTCCTCCACTTCTTCCCGCAATTCATACAAATGAGTTTGCACAAGAATCTCTGTCACTGTCAATGTATAGGCCTTGCCCTCAACTGTAAATTTGATCTCCGCATCCAGTCCTACTTCCACTATTCCCACTAATCTTTTAAAAGCGTTTTCACTTGCTCAGCGGAGAATCCCCCGAATCGCCTAAAAGTTTCCAAGTCAAGATCCGCAAGATCTACGACTGACTCATTTCGAATCGCCAAACGAATCTCGTCTTCCATGGCGCCTAAAACTGCTTTTTTCTCTTGCGTCAGAGAGTCAACATGCTTCGGAAAGTTCGTTTCCCGATACGGCACCGCCAAGTACGGCTCCATCACAACGAAATCATCATTTACTACATAGCCTTCCAAACCATAGGCTTTCTCGTAACGAACTATCTTTTTGCGCAACCGCATTCTGGCTGCCTCTTGCGTGGCTGTTGGTTTTTCATGCAAAAGATTCACCGTTTCCTTCGGATCGACAATCATATCAAAGAGCTCTTCTCGACCGCCACCATAATAGTAATTGTATTTATATCGCTGATCGCGCAAGCTAACCCAGCGCTTATTTCCCTTGTTGTGCTCGACATACTGGTACTTTCGGTTTTTGAATCCATCTTGCACAAAGATGCTCTCCCCCGGTAACTTGTGGTTCGCCGGATAATCCACGCCGGCCACATCCAAGAACGTCGGCAACAGGTCATTCAAGTCAACAAACCGATCATCAACCGATCCCGGTTCCACCAGTTTTGGATACCGAACGAGAAATGGGATTTTACTGGATCCGTCATATGGCAAAAACTTCTGATACGTCTCGAAGTCTCCCAACATCTCCCCATGATCTGAAGTGAAAATAATCAGCGTATCATCCAACCGACCCGAGTCCTCCAGATGCGCAAGGATTCGACCGATCTGATCATCCACAAAGGAAATCGCCGAATAATACAATCGCTTGGCTCGGTCCGCCACTTCTTTCGTCGGGTAATCGGCAATATGCTTGTTTTCTTCCGCCAAAGAGGATAGCGGTGTTTTTGAAACCAGTCCCGCAGGGATCTGCACCTCGTCATAGACATGCGCCCACTCCTCGGGTACATCAAAGGGCGGGTGTGGCTCGATAAAGCTGGACCAGATCAAGAACGGGCGGTCTCCCGTATATCCTTCCATGGCTTCAATGGTTCGATCGGCAACCCACGTGGTACCGTGATGCTCGATTGGCAGCATGGATTGTTGCGGCAACATGTAGAGCAGATGGCGCACACCGTGAAAGCTCCTCAGGTGTCCAAAACCTTGGTTGTGCAGGTACAACGCGTAATCATCGTCCTCCAAATTATCAGGAATCTCTTCCATGGTCAGCATGCGATCAAATCCGTTGTGTCTTCTGCAAGGCTGAAAGTGCATCTTGCCAATTGCCGTCGATCCATATCCTGCATTGGTTAATAACTCCGGAAAGGTTGGCAAGTCAGAAGGCATCTGAATCGAGTTGTCAAAATAATTATCATCAAATCCATGATGTTTGGCAGACAAACCGGAAACGATATTATGCCTCGCTGGAATGCAAACCGGATTCGGTGAATAGGCGTTTCGAAACAAACACCCCTCCCCGACCAAACGATCTAAATTCGGTGTTTTCATATGAGAATGTCCCGCAGCGCAGATTGTATCAAAGCGCTGCTGATCCGTTGTAATCAATAAAATATTCGGTCTATCCATGGTTGATCCCTCGCTTCATTTTTCGTTCTTTGACCATCGCCATTACAACCAAGGTCAAAACTGTAACCACATAGGGCAACATTTGAATCAGTTGCGGCGGAAAGCCATATAATTGCGCCCGCATCGTCACTGCATCCGAAAAACTGAATAAGGCTGTTCCCCAAAAGGTGCCGATTGGTGCCGCGTTCCCAAAATTTGATGCCGCCATGGCTACAAAGCCTCGGCCATTGGTCATATTGTCAGTAAACATCGTTAACTGGCCCAGCGATAAATACGCACCGCCCAAACCACAGAGCATGCCACTCACTGTTAACACCCAACATTTCAGGCGATAGACGCCCACCCCTGCTGTTTCAACCGCCATGGGATTGGGCCCTGTCGCTCGAATGCGCAAACCAATCTTCGTGCGGTACAAAACCACGTGGGTAACAACCACTAAAAACAAAGCCAAATATACAAAAACAGATAGATTTGAAAAGGCGGATAAAATCGGAATCTCATCCAGAAACGCCAATCGCAATTTCGGAAGTCCAACAATTTCCGGTGAAGAGAACGCGCCTCTCACACCAAAGAGAAGGTTCATAAAGTATTTCGTAATACCAAGGGCAAACATATTGATTGCAACCGAAATAACAATGTTATCCGCCTTAAATTTCAAGTGAAACACAGCAAAAGTAAAACCCATCAAACCGCAGAAGATCACAGTCACAAGCACCGCAATCATGGCTGAACCCGTATAATAGCTAACCGCAACAGCCACAAAGGCGCCAATCAGCATAAAGCCTTCAAGACCCAAGTTCACCAATTTAATTCGCTGGGTAATCAATCCGCCCAAACTCGCAAAAAGTATCGCAGGTAGCAGTCGCAGTGTTGTTTCCAATACCATTGTCATCATATCCATCAAGCGACTTCCTCCTTAGATTGAGAAGGCTTCTTCTCCTGCTTTTTTATTCCTTTTCTTTTCTTCCACGCAAAATCAGCGGCAATAAAGATAATCATAATTGCTTGAATAGCCGTTACAAGATCCCGCGAAATATTCGTAAAGATCTCCATCTGAATGGCACCGTTATTCAAAGCCCCAAAGAAAATTGCCGTGATAATACACGCCAACGGATTGGTTCTCGCCAACAGCGCAACGGTAATTCCCATATAACCAAATCCCGGAGAAAAGCTGCTGATATATCGATGGCTGACACCCAACACCTGTTCCGCTCCTGCCAACCCCGCTATCGCACCGCTGATCATTACGACAACCAATGTCTTCTTTACTGCGTCAACACCCATGTACTCTGTAAAGCCCACATTGATTCCCGCGGCGCGGCTTTCATAGCCAAATTGCGTTTTGAACAACAATATGTAGAGAAAAATTGCCAACAAAATCGCAATGACGAAACCAAAATTCAGGTCGATCATCTCCCCCGCCAGTTTCGGTAAAAATACCTTTTCACTCACCTTGTAGGTTGCTCCAAAGGATAATTCTCCCTTGAAAGGATATGTCGCCAAGTAATCAGAGAACAATTGCGCGATATTGTTAAACATAATATAGGTAATAAAAACGCCAATGTTGTATCTGATTTTCAAAATTGCCGGTAGAATGGACCAAAGCATGCCCGCCAGCATCGCTGCTCCAATACATAGAATAATATGTAAGATCCCTGGCATTTCAGGCGCATACACCCCCACCAAAGCTGCTGCGATCGCACCAAAATACAATTGCCCTTCAAGACCAATATTAAAGACGCCAGCACGAAAGGCATATGCCGCACCCAAACCGGTGAATAATAGCGGCGTTGCATAAGCCAAACTGGTTGTAATTCCCTGCCAGGAACCAAAGGCTCCTTTGAAAAGGATCGAATAGGCTTCTATAGGAGAAGTGCCCGTTGGAATAATCAAAATTGCACCGATTAACAAGGAAACAAAGATCGCAAACAAAGGTTTTCCAATACTATTAATTGCGGTTTCAACTCTACGATTCATATTCATTCTCCTGTCTCTTGGAACCCGCCATATACAGCCCCAATTCTTCCTTGCTGATCTCGCTTGCTTTAACATGACAGACAATCTCGCCCTCGAAAAGCACCACAATGGTATCGCTTAAGGCAAAAATTTCATCCAAGTCGGAAGAAATCAACAAGCCTGCCGTGTCCTCATTTCGAAGATCCATGATATAGTTGTGAATAAAGCTGATCGCTCCAATGTCTACGCCCCGTGTCGGCTCCGCCGCAATCAAGAGTTTTGGTTTCTGCACAAAGGTCTCTCGTGCGATCACAACCTTTTGTTGATTCCCTCCAGATAATGCGCTAACCTTGGTTCGATGACTCGGCGTTCGAATGTCAAACCGCTCAATCATCTTTATGGCATTTTCATTCATCTGACTTTCATTGATAAAATGAAGACACCCAATTTTCTTTACAAACTGATGTAAAATATGGTAGCCTGCAATGCTATTTTCAGCAACGGACCACTCCATGCACAATCCCTCTTTTTTCCGATCTGCAGGCATATAGCTGATCCCCTTCAACAATCGTTCACGGCGTTTAACCTTTGTAAAATCCTCTCCAAAATATGTAATCTCGCCAGAATTGGATAATAGCTGTCCCGAAATGGTCTGAGCCAAAGCCTGTTGCCCATTCCCGGAGATCCCAGCTACGCCGACAATTTCTCCCTGATGAATCGAAAGATTAATATTCTTCAACAATTTACGACCCTTATGGTCGTGACAATTCACATTGGACAGACGAATTACTTTCTCGCCGTTTTTTTCTTCACGGTCTCGAATCGGCGGAATCTCTTTTCCCACCATTTGCTCTGCCAAAGCATATTTATTCGTATCTTTCGTCTTTACTTGTCCCACAACTTTTCCGCGACGCATCACAATAATAAAATCAGAAACCCGAATCACTTCGTCCAACTTATGGGTGATAAAAACAAAGGTCTTGCCCATTGCCGAAATTCGTTCAATATTATTAAAAAGCTCGTCCGTTTCCTGTGGCGTTAAAACCGCCGTCGGCTCGTCCAGAATCAGAATGTCCGCGCCGCGATACAACACCTTGATGATCTCCACCTTTTGTTGCATCCCAACCGGAAGATCTCCAACCAAAGCATCCAAAGGAATCGGCATGCCGTTTTTCTCCATCAAATCTTCAATTTCTTTTCTCGCTTGCTCATAATCAATAAATTGCGACTTACCCGGTTCTCTTCCCAAAATAATATTTTCAAGCACTGAGATTTCTTCCACCAGCATAAAATGCTGATGCACCATACCAATCTTTTCATTCAATGCGTCCAAGCTGGAATGAAACTCAACTGTTTTTCCATTGATTCGAATTTCCCCGAAATCAGGACGAAGCAACCCATATAGAATATTCATCAAAGTCGATTTGCCTGCACCATTTTCACCGACCAAACACATCACAGAGCCTTTTGCAACCTGGATGGAGACATGGTCGTTGGCCAACGTACCCGGAAATTCTTTGCAAATATCAATCATTTCAATTGCTAATCCCATTTGGTCATTCTCCTTCTTTCCTCATTCAACCATATCGTCGTTTTATATATGGGGGGGGGCGTGCGAAAGATCCCGCACGCCCCCCCGTCTTTTCTTTCCCTTATTTACTGCTCAAATACGTCTGTTACTTGGATGGTTCCATTCTCAATTTCTTGACGAATTGTTTCAATGTTTTCTAGAACTTCCGCTGGAATTATGTCTTTCGTGTAGGTCATTTCACTCAAACTAACTCCATCTTCCGCAACGCCGTATACATGAACGCCTGCAGTAAAAGTTTCCTCTTTGACTTGCTTGACGAAATCATAAACCGCAACATCAACGCGCTTGATCATGCTTGTCAAAATCTTGCCTTCCGCAATATAATCCTGATCCTGATCAACACCAATGGCATATACGCCTTCGTTTTCTTTCACTGCTGAGAACAGGCCTTCCCCAGTTTTTCCCGCCACATGATAAATGACATCCGCGCCTTCATTGATCAATTGCAGTGCGAACTCTTTTCCCTTGTTTGGGTCCGAAAAAGACCCTACATAGGTAGAAATCACGGTTACATCCGAATCTGCATGTTTTGCCCCTTCTTCGAAACCAACAACAAATCGTTTGATTGCCGGAATGTCCATGCCGCCGATCACTCCAATAGTACCCGACTCCGTCATCTGTGCTGCCAATGCGCCTGCTAGATAGCTTCCCTCATGATCACTGAATTTGGCTACTGCCAAATTATCGGCTTCCGTTTTTAGATTCACGCCACCAAATTTCACATCTGGGTAATTCGGCATCACTGTTTCCAATGCATCCGCCCAGTCATTGCCTAAAACCATCACAAAATCATAGTCCAAACTTGCCGCTGTCTTTAAAGATTGTAAGTAATCAGCTGAGGATTGAGGCTCAATCACCTTAATCTCCGCACCCAGCTCTTCTTCCGCTCGTTTCAATCCGGCGAATCCCGCATCATTAAATGACCGATCACCCAAACCACCTGCCGATGTCAATAAAACCACCTTCACATGGTTATCGTTTTCCTGCTTCGTAGTTTCCATCTCTGCAGCCGACTCACCTTGTGAACATCCCGCAAACATGGATACACTCAACAATACCACCAAAAGTAACGCTAATAATTTCTTCATCATCCATCCTCCACTCTTCTTAGATTACTGCCATTGTACTGGAATCCCAGTTATCGAAATAGGAAATTTTGCATGTTGTTAAAGAAAAGCAAAAAGCCACGACCTATTTTGTCATGACTTTCCTTCCCGCTATTCCATTAAAAGTTCTTCCTTATACAGTCGCAAATGCATATACTGCTCGTGATTGATATATATTTTCCCTCGTCGGATACTGATATAATCCTGTTTCTTCAGCGCTTCCAAGTTATAATTGACCGACCGGATGGACATGGAAATAAAATCCCCAATCATTTCCCTCGTTTCGTTGATCTTCACATCCCCCAGATAAAGCTTCCCATGGGTTTTTCGATAAAGCTCGTAACTATAGAGTAAGTAAGAAACAATATTCGCCATGGAAGAATATTTTTTGCATTCGATATGCTTGCGGATGGTGCCGTGAAGCCGATTGATAATATTCTTCACCAAAAGATTGTAAAACTCAGGATATTGCACCATCCAACTACGCAAATCCTCTTTCGTGATTTTCAGCACGACTACATCGGTTAAAGTACGAATGTCCGCCTCCCGAGATACCGCTTGCTCCCCTAGCAATTCGGAAAGACCGATCACATCATACTCAGAAATCTTGTAATAACAATAATCCTCGCCATTTTCCAATATATTGAAAATTCCGCAGATCCCAGATATAATCAGATACGCATAATTGGTGGCATGCTCTTCTCGCTTGATCATTGTTACATCCTGGGGATAATGGGATATTTGTATCTTTTTGATATCTTCATCTGAAAACTTCTGAAACAATTTCTGCAATTCTGGATGTTCCAATAGCAATTTCTGAAATTCCATTGTCTCCCCCTTTGCATGGAGTACCCACCCAACACGACTCTATACTAAATCCAATGTTACGATATCGTCATTATAACTGGTTTTCTCTTTTCGCACAATCATGCAAAATGGCAGATACCTTTACTGAAAAATCTGGTATGATAAAATCACCAACCGTAAGAAAGGAAGTTTATATGTCCATATCATTCTTAATCAAGCCTGCTTCCAGCAGTTGCAATATGCGTTGCACCTATTGTTTCTACGCCGATGTATCCGAGCATCGGGAGACCCAGAATTTCGGGATTATGAGCGAGGAAACCGCCGAGGTCGTTATTACACGTGCCTTTGAAGCTGCCAAACGGCAGATCACCTTTGCCTTCCAAGGCGGCGAACCGACCCTAGCCAGCCTCGATTTTTTTAAAAACTGGTTGCGACTTACGCAAAAACACAATACAAAGAACCTACCGGTACACTACGCCATTCAAACCAACGGCATGGTGATCGACCAAGAGTGGGCAACGTTCTTCCATGACAATCAATTTCTGGTCGGCATCTCCCTGGACGGTCCGAAAGAGATCCACGACCACTACCGCATTTTGGTGGATGGCAAAGGCAGCTACAAGCAGGTCATGCAAGCAACGACTTGGTTGGAAAAAGAAGACGTTGAATTCAACATTCTCTCTGTGGTAAATCAGACCGTTGCCAAACATCCAACCAAGATCTACAATTTCTTTAAAAAGCAAGGATTCAAGTATCTGCAGTTTATCCCCTGCCTCGATGAATTAGGACAGGTTCAAGGCACCAATCCTCTGTCCGTCACTTCGGAACGCTATGGCAAGTTCTTGATCCAACTCTTCGAGTTGTGGTACCGAGACTGGAAAGCGGGAAAACCGGTCAGTATCCGCATGTTCGACAATGTTCTGCAGATCCTGCTGACAGGACGCCCCGAAAGCTGCGATATGAACGGCCACTGCACGGTCAATGCCGTGGTGGAAGCTGACGGATCCGTTTACCCCTGTGATTTCTATGTAACCGATTCATGGAAACTGGGAAATCTTCACGAGTCTTCCCTGGCCGAGCTTTCACAAATTCCGTTGGCCACCGCCTTTGTTCAGGAATCTTTGCACACAGATCCGACCTGCGAAACATGTCCCCATTACCGGGTATGCCGCGGAGGCTGCAAGCGTCACAAGGAACCGAAAAACAACGGCAGATACGAATCGAATATCTTCTGCGAGGCGTATAAAACATTCTATGACGCCACTGCATCGCGATTTATGGAAATTGTAAAAGCGGAATCAAGACGATAAAAAAAGCGCAAGTTCGACTTTGAACCTGCGCTTCTCTTTTCTATTCGTCATCATCTGGCATTTGCGGCATCTCGAACTGGCCCTCCAATGGAATCTCGATAAAAACGACATCCTCCGGCGGCATAAACAGTGAATCGTCCAAGTCGATGTTCACTTCCAGTTTTGTCACATCGGACCGCATCATCAATTCCCCATTCACAAACAGCTCATAACGAATTGGATAGGCATATTCTTCTGAATACCACATCTTTACAACAGCCTGATCCACGTTCTCATGGAGATCATTGAATTCGATGTAAATTGCTTTTTCTCCATTCAACTCCTCTTTTCTCACAACCATATGCTCATCCAGCCGATTGCGTACATCTCTCAAGTTCGGCATCTCCATCTTGCCGCCCATCGCTTGAACGCGATCCATGACAGCCTCAGCGTTTCCATGTACGATTTTCATCCCCTGCTTGGACCCAAACGCATATTGATAGGTAATCCCCTCTTCCGCCCGAAGGATCACGATCTGCTTCTGTCCGTCCGGAAGCTCTATCTCCGTTCTCGCATTTCCGCCCTTTTGATAAACGATCGACTTCGATATAAAACCTTCTGGACCGTAGATCTCTGTTTCCACCACAAGGGTGTCAAAGATTTTGGATTGAATCGAACCCAATAAATCCAAAGGGGACGCTTCTTCCGGTTCAACAACCTCCTCCACTGGTTCGGCTGGCTCCACCTTTGTTTCTTCCTGTTCCACCGGTTCCTCTGCCACCACAATCGGCGCCTCTTCCTCTGGCGTTCCCGACGAGCAGCCGGAAAAACAGAGAAGAACCAATAAAATAAGCGCAAATATCCTACTCTTCTTCATTTTTCTCATCCTTTCTTTCTATACTTCTAACCGAAAACCATTTCGCCCGCCTTCGATTGCTCTTCACCATACCTATACCCGCAAATATCAACGCCCCTAGTCCATATGATTTCTCTTTTCCCAACCCAATCCGATTTTTAAGTCAATCCGGCTTTCCAAGCTGATCCAGCCTTTTCACGTGCAAAAAAAATAGCGCAGCGATAAAAATCTTTATCGCTGCGCGTATCCGCATTTAAAAAATCGTAATCCACTCGAATGGATCTTCAATGGTGCCGTATTGAATGCCTGTAATGGTATCATACAGCTTCTTCGTGAGGGATCCAATCTTATTCCGATTGATCGTAATGGTATCCCCTTTATAGGTTAATGACCCGATGGGAGAGATCACCGCCGCAGTGCCTGTAGCGAACACCTCTTCCAGAATCCCTTTCCGCTCCGCTTCATAGACCTCATCAATGGTCATACGTCGCTCATCCACTTCAAAGCCCCACTCCCGCATAATGCGAATCGCAGTATTTCGAGTAACGCCCGGCAAAATGGTGCCTTCCAATGGTGCCGTAACAATGCGTCCATCAATCTTGAAGAAGGCGTTGCTGGTTCCTACTTCTTCCACATACTTTCGCTCAATTCCGTCTAGCCACAACACCTGTGAATACCCGGCTGCTCTCGCTTTTTCAAAAGGCTTGATACTCGCAGCATAATTGCCGGCCGTTTTCGCCTCTCCCGTGCCGCCGACAACCGCCCGGATATATTCGTCTTCCACAAAGATTTTTGTTGGATTCATTCCCTCTGGATAGTACGCACCCACCGGCGACAAAATCACCATCAGCTTATACTGAGAAGCTGCTCGTACCCCCAGAAACGGATCTGTTGCAAACACATAGGGACGCACATAAAGCGAGGTTTCCGGCAGGGTTGGAATCCATTCCCGCTCCAAATCCACCAAGGTCTTAATGGCTTCGAAAAGAAAATCCTCATCAACAGCCGGCATCCCCATACGATCATTGGATCGATTCAAGCGTGCCAGATTATCCTTCACGCGGAACATTCTCACTTCGCCAGACTCCGACTTATACGCCTTTAATCCCTCAAATGTCGCTTGTCCATAATGAAAAACCATCGCTGATGGCTCTAAAGAAATGGGTCCGTAGGGTTCAATCCGCGGATCAATCCAGCCTTTTCCCGCTTCGTAATCCATCACAAACATGTAGTCCGTAAAAATCGTACCAAATCCCAATTTCGAAAAATCCGGTTTATCCTTCAGTACTTCCCTCTTGATGATTTTCATCTTCACCCTCCATTTCATAACTTAGACGCAACGCGCGTCTGCGCTCCGCCTCCTCATCCATTAGCCATTTAAAGAATACCGCAGCAGGAACACTTAAGAAAATTCCCAATAATCCCGCTACATAACCGCCAATTGTTACAGCCGCTAATACCCATACCGGACGAACCCCGACTCGATCGCTAAGAATCAAAGGACTTAATATCAATCCATCCACTTGCTGAGCGGCCAATATCGCGATCACGACGATGACAACCTCGCGAAGTCCCGTAGAAAGCGTGATGGCAACCGCCACCAATCCCCCCAACAGGGAGCCAATGTATGGAATCATATTTCCTACCCCGGCGAGCATGCCGATAACCGCTGCATAAGGCACCTTAAAGATCGCCAATACAATCCCTACCAAAAGACCCATCACCAAGGACGCCAACAGCTTTCCAACAAAATACTGAACAAAACAATCATCCGCTTTTTGGAGGGCTCTTGTCCAAAAGACTTTCCGCTCCGGCTCCATAAAGGAATCGCTCCAACGGCTGAATGTAGACAGCAACTCGTTTTTATCCGCAAGCATATATAGCCCTAAAACCAAGGCGATCATCATGGTCGCGACACTTGATGTGAAGTCCACGAGGGTCGAAAATCCTTGACTGATGGACTCCCCCGAAAAGAATTCGGCTTCGCTTATCAAATTTTCAATGGATGTCTGAATCGTCAATACGGCTGAATCGATAGCTGTAATCCCCAATTTCCCAATCCATTCTCGCGCTTCTGCATTGATCTCAGCCAGCCGATCCCCTGTAAATAATTCACGAAGGCTTTGAACGCTATCCGCCAATCCCGGAACCACAAAAGTAATGATCATCGTAATAACCAAAACCAAGGCTGCCAGGGTGACAACGATGCTGATTTTCCGTCCCCACTTAAGTTTTTCCACAGGAATGCGAACCAAGGTATCCAAAAGATAGGCAATAAATGCCGCCTTTAATAAAAGTCCAATTACCTTTAATCCCGTTTCCACAATTGGATATCGATAGAATAAAATCAGGGTCACAACCGCAATCAATATCCATCGAAAAGCCACTTTTTTTGTCCTCATGTCACTACTCCTTTTGTCCATTTCTCTATTTATAGTGTACCACAAGTTTCCATACCAAAAAGAAAAAGCGGGGGAATCCCCCCGCTTCTTAAAATTTACTGGTTTCGTCGGATCTTACGATCCCTTTGATTAACTTTGGCGATGCCGCCGATCCCGCAATGCCGTAGGCTTCCAGCAATCGTATGGTCGCTTCCTCCACCTTCGCTTCATCGTTCACATGAAGAACCGCCAAGGCTTCGCCTGCTTGAATCGAATCACCAATTTTTTTCTTGAGAACAATTCCCACAGCCAAATCGATTTCCGAGGCTTTCGTTTCGCGTCCCGCTCCAAGCAGCAATGCGGCAATCCCCACACTCTCTGCTTCGATGCTCGCTACAACCCCAGATTGTTTAGCCAATACCGGAATCTCCTTCGCTGCCGTCGGCAAGCGATCCGGATTTCGTACCCACTCGGGATCTCCGCCTTGCGCTTCCACAAACTCCGCCAGCTTTTGCAGGCCTTTGCCTGATTCAATGATTTCTTCCAGAATCTTTCTTGCTACAGTGTCTGTTGCCGCCTTCTCACCCAGAACCAGCATCTGGCTCGCCAATATCAGACACAACTCTCGCAGATCCTCCGGTCCTTTGCCGTTTAATACATCAATGGCTTCCTTGACCTCCAAGGCATTCCCGATGGCATAGCCCAAAGGCTGATCCATATCGGTGACAACCGCAATCGTATTGCGTTTGGTGTGCGTTCCGATATCCACCATTGCCCGTGCCAAGGCAAAGGAATCCTCTTCTGTTTTCATAAACGCGCCGCTACCGGTTTTCACATCCAAGACAATGGCATCCGCACCGGAAGCAATCTTCTTGCTCATAATGCTTCCCGCAATCAAGGACAAATTGTCCACCGTTGCCGTTACGTCACGCAAGGCGTACAGCTTCTTGTCCGCTGGAGCCAGATTCGCCGTTTGACCCGCCAGAGCGATGCCAATTTCATTGACGTTGCCAATAAATTTTTCGATCGGCAGATCCACCTGGAAGCCCGCAAAGGATTCCAGCTTATCGATGGTTCCTCCCGTATGGCCCAGACCACGACCGGACATCTTAGCAACCGGCACACCCGCTGCTGCTACGATTGGACCGACGATCAAGGTCGTTGTATCGCCAACACCACCCGTGCTGTGCTTATCAACCTTGATCCCATGAATCGACGACAAATCCATAATCTCTCCACTCTCCACCATGGCTTGCGTCAGTTCTGCGGTCTCCCGTGTGTTCATCTTTTGAAAATAAATCGCCATCATCAGCGCAGACACCTGATAATCAGGAATCTCGCCGTTGGTATATCCCTCAATAAAGAAATTGATTTCTTCGGTTGTCAGTTCTCCGCCGTTTCGTTTTTTCATGATGATATCGTACATTCTCATGGCATTACTCCCCCTTCGCTTTCGCTAAATCTTCTGGTCCAAAGCTATAAGGCAACAATTCGGATAATCGATGTTCTCGAACTTCCGTTTCTGATTTTACAACAATCACCAATAAATCCGGAGCGAATTCCCGCATCATTTGACGGCACACCCCGCAAGGATAAGTCCAGTCCCCGTCACCGGTTACTGCGATCGCCTCAAATTCGCGTTCCCCTTCCGAAACCGCTTTGGCAATGGCTACTCGCTCGGCACAAATCGTAGGCGTATAAGATGCCGACTCAATATTGCAGCCCGTAAAGACCTTCCCTGATTTCGTCAACAACGCAGCTCCGACATGAAACTTTGAATACGGTGCATATGCTTGTTTTTGCGCTTCCAGTGCTTGTTTCGCCAATGCCTGAACGTTCATAATTTCCTCCTAATATCCTGCAGCGTCGTTCTTTGTTCCCTCGACAATTGCAATGGAAGCACTGGCGCCAATTCTTGACGCGCCGGCTTCAATCATCTTCTCAACATCTTCTTTTGTTCGAACCCCGCCAGATGCTTTTACACCTAAATCCAGTCCAACAGTTTTTCTCATCAATGCAATATCTTCCGCAGTCGCGCCGCCTGTTGAAAAACCAGTGGATGTTTTCACAAAATCCGCACCGGCTCGCACAGCCGCTTCGCACGCCGCAATCTTTTCTTCATCTGTCAGCAAACACGTTTCAAGAATCACCTTCACCAATGCAGGCTTCGATGCTTCCACAACTGCATAAATATCAGCTTCAACCAGCTCAAGCTTGCCATCTTTCAATGCCCCTACATTAATAACCATATCCACTTCGTCGGCGCCCTTCTCTACAGCAATTTTGGCTTCAAAAGCCTTCGCTTCCGTCATCATCGCGCCCAAAGGAAAACCAACAACCACGCAGGTTTTTACATCGCTGTCCGCCAATTGCTTGGCCACGAATTCCGCATGGCACGTATTGACGCAAACGGATGCAAAATCGTACGCCAAGGCCTCCTTGCATACGCGCTCAACCTCTGCGCGAGTGACATTCGCCTTTAAAATTGTGTGATCAATCATTTTATTCAACTTCATTTTCCTTACTCCTTTTCTCATCTGATTTCCGCTCTATTTTAGGTTTGCTTCCGAGCCCCTTAAGGAAAGGTCCGGTCGCAAAACCGTATGTGCCGTTTCTAGCTTTTCATTTTCCAACCTTCGAATCAATCGCTTCATGGACAACTCGCCCACTTCAACCGTGTGCGCATCCACCGTAGAACAATTCATGCCGATCAAATTCAAGGTTTCCAATTGATCGAAACCAATAAAGGCCAAATCCTGAGGAATCTTCATTCCCAATTCACTCATGGCTCTCATCATACCCAAAACCATCTGGTTGCTGCTCACAAAAAGCGCCGATGGTCTTTTCTCTCTCAACAACATCTCTTTGGTTAAGTGATAGGCTTTCTCATGACCGTAATCGCCGAAAAGAATATCTTCATCATAAGAAACCACTCCGCATTCCGCCATGGCGTCTTGAAATCCGCGAAGCCGTTCCATCGCCGGTCTCGATGACAATTTGCCTGTCAGGATCCCGACTCGTTTATGTCCAGCTTTAATTAGTGCAATCGTGGCATCATGCGCGCCCTGATAATGATCAATAAATACCCCGTCGAACTCGTCGTACTTGATATGTCCATCCAATAAAACAACGGGTATATGATGCGCCCGCATCCAGCGCAAATGCTCGAGACTCCTCTTCCCCTTCGCCGGGGTTGACACAATCAACAGACCCTCAATTCGCTGCTCCTGCAATGCCTGAAGCGCAAGCTGCTCTTTTTCATTATCCTCATCCGTATCCACCAGCAGCAGCCGATATCCTTCCTCATCCGCCACCCGCGTTACCCCTTTGATCATTTCAGCAAAAAAAGGGTTGTTAATATCCGGTACGATCACCCCAATGGTGTTCGACCGTTTATTGGATAGGCTTCGTGCAATGGCACTCGGCGAATAATTCAGTTCCTCGATCACTGCCAATACACGCGTGCGCGTCTCTTCCTTCACATATCCCGAATCATTCAACACCCTTGATACCGTTGAGCGAGACACCTTCGCGGCTTTGGCAATATCCTTAATTGTTGCTGGCATACTGTCCTCCAAACGTTTTCCTTACAAGGTTTCTAGGCCTCCGGGCGCCTTGCGCCCGGGGGCATAGAAGGAGTAATGAAAATTTGAAATACCGGCGTTGTGGGACCGGTTCCATAATTATATCTTACTTCCTTTTAAATTGCAAACGTTCGCTTCTTAACAAAAAATTTAATCAAAACTTCATCTTGTTTTTATATCCCGTTCAGGTTTCTCTCCTATACTAGAGTCATAGAAAGAAAAAAACGTAATCTAGGAGGATTATCATGATAGAATTATTAATCGGCGCATTGATCTTTTTTGTTGTATTGAAGGTGTTATTTTCTTTAGGCTTCGGACTGTTGCGGGCTGGAATCGCCCTGGTAGGATTTATCCTGCTCTTCTTGTTGCTTCCCATCGGATTGGGCTTATTGCTTCCCATCGTCATAGTAGGCGGGGTATTCTACCTGCTCTTTGCACTTCTGAGCGCCATTTTCTAAAACCCGAATACAGTTAAATCCCAACGTCCGCTTTTCCGGTCGCTGGGATTTTTTCATCTTCTTTTCTCCTTGTTTTCCCTTATTGGTTTGTAACATCTGTAATTTACCAACGGGGTATGGAGGAACTTCGGTACAATTGTGTAAATTTCATAAAAAAGGGCTGATCAGATCAGCCCCTCGATTTACTTATAAGATTCCTTCATTTATTGAAATGCGCGATTCAAATTCGCCATCTCAATGGCCGCAACCGCCGCTTCAAAGCCCTTGTTGCCGGATTTTAATCCCGCGCGATTCGCCGCCTGATCGATGGTATCCACCGTTAATACCCCAAAAATCACCGGCATCTCGAATTCCAAATTCAACATCGCAACGCCCTTGGTGACTTCCCCGGATACATATTCAAAATGCGGCGTCTCGCCACGAATCACGGCACCCAATGCGATAATCGCGTCGAAACGACCCGACTTTGCCATGCGCTTTGCCATCAAGGGAATCTCAAAGGCGCCTGGCACCCGCACCAATTCAACATCATCTTCATTTCCGCCGTGGCGTTTGATGGCATCCATCGCGCCACCCAATAATCGCTCCCCAATCATATCGTTGAAACGAGCCACAACAATTCCAATCTTTACTCCCTCTGCCGTTAAATTACCTTCCCAGATTTTCACGCCATTTCCTCCTTCATGTGTAAAATGTGACCCATGCGATCACGTTTCGTTGCCAAGTATTTTTGATTCTGCGCCTGATCGAAGCCTTCAATCTTCACGCGCTCACATACTTTCACGCCCTCGATGACCATTCCGTCGATCTTCTCTGGATTATTGGTCATCAAGCGAATCTCTGTGGCTCCCAAGTCCTTGAGAATCTGAGCGCCAACCCAATAGTCCCGCAAATCCTCATCGAATCCCAGGGCTAGGTTCGCGTCCACCGTATCCAAGCCTTGATCCTGAAGGGCATAGGCGCGCACCTTGTTTTTCAAGCCGATACCTCGCCCCTCTTGACGCAAGTAGACAAGAATTCCTTCGCCTTCCGCTTCTATCTGCGTCAGCGCGCGGGCCAATTGATCGCCGCAGTCGCAGCGCAAGGAACCAAAGGCATCTCCCGTCAGACATTCCGAATGCACCCGAACCAGCGGTGTTTTACCAGAAAAATCATTCCCCTTCACCAGGGCGACATGATCCTCCCCAGTGCGGGGATCCACGAAGCTGATCATGGTGAATGTGCCGTATTTCGTCGGCATATGGGCTTCCGAGACGCGGATAATCTTTTGCTCCGTCTTCGCCCGGTAAGCGATCAAGTCGGCAATGGTGACAAGAAGCAAATCATGCTTCTTCGCGAATTCCACCAAGTCCGGCAATCGCGCCATGGTGCCGTCATCCTTCATAATCTCGCAAATCACGCCGGCCGGCATAAGTCCCGCCAAACGAGCGAAGTCAACAGCCGCTTCCGTATGGCCGTCCCGTTCCAGTACCCCGCCGTTTTTTGCCCGCAGAGGAAATATATGTCCAGGTCGTGTGAAATCTGTGAAAACAGCTGTTGGATCTGCCAAACGCTGGAGGGTTCTCGCCCGCTCCATAGCTGAAATTCCCGTTGCCGATGTCCGATCATCTACGCTTACCGTAAAGGCCGTCTCTTTTGGATCCGTGCTATTGGTGACCATTTGTGGAATCTCCAGCTCCGCCAAGCGCTTCGCTTCCATCGGTGCACAGATCAAACCACGCCCCCAGGTTGCCATAAAATTAATGTCTTCTGTTGTGACCTTGTCCATGGCCATCAACAAATCGCCTTCATTCTCTCGATTCTCATCGTCCACGACGACCAGCATTTTTCCTTCTGCGATTGCTTGAATCGCATCTTCAATCTTTGCAAACATATTTTTTCCTCCTTATGATTTCCGTAGAAATGTACCCCAATCCATTTTGTCTTCCGACGCATTTTGATTCGTAAACTGAAAGATATATTTTCCAATCATATCGGTTTCCAGATTAACCTGATCTCCAATACGAATATTTCCCAAAGTGGTTTCCGATCTCGTATGCCCCACCAACGAAACCCAAAAAGACGTCAGCGTACACGATACGATGGTCAAACTGATGCCCTGGATCGTAACGGATCCCTTTTCGATCAGCATCTTGCCTGCCGACTCGTCAATGAAGACCTCCACCAGGATCGCGTTTCCTTCCGGGCGCATCGTTAAAATTATTCCAATCGAATCCACATGCCCCGATACCAGATGACCGCCCAAACGATCAGCCAACCGAAGTGCCGGCTCCAGATTCAAAAAAGAACCAGGTTTTAAAGCTGCAAAGGCAGTTCGCCGCATGGTTTCCGGCATCACATCGGCACAAAAACCTTGATCCGAAAAATCGGAAATGGTCAGACAAACCCCATTGGTTGCAATGCTGTCGCCCAACTGGCTGATTGCTTTCAGCTTCGGTGCTGTAATCCATAACCGAATACCGTTTTGTTTGTTTTCGATTCGGTCAAGCTTTCCAATTTCCTGAATAATTCCTGTAAACACTTACCTCACCCTCCCTCGGATCATCAGATCGAGGCCGATCGGCCTGATCTCCGTAAATTCCAAGTTCAAACAGTTTGCTAATATCGAAATGCCCGGTCCCTCGACCGCCGTCTTGGCATTCTCGCCACCAACGATCTTTGGCGCCATAAAAAGTAGAACTTCCTGTACCAACCCGGCTTCCAGCATGGCTGCGTTCAATCCGCCGCCGCTTTCCAAAAGAACACTCGCAATATTTTTCCGTCCCAATTTCTCGAACAAATCCTTTAGATCCAAATGACCGTCAACTTCGTTCACAGCCAAAATCTCCACATGGGAGGCGATTGCCTCCTGCTTCAAATCAGGCATCGCCTGTTCGCCAACCGCCCATATCGTCTTTGCTTCTCCGTTTACCAGCAGATGATGGGTTCTTGGCAGCTCTCCCCGCTTGTCCAAAACGATGCGAATCGGTTGAGCGATTTCCCCCTCCAGCCGAGCTGTCAGTCTCGGATTGTCAGCAAGGGCTGTTCCCTTTCCGACGAGAATCGCATCCAACTCATGGCGCATGCGATGCACCTGCTTTCTGGATGCCTCGCCTGTAATCCATTGGGAATCGCCCGTTGCCGTGCCCGTCTTTCCATCCATGGTCACCGCCGTTTTCATGATGCAATAGGGTGTTCCATGGGTGATGAAGTGAAGAAAACTTCGATTCAACGCACTCGCTTCCTTCTCCATCAGACCGACTTCCACTTCGATGCCCGCCTCGCGAATCCGTTCGATCCCCCGGCCCGCCACCTTTGGATTTGGATCTTCCATAGCGACCACAACCCGAGCCAGCTTGTGGCAAATAATCGCATCGGCACAGGGCGGTGTCTTCCCGTAATGGGAACAGGGCTCCAGGTTTACATACAGGGTCGCTCCCTTGGCTTGCTCTCCAGCAATGGCCAAGGCGACCGCTTCCGCGTGGGGACCGCCGAACTTCTTATGCCACCCTTCCGCTATCACTTCTCCGTCTTTTACAAGTACCGCACCGACTAAGGGGTTAGGCGATACCCAACCTTTTCCCAACTCTGCCAGTTCCAATGCCCGCTTCATCCAATGCTGATCCATGATTTCCTCCCAATAAAAAAAGCCCTGAACAATAAAGTTCAGGGCAAATCACCATAATCCTCGTCAAAATTTTGACAATTTCACGCATGCTTCGAATACAAACGTGATTTCTTCTTCCATCCAGACTGTACTGTCGGTTCTGGAATTACACCAGATCAGCTTTCGCTCGCGGACTATCACCGCCGGTCGGGAATTTCACCCTGCCCTGAAGAATATTCAATTCACTAAAACCAGTATATATTGTTTGACATCAAACTGTCAACGGGTTATTTCAATTTCACCCAATGCACTTTCCGTTCCTCTTCAAAACCCAATTTTTTCGCCAATCGAATAGAGGAAAAATTCTCCTCTTCGATATGCACAAAGGGAATCTTCCCTACGCGCTTCACTCGACGAATCATCTCACACGTCAGTGCAATGGCATAGCCGCGATTACGGTATTCCGGCAACACATGCAAGAATCCAATGGCTCCGTCATCATGGGTCATTACCCAGGCAACCAGGAGACCGTCTTGTCGAATGCCAATAGCGGGTCCTTTTTGAATCATTTCACGGATATACAAGGTTGACGTATAAGTAGCATACTTGCCACTGCGAAAAATCCAATCTGCATCCTCGATGGACAAAGGAGTAATCGGCGCATCGATAATAGGAATTTTTTTGGATTCCGGATAAGAAAACTTAATGCAGGATAATTTCCAATCCAAGGCTCCTTCCGCCTCAACCATCGGTACCATCCAGTCTTCCAGAATCGCAAAATACTTCTCATTGTTCAGCTCCCCCAAAAGACTCTGAAACTCGTCCTTTGAATTGCTGCTGATATAATTCCAATCGTGATCGCTCTTCCCGCGCACACGGATGGTATCGCCCACTTGATCCACCCGATCAACTGGGTAAGATTCAATAAAATTAATGACATTGATATTCTTTTTTTCATCTCGTTTCAGTTTTCGCACCAATTCTTTTTGATTCATAGCGACCCCTCCTTTTTTATAGTTTACCATAGTTTCTCTTCTTGTCCGCAATCAAATCCTA
This sequence comes from Eubacteriales bacterium, assembly GCA_030625815.1. Lineage (GTDB taxonomy): Bacteria > Bacillota > Clostridia > Tissierellales > GPF-1 > GPF-1. The sequence goes on from DAOUQF010000005.1 coordinate 58,009, forward strand.
CTCTATACTGAAAACAGATGATTATACCAATCCACAACACGATATTATTATGCAGCAATTAAAAAAGGATAATGCTCACGCCTTAGCTGCGTGTTCATTATACAAGGTGATTTGATGAAAAATTTCCAATGTGAAGCGATCGATTTTACGAACCTATTTGCAGAACATCCCCTTGGGACTCTCTCCATCCAAACTATCCTGAAAAACAAATCCAAACTCCTATGCTATGCGGATTCAGCAGAAAATCCAAAGGGTGTTTTGGTTCAAAGCGGTTATCTGCACTACGTCTTTGCTGAGAATACCGCATTTATCGATGAAATTGCAACGCATTTCCAAGCGCCGGGCGACTATGGCTTTGCAGGAATCCCACGAGAGATCGCAACGGTGCTTTGCGATCAATTCGAAGTGGAATGGTCCAACCCCTGCACCTCCTATCGGCTCAACCTTCAGGCCTATCATCCCGAAAGACAGGTCCATCCGACAAGACCCTTGAGGCTCGAGGACGCAGAATTGGTGGATCGCCATTATCCCTACACCGGGGATCACACCTTGAAGATGATCAAAGAAGATATCGAACTTCGTCCGTCTGCCGCAGTTTTTATCGATGGTAACCCCGTCACTTGGGCGCTTCAGCACCCGGACGGCACCATCGGTATGATGCATACCTTGAAAGAACATCGAAACAAAGGCTTTGCAAGAGACACCACGTTTGGAATGATCAAAACGGTCTTGGAACGGGATGAAATCCCCGTTGTGCAGATCTCTGAAACCAACGAAGCCTCCAAGGCACTCGCCAAATCCTGCGGATTTTTCCCCTTCGGAACTGCCGATTGGTTCGGAATTATCAGCAAATAGCCAAATAATCGCAGACTTAGCCAACAAATTGAATGATCTTTTTCTACATCCCCCTTCCACTTGGGATACCATAAAGATAAGAAGATGAATCAGTCTGGAGGTTGTTATGAAATTTCAGTCAAAAACAGAAATCCATTATGGACAAAATTCCATTGATTATATGAAAACACTCAACGCAAAGTTCGCCTTTGTCGTTGCCGATCAATTGATGGTGAAACTCAAACTGGTAAAAAAGGTAACGGATCTTCTAGATCAGCAATCCATTCCCTATGAGGTTTTTGATTCCATAGAACCGAATCCATCCCTGGAAACCGTGCGGAAAGGCTTGGATCGAATTATCAAAACCAAACCCGATTTGTTGGTTGCAGTTGGTGGCGGTTCTGTAATCGATGCAGCCAAAGCAATTATGTATTTCTGCATCAAAACCAAAGAAAAGCTGATCGAAACCGATGCCATTCGAAAACCTTGGTTTGTAGCCATCCCCACTACCAGCGGAACCGGCTCCGAAGTTACCGCGTTCTCTGTGGTGACGGATACACAGCGTCATATCAAAATTCCACTGGTCAATACCATGATGATTCCCGATGCCGCGATCCTGGATCCGGAATTCACCAGAACAGTACCGCCTTTTGTAACGGCGGATACGGGTATGGATGTCTTGGTTCACGCCATTGAAACCTATGTCTCCAAGGAGACCTCGGATTTTACAGACATCTACGCAAAGAAGGCAATCAAAGAGGTCTTCACCTATTTGGTTCGCGCCTATAAAAACGGAAACGATATGGAAGCCAGACAAAAGATGCAGGAAGCCTCCTGCATGGCGGGCATAGGCTTCACCAATGCGGGCTTGGGCGTCAACCATAGCTTGGCTCATGCCGTCGGAGGACTGTTTAAGGTTTCCCACGGACGGGCCAACGCGATTCTCTTGCCGACTATCATTGCCTATAATGCCAGACTGGGCAACACCTTGCACTCCGTCGCAAAGCGATATGCAAACCTTGCGCATGAGTTGGGCTTTCCCGCCTCCACCGATGAGGAAGGCGTGCGAAGCTTAATCGCCGCAGTCAAGTTCCTCAATCAGGAACTGGGAATTCCAAGTAGCTTTAAAGCTCATGGAATCGATCCGCAAGACTATCGCAACCAGATCGATACCATGGCAAAGAATGCGATGGCAGACACCTGCACCCCGTCGAATCCAAGAAAGCCAGCCCTCGAAGAGATAAAATCACTCTTCGAAACTGTATATAAGCCATAAACCCCTAACCAGAAAAATCGCTTCGACAAACTCGTCGAAGCGATTTTTTTACTCTTCCATCGTATCCAATACCTGTTGATATTCAGCTCGATCAATCTCAATTTTCCCTTTTGCCACACGGATCAATTTATTCTGCTTTAAATCATCCACGCCCCGCTGCACACTTCGCAAACTAATCCCCAAGCTATCGGCAATTTGCTGCCGTGTTTGATTGATCCGCAAATTCTCCCGATCCGCTTCCGCATACTCTTTCAATAAAAACTTCTTCAAAAGATAAATGCTTGGAAAATAGATTCGCTCCCCCGCTCTCGATGAAGCGGCATGAAGACGCCTAGCCAATACTTTCAGCAGAATAATGGCTGCATGGGGATCATTCTGAATCCATTCCCAAAAATCCTCCGTCGTCACACGCAAGAACCGACACGCAGTCTTGGTTCTCACCGTCGCGGCTGACTCTGTCTCACCCGCCAACACTTCCTGTTCCCCAATCAATTGAAATCCCTTGGCTTTCCCAAAGACGTACAGGTACCCTTCCTTGAATTCCGCCAGCACATCGCATTCCCCTTCACAGAGAATATAAACATGCTTCATGGTTTCAGCCTTATGAAGAATATTGACATTGGGCGGAACATGCTTGATGCGGCATCGTTCCACAATCTCTTCCGGCATATCGCGAAGCAAATCCTGCAGTTCCACCGATTCTTCTTTGATTTCATCAATCCGCATGTGTCCGCCCTCCATTCCATCAATCGAATAAACGCCTTGTATTTTCATTGTGGTCGAAGGGCACCGTTCTGTCAATTAAAAACCCTGCTTCGCATTTGCGAAACAGGGTTTTTATTCAAATATTATGCACGTACTTGCAGCCTCTTCCTACTATTGAGCAGATCAAGCGTCATTCCGATGATCCTCCCCATTGTCAAAGTAACCACGATGGTACCAACATTGATAAGGCCCAATCCATTGTGGGTGAGTAGGCTGACCGCCACGGCCACCACAAGAAAGGACATGTCTGAATACACCTTTGCTGTCGCAATGCTGGTCTTAAACAATTTTTTTATGGCAAATTGATACTCTTCCACAGGCGAGATAATTCCACTGAATATCAACAAGCTGATGCCCATTCCCGCCGTTACGATCATAGAGAGAAATACAACCAAGCGAAGCGTAAAGGATTCATAGGTGACATCGCCTGCCAGCAGCACATAAAAGAAGTCAATAAAGCTACCGAACATAAAGGAAACTAGCAAAGCGCTCCAATTGAATTTCTTCTTTTTTGAAACAATCATGTTGAACAAAATGAAAACAAATCCGCTGCTCCAGCTGAATATACCCATGGTCAACCCCGTTGCTTCCGAAAGATTGCCCAACAAGCCATTATAGGCATTCAAACCAAAATTGGCTTTAATCGACATCACGATTGAAAAACAAGCTACAATCACACCTAGCATGGAGATCATCCATTTTTTTGTTAATTCTTTCATCTTTTATCCTCACTTCATCGAAACACCGTTGTTGCTTACTCAGCCATCTCCAGTGCAATTTCCATCATCTTGGTGAAAGCTGTTTGTCGCTCTTCCGAAGTCGTCTCTTCTCTTGTCAACGCATGATCTGATACCGTCAACAGGCAAGCCGCTTTCTTATTCAATAATTTCGCATTGGCGCAAAGACCAAAGAACTCCATCTCCATTGCGATAATTTCTTTTTCTTCATAAATCTTCTTGCGCGCTTCACTCGGTTGCGCATAGAATACATCGCCTGAGCTGACACAACCTTTTGTCACTGGAATCTCCAAACAGTTCGCGATCTCTTCCAGCTTCCCAGTCAATTCCGCATCCGCCTCAAATACATCTTCCTCATATCCTGCCAATACCTGTCCATAAGTGGATGCACTGTAACAGCTGGTCGCCAAAACCACATCATACAGATCCAAATCCATCGTATTTGCGCCGCAAGAACCGATTCGGATAATATTCTCTACCCCATAAAACGCGTACAGTTCATAGGAATAGATACCAACAGACGGAATGCCCATGCCATGACCCATCACTGAAATTTCTCGACCCTTGTAGGTTCCTGTGTAACCCAGCATGCCACGCACGCCATTAAACTGCTTCACATCCTCCAAGAATGTCTCGGCAATAAATTTCGCTCTCAACGGATCCCCTGGCATTAAAACTGTTTTTGCAATCTCTCCTGCTTTCGCTTCAATATGCGGTGTAGGTATACTCATTTTGTTTCCTCCTTGATTTTAAATCGTATTCCTTTGCAACGTACTACTCTTTTGTTTCCTTAAGTATATCGGAAAATTCTCAAACTAAAAATGCCACGTGACACTTTTCAAAAAACAATTGAAACTTTCATGGCTGATTCGGTGAAAATACAATATTCGGTGCAACACCGAATATGCGATTGTAGCCGAATATATGATGTTTCAAACCTTAATTATTAGTACTCATTATAAAAAACACTCCGACCTTTCGGCCGAAGCGTCTGATTTACTTGCTCATCCAATTCATTAGATTCACCCAGAATGTCTTGTAATGCTCCCAATTGACAAACTCCGGCGGCGCCCAATGGGGCGAACAATCCGAGGTAAAGGCTGCCGTCTTTCCCTTGCCAACTTCCCGGATCGCCACAAATGGATCTCCATTCAAAGTCGCCAGCACTTGTCCCTCCGGAATCGCCTGGGTCTGATTGTACCCCAAGAATGCCGGCCATTCCTTTGGAATTCCGTTAAAAATCTCATGCTCCTCTTCGATCACCGGAATCACGCCTTGCGGGTTCTCCATACGGTCGTCGCGATCAAACATGGCAACCGGCAGAATCTCCGCTACTGCAGTATGATTGTATTGCCCTTTGGCATCGATTCCCATAAAGGTCAGATAACCGCCCACCATGCAAAGGGATCCGCCCCCTTTCACATATTCCGCAATCACGTTCAAGCGGTTCGGGCGCGCTTGGCTTCTCATAAAGGTATCCGTCGGCAACAAAAGCGTGTTGGCGCCAATATCCGACAAGATGACAGCATCGTATTGGTTCAATTCTTCCACCGTGTACGGAAAGGCTTCCCCCGCCACATGATTCGGCAGGAACGTCACTTCATAGCCGCCGCCCTCCAAGGCGTTTCTCAGCCATTTGATTCCTTCCTCATAAACGGAAGTCGTAAAGGAATCGAATCCCTTGACATGAGTCGTATGGCTCATCCATGATTCCCCTGCAATTAACACTTTTTTACTCATTTGTTTTTCCCCCTTCTTCAAACAATGGAATCCAAGACTGATGAATCACATCCACCAATCCCATATCCGTTAATCGGATCTCCGGAATCACCGGCAAGGCAAAGGCCGCTACCTGAATAATCGGCGAAACCGCATCAATGCCGAAGCTTTGAATGGTCTCTTTCAACTTTCGCGTTTCTCCTGCCATTTCCTTCAATCCCTTTTTCGACATCAAACCTGCAATCGGCAAATCAATGCCAGCAACCCGTTTTCCATCCTTGATGCAGACGATTCCTCCGCCTGATTCAATCAAAATTTCCGCTGCGATTTTCATATCTCGCGGATCCTTTCCGACGACCACTAAATTATGGCAGTCATGAGAAACCGTACTGGCAATCGCCCCTTCTTTCAAGCCAAATCCTTGAATCACACCAAGTGCCCGGTTTCCATTGACTCCGTGCCGTTCAAAGACAGCCAGCCGACAAAGATCCGCTTCATCCACCTGCACCTGACCAGCTTCCACGGAGAATTCCCGTATCACCCGTTTGGTCAGAATATGCGTTTCCGGCGTATAGGCAATCACATTCATTCGAACTGCATCGCCCGATGCGCGCACCTCAAAATCCGCTTCTGTAATCGGACGATCCAAATGCACAGAATTCTGTTCTTCCACCGGATGTACCGGCGCATGCACCTCGATGGTCATCGCACCGGATTTCGCGATCAATTCTCCTTCAACAAAGACCTCGTCAACAATAAATTCTTCCAGATCTTCCACCAAAATTAGATCCGCGCGTTTCCCCGGCGTTAAGATGCCACGGTCCCTGAGACGCAAAAGCCGTGCGCCATGAATGGTTGCCATTCGCAAAATTTCAATCGGCGGCATGCCCAATGCTATTGCCCGGCGAATCCCATGATCCAAATGCCCCTCCCGCAGAAGGTCATCCGGTTCCCGATCATCGCTGCACAGCGTTGTGGTATCCGGATATTGCAGCTCTTGAATGACCGGCACCAAGGTTTCCAAGTCATGAACAATCGAACTCTCCCGACATTCCAGCACCATGCCGACTCTTAATTTTTCTCTGGCCTCGTCCGTAAATGAGGTTTCATGGTCCGACTCGATCCCAGCACTCAAGTAGGCCGATAACTCGCGGCCGCTCAAAGATGGCGCGTGACCCTGCACAAAGAGATTCGCTTCTTCTCCGGCAGCAACGATCCCGCTCATTCTCTCGCTCTGCTCGATCACGCCCACAAAGTCCATGACCTCACCGATCCCAATAACGCGATCGCATTTTAAAATTTCTTTGACTTCCTGGGGACCGAATGCTGCGCCTGCCGTTTCCATTCCAGGTACCGACGGCACACAGGATGGCGCCAAAATAAAGACACTCATGGGAATCTCTTCACTAGCCTCCACGATATACTCCACCCCCGCAATTCCCAAAACATTGGCGATTTCATGGGGATCGCAAGCAATGGTTGTTGTCCCGCGAGGAACAATCGCCTCGGCAAAATGCGCCGGGTTCATCATACTGCTCTCGATATGCACATGGGTATCAATCAATCCCGGCAGGGCATGCTTGCCCTTTGCGTCGTAATACGCCTTCCCTTCCAATCCGTCTTTACCCGACTGAGTGACATGGGCGATCTTTCCATCAGAAATTCCAATCTCTGCCGGATAAACCTCCCGGGTAATTAGATTCATATACTGCACATTCTGAATCACCAGATCAAAGGGAATCTCTCCCTTTGCCGCTCTGATTGCTTTCCCCATCAAGAATCCCCCTTCTTCACACGTACGCTATTTCGAACCACCAATTCCGGCTCAAACATGATGCTCGTTTTTGGTTGGTTCCCTGATTTTATCCAAGAAACAATTTGTTGAACGGCAGTCTTTCCCATCTCCGTATTTGGTTGATGGATGGTTGTCAATGGTGGAATCATTGCCTGTGAAATCATTAAATCGTCAAATCCGACAATGGACAAATCGAAAGGAATCCGAATGCCTTCTTCATAGCACGCCTTGTATACCCCATATGCCATCCAATCATTGGCGATAAAGCAGGCTGTAATCCCCCGATTCTTCAAACTTCGAATACCAGCTTCCCCGCCGGCCATCTGATAATCGCCTTCCACAACCCAATCCGAATTCAGATCGATCCCCGCTTCTTTGAGCGCATCTTGGTATCCCTGATATCGCTCACGCGCGGACATATTCTTCAGCGGACCTGTGATGCAGCCAATCCTGCGATGCCCTGCCTCAATCAGGTGTTTGGTTGCCAAGTATGCGCCCTTGCGATTTTCAAAACCAACACTTGCCTCTGTTTGATCAATGCCTCGCCGATCCAAAAAGATCAGCGGTTTCTGAAATTCCTTCAGGATTCGCCTTTCGGCATGCTCCGCCACTGCTGCGGAAACCAAGATCACCCCATCTACATTTTGCTTGCGCAAGAGCTGCAAATACTCGGCTTCTTTCTCCTGATTCTCATCCGTATTGCAGAGGATGACACGGAATCCCGCCTGGCTTGCCGCATCCTCAATTCCACGCGCCATGGTGGCGAAATAGGGATTGGTAATGTCGGGAATCAATAACCCCAAGGTACTGGTCTGCTTGGTGATCATACTTCTTGCAATTCCATTAGGTACATATTGCCGCTCTTCAATAATCCGCAGCACCCGTGCTTTGGTTTCCGCTCCAATGGATTGATCCTTCCCATTGATCACCATAGAAACAGTCGTTATCGATACACCCGCTAGTTTCGCAATTTCTTTCATTGTGATGCTCATCGGCTCACCTCCCGAATAAATCGTTTTAGTAAAACGTTTTATCAACATCTTTATTCTATTCCCTCACTTGTTTAGTTGTCAATTCTTTTTTCATCGCAACGATCCACCCATAGGACTATGGTCCCCTATCTCTGTCGACAACATGCAAAAATCGAAAAAAAAGGGTAAACTAATGAGGAAAGGTTTTCACAGTATGCAAATTTGAAAGGAGCAAATCAATGAATATCCCAACCCCACACATCGGCGTCAGTGAGCAAGACGTCATCGCAAAGACCGTTTTAATGCCCGGAGATCCGCTTCGCGCGAAGTTTATTGCTGATACGTTTTTGAAGGACGCGGTGCAATTCAATAACGTGCGAGGCATGTTAGGCTTTACAGGCACCTACAACGGAAAGAAAATCTCTGTCATGGGTTCCGGCATGGGCATGCCGAGCATCGGCATCTATTCCTACGAGTTGTTCCAATTCTACGGTGTAGAGAATATTATCCGTATCGGTTCTTGCGGCGCGTATACCGACGAACTGGAATTGTATGATGTAATTTTGGCAACGGACGCCTACAGCGAGTCCGCTTACGCCAAGGTGCAAAGCGGGTCTGAAGACAACGTTATGCTTCCTTCTCCGGAGTTGAACGAGAAACTTGAAGGCATTGCAAAGGGACTGGAAATCGAGCTGCACAAATGCCGTATCCATTCCAACGATGTTTTCTACAATGGACAAGAAGGCTATTTCGAAATGGTTCGCGACAAGCATGGCTGCAAGGCTGTTGAGATGGAATCCTTCGCGCTGTTTGCCAATGCCAATGCGACCGGCAAGAAAGCAGCCTGCCTGCTGACGGTTTCCGACTCCTTGGTGACGCACAAAGTCACCACCGCCGAAGAGCGTCAAAGCGCCTTTACGGAAATGATGAAGATCGCCTTGGAATTGGCGGAATAAAAACGGAACGCAAAAAAAACCGTGTAATCTTATGATTACACGGTTTTCTTATATAGGATAGATTATTTGCCTGTTACTACGTTCTCACCCGCGATTCTACCAAATACGGTAATGTCTGAAATCGCGCAAGTACCAACACGGTTGTTGCCATGAACACTTCCCGTAACCTCTCCTGCCGCATATAGACCGGAGATTATATTACCCTCTGTATCAATCACATGAGCGTCTGTATCAATCATAACTCCACCCATTGTATGGTGAACAGAAACGACACCTTTCAGAATAAACCAAGGTCCTCCGTTCATAGGAACCATGCTTGTTGTGCGTCCGAATTCCGGATCCACACCCTCTGTCATGTATTTGTTGTAGTTATCCATTGTTTGTACAAGGTTATCTGCGTTAATTTCGAAGTATTCTGCAACCTCTTCAAGTGTATCCGCTTTGTAGTAGACGCCGCCATCCAAACATTTTGCGTATTCATCCGCAAATTTTTCTTCCATGTTTAGTCGGTCTGCAACCTCTTGGTTGTAGATCGCATAAACAGGGGCGTTCTGTGCGAGGATCGCTTCGGCACGAACGTCACGCATTCCAACCTCGTTAACAAATCTGTTTCCGTCTTCATTCACATAGATTAGACCTTCACCACTCCAGCTCGGCGCTTCAATCCCATAGAATACACCTGTCATTGGATTGTTGAATGGGTAAAGCTGAATATGCTCCATACCCTCAAGCTGTGCGCCGATTTTCTCTGCCATCACAATCCCATCACCAACGATTGCTGGAGAGTTTGTTGTTTGTACAGATTCATCAACTGTTGGCCAACGTTTGTTGTATTGCTCACGCATCTCGATGTTTGCACCAAAACCACCGGAAGCAAGAACAACACCTTTGGCAGTTGTAAATGCAGCTGTACTTTCCCCGGCAGAAACTTTAACACCGATGACTCGGCCTTCTTCATTCTGGATAAGTTCTTCCGCTTTTGTGTTATACATGATCTGCACGCCAAGTTCTTCCGCTTTTGCAACTAGTGGGGTAATCATGCCCGCGCCAAGTTCAATCGGCTCAACGGCACGAGGTACACTATGTCCGCCTTCATGAACCAGATAATCCTGGTATTCAACGCCTACATAATCTCGTAACCAAAGAGCAGCATCCAACGCGTTGTTTACTACCGTATCAACCATTTCTTTGCGAGCAAGCATTCCGCCGCCTTCCCACATCTCTTTCGCGAACTGCTCGTTGCTGTCTTCGATTCCTTTTTCATCCTGAAGCCAGTTTCCCGCACAAGCAAGTTCAGCATAAGAAAGAAGTGTGTTCCCGCCTGCAAAAGGCATTTTTTCGATCACAACAACATTTTCAGCGCCGCTTACTTTCGCTTTGATCGCCGCTGAAAGACCGGCACCGCCGGCACCGATTACAACAACATCATATTCAGCATCTTCAATTGTAATTTGCGCCTCAGCTGTTTCACTTTTGATCTGTAGTGTCGAAACATCTACACCAGCAGCTTCAAGAGCCGCTGTAACCGCAGCAATAACACCATTTGAAGCGTTTGTTGCACCTGAAATTGTATCAACTGCTAGAGTCTGTCCTGCAATGATTGCTGCAGGAATGTCTTTCAGGGGAGCATCCGCCAAGCCCGCTGTCTCTGCGTGTTCTTTCACGATAATTTCAGAGATCTCCGAGTCCGTTAAAACAACATCAACAACAATATCACCATTGTTTCCTTTTCCTACACCCTCGTAAGTCCCTGCCGTATATTTCCCAGCAGCCTCTACAGGATTGCTTTCCGTTTTAGCAGCACAGGCAACCATCGTAAATGCCATAAGTGTAGCTAATAAGATACATAAAATTTTCTTCATTTTCATTACTCCCTTACATTATTTTCGCCAACGCTTCATTTGTCCAATAAAGCTTGTTATAATAATAACATTCTCAAGTTTTTTTGTATTTGCATAGAATCTTCATATTTTTATACTTTACACTCAATAAAAGCAGGAAGTTTATAAAATTCCGTCATATTTTTGCACTTTGCGTTCAAACGGGCAAAAAAAAGATATACTATCATTCAGAAAGCGATACGACTAATACAAATAGATTTCAAAAGGTGAGCACAATGTCTATTAAACATAAAATCGCGTTAATCATAACGCTCTGTCTATTATCTTCATTTTTAATATTTTACGCCACAACCGTTTCCAGCGTAAGAACGGAAAACACAAGAGCCACCACCGAGCAGACAAGTATTCTAATCGACTCCAAATCACGTGAAATCGGTCTGAGATTATTCAACGTGATTAGCGAATTTAGGTTGTTATCCCAAATGCCTGCCTTCAAATCTATGGATATGAGGGTAACGATCCCTTATATTAATAACATCATTAATATGAAAAGCGAAACTTTTGGTGAAACGGCTGATTTATTTGCCTATGGTGCACTAAACGGCAAAAGCTGGGTAAACGGTGAACAAACATTTGAGTTGATTACTCGAAAGGAATTTCTAAAAATAAAAAATTCCACAACGGAATATATTGTATCCCCACCAAAAAAGGTTGAATATCTAAACTCCGATGTAGTCCTCATCTATTACCCGATCATCAACTATAAAGAACTCAAAGAAACCTTGTTTATAGGTGGAATTACAATAGACAAGCTAAGCGAGCTAATGCGTCAAATTGATGTTTACGGCGGAAGATCTTGGATTATGAACTCCGAAGGCTTAGTTTATACAATGAATCCCATTGAATTTTCCCATGTTATGAGTTTTGAATCAAAAAAAGATTTGCTTTCTAAGATTACTCCCATCCAGTCAGGAATTATTGATATGGATAACAGCACAATTTTCTATTCCCCAGTGCCTTATTCTCAAAACTGGATTCTATGCACCCAAATCGATAACTCCACAATGTTTGCCAACACCGACAAAATCACAAAGGACATGCAGTATATTGTGATCATTATGATTCTTTTAGGCACATTCATAGCCTATGTGGCATCTGGTAGCATTGTAAAACCAATCAATAATCTTCAGCAGAAGATGATCAATGTTAAATCGGGCAACCTGAATGCCTATTACACCGATAAAGGCAAAAACGAAATCTATTATTTAGGTCAAACCTACAACCTCATGTTGGACACAATAAAAGAACTATTCAAAAAAATCACCGCCACCGAAGAACAAAAGCGCAAAGCCTATTTGCAGGTTTTGCAGGCACAGATTAACCCCCATTTTTTATACAACACGCTTGCATCTTTAAAATGGCTTTCCCAAAAGCAAGGCGCTAACGATGTTGCAGAATATATCGACTGCCTATCCAACTTTTTTCGAATATCTTTAAGTGATGGCGCCGAAACGATCACGTTGCGCAATGAAATCCTCCATGCAGAAAGTTATCTGAAAATCCAGCATTTCCGGTACAGCGAAAAAGTTTTCTATGCGTTTGACGTAGATGATAATGTGCTTTCCGCATTGGTTCCAAAGCTCATTCTACAACCTCTTATTGAAAATTCCATCAATCATGGATTAAAATATGAGAAGAAACCGGGCAAAATCCAAATCAGTTGCCATTCGCGTAATAACAAACTCATAATCACTGTAACCGATGACGGAATAGGCATGACCGAAGAACGACTCGCAAAAATACGATACAATCTGAAAAGCAATATTTCCGAAGATAATTTCGGACTTAATAATATTTCGCAAAGATTAAAACTTCACTATGCGGAAAAATCCGATATCAATATTCAAAGCAGTTTCCATCAAGGCACTTCCATAGAACTAGTCATCCCTTGTAATAAAAATGAAGGAGAACGCGATGTATAAAATACTGATAGCCGATGATGAAAGCATAATCAGAAATAATATTGAAAATCTGCTTCAACCATTCAGCCAAACATTCGACACCATTATCAACGCCGAAGATGGCTTGGATGCTCTATTTAAAATAAAGGAACATAACCCGCAGATCGTTTTGTTCGATATTAATATGCCTTTTCTAAACGGTCTTGATGCAATCAGAAAAATCCGTCAATCCAATCCTGAACTAATCATTATTATCATCTCAGGCTATAGCAAATTCGAATATGCCAAAGAAGCGATTGCGAATCGAGTTTTTTCCTATCTGCTAAAACCCATAAACGAAATAGAATTCAATTCGACCATACAGTCCGCCATAGACTGCCTTGAAGGCAACTGTGCCAAGAATAAGCTGGAAATAAAATCGCAAACCAGCGAAAACCAAGTGATAAAATATATTATCAATAATCTTTCCGATACAAACTTAAACGTAAACACGGTCTGCAGTTATTTTCATCTAAGCAATTCAAGCTTAGCCCGCTTAATCAAAAAACAAACAGGCCATAATTTTACCGAATATCTTACAAAAATCAGAATGGAAAATGCCACCCAGCTACTTGAAAACAAAGACGGACTTTCTATCAAAGAGATCTCTGCAAGATCGGGATTCAATAATCAGCATTACTTCAGCCGAGCATTTAAAAACTATACAGGGGTGTCGCCTAAAAAATACAAAGACGGCATGCTCTAAAATATGCTAATCGCATTCTTCCTACAAGCCGCCGCTAAAGCAGTCTTTTTGTACGATATAAGTGTAAGCGACAACCAGCTTCTTGACTCGTTGAACTGCAAACATCAAATCGTGGGTGTAGACCTTGTTGATTACTCTTTCAGAAAAAAACCTAGAAGAGTAAGACACTTTTTATCGTGTCTACTTTCTAGGTTTCCGTTCAAAATTGCCGATTAAGCGTTTTCTATTCTCCCAATTCTTCACGAATGACAGCAATACAGCCTTCCATCCATCGAATCTTTCGTTGGAAAATCATTTTACCTGTTTCAGTTTTCAATCGTCGCGCTTCTCGGCGCACCTCGGGAAAATACCGCAAAATCCTGCCATAGACATCTTCATAACAAGCATTTGAATTTTCCATTACTTCACTCATGGCATCCAGTAAAATGGCAAGGGCTCCCTTTTCATCCAGGGTATCGGCATCCATCAGAATCTTCAATTCCAAGGAAAGTTCCAGCTCTTCATCTTCTTTCCTGCTGTGGTTTCGAATCAGGCCGATTACGGCCTCCGCCTTTCCATAGGGGTGGACTTCAAAAAATTCCTTTGCCTTATCGGCCGCCACCTCCGCATGAGAGCGATTCTCTTCATATCCGCAGTCATGAAGCCAGGTCGCCAGTTCAATGACCTCCCAATCTCCACCTTCTTCTGTCTGGATCCGCTTCGCCCAAGCAAGCACTCGTTTGGTGTGATCCCATCGATCCCGGAATCTCCGATTTAAGCGATCACGCATAGGCATGGAAATCATCTCCGCCTTGGCAAATTGCCGTGCCTGCTGCGACAGCATCGGCGACGACAAATGATTCGTCAGAAATTGAAACACGCGGCGGTCAAATCGGTTGCCTTTCTCCAATCGCTGTTCCGGTGAAATTTCAGATTTATACTGGTTCAATTCCGGATCGATCTGAAGAGCGCTGATGGGCTGACCCGGCACACGAATTTCGCTGGCTTCTGCCGTCAAAAAAGTCTCTTCCCTATATTCCTTTTCAATCAGTTTTCCCTTTTCATCAATCAATGCGATGCCGTCCCGCCAAAAGCCGGGAGATCGGCCGCCTAGAGAAATCAACAGGTTTTGATAATGGACAAACATCTCCTCGTCATCCAACTCCACGCCACCAACCCGGCGCACGAATACGCCAGGCTGTTGATCCGCTTGCAGTTTATCCAGATACAGTCCGGAGTCGACGGCAAAAGTCGGAATCCCCGATACCTGATAAAAGGCTTCCGCCTTCAATCTCGCATTCTCCTTCGGGCTCGATCCTATTTCTTCCACTTCAATTCGGATGCCCAAATCCTTGGGTCCGACAATTTCAATGCCAGAACCCAGAAAGATCGACTGCAACCGCTTCAGTTTGCCCGGATTATTTGTCCCATACAATACCTGCATCAACTGCCTCCTTCAATGCATCCATCCACTCGTTCGTTCCCCCTAAGTGTAACATATGCAGGGCGCGGGTGGAGGCCACATACAATTGGCGAAGATGCAAATCCTCTTCCGGCCAAATCCCCTTGGTTGGCTCATACAAGAGAACTCCGTCAAATTCCAAACCCTTGGCAACGCGTACCGGCAGAACGACCAATCCGCCTAAATACTCTGGATCACTTTCATGGAGCAATTGCAGCTCTGGAATTTCCGCTGCCATGGTTTCATGCACCCATTCCGCCTCTTCCCAGGTGCGGGTTATCACTGCAATGGTCTGAAGACCGTCTGTCCGCCAACCGCGAATGCGGTTAATAAAATCGCGAATCAATGCTCCTTGGGATTCATAAATCTGTCGCGTAACATCCTCCCCATGGCGCAAAAGCACTTGGGCTTTTCCAGCCGTGGATCGTTTCAAACTTGCCAGCACCTGATTGGCAATGGCCATAATCTCCGTGGTGGAGCGATAGCAGGTTTCCAGCGTCTGATAGGAAACATCGATATTCGGAAATACCGGTCCCCAGATCTCTTTCCAATCAGTAATGCCGCGAGTCGCTGAAATTTGCTGCGCCACATCCCCCACAATGGTGAAAGAATTCCCCTTGGAAATCCGCTTCAAGGTTTCCATCTGCAGCGGACTGTAATCCTGTGCCTCGTCGATCACCACATGGCGAAGGCTTTCCGAATCTTTTCTGCCCCATAAAAGCTGATGCAAGAGAAAAAGAATAGGCAAATCTTCCCGGGAGCGTTCCGATTCGAATCGAATCCGCGCCTGTTCTTCGTCAGAGAAACAAACAAGGCTCGACTGATACAGTCCCGATCGGGACCGCCAAATCTCTTCCGCTTCCAAAGCAGACAAGGTTGGCCATCGCTTCAAAGTCTTTCTCAGCTCTCTGCGTCCATCTTTTTTCATGGCAGTCATCCAGGCATCCCGCTCGTCATAGGTTTTACTCTCGTTCTCTCGAATCTCCCAGGTCCATTCCCCATACGCTTCGTCCCGTTTTGCATTCCATTGATCGCGGATATGCTTTTTCACCCGCTCAAATCGAGCACCAATGGGCAAGTAGGCGTATTCCTCATGGAAAATCCGTCTGATTTCTTCCGCCGAGAATAGACAGACCCCCTGAAACTCAAGATCCTCCTCCGGCAAAATCAGATCAGGCAGGGCGGCAATCACCGCTTCCATCACCTGAATCCAGCGAAGATCCCCCTTGAGCTTTCCGCAAACCCCTTCCTGATGCCAATGCGGCTGATCGGACAATTCCATGCGTGCCAAGACTACCTCTTCATAGGTGCCCTGCTGAATCTGATCCACCCCCAGTTCCGGCAATACCTCTTGGATATAGGTCAAGAAAAGATGATTGGGCACCAGAAGCAGAATAGATTCCGGCGGCAGTTCTTCCTGATAGGTATACAAGAGATAGGCAATACGGTGAAGCAGGATCGTGGTCTTCCCGGATCCAGCGACCCCCTGGGTTAAAACCACGCGATCCTTTTCCGCTCGAATCACCCCGTCCTGTTCCTCTTGAATCGTCGAGACAATATCCTTTAAGCGATTGTCCTTCTTTTGCCAAAGGGCTTTCTGCAAGAACTCGTCCATGGGGGTTAAGTCTTTATCAAAAATATTCATCAGCTGCCGCGCTTCGATCTCGTATTGCCGCTTTCGCTGAAGCTCTCCCATCACCAAGCCTTCGGGCGCCTTGAACATCACCTCGCCCAGCTCGCCCCGATAATAGAGACTCGCCATAGGCGCTCGCCAATCCAGAATAAGTCGCGTGCCGTCCTTGGGGTTCTCCACCCCGACGCGTCCGATATAAAAGACCTCCGTCTTCTCGTTGCCGTCATCCAAAAAATCGATTCGCGCAAAATAGGGTTTGTCGCTGGACCGCTCCAGCATCCCATGCTCGCGGACAGCCATCTCATACAAATGAGCCGCAATTTCATACTCATTGCTGTATCTGCCGCCACCGCTTCTTCGCAAGGATTGCAGCGTCTCACCTCGCTCCTCGACTTCCTCAACAAGAATTTTCGTCCTCTGATCCCAGATGGCAATGGTCATTTGCAATTGTTTTTGTTCTTCCTTATAATCAGGGTGGTTATTTGCCTGCATCCCGCTTCCTCCTCTCGTTTCTTGGAAGCCCAGTCTATCAAAAAATTGGGGGAAGAGAAAATCGCATCTTGTGCGATCTGCTCCTCCCCATCCAAAGCGAAAGAAGAACCCTCGCTTATGCTCTCGAATTCAAAGTTTTTCTTGCAGATTTGATGATTTTATTATATCCTGTTATATGAAGTGTATCTAAAAATCAAAGGAGCTCAGACGAGCTCCTTTTTTGCGTCTTCAATTCAATCTTCAGGCTTTCTGGCCACCAGAAATGTATGGTTTAACTCCGTCATCCAATCCATCGCTTCCTGAAATTTGATCCCGAGTTCCTCCGGCGATCCAATAAAGAAAAACGGCTCCAATCGCTCAATGACGGTTTCCGGCAAATCATAGTACAGATACCGGCTTTGAAAATTGTATCGAAACGGGCTATAGCGAATCCGAATCAACTCCACCAAGGCCTTCTGAATAAAACCCTGATAAAAGGCCATGGCTTCCATATGGTTCCCGCGGTGGATCTCCTTCTCCACCAGAACTCGATACAAGTCCACCTTGTGAATAAGGTCCTCGACCCGCACTTCCAGCTTTTCCTTCCACGCATGAGCTTCAATCGGCGCCACCTGCGTAACCCCGTCCTTGTCGAAGTGAACAGGAATGTCTCCATGGATTTCCCGTTCCAAAAACTTGGTTGGAGCGTCTGGCGCAACAATAGCCACCTCAATCACATGATAGGGACTCATGCCCTCCAACCGATAGATCTTCTGTAAGACTCCGGGCCAACCCCCGCTGGGTTCCAAGGTAGCATCAATGGGCGCAATCGCTCGCAGCGCTTTCTCAATCGCCATAAATAGAGCGTCCGATGTCCCTTCTTTTCCCTCGATTACAATATCCAAATCCGACCACTCGTCAATGCGATGAAAAGCAACGGATCCACATTCCCACATGGCGCGCGCTTCTTCCATCGGTTCCAATTGATCGGCAATTCGCTTGAGTATTTCATCTCGATTCTTCATGACTCCTCCGAATATATTTCCGCCTGCGGAAATGTTGCGACAAATCCATACCACATAGCATGCACTTGCAAGATCTCTTTTTCCTTACCCTCCGACTGCACTTCAGCGACCGGAATCTTGGTTGCCGGATGGATCCGAATCGTCAGGGAGATTCCCTGCCATGTTTCCCGAATCGGTCCCGCCTCCAGAAGCCGTTCCGGATAAAACTTCGCTTCCTTCCCATGCCAGATGCTAAGTCCCATCTCCACGGCATCCAGTCGCTCATCCGTGCGCTTGAATTGCCTCTGAAAGGTTGCAGGCAGCCACTTCTTCTTGATGGCAATCTGCATGATTCGCGTCATCCAATCCCGCCGCCGAGAGAGTTTCGAAATCGCAACCCGCGCTTGCGGATTCTCTTTCTCCACCAGATCTGCACGGGTGTGCAGAAGGGGGCGCACTTCCAATTTTTCTCCAAGGAACTCGCCATGTATGCATTCTCCGGTAATGTGATCCCAATAGGATTGGGTTTCAAGATCCGCCAACAAGGACAATCCCTGATACAATCCATAGGCGGCAAAGGTAAGCTTCCGTCCGCGCACAATGGGCGTCATCCAGACACCCGTGTTGCAGGCCGGTCAGAAGGACACCATCCAAGGTTTTCCGCCAATTACGCCTTGCGCGACATGATGATAGGTCATCTGTCTCGTAAGGAGCACCACTGATTCTCCCTGAATTTTTGCGTGCAAAACCGGTTCTAGACTCTCAATCCGCCCCTGCTCGATTGCTTCTGTGAGCAAGAGATAACGGGTCGCCTGGAATGGTTCAAAGGCGGGATGATCCTTTAAATTCGCTAAAGCCGGGTCAAATTTTTCCGTTCCCATGATTCATTCCCCTCCCGATTACGTGTTGAACACCAAAGACCATTCAAAAAGCTGAAACTCATATTTCCCAGATTCAAACAATGGATCCTGACGAGCCCATTCTTCCGCCCGTTTCAATGATTGCGCTTCAAAGACAACCATCCCGCCAGGCTCTCCAACAAATCCCCCAGCCATCATGGACATTGCTTCCGCGGATTGCTCCATAAAGCGCAAATGCGCCTGAAATTCCACCTCTGTTAGCTTTTCCAGCCCTACTTTCTGATCCATTCTTACAAATCGTATCATCGTTTTCCTCCAGTATTATTTTACCATATTCCCGCCGATTCAATCTTCCAACCCAAAAAAACGACCCCTGCCGCTCAAACAGCAAGGATCGCTTCTTCTTATTATTTCCAGGTATCCTTCAGAGATACCGTTCGATTCCAAACACGATTCCCCTTGTCCCACTCAACCGAATCCAAGGTGAAATATCCAAGGCGAACCCATTGCATCGTTTCTTCCAGCTTTGCATCCCGCAAACTCGATTCCAAAATTGCCGTCGTCTCATGTAGGAAATTCGAAATGTGCAAGCACATGATTTCCTCGTATTGTAAATTTTTATGCGGGTTTTGTCAAGTTCTCTTCTTTTAGTGGTAAAATAGTACTAGAAGACAGAAAGGAGCCGCATATGTTATTCATCAAAGAACCAATCAATTCTATTACGCACCTCGTCGGTGCGGTTCTCTCCGCAGCCGGGCTTACTTGGATGATCGTCAAATCCGTTCTCCATCAGAATCCGCTGCAATTAACAAGCGCTTTGATCTTTGGAATCAGCCTGATCTTGCTGTACAGCGCCTCTTCCATCTATCATGCCGTCAAATCATCCCCGCATGTGGAGAATATCCTTCGGAGAATCGATCATTCCATGATCTTTGTTCTGATTGCAGGCACCTATACACCCATTTGCCTCTTGGCGCTTCCACGTCCGTTGGGGCCGATCCTCTTGATTGTTTTATGGTCCCTGACGGCGGCAGGCATCTTCTTTCGCGTATTTTTCCTCAATGCGCCCAGATGGCTATACACCATGTTTTATGTCCTGATGGGATGGTTGGCGGTTTTCTTTATCCTGCCGATCTATCGAAACATCGCCATTCAAGGATTTTTGCTCCTTTGGATCGGCGGCATTTTCTATACGGTTGGCGCATTGATTTACGCTCGAAAACCGGCATGGATGACGCTTCCCAATTTTGGATTCCACGAGATTTTCCATCTCTTTATTCTGGGCGGGAGCATCTCGCACTTTATTATGATCTCACGGTATTTATTGATCGGATAAACCCACAAAACAGAACAGGCATTCAGTGGCATTTACCCTCTGAACGCCTGTTTTATTTTTTCTTCTTTTTCACAATCTCGACCGTTACATCACCAATCACTTCCGCCATGCAAGCCAATCGAACCCCATCGGCAATCTCCTTTTTGCTCAATTCCTTTTTCTCTTCCTTGTTAAGGACTGCCAATTCCCCAGCCAATACGCGTACCTTGCACTTCCCGCATTTGCCCTTCTCGCAAGGCGCCTTCATCTTGATTTGATTGTCCCTTGCAACTTCCAAAATCGTTTTTCCCTTTTCCCCTTCTGTTTCTTGCTTAAAGGTTACTTTCATCATGCTCTACCCTTCTTTTTCAAGTATATTGAATAGTCGGTATTCTGCCAAAAAACAGCTTCGGCTCAATGCCTCCATTTTCCCCTGTACGCCCTAATATTCTCCCTGAAGGCATACAAAAAGACCGCGTCCAGTGCAAAAAAGAGCAAGATGTATTCCCATGCGTAGTCTGCCGCCAGCAATACAATCGGCAGGATAAGCAGTGCCATGAGCACGGAAATGGTGCGCTTTTTCACAAAGACCAGCAGAATGCCGGCAATGACCAGAACATAGATCACCGTCATGGGGGCATGCAGCAGCATTGCCCCCAGAGTCGTGGACAGCCCCTTGCCGCCTTTGAAATGCAACTGGAAGGGAAAGACGTGCCCTGCAATCACAGCAAATATACAAACGAGGGTAGCTGTGTCGCCAACCTCGAAAGACCGGCACAGCACCATGGTCGCAACCCCTTTCAGAAAGTCCCCCGCCAAGGTTATGGCAAATCCCTTCTTGCCTGCAATCCGGCTCACATTTGTCGCTCCGGTAACATTGGTGCCAATGGTCCTGATATCCTGCTTGTAGAAGATGCGGATAAAGTAGTACCCGGTGTTTATACAGCCCAGCAGATAGCTCGCCATAACCACAATCAAATCCTTCAAAAGGAACGCTCCTTTCGTTGAATAACAAACTCAAAAACTATTTTTCTCAAGAACTTCTTAACGATGCTCTTGCAGATGTCTTGCATCTACTTATTCCTTTTGATCAGCAAGGTCCGGCGATATGCCTTTCGAAATGCAGCCGAAGCGCGTCTAGCCGAACTAATTTCCAAGTCAATGGGTTCCTCGCTGCCCGCCGTAAGAATCAAGGAACGATCCGTCACGCTGGCGCTAAAATTTGTCACCCGGCTATCCTCCGCTCGATCCAATTGTTCCGCGATCATTAAGATTGCACCCAATTGCTCCATCCGCTGCTTCTCTTCGCTATTCATATACCCAGAAAATTGGCGAATGGATTGGTGAAGCTTCCGATCGACCCGATGGCTGCCCGCAATCCAGGCAACCTGAACCAATTCCCGATGGGTAAGCCCATAGAGATTGGTGTTCAACGTCAAATAAAAACTATGGTCCTGATGATTGAAATAGTCAATCCTCATCCCGATATCATGCAGTCGAATCGCAGCCTGCAACAGCTCGCCATCTCGTTCTGAAAAATGATAGTGAGGCTGCAACGCATCGTAAATGACCCGCGTCAAACGATCCAATTGCTGTAGATGATGATCGCTTTCATGATAACGCTTCACAATATTGGACAAACTGTGCATCAAAACATTCTCCACGACAACCGGTTTCTTCAGCATCTTGAAGTACGCTTCGTAGAAAAGCCCTTCCCGCACCCCATTGCCGCTTATGACGACCGCCTTAGGCTTCAATCGCTTAATCACTCGTTCAATGGGAACAATCCCGCCAACAATCACTTCCGCTCGCGCAGCACTGATTCCCTTTGCCCGTTCCCTTTCCTTTCTCGACATCCCCCACAGGTCTTCCACCCATTCTAGGGTTTCCTTTCGTTCCAGGACATACCCATGGATTCGCTGAATGCTGTTTCTCGTGGCGGAGCGATCCAATTTCGCAATGCTTCGCCAGGTACCGCCCAGTCCGACAACGGGCAAGCCTTTTACCTTGTCCAGCCACTCAATCTCATCGAGGACTTGATCAAACTCTTCCTTTGCTTCATCAATGCCTTTCTGCGAAACCTCCCCTTCCGGGAAATGCGACTCCGTCAACAAAACGGCGCCCAGAGGAAGACTGACCGCTTCTTTCAATTGACGATTCTCAATCCACGCCAATTCCGTACTGCCCCCCCCAATATCCATTAATACGAAATCCTGCAGAGGCAAGGTATTCACAACCCCCAGATAATCATAGTACGCTTCCTTTTCTCCAGAGATAACTTGCAGCTCCCAATCTGTTTCTTCCCGAACCAGATCCAAAAATACATCGCGGTTTTTTGCCTGGCGAACAGCGGCTGTTGCCACCGCGCGAATCTCATCCACCTGATGAACCCCCGCCAATTTCTTAAACATACTCAGGGCCGATTTAGTCCGCTCCATTGCCTGCGGGCTCAAATTCGCATCCTCCGACATGCCTTCGCTCAGGCGCACCATGCTCTTCGCCTGCTCGATCATATGATAGGAATGATCCTTTTCCACCCAGATAATGCTCATCCGCACAGAGTTGGATCCCAAGTCGACAATTCCAATTCGCTTCATACCCTACTCCTCTCCATCAATTCTCCAATAAAACAGGCCTGTGAATCCAGGGCGCCTTTTTCTCGGGAAATCGGCCGATAGGTGCCGTCCGCTTTCAATCGATGCGCACGGTTTTCATCCTGCCACTGCAAGCGCATCCAACCCTTAATGCTCTCGATCGCCAAGGGTGACGTGACAGGAAACATCAATTCCACCCGTCGATCCAGATTTCTCGGCATCCAGTCCGCGCTGGAAAGGTAGAGCTTCTCCCACTCGCCCGTGGAAAAAAAGAAGACTCGCTGATGTTCGAGAAACCGTCCCACAATGCTCTTCACATGGATATGCTCGCTTACTCCCTTCAATCCGGGCCGCAAGCAGCAAATCCCCCTTACGAGACAATCGACCTTGACACCGGCTTGTGAAGCCTCGTACAGGGCTTCAATCATCCGCGCATCAACCAGAGAATTCATCTTCAAGAAAATCCATGCCGCTTCGCCTCGCTTTGCAGCTCGCATGCAATCCTCAATCCGATCCATCAGGGTTGTCCTCAGGGTAAAGGGCGCCACCGCCAATGACTTAAATTCCGGGATCTTCATAGAGCCCGTAATATAGTGAAACATGCGACTGATATCCTGCGCCATCGCCGGATCCGCTGTAAAATACCCAAAATCCGTATACAGTTTCGCCGTCACTTCATTGTAATTGCCTGTTCCCAGATGCAGATAGGTTCGCAAACCGTCTTCTTCCTCGCGAATCACCGCCAGCGCCTTGGTATGCACCTTTTGAATGGGATGGCCATAAACCACTTGGCAGCCGGCCTCTTCCAGGGTTCGCGCCCACCGAATATTGTTCTCCTCGTCAAACCGCGCCCTGAGTTCGATCACCACCGTTACCTGCTTCCCCTTCAGCGCCGCCTGCCGCAATGCCTCAACCACGGGCGACTGATCACTGACCCGATACAGGGTTTGCTGAATGGCAATCACTTGCGGATCACAAACAGCCTGCTCCATAAGCTGCAAAACCGGATCGAATTTCTCATAGGGAACCATATGAATCCGATCCGACTTTCGAATCGCTTCAAAGATATCGCCCTTCCACCAGTTCTTCTCCGCCGGCTCAAAGCTTTCAAAAAGACCTTCTTTTTCTTTTTTCACTCGTTTCCATCGCACCAGGCAAGTCAAATCCAAGGGAGCTTCCACTTCGATAAAATCCCTTGGTTTCACCTCCAAGTATTGCGACAAAAACTCAATCGCCCAGGCCTTCTTGCCCTCGATCTCGATTCGAATGATTCGACCGTTCTCTCGCTGCGGCAACGCCTGTTCAATGACTTCCAACAAATCGCCCGCGTCTTCCACGGCAACCTGAATATCCGCGCTTCGTGTCACGCGAAATACCGCCCAACCACCGACCTGCTCGTCGGGGAATAAAAAGTGCACAAAGGTTCCAACGATCTCTTCCAAAAAGAAGAAGCCCGGACGCCCAACGGCGTCTACCCCCTCAATCATGCGATCCATTAACGGCGGCAACTGCACGATTCCCATCCTGCCCTTTCGCAGTTTTACCAGGAGATGCAATCTCCCATTGGCAAAACGGGTTACGCTCTGATCCAAAACCAAGGGACAAAGGCTCGGATAAATTCTCGCTTTGAAATACAACTCCAAATTCTTGAATTCTTGTCGAGAGAGGGTTCCGATCGATAGATTCGGCGTATTCGTTTCCTCATACTCCTTAAGCCACTGCAGGTAAATCTCCGACTGTCGCTGAACCGCCTTTCTCGTATGAGAAAGGATCTGCTTAATCTGTTCCTTGGCTGTCAGACCCGAAGCATCCAGCTTTTTATATTTGGCGTGCCGCTGATCCCGCAGGGAACCCACACGCACGCGAAAGAACTCGTCCAAATTAGACGCGAAGATCGCGACAAATTTTGCACGCTCCAAAATGGGCACATCATCCCGTGCCCCCTCTTCCAAAACTCGATCATTAAAGTGGAGCCAACTCAGCTCTCGATTTAGAATGTTTGTTGAAGGATATGGTTTCATTTCATGCCCCCTGATAACTAAACTCACTATTCTCTCGATTGTTACAAAAGCTTAAACCCTATACGGTATATCTCCACAGCACTTGATTATTCTACAGATCCATTCTATCATTTTCACCAAAAAACAGGAAAACATTTGCATTTTGTTCATATTTGTTGTACCATTATCTTGAACCTTTAATTCATTAGTGAATCTGAAAACCATGCAAGGCTTATTCTTTGTTGATCAGTAATTTTCTCTAAGGGTTTAAAGGAAAAAAAATTATCTACAATGGAGGAAACACAAACAATGAATGGTACTGTAAAATGGTTCAACTCTGAAAAAGGTTTCGGATTCATCACTTCAGAAGAAGGCAACGACGTATTCGTACACTTCTCACAAATTAACAAAGAAGGCTACAAGACATTAGAAGAAGGCGAAGAAGTAACTTTTGAAGTTGCTCAAGGCGCCAAAGGCCCTCAAGCAGAAAACGTAACTTCAAACCGTTAATTCTAAAAGCAGCCTCATTTGAGGTTGCTTTTTTTTTGCGACTTTTTTTGTTCACATAAATATATTTGCTTTTTATTGAAAACTATAGTATTCTAAGTGAGCACCTTTAATAAATTAGTGAATCTGAACACCATGCAAGGCTATTCTTTGTTGATCAGTAATTTTCTCTAAGGGTTTAAAGGAATAAAATTATCTATATGGAGGAAACAACAATGAATGGTACAGTAAAATGGTTTAACGCAGAAAAAGGGTTCGGATTCATCACTTCAGAAGAAGGCAACGACGTATTCGCACACTTCTCACAAATTAACAAAGAAGGCTACAAGACATTAGAAGAAGGCGAAGAAGTAACTTTTGAAGTTGCTCAAGGAGCCAAAGGCCCTCAAGCAGAAAACATCACTTCAGTCCGTTAATTCAAAAAGCGATCTCATTTGAGGTCGCTTTTTTTTTGCGACTTTTTTTGTTCACATAAATTTATTTGCTTTTTATTGAAAAGTGTAGTAGTATAAATGAGTACCTTTAATAAATTAGTGAAAAATGAAATGCATCAAGGCACGTTCTTTAATGAGAAGTAAGTTTTCTCTAAAGACATTAAAGGCAACAAATAATAATATTTTTGGAGGAAACACAATGAACGGTACTGTAAAATGGTTTAACGCAGAAAAAGGATTCGGATTTATCACTTCTGAGGAAGGTAATGACGTATTCGTACATTTTTCACAAATTAACAAAGATGGATACAAAACACTTGAAGAAGGCGAAGAAGTAACTTTTGAAGTTGCCCAAGGCGCTAAAGGACCTCAAGCTGAGAATGTAACACCAGTTCGTTAATTTAAAAAGACAAGCAATCCCATTGGGGTTGCTTTTTTTATTGCAAAAAACAATTAAAATTCTTCCAATAGACAGTCGCCTATATCAATCAGCTTTCTATTAGTCCAAAATTTCGATGCTTGTTAAGAATGAACCCAGCGATTCACTTTCCAATTGAGTTGAATGAAGTTCTTCTTTAATTATTTTATCTACGCATATTTCTATTGAGTTCGCCGGAAAATGAAGATCAATTGTATTTCCACTGGAATTGAAAATAATAAAAGGCTTTGCAACCGACTCATTCAAATATATGAAAGCCTTGTCTCTGACAATATAGCAAGGAGCCGTTTCCTTGGTAGAAATATCTTGCACAAAAAAATGATAGTACTTTTCATCACTCTTATATGTAAATACTTCTGCTTTGTTTTTTTCGACGCCAATGATCTCAATGTTTGTTTTAGACTCATTGAAAGTGCTAATTGCTTGAGTTAATTCCGCCTCTCTCGAAAATTCAAAATAAAACATAATGCTATTTATTATGATAAACGCCATTATGACGAACCCTGCTAATGCTAATTTCCAAATGATCTTCTGCGCAAAAGAAGTTACGCCCGTAACTTTTCCAATGAATTTAAAGAAGATCAATAGAAAAAACAACGCTCCAACGAGTTCGACAATCAGAGGAAAAGACAATAAATTAAGTGCATTCATAAAATCACTCCTTGAAACCATCATCCTTTTTCGAGTCTATAGGTTTATTATACTACTAGGAAAGAAATAGAAATACTCAATTAAATTAAAAAGACAAAAAAAGACGGCAGCGCATTCGCGCTGCCGTCTTCATTCATTTTCCATTATACGCCGTAGTGGCTCAAATCAACTCGCCCTTGTGAATCCACCTCAATGCCTTCCGCTTCTAAAAAAACCTGTTGTTCTTCGAAGCCTTGTCCATGAGGCAGGCGAATCTCACCCTTACGGTTCACCACGCGATGCCAAGGCAGTCCTTCCTTGCGACTCATGGTATGAAGCACCCGCACGACTTGCCGGGCTGCACGAGGATTACCCGCAAGAGCAGCTACCTGCCCATAGGTCATCACCTTCCCATAGGGAATGCTCTGTATCACTCGCACTGCTTCTTCCGTAAAGGATCCCATTTGTTCCTCCTAGTTTACGCGTGTGTTCTCTTTTTTGGCTTTGCACTGTCTTTCTTGTTCCATTTCCCGTACTCTCGGCGCTTGTTATGGCTATGGCTGCCGCCGTCACGATTGCCTGTTGATTTCTTCTCACGGGAAATTTCCACGTTGATGTGGGTTCCATTAATCGTTTTCTTTCGAAGCCGCTGAATGACATGCTTGGCATGCTCTTCCGGCACTTCAATAAATGAGAACTCGTTGTAGACATTGATCTTGCCAATTTCTTTACCAGTCACATCGGTTTCTTTTGTGATCACGCGAACCAAATCGCGAGGATCCACTTTTTCTTTTCGACCAATGTTGATAAACAATTTCACTCGACCGTTTACACCGCGAACCTTGCGTTCAGACTGACGGAATCCGCTCATGCCGGCATTATCAATCTCTTCGATCGCGCCGCCTTTTAACATCTTCGTCAACAATGCAGCCGCCATGGTTTCAAAACCAAGGAAACCTTCTTGTTGTTGCATCGTTTCGAGCGCTTTGCTCATATCTTCATTTTCCGCAACTTCCTTCACTTCCGCCAAGATTCGATCCATATGGATCTTCTCAATGGTTTCTTTTTTCGGAATAAGCACTTCTTCGATGGCTTTCTTCGTGTATCGCATGATTGACTTCAGGGTATACATCTCTTTTGCAGTAACAAAAGAAATTGCAGTTCCCTTCAATCCAGCTCGGCCCGTTCGGCCAATACGATGCACATAATACTCTTCGTGGCGAGGAAGTTCAAAGTTAAATACCAGCTCTACTGCTGGAATATCCAAACCACGTGCCGCAACATCCGTTGCAACCAAGACTTGCACTTTGCCTTCTTTGTACCGACGAATAACGTTCATGCGAGCCGATTGATCCATATCCCCGTGGATTCGTTCCGCTTGATAGCCTCTGGTTGCCAACCACTCAACCAATTCGTCAACTTTTCGTTTGGTGTTACAGAACACAATGGTTCTTGTAGCGCCATACAATTCGATAAATCGAGTAAGGATTGCTTCCCTGTCTCGGTTTCTTGTCTTCACATACAATTGTTGGATTGTATCAGTCGTAAGCTCTTTTCGCTGAATGCGAATCATGGTTGGTTCTCTCAAATAGTTCTTGATAATATCCAGGATCGCTTTCGGCATAGTCGCTGAGAACAACATTCTCTGTGCTTCGTCAGGAACCGTTTTTAGTACGGTTTCGATGTCCTCTCGGAAACCCATGTTCAGCATCTCATCCGCTTCATCAAGGGTAAACACCTTAAGATTATTCAACTTCAAAGTTCTTCGACGGAGATGGTCCATGACCCTTCCCGGCGTTCCGACAACAATATGCGCTCCACGTCGCATTAGTTGGATTTGGCGGTCAATAGACGCGCCTCCATAAACAGGAACCACATTGATTCCTCGATGGTACTTGCCAATCGTATTCAGTGCTTCCGATACTTGGACTGCCAATTCTCGCGTTGGGCAAAGAATTAACGCCTGAGTATCTCTCACTGATGCATCAATGCGCTCAAAAATGGGAATGCCGAATGCGGCTGTCTTTCCCGTTCCTGTTTGTGCCTGTCCAACTAAGTCAACTCCTTCAATTGCTTTGGGGATCGCTTGCGTTTGGATGGGTGTCATTGTTTCAAAACCCATTTCGATCAACGCTCGAGTTGTCTCATTCGCACAGGTTAAATCATGTACTGATAAATTCTCCATTCATACCTACCTATTCTTATTTCATTCTTAGTATTAAACACGTAATTTTACATTAAATAAACTGCTTTGTCCAACTTTATCCACAAGTTTTTTAAAAAATTCTTAATTTATCCACATGCAAACGCTATCTTTCCCCAGTGTCCACTTCCGGCTCAAATTAAGCGCCACGCATCACCTCTTTCCTTTACTATTTCCACGCCTAATTTATTTGTACCCAAGAATAGCGAAACGGGGTAGAAATGAATCATAAAGGAGGTTGTAATGAAAAAAATCATTTTCTTATTTGTACTTATATTACTCACAACAACCCTGCTTACGGGTTGCATTCCAGGCGATGGCCGCATCACACCGGATGACCCTGCCGGTTTTTTCTGGGGTATCTGGCATGGATGGATCGCTCCCGTCAGTTTAATCCTGTCGATCTTCAATGATCCCTATCAGCTCTATGAACCGATCAACAGCGGCTTCGGATATGATTTTGGGTTCTATATCGCTCTCCTTGGCGGGTTTGGAAGCTTTTCCTTGTTCCGCAAGAAGAAAAAGAAAGACTAAGAAAGGAGTCCCTTGTGGATCTGGTGCACGATGACCTCAAAACTCTGATTCGGAAAATCGCCTTGCCAGCCAGTGTTGGCTGGATCTTCAATACCCTTTTCAACGTCGTCGACACCTATTACGCAGGGCACTTGGACACCCTTGCTTTGGCGGGACTCGCCTTGTCGTTTCCCATCTATTTCATTATCATCGCAGCAGGCTCCGGCATTGGAACGGGAACGACCGCGCTTCTCTCCAATGCCTATGGAGCAAATCAAAAATCCAAGGGACAAATCATCATCTGCAACGCCATCGTCCTCGCTGGCGTTCTTTCCCTTACCATCACGGCCATTGGCCTTATTTTCAGCGATCAGATCCTGATTGCATTCGGGGTTGTTGGCAAGTCCCTCGACTATGGGGTTTCCTATCTTCGGATCCTCTTTTTCGGGTCTGGCTTTTTTATCTTCAATGCCACCCTAAATGCCATGCTCGCCTCCAAGGGAAATACCAAACCTTACCGAAACTTCCTGATCCTCGGGTTCTTTATGAATCTTATTCTCGATCCGCTGTTTATCAAGGGATGGTTCGGGTTTCCCAAATTGGGAACGGGCGGGATCGCCCTTGCCACCATTCTGATTCAAGTCTTTGGAACCTTTTACCTGATCAGACAGCTGAAAAAACAATCGCAGCATCCCTTTCACGACTTTCGTCTGCGCTCCGTCACATGGAAAACCCAGCGAGCGATCCTGGCTCAAGGGATCCCCGCCAGTTTAAATATGATGACCATTGCCATCGGTTTTTTTGTCATCAACCGCTATGTGCTTCTTTATGGCGGAGATTTTGCCATGGCCGCTTATGGAGCAGCCACAAGAATTGAACAAGTGGCTTTATTGCCTGCCCTCGGACTCAATATCGCCGCCCTCTCTCTGGTGGGACAAAACTTCGGCGCGCGAAACGGTCAACGGATTCGACAAATCTATCGATTAACCTTGCGCTATGCCGTGACTATTATGACCCTTGGCATGATTGTGGTTTTTCCCCTCGCGCCACGGCTCATCGCCCTCTTCAACAACAATCCTTCTGTTATAGCCATCGGTGCGCAATTTCTGCGCATCGAGGTCATCGCCTTCAACACCTATGTACTGATGGGTGTCAGCAATTCCGTTCTACAGGGGATCAAGCGGCCAAAAATGATCTTTTTTATTGGCGTAACGCGGCAATTTATTCTCCCGATGATCATCTTTCCGTTCTTGGGCGGCACACGATCTATGGGAATTTTAGGCGTATGGTGGGGGATTGTCCTTATCACTTGGACAGCCGCAATCTTCAGCATTGCCTACACCCTCCAAACTTTAAGGAAAGTTTTGGGAAATTAGGTTGTCAGAACCCCTTTTTTTTGATATAGTGACACCAATTATCTAATAGGAGGACTAAAATGGCATTTCAACCGCTACAACAAATACCAACACCAGAAACCATTAAAGAAATGATTCCACTCTCACAAGAACTCGCGGAACAGAAAGCCTTTCGCGACGAACAAATTCGCGATATCTTTTTAGGCCACTCTGATCGATTTTTACTGATCATCGGTCCATGTTCAGCCGATCATCCCGATGCAGTTCGAGAATATGTCACCCGATTGGCAAAGATCCAGGACGAAGTCAAAGACAAGATCTTGATCATTCCCCGGGTTTATACCAATAAACCCCGCACCACCGGAGAAGGATACAAGGGCATGATGCACTCCCCGGATCCGATCAAAAAACCGGATTTGGTCGAAGGAATCAAAGCAATTCGAAATCTCCAAATTCAAATTATGAAGGATTCCGGATTAAGTGCCGCCGATGAAATGCTCTACCCGATGAATCTACCCTATGTGGATGATTTATTGAGCTATATCGCTGTTGGCGCTCGCTCCGTCGAAAACCAAAAGCATCGTCTGGTTGCCAGCGGAATTGATATTCCAGTTGGAATGAAAAATCCGACCAGTGGCGATCTAACGGTAATGCTCAACTCCATTCGAGCCGCGCAAATTCCCCATACCTTTATCTTTAACGGCATGGAAGTAAAATCAACCGGCAATCCCATTGCCCATGCGATCCTGCGGGGCGCCGTCAACCAACACGGACAAAACATCCCCAATTACCACTATGAGGATCTGAAGAACTTGATTCGCCAATACGAAAAACGCGGGTTGAAAAACCCAGCCATCATCATCGATTGCAACCATGCGAATTCCTCAAAAGACTTTATGGAACAGCCGCGAATTGCCTTGGAAGTATTAGCGAACCGACGACACAACTACACCATTGAAAAAGCCGTAAAAGGCTTGATGATTGAAAGCTATCTCGAGGATGGCAATCAAGACCTGAAGAGTGGCATATTTGGAAAATCGATCACAGACGCCTGCCTAGGCTGGGGAAAAACAGAAACCCTGATCTACCGCATGGCGGACAAACTATAAAGAGTCAAAAATCAGCCCGAGCAGAGCAGTTCTGTTCGGGCTTTCTTTCTGCAAAAAAAGATCCCCATCAGGAGATCTCCATACTTCTCATTTTCGCTTTATGCCGTTTTTCTTCATACATTTGCTGGTCTACCCGATCCAGCAATTCGAAGAAGGTCATTTCCTCTTCTTTCGTGTGCTCAATGATCCCGGAAGAAAACGTATAGGATATCGTCGAGTCATCGGCCGAAATAAACTGCAGCCATTCCCCTTTCCAACGAGCATGTACCTTTCTCGCATCATCAGCATTCTGAAAAAGAACACAAAATTCATCGCCGCCAAATCGGAAAATTCGATCCTCCTTGCGCAAATCCTTTTGAACTTCTTCAACAAAATGGATTAGTATTTCATCCCCCACGACATGCCCATGGGTGTCATTAATCGTCTTAAACTCATCCAAGTCCATAAAAAGAAGCGCAAAGGCCTTTTCATGGTGCAGCCATTCCGTAATCTTTCGCTTCATAAATCCGCGATTGAAGGCACCCGTCAATTCATCCTGAATCAACATGGGATTCAACTTATGGATGCTGGCACGCTGCAGAATCTCTCCCTGCATGGGAATCAACACCAAGAATGCCAATAAGCATCCCATAATGCCGCCAAGGTCATATGTGTAAATCAATAAAAGCGTGATTGCCGCATGGAAATACATAAATAAAAGCGTCGATTTCGAACGATAAGCCGTGAATCCATTCTGTCCCCGATACAGGGTAATCACCATCCCGGTCAAAAGCAAATTCACAACGGTATAAAATACCGAAGCAAGGGTCCAGTGCAAGAGCCCCCCAACTTCATAGGCGTAGGTCCCGCCGAATAAAAGAGAAACCAAAGAAACCATCAGGATGTACTGGGTAGTGTTGAAAACAAGTTTGACATCAAAGACCCGCTCTTGCTCGTGGTAATAATAGGTTTGAAAAAGCTTCCCAGCCATGGTGCAGATTACCGCCAGCAACACAACAAACCAGAAGGGTTGCGTATGCACAGCCAGAATCAAAACAGGCCCCGACAAAGACATGGAAATCTGCTCAGCATAAAACATCTGCATCACTTCCGTATACACGACAGTCCCCAGAAGCACCCATCCCAATGGTCCCACTGAACCATTCAATCCCTGTCGCTGAACTATTTCTATCACAATCGCAAGTGTGCTTGCCATCAATGCGCCTATAAAAATCTTATGCTTCGACTTCATGTTGTCCTCCAAATTTTACATAGCTTCATTTTATCATAAAGCAAAGGGATTTTTCCAAGTATCAGAAATCTTAAAAAAATTTTAAAAACTCCAAGCCTTTGTTTATCGCACGCAAAGATTTGTTACAATAAATCTGAATCATTTTAATCAAAGGAGCACATTATGAAACCACAAAAAACAATCAAGCAAAGTGGATTCACCTTAATCGAATTAATTGTCGTCCTCGCCATACTGGGATTCATTCTCGCCATTGCCGTTCCCAACTATATGGGCGTGCAGGCAAAAGCCACGGAAACCGCCGATCACCGAGAAGCAGAGCTCCTTGCCGATACCATGAAACGAGCATTGGCAGATGGCACCATCCTTGTAAAGAACAAAAAACTCTATGGGGAGGATGAAAATCACAAGTCTGACGGCATTGCCGGATATCGCAAATTCATAGGAACCGGGAAAAGTTTTGATGAAATTTTCAAGCCCCTCTATTACTCGGAGGTTCCCGGACCGGATGCTCCCGATGCCGGAAATAACAGAACCAATAGCGAGCTCCAACGCTACATGTTTGAAGTTCTTACCAATCCTGATAAAGTGAAAATATGGATCGGATCAAAAAACAACAAAACCTACCTTGCTGAGTTTTCTTACTAAGTATTTTGCTTTTGACAAAACACCCAAACCCGAACCGATGACTGATTTAAAATAAATTCATAGGAATCCAGCGCAAACGCCTGAATCTCTTCCGGCGTTTTTATTTTATTCCGAATGATCCAATCCAGCATCTTCCCCCGCGCCATCTTCGTCTTTGTCGACTGTGACTTCCACTCTCCCTTCGCGTTTCGCTGAAGAAACTGAATCCGAATCCGCTTTTCCGGCAACATCTTCCCGAACTCATTGGATGACAAATCGACAATCACCTCGGCGCCCCAATACGATTCCAACCGCTCTCCCCACGACCGATAGAGATTCTCCCCAGGGAACTTCACATGGAAATCCAATCGATAGGGCTTCACTTGATCTTGAGGCCGCAAAACGCCATACATCGCCGATAGGATCCGCAGATGCTCTTGGATATACCGCCACTCGTCTTTGGCATATACTGATCGGGGTAACTGCTTATACACAAGACCCGTATAATAAGTAATTGCCGTGGCTGATTTTCCATTCTCCTGCGCTTGATAAAGTTCATACACCTGATCTGCCAAGGCATCCGAAAGCTTCATTCTGCTTTTCATTTCCGCTTTGGTCCAGCCGCAAATCCGAGTATAAAGCCGCATGGCTTCTCCCTGAAAAGCTGGCTGCAACGGTTGCAACGGCGCCTGTTGCTCCAATTGATAGGTCTTGCTGGGTGAAATTGTGATAATCATCCTGACTGATTCTCCCTTCCATCGCATTCTAGCTCTATTCTATCCACTTTCCTTCCTCTCGTGCAATAAAAAAAACCTCGATTTCTCGAGGCTTGTGATTTATTCCACTTCCATGCTTTTCAGCTCCGGTTTTTCCACCCATCCACTTAGTTGACTCCGAATCACAGAACGGAACAGCAAGAGCACCGTACTTAATCCGACAATTTCCGAAGCAACAAAGGAATACCAAACTGCATCCAAGCCAAAAAACTTGCCAAAGAAATATGCCGTCGGCAACAAGACCACCAATTGACGAATAAAACTCACCACCATGCTTAAATACGCTTTGCCCATGGCTTGAAACGCCGTACTTAAAACAATGGAGATTCCGGCCATCGGAAAAATCCAACTGATGGTTTTAAAGGCATGCACCCCAATACCCATCATGGCTGGCGAACTGTTAAACAAGCGAAGCAAAGGGACAGGGAAGAATTGAAATATGATTGTACCCAGCACCATAATGCTCACCGCCGTGATAAGCGCAACCCGCAAGGCTTCCATCATTCGCGACCGATTCTTTGCGCCAAAATTGTATCCAACAATCGGCAGCGTTCCTTGAGACAATCCAAAGATCGGCATAAAGATAAAGGATTGCAATTTGAAGTAAACGCCCAAAACCGCAACTGCCGAACCACTGAATCCCGCTAGGATCAGATTCAATCCCGTCAACATCACAGAACCCAAAGCTTGCATAATCGCAGCCGGCAATCCCACAACCACAATTTGACGAACAATCTTCGTATCATAGTGAAAGCTTTTCATATTTAACTGCAAGCTGATCTTTTGACGGAAGATCGCATGGAATACATAAAGCATGGAAAGAAACTGAGCCGCCACCGTCGCAATGGCAGCCCCGCGGATTCCCAATGCAGGCACCCCGAACCATCCAAAAATCAGAATCGGATCAAGAATCATATTCCCGACCGCCCCGACCATCATGGCTTTCATGGGCTTCACCATCTCACCCGTTCCCTGCATCACGCTGATTCCAGCTTGAGCAAAGATCCGTCCAAAAGCAAACAACATCACAATCGTGATGTACTGTACCCCGTAGTCAATCACCAGTGGATCGTCTATAAAACTAGCAAAAAAGAACTTTGGTATAATAAACGCGAGTATAACAATAATTAAATACAACACCCCCGCAATAATAAATCCATGTTCCGCCGCATTGGTCGCACTCTCTACATCCTTCTCTCCAAGCTTTCGAGAAACCAATGAATTGATTCCAATTCCCAGCCCCACAAAAAAGGCTATGATAATCAACTGAATCGGAAATGCCAAAGAAAGCGCCGTCAACGCCTCTTCCCCCAATCGCGATACAAAAATACTGTCAACCACATTATAAAGCGCCTGTACCACCATGGCGACAATTGCCGGCAATGCCATTTGAAACAATAACTTCGGAACGGGCATCGTGCCCATCTTATTTTCTTTTTGATCCATATTAAACCTCCTGTCGAATCTCTTTTACTGTCTCCATCGTAAATCCCGAAACCAACTTCAATAATTCCGAAAACCGCATGCGTTCCGCTTCCGGCACTTCAGTAAGAATAATCGATTCCCACTCATCAAGAATCGCTCGCATCTCACCATCGAACGCCTCAGCCTTCACTGTACGATGCAGGCAATAGGCACGCCGATCCATCTCATTGACTTCTCGCG
Source organism: Eubacteriales bacterium (assembly GCA_030625815.1). GTDB lineage: Bacteria > Bacillota > Clostridia > Tissierellales > GPF-1 > GPF-1. The sequence goes on from DAOUQF010000005.1 coordinate 94,413, forward strand.
TTAAATACCCTTTCTGCATCAAGCTTTTTACCATGCGTGTAATGATGCTCTTGTCGACACCCAATCCTTCCGCTAAATCTTCCTGCTTGGCTCCGTCCTCGTGCAACACCCACAGAAGAATTCGAAATTCCAAAGGACGCAATCCAGCCTCCTCAAGTCTTACTTTTAAAAACATCTGAAACGAACGATAAATTTTAGCGATATATCGTCCATATTGGTAATGTATCATGCGCTCCTCCATTTCGTTGCATTTGCAACCATTTAAACCTTATCATGATTTAGTTGCAATCGCAACTAAAAAGCGAGGTTCCCCTCGCTTATCTTTTCACAAACAAACTATTCGATTTGATTCGCTCTATCATAGATTGATCCAGCTCAGTGGTTTTCTCACAGCGATCCAAAAAAGACATCATTGTCGCAATGTCCATCAATCGCGCCAATCGCTCCCACTCCGCTGGCAGCTCAACCCCTGACATTTCTTGATATCCTTGCACAAATGCAGTTTTGGAAGCCTCGTTCATCCACTCGTCTTCACGAACCCACTGCCCCATATCGAAATACCGCGGTGCCGACAAAACAAACTCCCAATCTAGAATTCCAGTTACCCGCTCCCCTTCTACAAGCAAATTTGCTGGGCGAAAATCCCCATGAGTCAAGACAAAGTCTGATGCCATTCGCCGCAATTCCAATTCACAAGTTGTCAAAACATCCCAGATCAATTGACACCATTCTTTTCCTAATTTGCGTCCAGGCGACCATTCAGAAAAAGATCATACCAGTCAAGAACTCGCGGCAACCCCAGCTGAAGATTCAATTCCACGTCAAGAAGATTCTGCACTTCGTTTTCTGTTATTGAAATCCACGGTTCCACCCGGCTCATGAACGAACCTTTTTCTTCAACCCAAGAACCTCTCCCTCAGATAACAGCATCAAACTAATAAAAATCAAACCAAATCCAAGGAATGTTCCCAAAGACAAAGCTTCATTCAAAAAGATGGATCCCCACAGCACACCAAAAAATGGAACCATAAAGGTCACAGACAATGTCTTTGTTGGACCGATTCTACGAATCAATGAAAAATAAATCAAATACGCAATCGATGTACAGAAAACGCCAAGGGTAATGGCTGCTAACCAAACCCCTATTGGAACACTCCAACTAACAGGAGGCTGAATAAAGATCATGGGAAACAAGACTATTGCCGCTCCGGCTTGTTGACCGAAAGACAAGACTTCTCCATCAAATCCCATCAGCTTTTTCTTTACATACACCCCGCCGATGCCATAAAACATAGATGCGCCCAAAGACATCAGTGCCGCCAATACTACCTCATGGGTAAAGGGCAACGGACTCCATCCCAAGAGCGCCACTACACCCCCGATACCAAAGGCAAATGCCAAAAAATGATTCCCTTTCAAAGGTTCCTTTAGCACCAGCCACGCCATCATTGCCGCAAACAATGGAGTCGTTGCATTAATAACAGAAGCGGTAGATGCCGGCAAGGTTAAGGTTGCCGCTGATATCAGCGTAAAAGGAATCGCCGCGTTGATCGCTCCCACAAGGATCATCTTCCCCCACGAGCCTTTTAAATTAATTTTCTTTCCACGCACAACAAATCCAATCCACAAAACCAATGCCGCTACCGTCACACGCACCCATATCGTTGCGAATGGACCCAAATACGGAGTCGATACCCGCATAAATAAAAAAGACGCTCCCCACAAAGCCGCAAGCCCCGTAAGAGCGAGTAAATCTCTCGTTTTCATCCCTGCCTCCTAACGCTTTTCTCTATTCTAGCAGAAATACAGAAAAAGTCGACAGAGAAATACATTTTTCCTTGGATCGCACACAAAAAGGAGAAACTTTCAAAAAACTTGAAAAATTCTCCATTTAGGTTTAACATGAAATTAATATATCGGGGTGTAGCGCAGTTTGGTAGCGCACTTGACTGGGGGTCAAGGGGCCGCAGGTTCAAGTCCTGTCACTCCGACCAGCAATACTATAAAAGGTCGAGAGCTTGAGCGAATTCAGGTTCCCGGCTTTTTTCATGTTCTCATTGCGAAGGAATACTTTCCTTCAGGACGTAAAACAAAAGAAAATGCCAGCGAAATTAAACGGTCGCCGGCATTTTCTTTTGCGCAATATTAAATAATTCTCCAGCCAGGTTCGTACCGGCTAATGATTTACTTTCTAAATGATATTCCATTGTATCGGCGTGCGCGATGATGGAAATCATTAATCCAAACATCTTTTCTTCAATTTCAGGCTTCGCTTCAATCTCTACCCAGTATTGAGATACCAATTCAATAAATTGCCCAAATTCTTCTTTTTCTTCATCCTTTAGAATAAACTCGTACAAATTGTCGTCAATGGGTTGTAAGATCGCGTCAGCTAGGATTTTCATACGTTCTGGGAGCTCTTTTTCCGATGTAGCTTCTATAACCCCTGATGTAATTGCCGCAATATTATCAATCACAGCAACTTTTAATTGCAATAGTTCATCATTCATTAATTTTCCTCCAAGATTCATAGTAACACATGCATTCTAACAGAAAAATCACTGCTCGTAAATATTGACAAGGTATTCTTCGTACAATGCGATAAACGAAAGGAGAATGGGAAATCTCTTTTTCCATTTAACCGGGGTTCTTCTACTTGAACAAGATGAAAAGTAGTTCTCCAAGGGAAAGCAGATCCTTTATCAGATTGGACTTGCACTTCCCTTTATTTGTTAGACTTTTATTATGTTATGTCTTTTATATCACTCGCTTAATAATTCTTGTACTTTCCCTCCCGATATTCTGTCTGTATTCGTTGTAAACCTTGATTTTTCTTATATAATAGATAATAAACCGACTAAAGGAGCAGCTTAATGAGCAATATGAGTATGGCAATTATTGGTGTAACAACAGCTTTTGTAATTGGTGCAGCGATTGCATCCTATTATTACAAAAAACGAAATATAACAAAGTTATTCGACCAGGCTTATGAATCCTCAAAACAAGTACCTAAACAAAAGAAAAACAGTTTCTTGTTGCTAATGTTTATGGAAGCCATGTCGACATCGAAGAAAAAATCAAAGGCGGATGCTAGCGTAAATAAACTTAACAACCCCAAATACCTTGAACTTCAATTAATGAAAATGTCTAAGATTCTTAAAGACGGATCAAAAGTTCAAGATAAAAAGACCAAACATTCACTTCGTCTACTTAAAAATTATCTGGCATGGGAAGAAAAAAAGAAAGCTCTTGATAGTAAATCAAAACAAAATAAAACGACATAAAAAATCACGGGGGATAAAATTTTTGTATTAGTTATTATGGTATCTCGGGCAATCAGACTTTCATCCTAAACGGATTCCTGCCTTTGCAACAAAAGCACTTTATATTAACAAAAAATACCTTCCAAAATTTCGAGAAGCATTTATGGTTGCGACATTCTTGTCATCGAAGGACTATACTCGATATACTTTTTTACGAATTTTTCTTCCGGGGGTCAAGGGGCCGCAGGTTCAAGTCCTGTCACTCCGACCAGCAATACTATAAAAGGTCGGGAGCTTGAGCGAATTCAGGTTCCCGGCTTTTTTCATGCACATTATTCTGGCTATTCTATAATTTCCTATCAGATTATCCATTCCGTAATCCTTGAATTTCTACATATGAAAAACGCAAACACTCCAATCCTATTGAAATGTTTGCGTAATCCTTTTTCTCTTTTTTATACTACGTTCACAAGACTTCCCCGTTTGACTCAATCGCTTTTTTCATCCAATCAAAGCTGTCTTTTTTTATTCGTTCTCCAGTTCCATTCCCATAATCATCCAAGTCGACATAAATGAAACCATATCGCTTGCTTCTTTCACTCGACGAACAGCTAACAATATCCAGAGCTCCCCATGCATAATACCCCCGCAGGTCAACACCATCTTTGATCGCTTCCTTCATCTGGGCGAAATGATCACGATAATAAGCCACACGCTCAGGGTCATGAATTCTTCCGTCAACACAATCGTCATACAATCCAATTCCGTTTTCCGTGATATAAATTGGACATTGGTAACGGTCATAGAATTGATTGAGTATAATTCGCAATCCTAGTGGATCAATCGACCAGCCCCATGGACTTTTGGGTACCAACAGATTTCTATTGACCTGATTTCCATTCTCAAATGACTCTTTGCCGCAGACTTGAGTGTAATAATAGGAGAAAGAAAAGAAATCACATGTATTTGTTAGAATTTCTTCATCCTTTTCGCCGAATTCAATATGAATGCCTTTGTCCGAAAAGAACCGGAATGCATAGTTCGGGTACTTGCCTCGGAGCAAAACATCGCTAAAAAAATACTCCATTTGATTATGTCTCATTGTCGCCAACACATCTTCTGGATCGGTGCTTGCAGCGTATTCCGGGCCGCCACAAAGCATCATCCCAATTTGTACATCAGGATAGTTCTCATGAGAATATTTTGCAATCAGTGCACTCGCAACCATCTCATTGTGAACCGCTTGATACTTTGCTTCATATATATTTTCCACTTTATCTTCAGCCACCCCAAGATGATTAAAGGATTCATGTCCAATTAGATTGATCTGATTTACAACAATCCATAACTTGACCCTGTCATGATATCTGTCCAACAATACCTTTCCATACTTCTCAAAATAGTCGATCAGTTCTCGAGAATACCACCCCTTGTAATTCAAGGTCAAATTTAGCGGCATTTCATAATGAGACATCGTAATCATTGGCTCCATGCCATTTTTAATGATCTCATCAATTAAGTCATCGTAAAATTGCAGCCCTTTTTCGTTTGGCTCAAGATCATCCCCATTGGGAAAGATCCTCGACCAATGAATTGATGTTCGATATGTTTTCAATCCAAGACCATCTTTACCTAATAATTTTAGATCCTCTTTGTAGGTATGATAAAAATCAATGCCCGTTCGTTTTGGAAAAATTTTGTCTTTGCTTTCAAGACACTCTTTGATATAACTAGTTGTAACTTCTTCGTTGCATTTTTTTTCGATAGCAATATCATCCCTAAACTCATTAATATCTGCTATGCATAAGCCTTTTCCATCTTTGTCATAAGCACCTTCCATCTGATTTGCAGCGAAAGCGCCTCCCCATAAAAAATCCTCTGGAAATTTATTATTCATATCAATATGTATAAAGAAAGACTATTGATTATCTTCCTTTCTCCTTTCTAGATTATTAATTCTTTGATCCAATTGCTTTGATGTAGCAATAATATGCTTTGAAATATTCAACTCACTATAGATCGTCATCAATGTATCCTGAGCATGCGCAAATAGCACTGAATACTCGACCTTTTCATTTTGCATTTCTTGTTGGATAGCATCTGTTTGCAGCCGATGTGCCTTCACGATTTCTTCTTTCGCTTTGTTAATTTCTTCTTCAGCTTCGACAAACTTAAACTCAGCCACATAATCCAAGCTTTTTCTGATATGGTCTCTAGCGTCTCCCGCATGTAAAATGATCTGCATTGAACACTTTGCTGTTTCTTCTTTCACCTTCGACACCCTAATGGTTATAAATCAACATAACCATCCTTTCTATTCATTCTGTTATGTAGAGAAAAATGATAACCATCATTTTTCTCTACACGTTACATTACGCTACACTTGGAACCTTATCTCCGCTTTCAGTTTGTTCTTTCTCATTCTGTAATTCCTGTTGTTCATACACCTTGAAAAATGGATACCAGATCATCGCACCAACTGCACCTATCACAAGCAATAAAATCACCGCCGAGACAGATCTTGTAACAATCCAGGTCGAAATCGGAAATGGCGTATACCACATTTCAAATTGAACCATCGGAATTGGTGCAAATGGAATTACTTTTGTGAAAAACCACATAATTGACGGTAAAACAAGCCCTTGAATCCACATTGGCACCATCAAAATCGGATTCCAAGCAATTGCGCCAAACACAATTGGTTCATTAATGTTAAATATTCCAGGAATCATACATGCTCTGCCTAACGCCTTTAATTTCTTCGATTTTGAAAAGGCCATCATAAATGCCAATGACAACGTACTTCCAATACCGCCGATCCATAGATATGTTGAAAAGAGCGCCGTATCTGTTACTAAATAGGATCCCGTTCCAGCAACATTCGAAGCAATCGCCGCCAGCATTACAGGCGTTACAACCGGTGTAAGAATCCACGTCGAAATTCCCATCGAATAAATGAAACACTCAAAAAAACAAAATGCAATTAATCCAAACGGGGATTCCAACATTGTTGACAATGGCATGAAGATCGATACCAAAAGGTTGTATAAATCAAAACTCAAAAGATCTACAACCACCCAACCGGTAACAATCACTACTCCGATTGGCAACATCGAATCAAACCACGACCTAACAAAATCAGGAATCACTGAATCCTCTTTGAAAAAACTAACTCGTGTAAAAAATTCCATTACAAGGCTGACAAACACGCCCGATACAATTGCAATGAACATACCTCCGGCACCCATCACGCTATGACCGAAACCAAGAACGCCATCCGCGATTACCTTTGGTGAAACTATAATAAGAAATAAAACAACCCCACACATGGCAGCAATAATTCTTTGTTTTCGGATCCGTTTTTTCTCCATATAGTTAAATGGCACTAAAAATGAAACAAACAGCGATAACATCCCCATGGTCCAACCAAACGGCGTCCAAAAACTTGGTAAGCTCGGAAAGTAATTATTTAAAATACCCAAACAACAAAATAATGAACCCAAGAAAATAAATGGAATTGTTTGCATAACAGAATCTTTAATCGTTTGAACCCAGATATTAGAGTTCATTTTCATAAATCTTGGCGCAAAGCTTTCATTGAGCCAGCTCATAATTTTATTCATTTCGTTCCCCTCCCATCTCATTCACCAAATGATTAATAGCCTTTTCCCCATTTAAAGTCGAGTAATATTCGGGTTTCATTAACACCACTTTGATATGGGTGCCTTGAACGATCTCTTCAGCCTCATCAACCATATACTTTAGATGTGGACCGATCATCACTACATCAATTTCATCTAGATAATTTTCCAGCTCGGATTCGCTCCTTGCTTTAACACTAACTTCAAGACTCGCCTTTGATGCAGCTTTTCTCATATTTGCTGCCAAAAAACCAGAACTAGCGCCTGAACCGCAAACCAACAATACTCTTAACATCTATATCTCCTTTCTATACATTCCATTACAAGCTTGTAAGTACAATTTCACTATAGCGCAACTATCCGCTCGCTATCCACTCAAGATCTGCACGATAAGCGTGCAAGCATGCATTTCACCGTATGCATGCAAATCTTGATTTGCATTATTATCCTCGTATGATAGGATACAAATAATATTATAGGATGTTTATGAATCGATAAAATGGAGTAAAGCCAATGAATAGCAATCACATCACCTTATTAAAACTGCTTCTTCAAAAAAATTCATATCTGACAGCGAAATCAATTGCCTTAAATATGAATGTTTCCGTTCGGACTGTAAAAAACTACATCTATCAAATTAATGCACAATACCCGAACACGATTCATTCCTCACGCAATGGTTATACCGCTGACTTCGAAAAGGCACGCAACATCCTTCAAAGCGAAGTAGAAAAGAGTGAAAAGTCGATCATTCCACAAAACTCCAGTGAACGGGTCAATTATCTTCTTCAAAGGCTCATCGGCACACAATCATCAATAAACCTCTACGATTTATGCGATGAACTTTATATCAGCCGGTCCACACTAAACCATGAGTTGGCCAAAGTAACGCGAAAAGTACAGGAATACAGCCTTAAGCTGAACAATGCTTCCGATGAACTATCCTTTATTGGATTAGAAAAGAACAAGCGAAAGTTGTTAAGCAAGATGATCTACGAAAAGAATGGAATTAATTTCGCAGATCTAACCCTCATAAAAAAGGCTTATCCAAAGATCAATATCGATTTCATCCGAACAGTCATTCTTGAAATCTTCAACACCAATCAAATGTATATCAATGATTATTCGCTGGTGAATTTGATTCTGCACATCACGATTGCCATAGACCGAATCAAAAACGGCTATTCGAATGCGATAAAAATCCCTCATTTGATTCATAATCCGCCGAATCAGTTCAGCATTGCAGAAACATTGACCAATCGGTTGGAAGTTCATTTTGATCTTGTCTACACACAAGCGGAGATCTATGAATTAAGCCTGTTGATTGCCTCAAGAGCAACTTCAATCGACTACACTTCATTGAAGAAATCGAATTTAAAAAACTATATTGGTGCCAAACATTATCAGATTGTTGAAGATCTGGTCAGGATGATCGAAGAAAACTACTCAATCGTCATCGACGATCCAGAGTTTTTTGTACGCTTTGCGCTGCATATTGAAAATCTGATTATTCGTGCACAGAACAATCACTTTTGCAAAAATCCACTGGCAGAGGAAATTAAAACATCCTGTCCGTTAATCTATGACATTTCCGTTATGATGGCTGGCTTGATCAAAGAGAAAACAGACATCTTCATCAATGATGACGAAATTGCTTTTATCGCATTTCACTTGGGCGGTGCTCTGGAAGTGCAAGAGCTTCTCAATACAAAGATCAAGGCAGTACTGTTCTGCCCCAATTATTATGATATTAACACGAAACTTCTCTCGGAGATCAATCAATCTTTCTCGGATGATTTACTGATCGCAAATATTCTAACAAGCGAATCAGAAGTAAGGAACTTGAAAAACTGTGAACTCATAATCACCACAATGCCATTCAGCATTATGCCAACCATACCGACATTAAAAATTAACATTTTTTCTTATCAGCGTTCGCAAAAGCTGTTGAAAGATAAGTTACATGAAATTAAGCTGCATAAAGAAAAAATGTCATTCAAAACATATTTACGTGAATTGATCACGCCGGATTTCTTTGAAAAAACTGATAAACCATACACCAAACTGGAAGCTTTGACCTCTATGTCCAACAGACTGATGGAACGCAACTATGTGAATGACTCTTACCTCTCCGAACTATTGGAACGAGAGAAGCTTTCTTCTACAGCTTTAGGGGCTTTTGCCATTCCGCACGCTATGAAAATGACTGCAAACAAAACAAATATCAGCGTTCTTATTACAAATACACCTATCGACTGGGATGACAAAAAAGTAAATCTGGTCTTGATGCTTTGTTTCAATATACAAGAGCGCTCGGTTTTTCACAAAATATTCGACCCCCTTACCATGATTCTCAGCGAGCCGGAGAATGTGAAAAAAGCCTATGCATGCAGCTCCTATGATGAATTTATCGATATGATAGTATCTCTACTGCAATAGCACGTTTCCTCATCTCCGAAACCCTTTTCTCATTTTCACTCACCTCTCATATTTGTATCTCAATTCTTCTGAGGTTTTCAAACAACAAAAAAACCTAGAAGGATAGGCACTTTTTAAAGTGTCTACTTTCTAGGTTTCAGTTCAGAATTCAGGTTCCCGGTTTTTTTCAAATCAACGTTTAGAAGCTTCTGTTTAATATGACTCGCCTTAGAAACTACTCCTAATAAAAACAGCGCCTTCATACCACATCCAACAATGCCTATGTACATTCGTTCCAAATGGCTGATCACTTTTCGCCATCATGCCCTTGCAGATAAGTCATCCCTTTCTCTGTCAGACAATATTTGTTTGATTCTTGCAATTTAGGATTAATAAATCTTCCTCGCTGCCCTAATCTACCTCTAGGTCGCGTTTCATCAATTCGTCGATGCCAATCCCTAACCCCTGAGCCTTAGCAGTCATGTTTAGCACTTCATCGTGTGTGTATGTTCGTTTCATAAACTTTACCCCTTCTTTTCATAAGTCGTGTAAAATAATATACTTACTAGTTGTTCTGAAACGCTGCATTTACAAACACTTACATCCTTTAGATGCGTTTAGAGTGAAATTTTGTTGATGATTTTTCGGATTTAATAAAAATAGTATGAGTGTGGTTAACGCAATAACAAAGAAGATCTCTAAACCAATCGTACTTATTGCCCCACCGACCAATACATTGATCAAAGGCTGGGAACTTGAAGCAATCAAGTTCTCGGTCTTTTTTACGCTCAAGGCGATTGTCATAAATCCCGTTGAGCAATTCTTAATTCCTTACACGACAAAACCGCGATGCAAATTGACCGCCATATTTAATAGGTATATACTTAGTATATACAAGGAGGCGTTTTCCATGCGTACTACAATCAAGAAATGGGGCAACAGCCAAGGACTTCGATTTTCAAAAGAAATGCTTGCTGCCGCCGGCATCCAAATCGACGACGAGGTGACCGTTGAAATTCAAGGCAATCAAATTGTGATCGAAAAGGCGGAAAGTGATGAAATTTGCCTGAAAGAACTGTTCGAAGGCTACCGCAATGATGCAAAACAGGAAGAAATGGATTGGGGCGAACCAGAAGGTGATGAAAAATGGTAGTCAAACAGGGCGACATCATCAAGATCAGTTTCAGTCCTACCCAAGGCCACGAACAGGCCGGATATCGCCCAGCGCTCGTAATCAGCAACAGCACCTTTAACACCCACACAAACCTTCTGCTGGTTTTGCCCATCACAAGCAGCAATAATCGATTCCCGCTTCATATTCCCCTTGATCAACGAACGAAAACCCAGGGGAATATCCTGTGTGAACACATCAAATCCATTGACAGAAATACACGAAAAGTTAAGGTTATTGAAACCGCCCCAAAAGATCTGCTAAAGAAAGTCATTGCCCATGTGCAGGCGGAATTTCATATCGAAGAATAAACAAAGCCGGGAGCTTGAATCAATCAAGTTCCCGGCTTTCCTTATTCTTATTGAGCTTCATTCAGTAATAGTAGCTCTTGGGATTAATGTTTTTCTCAGCACACCAGGCAACAACTGTTTGCCCGCTGCTGCGGCATTCCCTGATTAATTCTGTCCATTGTTTTAGTCGGTATTGCCGGATAATTTCTCTCGTATTCATTCCTAAACCTCCCTTGGAGTTTTCCGACTTACTCGAAAAACTCTAATTTATCCGTTCAGGTAATTATCCCATAGCTTTTTTGAGAATTCTATACACCGACTTATTAGACGCTTACGGTTAATGGCGTTTCTACGCGAAAGTCAGTACAATAACGAAAGTAGAATCATGGCTCCGCGCGATCGATAAAATCGATCTCCTCAAAAGAAACGCCTTACTCTCTAAGCCTTGGATCCAAGGTATCTCTTAATGCATCCCCAAACAAATTAAACCCCAATACAATCAGCGCAATCATAATCCCAGGGAAAAGAGCAATCCAAGGTGCCTCTACCAGATATGCTCTTCCCGAATTCATTATGGATCCCCAGCTTGGAATAGGCGGTTGTGCTCCTAATCCAAGAAAACTCAATGAAGATTCCACTAAAATCGCCCTTGGTATTGATAATGTTGTCAATACGATCACGGGCGCAAGGGCATTGGGTAAAATATGTCGAAATATGATTCTTGAATCACTATATCCAAGTGCCCGTACCGCTTCGACAAATTCTTGCTCTTTCAAGGCTTTAAAGCTTCCTCTTACTAATCGTGCATAACCCGACCAGTAAACCAACGCAATCGCAACCATAACATTCATTAGGCCCGGACCGATTGACGCAATAATGGCGATTGCCAATAGCGTTGTGGGAAAGGCCCACGCAATATCCGTTATTCCAGAAATTATATAATCGGTCACTCCACCATAATAACCCGCTAGCGAACCCATCATTACACCAAAAGCCATGGATAATCCAACGGCAACCAATCCAATTGTCAATGAAACTCTTGCGCCATAGATTGTTCTTGAAAAAACATCCCGACCAAATTCATCCGTTCCAAAGAAATGTTCTTTTGATGGAGGTTTCAACATATTGCTAAGCTCTTGTTTGTCATATGCATATTCCGTAATAAATGGCGCGAATATCGCACAAAGAATTAGTAACCCGATAATGGATGCACCAATTACCGCAGCCTTGTTTCGAAAAAAATACTTTAAAAATTCTTTATATCGACTTGTCCTTTCCACTTCCACTTCTGCTTCCATTTCCACTTCTGCTTCAGCTTCTACTTCAGCTTCTACTTCAGCTTCCGCTTCCATTTCTTGAACTTCATTATCATAATTAATGCTAACCATTCAATCACCTTCCCTGCAAATCATTAAAATCAATACTTAATTCTAGGATCAACAACGACATATAATATATCGGCAATTAAATTTCCGATAATTATTGCGGCTGTTAATACGATCATAGCCCCTTGAACCACTGGATAATCTCGAGCATAAATTGCATTCACCATCATACGACCCAGACCAGGTCTTGCAAAAACGATTTCAATAATTGTAGCTCCGCCTACGATCCACCCTATTTTCAATCCAAACATCGTTACAACGGGAATCATTGCATTTTTTAATGCATGACCCATAATAATGCTTTTTTCTTCTAATCCCTTGCTCCTTGCGGTTCTTATATAATCTTGTTTAATCACTTCTAACATGCTTGATCTTACCATTCTCGCTGTAACAGCAATCTCCGTTAAAGTAATTGCCAATAAAGGCAAGACCAAATGTCTCCACGTACCATAACCCGATACTGGAAACCATCGCAACTTATAGGCAAAAACATAGATCGCAATAAGCCCAAGCCAAAATGCCGGAACAGACATTGCGACTAATGCCCCGCTCATACTAATGTAATCTTTCCAAGTATTTCTATATACTGCAGCCATAATTCCTAAGGGTACTGCTAAGATAAAAGATACCAACAACGATGCAATTCCTAACTCAACAGTAACTGGCAATGCTTCCTTTATAATCTCCATAACCGGTCTTCTTTGCAATATCGATATTCCAAAATCTCCTCGTGCTAAATTTTCAAGAAATTTAAAATATTGCACAATAAGCGGTTTGTCCAACCCCAATCTCATTTCTATACTTTTAATCGTTTCAGGCGTTGCCCGTGGACCTGCAATCAAATCAACCGGGTTGCCCGGGGCTAAATGGAGTAGTAAAAAAACGACAATCGTCATTCCAACAAGTACAGGTATCATCAGTATTATCTTTTTAATAATGTACTTTAGCATTAACAACACATCCTTTAAAATATCATGCAGCTTTTAATGTTCTAAAAGCCGCATGATACTCCTTCTTTTATTCAGTCATCATTAAATCAAGTCCGTCAAAATACACAGTTTGCCATGGATGATATTTAAATCCTATTACATCCTTGCTGATTGCTATCATTTTTTCTGGAATATAAATCGGACACATTACAGCTTCTTCAATTAAATGTTTTTGAACTTCTTGATACGACACGGCTCTCTTTTCCCATGTAGCCTCCGTGCGTGCAGTTTCAATTAATGCATCCGTTGTTTCATCCACCCATCTAGAATGATTTGGATATGGGAATCTTTCAGAATGCCAGAACCAGTCCGTTATATCTGCATTCGGCCATGAATAGATCCTAATAAACAACTCTTGCTCTCCCTCTTTTAACATTGCAGTGTAACTTGCACTATCGTAAAGATTGATTTTCGCTTTAATTCCTACTTCGCCTAGTTGGCTTTGAAGAACTTCTGCCAATTTGGTGCTAATTGATGAATTATCCGCTGATAACGTTAATTCCAATCCATCCGGATAACCGGCTTCAGTCAATAATTGTTGTGCTTTTGCTTGATCGAATTTATAACTGTCTTTTTCACTATCCGCATAGTATTCATCTTGAAGAGAAGGCGGCAAATACCCATAAGCTGGATCCGCATGTCCCCTAAATATCGCTGCAATAATATCATCTTTATTGATTGCATAATTAATTGCTCTTCTTACTCTAATATCTGTAAATGGCTCTTTATCGCAAGCATACGCCAAATAACCCAGTTTTGTTGCTTGACCCGTTTCAATGCGAATATCCGGATTACTCTCCAGTCGTGCTATTGCCGATGGAGGTAAATCTCCCTCAATTATTTGCACGCCACCCGTCTCTAATTCCATGATCCTTGAATTTTCATCGGGCAAGACTCTCCACACGATTCTATCTAACATTGACTCGCCTTCCACCCAATCAGGCCCCCAAGTATATTCAGGATTCTTTGTGATTTCAAGTCGATCGCCTCTGATCCATTCACTAAAAACATAGGGTCCGGTTCCATCTACATACTTAACGCCATAGTCATCCCCATATTGCTCATAGGCTTCCCCATTTGCAATACTAGAAGCAGTATTTGAAAGATTAAATAATAAATTCGGGAATGGATATTCCAATTCAAGTTGAACGGTGTGGTCATCAATCACCGTCGTCTCTTTAATCACCTTCATATCTCCCGCATAAGGCGACCCTGTTTCCGGATCTAAAATAAAATCAAATGTCCATTTTACATCATCCGCAACAAATGGTTTTCCACTGTGGAATTTCACCCCTTCTTTCAGATGGAAAGTCCAAACAAGGCCATCTTCTGAAGTTTCCCAGCTCTCTGCCAAACCTGGTTTATAACTATAATTGTAATCTCTCGTTACCAATCTATCAAACATATAAACGATCGCATTGGCATAATAACTTGTACGAATATGATCTAATGTTTCCGCATCATCTTTAGCGGCAATAACCAAAACTTTCTCCGCGTCTTCTTCCGCCGACGCTGTAGTGTCTCCAGTATCGGTCGAGGCACATCCCACCGCTAGCATTGATGCTAACAAGATGAGAATTACTAGAAAATACATCCCAATTCGCTTTTCCATCCACTTCATAAACATTCCTCCTCGTATAATATGTTAAAAGCTATAACTTCCAGTGATTACTTGGATATTGAACCGTATCCCTAAATAATAGAAGTGTGGCATAAGGATCTATACAGAATAAATTTCACTGTTTTCATAAAATGCTTTCTGCGATCTAATCATTCTTAACAAAATGACATGAAACCAAATGCCCACCGCCTAAATCAATTTCTTGTGGTGCTTTTTCTTTGCATATATCTTTTGCTTTATAGCACCTGGTATGAAATCTACACCCTTTCGGTGGATCTAGTGGGCTTGGCATATCTCCCTCTAATGTGATTTTTTTCACTTTATTTTCCGGATCACAAACAGGTATTGCCGAAAATAAGGCTTTTGTATAGGGATGCCTGGGATTGGCAAAAAGTTCTTCCGTATCGGCAATTTCAACGATTTTCCCTAAATACATCACCGCAATCCGATCGCTCACATGTTTAACCACGCTTAAATCATGCGCAATAAAAATATAAGTGAGCCCCAATCTATTCTTTAACTCTTCCATCAAATTTATTATTTGCGCTTGTATGGATACATCCAATGCTGAAACAGGTTCGTCACATATAACTAATTTTGGATTTAACGCAATGGCCCTGGCAAAAACGATTCTTTGTCTCTGGCCGCCACTAAATTCATGAGGAAACCTTGTCATGTATTTTTTATTTAATCCAACCATTTCAAAATAGTTTTCAGCTATTTTTTTCCGTTCTTTTGGATTGCCTATCCGATGTACATAGAGCACTTCCTCCAGCATGTCTCCCACTCTCATCTTAGGATTCAATGACGCGAAAGGATCTTGAAAAACTAATTGCATCTTTTTCCTGATTTCTTTCAGCTCTTTTTTGCTGCTCTTTATAACATCTTTTCCTTCAAAAATCACTTGACCCGCTTTTGGTTCAATTAATCGCAAGATCCCTCTTGATGTTGTCGATTTACCACAACCGCTTTCACCCACTAAACCTAGTGTTTCCCCCTGCTTAATACTAAAACTTATTCCATCAACCGCTTTTACATTCCCCACTACTCTCGGAATTATTTTGCCCTTTATTGGGAAATGAATTTTGAGATCTTTTATTTCCAGAATGTTTTCCTGCATACGCCCATCTCCTACTTTTTAAATCTCCAACATCGAACCAAGCTATCCCCAACTTCATAAAGAGGCGGTTCTTCCATTCGACACTCCTCCGTTACATAGTCGCATCTTGTTTTAAACCTACATCCCTTTACTATTTCTCCCGGCAGTGGAGCCATGCCTCTAATGAATTTCAATTCTTCTCTCGGTCCCGCTATTTTAGGCATTGAATTCAATAACCCTATTGTATACGGATGATACGGGGTTTTAAAAATATCCTTTACACTCGCATATTCAACAATTTTCCCATTATACATAACAATTACATTTTGAACCAGCTCCGCAATAACGCCTAAATCATGCGTAATAAATAGGATTGCCGTTCCTGTTTTTCTATTTAAATCTCTAATCAATTCCATAATTTGAGATTGAATCGTAACGTCTAATGCTGTCGTTGGCTCATCGGCAATAAGTATATCGGGGTCACAAGAAAGCGCCATGGCGATCATCACTCTCTGCCTCATCCCTCCGCTAAATTGAAACGGATATTCCTTGATCCGTTTTTCGGGAGAAGGAAGCTTGACTAGTTTCAACATTTCAATCGCTTTCTTTTCGGCTTCCTTTTTTGTCATATTTTGATGAAGAATTAACGATTCAGCCAATTGTTTTCCAATGGTATATACCGGATTGAGGGAAGTCATGGGTTCCTGAAATATCATCGATATTTTATTCCCCCTAATTTTCCTCATTTCCTTTTCCGTTTTTTCTAAAAGGTTTTCCCCTTTATAAAGTATACTCCCCCCCATAATTTTCCCTGGTGGGCTATCAATTAATCCCATAATTGAAAATGCCGTTACACTTTTGCCCGATCCGGATTCCCCAACAATTCCAAGAGTTTCTCCTGCTGCTATTTTAAAAGATACACCCGCTACCGCCGGTAGCTCTTTTTTATCAATAAAAAAACTCGTCCGCAAATCTTTTACTTCTAAAACTATATTTTCCACTAATATCCCTCCGCCTACTCGCTTTTATGCCTATAAATTATATGATGACCGCTTCAATACATGATCGCAATTATTGATAAAACCATTAAAATTGATTGTAGCGGTCTAACTCCCACAACTTTGATAAGTGCAGATAAAAAGAACCTTCGGTTTTAAGATGATTTTCGCGAGAAAAAATCATCAAAGAAAGAGGGCTCTTCTCTAGCATAAAATTATACAATCATCACTTGCTTTCTATGCCAAAAATCCCATTGTTCCCACTGGTAATCGTTTGCCTTGCACTTGCTCTAACGCGACTGTTTTATAAACATGAATGACCTACCCTCGTTGATATAAAATAAAACATCAATGAGGATAAGTCACCAACATGTCATTTAAAGAATTGCTCAACGAAAAGTACGTGAATAAACAAGAAAAGATCGAAAATTTCAATTCAAAGGTTGTAAAGAAAAGCCGATTCAATATATTCAGGATACCTTTTTAACCTCAATAAAATTGAGGTTAAACCTACCATAATTTCACAAATCGCTAAAGAAATCTTGCTTGTACTTAAGGAATGATAAATGCGTTCCATGCATCACTTGGCATCCCATAATAAAGAAAGCCCTTCATTACAAAAATTCATCAAGCGCATGGCAATATTGCGAATAGCGTAGTCTAAATCATTATTGCAATCGATTTAGATGAAATGGAAGCAGTACTGGATATTGATTGCTAAAAACAAGAAAAATAAATTCTGGTTCAAGATCTCATGGAACTCAACACTCTATATGTACATGATTTAAAGTTTAATTCAACCGTGCTTTTTTAGAACTTCTTCACTAAAAACCCTGTAAATACAAATTGTTTCTACTTCATTATACCTTTAATTTCCCCTCTATGTCAAAATGGATATTCCGAAAACAGTTTCACATCCCGTTTTCCACCGTTAAAATCATTTTCTTGCGATAAAGCACATATCATGTTGTAACTCCAAAAAATGAATCGCACTGATTAGCATCCCTTTACCGAGCGGTCTCATCAACTCTACCAAAACTAATTAAACACCTTCAATAAGTATACAGCTTTTCCACTTTTTGCTATATTATTATCAAAACGCCAACCTTTCCTTCCTTTTTAAGATTCATACTGGCATTTGCAGGATATAAGTTTAGTAGTTGTCCATATTTTGAAAAGGGAGGGAACCATTATGAAAAAACTGAAAATATTCATTCTGACATTCATTCTGATCATAAGTTCATCGATACCTGCATTTGCAATTGACCCTACACCGATCATCGTAGACCCAATAACAATTCTGCCTATGATGCCTGTCTTCTTCAACACAAAGACAGTCTACTCAACTCCACTCTACAGGCTGTATAAAAATGATTGGGACATTCACACCTATACCTCGTCGTCAAGTGAACGAATCGACCTCATCGCTGAAGGGTGGACCGACGAAGGCGTAATCGCCTATGTAAGTCCCGTCGATCTGCCCGGATACGAGGCACTCAACCGATACCAAATCTTCGGCCGACTTGTCAAGCTTTCAACCGCAACAACTACCGGTCTCAGCTGGTGGCATCATACAGGTACCGTAGGCTATATCCCGCCTGATGCCTTTGCAGAATCAAGTCTTGTCCATGAAAGCGTGAAATCACTGGCGGAAGGCGATATGCCTTGGGATTCCGACTACTACTATAGCAGCGACTTCTTCCTGATCGGTCCTTGGGGAAAAATTCCAAGCATTCCATCAGGATACAATCTCACAACCAACCTCTTCAACATGTGGAGCAGTTCAACAATCCTACAGAAAATATCAATTTCAGACATAGCGCCAAACGTTTCTGGCGGCCACAAATATACCCTTCACTGGACCACCCTTGTGGCAGGAGGCAAGGTTGAGCTGATGTACTCAAATGACAATGGAGGCACTTGGAACACACTTGCAACAAGTATCAACAATCCCACGAAAAACGGAAGCTACCAGTGGGCTGTGCCAAATAGTACAAATAACAAAATGAAAGTAAGAGTCCTTTGGATGCCGACAACCGGGGAAAGCGCTGCGGCCTGGGATACATCCAACACCTTTGCGACCACAAAGGATCCCGGCATTATTACTCTAATTCCAATCGATCCAGGAATTGACATCCTGACCATCAAGCCTTCGGCGCCGACAAACCTTACAGCGAATCCTGGAATCCTCACAAAGGAAGTCAGCCTTTACTGGTCTGATAACTCAGCAAACGAAACCGGATATTCTATTGAAAGAAAAACCGATGGCAGTCTTTATTTGGAAATCGGAACAATGGGCATCAGTGAAACGGAATACAAAGATACTTCAATTGTCTCTGGAGTTGAATACACCTATCGCGTGAAAGCCAAAGGGATAATTCTTGATTCCGGCTACTCCAACGAGGCCGAAGCTCTCTACACGGGACTTGTGGTTATGCCAAGTCTTCCAGACGGTTTCATATTCCCCGACTTCCCCGATCCGCCTGAAGATGTAACTGCTGCATTCACCGACGGATCCAATTCCGAGGTGCTTGTCTTATGGAATCCTCCTTCCGGAACCTACACCGGATTCAAGGTGGAACGGGATGCAGGAATCGGATGGATTGAACTGGGAAATACAACGGAAGACGACCATGATTTCGTGGATGTGGACCTGACAGGCCTTTCCGGCGAAATCTCTTATCGCGTGAAAACATACGACGAAGCCCTAACCTCGTCTCCATCTGATCTAGCATCGGTTGCTCTCAGCGAGGAAGAAGCGGAACCTCCAGCGATTCTCGATGGCACCCAATCGGAATGGGCTGAACCTGAACTCATTGAGGCATATGAAAATGGCCTTACTTACCCAGGCGTCATGTATGACTATGGAAGATCCATAACAAGAGAAGAGTTCTGCACCATCGCCGTGAAACTCTACGAAAAGCTTACAGGATTCACTGCAATTCCCGGAATTGATCCCTTTGATGACACGGACAATCCCGACGTATTGAAAGCTTATAAACTAGGCATTGTAAACGGGATCAGCGAGACACAATTCGCTCCTTCAAACAATATCACAAGACAAGAAATGTGCGTCATGATCTACAGAGCACTAGGTGCAGCGAGATTGGACACATCAGTTAATCCCACAGCGCCTTTCCCATTCACCGACGCAGATATCATTGCATCATGGGCAATCAAAGAAGTGAAATTCTGCCATCAAAACGGCATCATGAATGGAACAAGCCTAACAACGATCGATCCCTTGCTGAACACCCCGAGAGAACAAGCAATTGTCCTCATCAGCAGAACCTACAACTCGTTCGGCAGCTAGTATAAAAGTCCTTAAACAAACAACTTAAAAAGGCCGGGAATGCAGCTTCAACTGCTTCCCGGCCTTACCTTCATAATCTCAAAAATCATAATCAATTTGACTCACTCAAATTTATAGTTTGCATGCCTCAATAAACATTTGAAAAACTTTCTCCTGCTCCGGCACATTGATCCTCAACATCTCAGGATGCCATTGAATCCCCATTACAAATCGCGATAAATCCAAATGTTCAATGGATTCGACCACGCCATCCGGCGCATACGCCGAAACCCGCAACCCCCTACCGATCTCTTTAATCGACTGATGATGAATCGAATTGACTCCCATAGTAGAGCATCCGAAGATCTGATGCATGTTTGTTCCCTCAACAAGTTCAATCTCATGCGAGATCGCGTCCCATTTCGCAAATTGCGAATGGTTGAAGGTTGTTTTCACTTGATTATCTTGATAAAGACTGCCGCCCATCGCAACATTCATAATTTGAGCACCCCGGCAGATCCCAAGAATCGGCAAGTTCGTATGATCAATGGCAAATCGCATCAAATCAATCTCCATTTGATCACGCTCGCAAATTTCTGTCGCAAACCCTGCGGCATCTTCGTTCTTCAATCCCTCAAGCTTTCCGAAAAACCCGGAATTCTCCCGCATCTCTTCCCCATACCATTGCGGGCCAACATCGCTCCCGCCCGCAAAGAGAAGACCGTCTAAACGCGACAGCGCCTCCCGAGCCGTTTCCTGACTCTGAATCAAAGGAAGCACTACCGGAATAGCACCCGCTGCTTCAATGGCCACCACATCGGTCTGAAAGGAAAGATTCACTGGAATATCATTCAGCGCATATAGCGATCTTCCCACATAACTGTCCTTCAGTTTTTCCAATTCCTCCAGCTCTTGCGCACCGCCTCGCTCCAGTTTCGGCATAAAGCTGTTAAAGTAGTTGCTTGTTATTCCGATTAGTGGTTTCAAGTGGTTCCCTCCTTTTTCACCCATTCATTTTCACGATATTCTTATATTATATTCCAAAAAACTGGAAATATCGATAGTAGAATCTTTGTAATAAATAAAGAAAATTATGTTCTTCACTTATATCGCACAAAACTCCCCCTATAAAAAATCGGCTTCACAAACCATCTTTTACAAGAAGAGTTCCTCAATTGCTTCTTGAAATTATTATCAATAACTAAGCGCCAACAGAGTTATTCTTTTATCCATTACACTTTTTATTTCGCTGCGTTTTGTCCTGCAATTCGACCGAATACCGTAATATCCGCAATTGCATTACTTCCCAGTCTATTTTTGCCGTGAATGCCGCCTGTCACTTCGCCAGCCGCAAACAATCCTTCAATGACATTGCCTTCATGATCAACCACTTGCGCGCTCTCACTGATCTTAATGCCACCCATTGTATGATGAACAGCCGGAACTGCCTTCAAAATATAAAACGGTGCTTTTTCAATGGTTGACGGCAAGCTTCGTTTGCTGAATTCCAGATCAGATCCATCAGCAACATATTGATTATAGTTGTCTACTGTCATTTTCAATTCTTCCGCATCGATATCGAAGAATGCTGCCGCTTCCTCCAACGTATCCGCTTTCACAAACAAATCATGATTGTACAAATACTCAATCTCCGCTGCATGGTTCTCTTGCAAGTAGCTCTTTTCAAATCCATTTTGATCTATCAATTCATAACAAACACTGCCCGTTTGCGCTTTGATAGCCATGGACATCACATCTCGACGGCCCAGCTCTTCCACAAACCGTTTGCCTTCTTTGTTGACGATCACAGTATGACCGTATAGACGCGCATCGTCTACATACAACAACGTGCCTGATAAAGGATCGCAAATTGGATAGGTTTGAATATATTCCATGCCCACCAAGTCAGCGCCAACGGCTTCGGCCATCACAATTCCATCTCCTGTGCTTCCTGGGGAATTGGTGGAAAGAATCGATCCATCGATATCCGGATTGTACTTGACCCGCATTTCCACATTGGACCCAAACCCGCCCGTTGCAATAATAACCGCTTTGTTAGTCTCGAAGATATAGTCTTTATCTTTCCCTTCCGCTTCAACACCAACAACTTTTCCATTTTCATCCGTAATCAAAGCCGTCGCTTTTGTGTTCAAGAGAACTGGAATATTCAACTCTTCCGCCTTAGCCAATTGCTTGGTAATAATCGCTCTCCCGCTTGCGCCTTCCGGAACCAAGCTTCGTTTTGCGGAATGACCGCCGAATTGCATCAACTCTTCTTCCCAAACAACACCTACAAAATCACGCAACCATTCGGCACCTGCAAGCGCATTTTCTGCAACCACACGAACCAACGCAGGATCATTCACATGATCTCCACCTTTCAGCGTATCTTCGATATGTTGTTCTACACTGTCTTCGATTCCCATTTCCTTTTGCAGCCAGTTATTGGAAGCTGCATACTCAGCTCCTGAAATCAAGGTATTGCCACCCGCTGCCGGCATCTTCTCCAAGACAATAACATTCGCGCCTGCCACTTTGGCTTCAATGGCTGCAGTAAGACCCGCCCCACCTGCGCCAATAACGACGACGTCATATTCTTCTGTCACCTTTTCTCTCGTTTGCGTCACCGCGGCAACCTCGATTTTTTTCAGCATATCTGGTGTCGCATTCGCTGCACCCAACGCCACGGTTACCGCTTCAACAAAACCATTGGACGTTACACTTGCTCCCGCAACCACATCCACTTCCAAGGTATTGGTACGAATGATTTCTTCGGTCAAAGTTACAATCGCTTGATCCAATCCTTCTGTTTCGTTTTGGCTGAGGACATTGATCGCTGTAATTACATCCTCTTCAATGGTCACCTCAACAGAAATATCTCCGCCCTTGCCTTCGCCTACTCCTTTATAGGTTCCATTCTCGATAGCAGTCTTCATAGCCTCCGGTTCTTCAACCGCAGCACTTTGTGAACAACCTGTTGCCGTAACAAGCATGGCAATCATAAGCAAATAAATCAAAATCTTTTTCACTTGTTTCCCCCCTTTTAATTGTTAAAAATGTAACACTTTCGATTAACAGTTTATCAGCTTCCCCACCTTTTGTATTTACACCAGATTTCCTGTTTTTGAACTCTCAATCAACAACCTTGAAAAGCCCCGTAGTTCCGGTATAATGAGAAAGGAATTTAAAAATGTCAAATCATGTAAGGGTGAACCCATGTCTCTACGATCAAAAATCATCTTATCCTTTGTACTCATCATCGCTTTAAGTCTTTCCGTTCTTTCTTTGCTGATGGAGACCAAGATCAAGACCTTGCGTATGGAAGAACTAGAGCACAATACCACCCAACTAATCAACTCAAAAGCTAACGAGATCGGTTCATGGCTGAATCAACGGATCAGTGAAATCCGAATTATCCATGAAAATCCATCCACTAAAACAATGAATTTTGATGAAATCAAGCCATATCTTTCTCAATTGAATGAAGTCTTGCGGGGTCAATACGGTAATCCAAATGAGACCTTTGCAATCGGAGGTGTCGATGGCCAAGGCTGGGTGAACGACCAGATCACAATTGATGTCTCAACCCGGGATTACTTCTTAGAAGCGATGACTACAAAAAATGAATATGTCATCAGCGATCCCATTGTTTCCAAATCCGACAACATGCCGATTTTTATTCTTTGCTACCCCATCATCAATGAGAAAAATGAAAAGGTTGGATTCATCAACGGTTCCGTCAACCTAGAAAATTTCTCAGAGATCGTCGACACCATTGATCTATATGAAAGCTTCACTTGGATCATGAACAAAAACCAAGATATCTATTCCATTGATGCGGCATCATTACGAGAAAACTACATTTCATCCGAAGGACTTGTTTCTATTATCCGGTCTAATAAAATGCACGCCTCCGGCACTGTAGAACTAACGAATATGTCCGATCAGGATTCTGTTGTATTCTTTTCTTCCATTCCCCATACAGAGGATTGGATTCTCTGTACCATGATTGAAAATAGCATGATCTACGCACAAACCGACAGCATCATTCGCTACATTCTCTATATCGGTATCCTTTTATTTATCGTTTCGATTTTTCTGGCGGTCGTAGTATCCAACTCTATCGTTAAACCGATTCAATCGTTAAAAACAAATATGATCGAAGTCTCCCACGGCAATTTACAGTCCTATTATGACTTCCAGAATACCGATGAGGTTTCTGTTTTGGGTCAGGTCTTCAACCAGATGCTGAATGAAATTGAGAACTTGATCAACCAAGTCGTCCACGAACAAAAGCAAAAGAGGAAAGCCGAATTTCGTGCCTTGCAATCACAAATCAATCCACATTTTCTTTACAATACACTAGACACCTTACAGTGGAAGGCCTTGGAATATGATGCCTTTGAGGTTGCCGATCTTGTTAATTCCCTCTCTCGCTTCTTCCGGATTTCCTTAAGCTCCGGAAATGAGTATATATCCATTGCAAAAGAAACGGAACATGTGCAAAATTATCTTGATATCCAAAAAGTCCGCTACAAGGACAAGGTGAACTATTCCATCACGGTAGACCCTGCCATTACTCAAAAAATGGTGCCCAAGCTAATCATTCAACCCCTTGTGGAAAATGCCATCTACCACGGGTTGAAACCGAGGAAAGAAAATGGCCATATCGAAATCATCGTATCGTCCGATTCCGATTTTCTCGTTATTGAGGTTCGTGATGACGGAATCGGAATGAATCCAGAAAAATTGGCTCAACTCCAAAACAATTTGGCCAATTCCGTTGAATCTGATCACTATGGCCTCTACAATATCAATGAACGCTTAAAGTTTGCTTTTGGAGATGATTATCAAATCCGAGTGGCCAGCAAACCTAACAAAGGTACCATTGTCCTGTTGAAAATCCCGATCCAAAGTGAGGAATTGCCATGTATAGAGTTGTAATCGCCGATGATGAAGAAATCATTCGTACTGGCCTAAAAAAACTAATTGAATCTTATAATCTGGATCTTCATGTGATTGGCTTGGCGGAAGATGGAAAGGAAGCCATCGCAGCTATCGAAAAATTCCGTCCCGAAATTATCCTGATGGACATCAACATGCCCCTTGCCAATGGCCTCGAAGTCATTGAACGCGTGCGACAAGTCGACAAAGACGCCAAGATTATTATCATTTCGGGCTACAACGAGTTTGCATACGCGCAAAAAGCCTTGGATCTTGGGGTATTTACCTATCTGTTGAAACCCATCGACTATCGTAATTTTCGAGCCATTATCGAAAAAGCCATGGAAGCCTATTCGAATCGAATTTGGGAAAAAAGCCTATTAAAAAAAGCAACCGGCGATCGAAATCCTCCAGATGATATTGGAAACTTGGCCATCGATTACATCAAAACGAACTTCTCCGACAGTCATCTATCTCTCCACACTATTGCAGAAAAGTACTTTGTCAGCGAATCTTATGTCACCCGCATCATCAAACAGAAAACCGGAATGAGCTTTACCGATTATCTCAATAAAACCAGAACCAATATGGCTATCCAGCTACTGCTCCATCCGGGAAAAATCTATTCCATGAAGGAGATCTCGGAAAAGGTCGGCTATAACAGCCAACACTATTTCAGCCGTGCCTTCAAAAATTACATCGGCATGTCTCCGAACCAATACCGAAATCAAAAATTAACACCGATAACCAATCAATCAAACCCATAAGAAAGACGCATCGAGAACCCTCGCATGCGTCTACACATTTTCTGTTCAATTTGGCTACCTTTATATCTTTCGACCATAATAAAGATGGTCACAGATCCCAACCGATAATTTTACGGCACCAGAAAGTCTTCCCCATTCTTCAAATCCAAACTTGCGAAGCAAAGCAATGCTTCCCTCATTCACACTCAAAAGAATTGCAATCAAAGTATCAAATCCCAAACTGACTGCTCTTTCCAAAGCAAATCCCATCAGCTGAGAGCCAATGCCCATCCCTTGATAGTCCTCATGAACATAGTAGCTGATCTCCGCTGTGCCGCGCATTGCCAGCCTTCCGGAACGATACGCGGTGAAGTACGCAAATCCAACGGCTTGACTGTCTTTTTCGTAGACATATAAAGGATACTCTTCATTCTGATGAGAGTCAAACCACGCCCTTCGATCTTCAACCTCAAAGATTTCAGTAAAGGCATTGCAAGTCCCCTTCAAGATTGCTTGATTATAAATCTCTGTCAGGTCTTTCAAATCGATTTCTTTCGCAAGCCGAATCCCCATATCATTCACTCCCTGTTATTCAAAAATCACCGGTAAATCTGCCGAGGTAATAATCGTTAATGGCTTCTCTGTCGATTTCCCATTCTCGGTAATAATAATGGCTTGTAAGTTATATTTCTTATCGGTATAGCGCTCTACCGTCTCCTGAATTTCTAAAACAGAAGCTGCGCGAGATTTAAAAATCACCTGATGGCTTTGAGACGGATCGCTCTCAATAATCTCATCGACTGTTACCTGATTCATCTTCAACACCTCTTTCGTATGATTTAAACGCAGCCACCGCATCAAAATTTCTCCATTGAAAATCCCCTGATACTGTTCCTTTTCATACACAGGCAATTGCCCATAGCCATGCTCTTTCATCAAACCCAATGCATCCGACAGTCTCATGGATCCATCAATGGTCTTCACTTCATGATTGACAACCTTTGTAATCGCAGGTGGAGCCACAATCTGATTCTTGATTTGCTGCAGCTTTTCTACGACCTTGTCATGGGGTTCCGCAATCGCCACATCCTCCCCCATATTCCCATGGGTGATGGCGTTTCGAAGATCGGCGTATTCCCGCAAATCAAACTCATACCGGCGCACGGCAGCACTCTTCTTTTTCATGCGCTTGACCATCTCGTAAAACCGAAGATGATGATTGGATTCCAACTCCCGTTGAAAGTACTCCTCTATTTCTTGATAGGTTGATAAAAACACCTCTGAATTTTTCATTCAAATCTCCTCTGTTTTATATTTCATAATATTCAAATTCCACTCATTTATCTTATAACAAAACGCAGGCAATTTCATCATCACCTACGTTTACACACCTCATCAATTGCTCTCCATAAGCATTTATAACTCCTTATCACAAAAATTTATTTAGAAAAGGAAATTGGTCTTTTAACTTTCTCAAACAAATCTATACTGTACTCCGCAATATCAAGATAGCTTACCATTTGATATTTCTCTTTTAGTTGGTTGAAACATAATCCCATTAACGCCAAATCAATTGGCTGATCACTTTTCTCATCGCGTTCCAAACCGTTGCGAGTTTCAATCCAAGGGATTTCGCTATGAGTCATCGCTTCCAAAACACTCCCGCTATAACATCCGAAGGATCCAATGATGGAATCAATTAGTTCTTTTTCTCGTTCTGTTAACGCCTTCTCAATTTCATTCATGTCAATATCCTGCAATATCGAACGATATCCACAGTCACGATACTCAAAATATACCTTTCTGAAAACAGGACCATGCACCCACGCTTCGCATTCCTCTTCAAACATAGGTTCATTTTGAAAGACAATATGAAATCCCTGCACATAATACAAAAGCTTTTGCAATGCTAGCGGTGTAATATCAACGCACTTTCCAATCAGATACTTTGTCACCACTTCAAGTTTGCTCGTCAGATCAGACTTCATTTCTGCCAAAACTTTTTGCACCTTCTTTTTTGCAACAGGCGAAATTAACCTGCCGTTTTCAGACAACAATCTTCGCATTTGCTTTGGCCCGTAAAGAAGTTGCTTCAACTGATCCGAATAGGATTTCGATGGAATCATCCCGTCAAGGAAACGTGTTACAGTTACTTCACCCCATCCCAATAAAACAGACAAAGGCCTTTTTCCAATATTGTATTTCTGAAGAATCTCACAAATCTCTTCGATTTGAATCAAATCCATCATTTCACGATACATATGATCCATCTGCTTCATATTATAATCAAGCACTTCTTCGTCATAGATTTCAGAACCACACTCTGAACACCGCGCTACTTTGCCATCATATTTGATTGTTTTTCCATTAAACTCACATTCCGTCTCTTCATTAACAATTTCATAGTCTTTAAATTCATCACAAATCTCACAATACGTATTCATCTTCTCCACCTTTTTCTTAGTAATTTAATGATACACCCATTATATCAAGTCGTCAATAAAAGTGTATCATTGATACGTATTTTCGCATGCAAGTTTAGTTGTTTGAACCTATAAAAGCATCCCGGAACAATAGCTCTGGGATGCTCGACAAAACTCAATAGAATTCTTTATCAATTCAACTTTACTAACAGCTTTTTTTGTTCCTCATGCAGCACTTCTACCCACAAGAACCACGGTCATAATCGCATTACACTCACTCAGCCAAAACACGAAGCAGACCCGTTCAAGTTACTCCACCTTCTTCATTCTCGCTTCCACAAAGTATCAAAGAGGCTCCCAATATTGAAAGCCCTTTTGATATCTATAGTCTTATTGTCCATTTTCCCATTATAAATCCAATCGCATTTGTGCTGTGTTTTCAAGACGAAACATAGCCTTTTCCATCGACTCCCTTTCCAATTCGGGATCTCTTAACTCCAGTTCCGCCTTAACATACTCTTTGGTATGCAACGCATCGGGGCGAATCTTTAACAAATAGATCACGTTGAAGCAATCCCATACCGCATTGGACTTGATGTCCGTTAAGCAAATCAATTGCGTATTGTACCGTTTTGCAATCTGAAACAATGGCTGCAACAGATGGGCTGATGTTATGGGGCCAAATGGATTGTCCATAACCAGCACCTTCGTATCTTGATTGCGGCGATAATTGTCATGATCGCGCTGACTGGTTCTCGTATACGACATCAAAGCCACCAAAAGGGCAAAAAATGAAACAAATCGCTCGCCACCGGAGTGCTCGCGCACCACCTTTTCCCAGCTCTTATATCGCCGATTCTTCTGATTGATATCGATTTTATATGCTTGCACTTCAAACTGGCTCAAGTCCGTTAAGACACCAAGCAATTCAAAGGTGCTCATCTGCTGTCGAATCATCTTCCGAATCTCCTCCGTAGACTTTCCGCTTTCCATCTCCAACTTTGTCGCTTCCACCCGGGATTTAATATACGCTTCCATTTTTGCCCGGTTCTCGGACTCCGTTTCCTCCAGCGGAGCCACACGCACACGAATCATCTTCTTAGCGGATTTGCCGTCCAATTCAACCAGAGAATGGTCTTCGATTTTCAACAACTCTTCAAATGCCCGTTTCGCCTGCCTGTAACTTTGTCGAATCAGATTTTCCCGGTCCTTCTCGAGTCCAATTAATTTCTGCTCAAAGGTTCTAATAATGTCCTGCAAGGTTTTCATCCCGGCAGAAAGCCGTTCTCCCACAAAGTAGTAATCCTCATAAGTACGTAGCTTCCGCTTGATCTGAGACTTAATCCCCTGGAGCAATTTCTTCGGCCAGTCCTCTTCTTTGCAATACTCCCTTTCCAAATTTCCAAAGTGGGCGATCAACGCCTGGTCCATTGCCGCGATTTCTTCTGTCAGTTCACGCAATTCTCTTTTCCATGAGCGAAATGCCTGTTCCGGTGTTTCTTCCGGCTTCACTACCTTCACATCAAGAACCGCCGGCAAGTCAATCGTGTCTTCTATTCGGTAAGCCAAATTCTGCTGCGCATTCAGTTCCCTGTTCAGACTTGCCTTTTGCATCTGCTCTTGATGCATCCTGTCCTCGGCAACTTGTCTCCTCTCGCTGAAATTGGAAAGAATCATCTCTCTCGGCAGCAATTCTTTACCCGGCTTCTCCAGTTCCTCCCGTTTCACATCTGCCTTGGCCTGATGTCTCTGATACGTCAGATCTGCTTGATGCAACGTAGCCTTGGTGTTCTCCCATTCCTCTCTGGTTCTTTTCACCCGTTCATCAATCAATGCATCCATTTCGGGGCGATACTCCAGCACAGCCAGTCGTTCCTCAGCGATACCCAAGGACGACAACTTGTTTTTCCGCTCTTGAATTGCCTGAATCAGCTGAACACGTTTCTCTTCCAGTTCCTTGGCCGTTCCTTCCCACTCCGCGGTCATGGCATCCCATTGACTTTGAAGAAACTCAACGCTTCCATCCATCTTTTGCCCGGATTCATACTCCACATACCGCTGCATCTTCAAACTGATGTCGCCAATCTCCCGCTCAAGCTCAACATGTCGACGGCGCCACTCATTTTCCATGCGGACTCGTTCTTTTTGCGCTTCACGTCCTACGGCCAAATCCTTTTCAACAAGCTCCAATTGTCTTTTGCATGCGGCCAAGCTTTCAATCGCTTTCCGATTTTCCTTTTCAGCCTTCAAAAACTCATGAAAGTCTTTGATGCGGTCTTCCAATTCTCTTCTTTGGTTTTCCAACCGATTTAACGCATCAATCAATTCGCCATCCCGCGTTCGACATCGTTTACGTTCATCCTCCGCCTCGCTGATCGATGCATCCAGACTTGAAATGCTCGTTTCCGCATTTTCAACTTCTGCTTTCAAGTCCCCTTCCGCTTCAAGACCAAACGCAAAACCGCTCACTTCATCCAAATCCAATCTCGCTTGATTCGCGGCGTAATAAAACTGGTTGATTTGCTCTTCCAAATCAACCCTCTTCCTCCGTAATTCTTCGAGCAACTCAGGAATTTGCTTCTGGTCCAATGCCGCTTCCTGATATGGTGCAATCATGTTCCACTCTACACTCTGCCAGCTATCCGCCAATTTCTTTTTGACCGACTGATATCGGAAAACAGGTGTCACAGCCCGATCTGAAAAAGTGCGAATCTCATCCGCCACCCGCTCATATGCATCGTCATCCAATAAAAATCCAAAAGGAAGCAAAGGATTGCGCTTTAAAATTCTTGCCCGGCGTTCTGCATCAAACTCTTTTAAATACGCTTCACCCGTCTGGTATTCAATTTCCCTCTCGTCAAGCCAATGGATCAATGCAGCGGAAGCATGAAATCGACCTTCCTGCAAAGCGACTGATTCTTCATTCACTTGTTTCAATTCAAACTCGCTGGCCCTCAACGCTTTTTCGTGTTCCCGAAGGATGGTTTCCATCCATTCTACGGCATTCTCATGCTGAAAGCGCAAGGCGACGTCTCGATTGTTCCGCTCATATACAGAGACCAAAGACGCTTCCTTTTGCCGATACTCCATATAAGCCTTCTGTGCTCGCTCATAGAAAAGCGTTGCGTCACTGCGGTCATGCATCCATGCATTCCGGTTTTTCTCCAGTTCGTCTTCTTTTCCGCGATTTGCTTCCCGTTCATCCCGGCATGCCTGTTCCAACCCCGCACGATTCTCTTTCTGCTCTTTCAGTGAATTATCAAATCCTCTGATCGCATTTTCATCAATCTCGCCAAGAATATTTCTTTCAAAATGGAATTGCAGGTTTTCAATAATTTCAGCCTCATCGCTTTGGAAATCTCGAATCTTTCCATTCAGCTCGCCCTTTTCCATCTGCAAATCACTCTGGTGACCCTCCAGCGCTTGCTGCGTTTTCTCCCACTCTGCGGTTTCATGGCCGCTGGTTTCCAGGGTTAACTGCAGCAGCACATCCTCCTTTTGACGTTCGACGTCGCGCTCCCGATAACCGCACAACAAGGAATACCCCAAATGCTTTTTCTGTTCAATCCGCGCCTCGTCGTTTTGATTGGCTTTCAATCGTTCTTCAATATTCGTCAAGCGTCCCCGGGATTCATCGATTTGCCGCTTATAATCCGCCGCCTGCTGTTCTTTTGATTCCACTTCCGCCAGGTGGTAAGCGGCTTGCTTCACCTCTTCTTCCACACGTTTCGCTTCCACAACTGCAAGGCATTCCTGAGCATACTCCGCTTCCCTGTAATACTGCAAAGAGCTCTCTTCGTTTTCGATATGGGTCAGTTCCTTCTCAAAATCCGCGATCCGCACCACACTCTTCGATTCCAGGTCCCGCAAGCCTTCCATTTCCGCTGTTAAATATCCATGCAAACCCGCCAACTGCCGAATCGTTTCTTCCTTTTTGTCCATCCGCTCTGCCAAACCTTCGGCTTCTTCTCCCAATATCCGAATCTCTTCCAGAAAGTCTTGATATACGGAGCGTTTTTGCAGATACACTTCATTCTCAATCCATTCCTTCACCAAGTTTTCCATCATGGTTTCCAGCTTGCCCTGGTCATCAGCGCTTTTGTGAATCACATTCGTCACAGCAGGAAGCAACCAATCTTTCAATACATTCATGGACTTTTGGGTTTTCTCAAAGATTTCTATCAATCCGCCTTCCGACTCGTTGATCTCGCGAATCAGATTTTTCCACTCATCCTGATAGATGTTGAAACTGGCAAGATGCAGACGGTAAGCCTCTTTTTCATCCTCGTTGAACACCTGCACCATCCCGCTCCCGTCTCGTGCAGCCTGTCCAATTCGTGTCCTCGCGCTTTTGAAATCCAATGGATACTTTCCATTCTGATCTTCCCAAACCAATGGAATCCTGGTCAGATCAAAAGGATGTTGGTCCTTATACTGAACCGTAAATGTAAAGTACTTGACTCGTTGAACCATCGCTTCCTGCTCTCGCAGCTTGCTTTCCACATTGTCCATGGCAATTCCCGTCAACAAATAACCGCCTTCATCCTCCAACTTCCACTCCAAGAGAATGTAGGCCGGCGACTTTCTGCCCTTTCCGGCAAAAAAATCTTCCATTCGACGCTTCATCAGTTTGATCTTTGGTACAATCGGTTGCATGATCAACTGGGTCAGCACGCTCTTGCCGCCTCCGTTTTTCATGTTCATAAGCACGTTTTCACCGCCAAAAAGATCAAAGGTTTCATCGCTGATCAGGCGAGCATGGTTATTGTATGAAAAATTAAGAATGCGTATACGATTCAATAATGCCATGACTCTCGCCTCCTTTCTCAAAGATCTTGTGGATCTCCGCCACTCGTTGGTCATTCAGGAAGTAATACTTCATCAAATCGTCCAATTTTTTTGTCGTGCGAATCTCCCGGTCGTTTTCCAAAAGCAGAATCAGATTTTCTCCTTCCAGCAATCGACAGACTCGAAGCACCACCCCTTGTTTTGTGGTTCGTGCAGTTCCTTCCATTCGCACCTTGCTTTTCCAGCTCTCCGCCACACCAATCAAATTCAACCCCAGTTCCTCTTCCTGCTCACGCACAGCTTCCTCTTCCTGTTTTAAAATCGTCCCGAATCGTTGGTCCAAGATTTCAATCAATTGTGCAACTGAAAGAAAGGGTCGAATCTTGGGGTTCTGATTCTTCCCGCTGTAAAACTGGGAAAACAACACCATGGCGATGTAGTACCCCTGATAAATATCGCTCATGGTTGCACCTGAACCCAGCCACTCCTTAAACTCTTTGGTCCGGAATCCCAAAACGCGGTTGTCTTGACCGGGAATTAGATAGAGGCTTTTGCCGGCCCGTATAACCACCATATCCATTTCCTCTTCAAAAACAGACATGATCTCTGATACATCCGGATCCGTATACGCACTGAACAATTCATTTTCCTGATCTTGATTCAATTCCCCGTTTTCCAGCAGTCGTTGAAGAATCCGGGTTGCCTGCTTGATTTTATTCATCGTCCCACTCCACTCGTATTTGAAAGTCCGTTATCGTCATTCGTTCCACCGTTTTCATTTCTCCCTGGTCGAAAGACCATTCCCCTTCCATGATCCGATCATCGATCTTCTCCACCTTCATAAACCGAATCCGCTCCATGGACTTGTCATCGCTTCTCAATTGGAGAAAGCACAGCGCCGGATCAAATTCATCCGTTAGCCTGTCAACCATCCGATCCTCTTCTTCCCACAGGTCATGCAGATTCATTTCATGCAAATCATAAAGGCGCAGTACAGTCGTGAATAAAAGCCTTTCTTCCATAAAACGATCATACATATCTGATTCTTGTTTCAACTTTTTCAGCCACTCGGAAAAGCGAATACAGCCCCCTGAAGTTCGAACAAACCGAATCAAACCGCCAACAATCTCCCGATATCGGCTCTGATACAATTGCGCTTTCTTTTCCTCCACGTCTTCCGCCAATTCTTCCGTCAGCAAGTTCTTTGCTTCTTCCTCTTCTTCTGTTTTCATCATTCCCTGCCGGGCAAACACTCTCTGAAGATTCAAATGGCGGTTTGCATTGGTCAGGAACAATGGATTCAACAATTGCCAAAATCGCTTCACTGCCTCTGGATGCTCCTCCATCCCCCTTAAAATCACCTCTTCAAAATCAAATCGCTTTTCATTCTGGTACGCGAAGGTATCCTCCAGGGTTTGAATATACAACTCCGTCAGCGTTTTTCTATTTAATAGCAGATCTCTTTGCTCGCTGATGATGATGCGCAAATTGCCCTTGATGTGATGCAAATCAGCCTGCGCCTTGATCAGCTCATGATCCAAACTCGCGCGTGCTTGATAATCCTTATAAATCTGTTTTTCCGCACGCTCCACTTGATCGTCCAGTTCTTCCATAATCTCATATTCATTCTGCAGCATATCGTAAATGCTGTTGACCAACCGTTCCTGTTCTTCCACATCGATATTGTCGATGTCTTCCTTGATGCGTAAAAGCAGTCCTTGAACTTCCCGTTTCTTCTGACGAATCATTTGAATCAGACTGTCGCTCTGCTCGCTGGCTCTGCTGAAGTTTTTCCTTTTCAGCAATTCCCGCAGTCTCAGCTCTTCCATGTTAAACTGCAATTCCTGATCCACTTCCTTGGTGCGAAACAAAAAGTCATATCCCTGATCCGACAGCGTATACGTCAGCCTGTACCCGTCTACGGTCTTCCTAAGGTGATCTTCAATCAGTCGAATGGGTAGCTTAACAGGCTTTTCCTGTTCATAATTTATGGCGTTAAAATAATAGGGCTCCCCATCATTTTGTAAAATGGTCTTCAGAATATATTCTGTCACGATCTCTGCAGTGTCTTCCTTCAGAACCAGCCCGTAATGGGCAAGGCACAAACGATCAACAAATTGGCTGATCATGACTTTGTCGCATTCTTTGTCTTCCGCCAAGGTCTTTTCCATAATAAAAAGGAGGACAGAGAACACCAAATTGGTCAAACCATGCGGTTCAAATAATTGTTCAATCTCCGTATTTCTCCCTCTGCGGTTCACAATCGATTCAACAATGCCGACAACGGCCATTCGCTGATGGAACCCCTCTAAAAAACGCTCCATTATTCCGCCCCCTCAACACACGCCAAAAACCATGGATATCCAATAATCTCTTGCGGGACATATCGTCCGGATTCTAAAATATCCAATATCTCCTTTTGTTCACGCGGAGAAAAGCCCGTCAAAAACTCATCGACCTTACACTTTTTCTGCCCCGCCTTCATCTCAGGCAAAGAAACGCCTTTTGCCGCTTCCAACATCGCCTTATACAGGTCCAGGCACAAAGAAATCGTCAGATTTGGATTCTTGCGTCGCAGATTCAAATAGATGGCAATCCCTTCCCAATCCAAATCACCAAAATAGAAATATCGGTTCGTACCCCCTAAAACCCACTGGTCATAGTCTGTCAGTCGTCCCATTCGATCCGTAATCTTTTTGCCTTCTCCATAGAGCAAGACATCAAAATTCAGCACACCAGAAAGACCTTTTTCGCGGGCAAGCTTGCGCAACGTAAACCAAGGATCCTTGTTCTCCAGGATCAAGACCTTTGATTCAGTCGTTTCCCTGCAGACAAAATCGAATAGCGGTTCCGGCGTTCGATAAATTCGCAAAGCCTTGTCATCCAAGCCATTAAACTTCAGCATCGCCTTGACACGTCCCTCTTCCTTTATAGCTTTTTCCCGACCAAAAATTGCAAAGGAACGTTCATTGACTGACATGGGAAGATCCAACTCCTCTTCATGCTCCCAAAGAAAATCACTCAATCGCTTTAAATCCATACGATCCGCACGAACCATCTCCGGATGCTTTCGGTACCCTTCCATATTCAATCCCGGATACAGTTTTCGAACAAACAAAAGCTCATCACAATAGTCAATTTCTTTATCAAGGATATGGTACCGGTTATACAACGCTGGACTTCGCCCATTCGTGCCGCTCGCCTTGACAGGCGATAATGCGCCTTCTGAAACCAGCTCCGCAACAGCAGCCGCAAATTCAGCATAATCAGAAAATCGCCCCATCTTCCTCAATTCATCGCAGCCTATCCGTTTTTTCCCGTATGCCAATACTTTCTCTTTCATCTTTCACCGCCATTCACTTTATCCTCTACCGGTAATACCGATAAAGGACCGGTAGAGAAACAACGCTACCGGTCATTGATTCAACTTGTATCTCACCTGACTGCCACTTCCAATCTTCACTACCAGATTAATGCCTCTCAGCTTTTTCAACAAGTCTCCCGTTTGCGTTCTTTTCAAACCCAATTTCATTTCAATTTCGTGTCTGTTAAAAGATCCTCCGTTCTCCAACAAGTGCAGGATCTCCCTTTCATTCACGCTCAAAGCATCTCTCATCGCTCCGCTCGCTATTCCAACAGAACTGAACTCAGCATCGATCTTTGGCAATATCACTTTAATACTATTCTCATATATTTCAAAACTCGGCTCAACTTCATACTCTTGATAATATTCCTTTATTCGACGAATTCCAGTACCAAGCTTTTCAATTATTTTCAACCTTAATAGCACATCCGCGATAATTGTGTTTCTAACTCTAGAAATATTTCCATTTCGAAATTCTTCCTCCGATAATCCAATCGGCAACGAACCGGGCGATATGATTTCGACCCGATCTTCGAACACCTCCACCTTGATGCTGGAATCTCGAAAATAATCACGATGTATAATCGCGTTCGCTATTGCTTCACGGTAAGCTACAAGCGGAATTTCTTCAACTGTTTTTCGGTATGCACCTTCAATTATTTCTGCAACACTAAAATGCTTGTGATAAAAATCTATACATTTATCAAATTGCTCGATGATCGAAACTCCACTCAACTCCTGTCTGTCTTTAATGTGCCTCACTGTGTGATCGTTATAAGCTACCAATTCAATTTTTGCTACTATCAATGGATTGTTGTCAGCAAGCAATAGAGCTGCATTATTATATCCATTTGAATCTAACAAGCCCAAAGTCTTTAATAAATCTTCGGTAGCCGATCGAATATTCAAAACTGCTTTTAATCTTGAAGAAAGCACCTTAAAATCTAAATCCTCAACTTCCGACTTCAAGGTCTCAAAGCTCTGATTTCGCCCAAGTAAGATCAACTCTCCATAGGCTAACCGATCCACTTGAACAGTTGATGTATCCATTCTTTTATAGACTTTATCTTTGTATGTATAAGGTGTATGTTCGCCCTTATTCACCTTGATCACTACAATTGATTTATTATCAACCGTTTCCGTTTCAAACTCGTAATAAGGTTTTGGTTCAATCGCGTCATTGATTGCATTTTCTATATTTAAACGCTGCTCATCCACATTCGCAACCCCAACAATACCACCATTATCATCAACGCCGATTAGTATATGCCCATCATGGTAATTCGCAAATGCACTCACAGTTTTTAAGAGCGTTTTCGTATATTGCTTTTTGTATTCAATATATTTTGATTCTCCAAGCAACAATTTTTTATCCATCATAGCCTCCTCTACCGGTAGTGCCGGTAACTCTTCCCTCTACCGGTCATTCTTATTATATACTATCTGTCTTGAATCTGCATAAAAAAACTCCCATCCCGCAAAATCGATGCGGGATGGGAGTTTCTTCATTATTCAAATCCTCAAATGATTCTACTTTATGCTTCAATTAAGTCTAATCCTGAATTTCTTTGCTTGCTCCTTTTGGCATTTTAATCGTTTTGTTGACGCCAACAAAATGATCAGAAACCACATTTTTACTTCTTTCACATGCTATTTGTGCTTTCTCGTGTACTTTAGAAAAATTTCGCCACTCTTTATACTTCAGTACCTCTTGTAGTCTCTCGCATACCAAAATTCCACTCCATTGGCATATACAAACTTGTCAGAATAAACACTTCACTTGAAGCCGTGGTTGTCCCATCGTCACCTGTTTCATCGAAATATACAATCTGACTGCTTATCTCCGGCCTCCGTTATCAGAAACCAATTGTTCAAAGTAACCTGGAATCGCTTTATATCCATCTCCGACTCGAAAATTATCCTCGAAAAAATTCCAGCTTTCAACAGACCGCTCGCACGATGCTCGAAGACTTGCACTTTTGAATAACTTCTTATCCATGTATAACGATGAAACGACATGATCGCCATCATCTATTTCTAATATTTCTACCACAAGCTCCTTTATTGGCAATAATGAAAATGCGCTTTTACCTTTCCACAAACTTGCACTTCTAACATGGCTTCGTATCAATTTATTTCTATCCGAAATACTCATTTTCCGATTTCCTATTTTGCCACTATCTAATGGAACTAATTTTCTTTCTGGATAGTCGTTTAGCGAATAATAACGCTTAATTGTAAAATGAAATTGAAACAATAAAAATTCCATAGCGGAACACACTGTATTATAATGAATTCACCACAAACCATCATCATACAGGGAGGTGCTCACGCTATGGAACAGTACAATCATACAATGGATTCGCGAAA